>DATJTW010000129.1:0-29916 GCA_035502995.1 Steroidobacteraceae bacterium | reverse complement strand
GTTCCGCGACGAAGAGGTGTTGCCCGGCGTCGAGGATCTGCAGGTGGAGCTCGCGGTCCGCGATGGCGGCCGGGTCAGCTGGGTCGCGCCGGATTCGCCGCTCGTGCGCGGCGGCCAGGTGACGGCGGTGCGGCTGTGGCTGCGCATCCGCAGCGATGCGACCGAGGGCGGATACGTCGACGCGCGCACGCTGACGTATGCGGATGCGGTGTTCACGCCGACGCAGATCGAAGCGCGGCAGCGGCGACTGCTCGTCGAGCGCACGGTCGCGTTGCGGAACCTCGGCCCGTGAAGCCCACGCAACGCGGCGCCACGCTCGTCGTCGGATTGATCCTGTTGTCGCTGGTCACGCTGTTAGGGCTGGCCGGCGCGAGCACGGCGCATGTCGAGCAGCAGCTGGCACAGAACGAACAGTTTCGCGAGAATGCCGCGTCCGCCGCGAGCGCCGGCATCGAAGTCGCCATCAGCCGTATCGTGACCAGCTCCTCTCCCGCGTTCGCGCCCACGTTCATCGACGAGCCCGTGCCGGGCACGCCCGATCGCTACCAGGTGCGCGTGCGTTTCGCCGGCTGGGAACTGGCGCTGCCGCAGGCCGCGGGTGTGCCGCTCGCCGGCGCGCATTTCGACGTCGACAGCACCGGCACGTCCACCCGCCATGCCGTCGACCGGCAGAAGGCGGACGTGATGCTCGTGTGGCCATCGGCGGACGCGACGCCCCTGCCCTGCGAGCCCGATCTGCCGGGCCGTCATTGCCGCGTCGCCGGCGAGCTGGTGCGGCTGTCGTGGCAACGCGTGCCGGTGGAATGACGATGCGTAGAACTCGCGCTTTCACGCTGGTCGAAGTGCTGACCGCGCTCGTGGTCATCGGCGTGCTCGCCGCCATCGCGATCCCGACCTGGCGCACGCACCTGCTGCGCGTGCGGCGCGCGGACGCGCGCGATTCACTGGTCGCCTTGCAGGCTGCGCAGGACCGCTATTTCGGCCGGCACGCGCGTTACGCCAGCGGCGCGCAGCTGTCGGCGCCGGACGGGTTGGGACTCGCCGCCACGTCGAAGCAGGGACTGTATTCGATCGTGCTCGACACCTCGGCCGACGAACTCGCGTACACCGCGACCGCCCGGCCGATCGCGCGCGCCGGCCAGGACGCGGACGACCGCTGCGCGGTGTTCTCGATTGATCACGTGGGTCAGATGCGCGCGGTGGATTCGGCCGGCGCGGATCGCAGCCAGGACTGCTGGAAGTAGGACGCGATGGCGTCGCGAGTCGCGCGCCGCGCGTCGCCGCCGACTAACTACGCCCGGCGGCCGGCGTCCGCAGCGCCCGCGGCAGCGAGAACACCACGTGCTCTTCCACGCCGCGCAGTTCCTCCGCAGAGACGCCACCCCATTCCTTCAGCCGCGCCACGACCTGTTGCACCAGCTCCTCGGGCGCCGACGCGCCGGCGGTCACGCCGACGGCATTCTTGCCCTCGAACCACTCGCGCTTCAGGAACGACGCATCGTCGATCAGGTAACCCGGCCGGCCGGCGCGTTCGGCGAGCTCGCGCAGCCGGTTCGAATTCGAGCTGGTGATCGAGCCGACGACGATCAGCACGTCGCAGGTCGCGATCAGCTCCTTCACGGCGTCCTGGCGGTTCTGCGTCGCGTAGCAGATGTCCTCGCGCCGCGGGCTGGCGAGCGTCGGGAACCGTTCGCGCAGGGCGTTGACGATCGCCGCGGTGTCGTCGACCGACAGCGTGGTCTGCGTGACGAAGGCGAGCCGCGCCGGGTCGCGCACCTCGAGCTGCTTCGCCTGCTCGACGTTCTCGATCAGGTGCATGCGGCCACCGTTCGACGTATCGAACCGGCCCATCGTGCCTTCGACCTCGGGATGCCCGGCATGGCCGATCAACACGACGTCGCGGCCGTCGCGCGCGTAGCGCCCGACTTCCATGTGCACCTTGGTCACCAGCGGACACGTGGCGTCGAACACGCTGAGCCCGCGGCGCGCGGCCTCGTCTTCGACCGCGGCAGGTACGCCGTGCGCGGAGAAGATCACCGTGGCGCCGTCCGGCACCTGGTGCAGCTCGTCGACGAACACCGCGCCGAGCTGGCGCAGCCGTTCGACGACGTGCACGTTGTGCACGACCTCGTGCCGCACGTAGATGGGCGCGCCGAACAGCGCGATGGCGCGCTCGACGATGTCGATGGCGCGATCGACGCCGGCACAGAATCCGCGGGGGTTGGCGAGGTAGATGCGCATGCGGCCTGGCCTAGCTACCGGTCCCCGTGCCGCCGGCCGCCTTCGCGCGCCGTTCGCGCTGGCCCTCGCGCAGCGCATCGAGGATCACGAGCGCCGCACCCACGCTGATCGCCGCGTCCGCGACGTTGAACGCCGGGAAGTACGAATCGTTCCAGTGCACCTGGATGAAATCGACGACGTGCCCGAGACGGAAGCGATCGATGACGTTGCCGATGGCGCCGCCGAGGATCAGCGTCAGCCCGGCGATCAGGATCTTCTGCGACGCCAGCGCCAGGCGCCGCAGCCACCAGATCAGCACGACCGACACGACCACGGCCAGCGCCGAGAACACCCAGCGCTGTGCGCCACCGGCGTTCGCGAACATGCTCCACGCGGCGCCGGGGTTGTACGTGTGGATGATGTTCAGCACGGACATCACGTAGACGGAACCGCCGTTCGGGATGCTGTCGACGATCCACAGCTTCGTCAGCTGGTCGGCGACGATCGCGAGCACGGCGATCCACCACCACTTGAGCCCGCTCTCGCGCCAGGCCAGGACCGGCGGGTTCATACCCACTGCCGGCTCTCGCCCGGTCCATCGACATTGTCCGCGCAGCGCTCGCACAGGGTCGGATGCGCGGGCTTCGAGCCCACGTCCGGCCGGTGATGCCAGCAGCGTTCGCACTTCACCGCGGTGGACGCGGCGACGCGGATCCACACGCCGCCGTCCTTCGCGATCTCCGCGACCTTGACCGCGCCCACCGGCGGACCCGCGGCATTGCTCACGCGCTTCACCGTGGCCTCCGACGTGATCAGCAGGAAGCGCAGCTCGGCGCCCAGCGCCATCAGCTTCTCGCGGAACTCGTCCTTCGCGAACACCTCGACCTCCGCGTCGAGCGAACCGCCGATCGTGCCGGCGACGCGCAGCTTCTCGAGCTCGGCCGCCACCGCGGCCTTGAGCTGGATGAAGAGATTCCAGTCCACCGCGTTCTCACCGCCGCCCGTCGCCGGCAGCCGATGCCAGGTCTCGAGGAACACCGACTCGGCGCGCTTGCCGGGCAGGAAACTCCAGATCTCCTCCGCCGTGAACGAGATGATCGGCGCGAGCCAGCGCACCATCGCTTCGGCGACGTGGAACAACGCAGTCTGCGCGGAGCGCCGCGCGTTGCTCTTTTTCGGCGTGGTGTACAGGCGGTCCTTCAGCAGGTCCAGGTAGAACCCGCCGAGATCGACCACGCAGAAGTTGTGGATTTTCTGGTAGATCAGGTGGTACTGGTACGAGCGATACGCGTCGGCGATCTCCTCGTGCAGCGCCGCCGTGCGCGCGATCGCCCAGCGATCGATCGCCACCATCTGCGCGGGCTCCAGCGCGTCGGCGTCCGGATCGAAGCCGGCCAGGTTGCCCAGCAGGAACCGCACGGTGTTGCGGATGCGCCGATACGAATCCGACACGCGTTTCAGGATCTCGTCGTTCGCGGCCATCTCGGCCGTGTAATCCGTCGCGGCGATCCACAGGCGCATGACGTCGGCGCCCAGCGAGTTCATCACCTTATCGGGCTCGACGACGTTGCCCAGCGACTTCGACTGCTTGCGGCCCTTCTCGTCGACCGTGAAGCCGTGGGTCAGCACGCTCTTGTACGGCGCGCGCGAATACAACGCCTCCGACATCAGCAGCGACGAGTGGAACCAGCCGCGGTGCTGGTCGGAACCTTCGAGGTAGATGTCGACCGGCGGGTGCACCTCTTCTGGGTGTGTGTGATGCACGCACTCGTGCGACAGGCCCGAGTCCGCCCAGACGTCCATGACGTCGACGACCTTGTCGTACTGCTCGGCTTCCGCGCCCAGCAACTCCGCCGCGTCGAGCTCGAACCAGGCCTCGATGCCTTCCTTCTCGACCTTGTTGGCGACCGCCGAGATCAACTCCTGCGTGCGCGGGTGCAGCTCCTGCGTCTGCTTGTTCACGAACAACGTGATCGGCACGCCCCAGGTACGCTGGCGCGACAGGCACCAGTCCGGGCGATCGCGGATCATGTTGAAGATGCGCTGCTCGCCCCAGCCTGGGATCCACTGCGTCTTCTGGATGTCGCGCAGCGCGTGCTCGCGCAGGTGCTTCTGGTCCATGCTGATGAACCATTGCGGCGTCGCGCGGAAGATCACCGGCGTCTTGTGGCGCCAGCAATGCGGGTAGCTGTGCTTGAACGGCTCGTGCTTCAGCAGCCGGCCGCGCTGCTCGATCTCCTGGATGAGTAGTTTGCCCGCCTCGTCGACCTTGAGGCCGGCGACGAACGGCGTGCCCTCGCGGAAGCGGCCGTCGCCCATCACCGGGTTGTCGACCGGCAGGCTGTACTTCTGGCCGATCACGAAGTCTTCCTGGCCGTGCGCGGGCGCGGTGTGCACGGCGCCGGTGCCGGCCTCGAGCGTCACGTGATCGCCGACGATCACCGGCACGTGTTTTTTCAGGAACGGATGCTCGAGCTGCAGGTGTTCGAGCGCGTCGCCGGTGAATTGCGCCAGCACGTGGCCCTTCTCGAGGCCGTAGCGCTTCAGGCAGGAATCCAGCAGCTCGTTCGCGAGCACGAGCAGTTCGGCCTGGCCGTTGCGCGTGATGCCGACGACGACGTATTCGATCTTCGGCCCGAGCGCCACCGCCTCGTTCGCCGGCAGCGTCCAGGGCGTGGTGGTCCAGATGACCAGCGACACGGGCTGCGCGGCGACGGTGTCGAACGGCACGTTCGCGCGACGCGCGAAGTCCGCCGGGTCGACGACGCGGAACTCGACGTCCACCGACGACGAGACCTTGTCCTCGTATTCGACCTCGGCCTCGGCCAGCGACGAGCGGCAGTCGAGGCACCAGTAGACCGGCTTCGCGCCCTTATAAAGGTGTCCGTTGCGGATGATGTGGCCGAGCGCGCGGATCTGCTGCGCCTCGTAGCGCGAGTCCATCGTGAGATACGGCCGATCCCAGTCGCCGAGCACGCCGAAGCGGCGGAAGCTCTTCTTCTGCAGCTCGACCTGTTCGCCCGCGTACTTGCGGCAGGCGGCGCGGAAATCCTTCGCGCTGATCTTCGCGCCGACGCGACCGTGCTTCTTCTCGACCTGGTGTTCGATAGGCAGGCCGTGGCAGTCCCAGCCGGGCACGTACGGCGAGTCGTAGCCGTCGAGCGTGTGCGACTTGACCACGATGTCCTTCAACACCTTGTTCACGGCATGGCCGAGGTGCAGCGGACCGTTCGCGTACGGCGGGCCGTCGTGCAGCACGAAGCGCGGCCGGCCCTTGGCGATCGCGCGCAACTTGCCGTAGATGTCCTTCTGCTGCCACGCCTCGAGCATCTTCGGCTCGCGCTGCGCGAGGTCGGCCTTCATCGGAAAGCCGGTTTCGGGAAGGTTGATCGTGCTCTTGTAGTCAGCCACTGCCTGCGAACCCTCTAACTATCTATGTGTCCCGATGACCCGACGCCAGCAACCGGCGCGCTTCGGACGCATCCACGTGCATCCGCCGCACCAGCGCGTCCAGGTCCGCGAACTTCTCCTCGTCGCGGATCTTCGCGACGAACTCCACGTCGAGCTCGCGTCCGTACAGCGAGCCCGACCAGTCGAACACGTGCACCTCGAGCAGCGGCTCGGTGCCGTCCACCGTGGGACGCCAGCCGAGGCTCGCCACCGCGTCGTGCGCCACGTGCGCGTCGTCGGCATCGATGCCGCGCACGCGCACCGCGAAGATGCCGCTCAGCGGCAGCTTCCGCCGGCGCATGCGGATGTTCGCCGTGGGAAAGCCGAGCTTGCGCCCGAGCTGGTTCCCGTAGACCACGCGGCCGCGCATCTCGTACGCCCGGCCCAGCAGGTCGCGCGCCTTCGCGAACTCGCCCGCCGCCAGCGCCGCGCGCACGCCGCTCGAACTGACCCGCGTATCGTCGATGCACACCGACGGCACGAGCTCCAGCGCAAAGCGCCCCGCGTCCGCCGCTGCACGCAGCAGCCCGATGCTGCCCGCGCCGCCGCGACCGAAGCGGAAATCCTGCCCGACCACCACCGCCGACGCCGCGAAGCGATCCGTCAGCAGCGCCACGAATTCCTCGCCGCTCAGCGAGCGCAGCGACTGGTCGAACCGCAACACGCACACCGCGTGCAGGTCCGAACGCTCGAGCACCCGCATGCGTTCGCGGAAGTCCGTCAACCGGGCCGGCGGATCCTGCGGCACCAGGAACTCGCGCGGCATCGGCTCGAACGTCAGCATCATCGCCGGCCTCGCGAGCTGCTTCGCGATTCCACAAGTGCTCGCGATCAGCGCGCCGTGCCCGAGGTGGATGCCGTCGAAGCTGCCGATCGTCAGCGCCGCGCCGCGGTGCCTGGCCTTCAGCCCCTGCAATCCCCGGACGAATTCCACGGCGGATTATGCCCCCGCCGCGTTGCGGACGTGCCGCAACCGGGTGCCGGCGAGGAACAGCGCCGCGAAGTACGCCGCCGCCGCCGCCACGATGCAGCCACCAAGGCGCAGCGCCCGGTGCAACGGCGACAACTGCAGCCAGCCCGCCAGGTCACCGCCCAACCAGATCAGCAGCGCGGCCATGACGGCATTGGCGAACAGGATGCGGGTCAGGAACGCGCCCCACCCGGCCTGCGCCTTGTAGACGCCGGCCTTGGCGAGCCCGCGCCACAGCAACGTCGTGTTGACCGCCGCCGACATGCAGGTCGAGGTCGCGATGAGGATGTGTGGGTACGGAAAGCCGAATTTCACGGCCGGCAGTGCGACGCCGACGTTCATCGCCATGTTCACGCCGAGCGCGATCAGGCCGACGCGCACCGGCGTCTTCGTGTCCTGCCGCGCGAAGAACCCCGGCGCCAGCACCTTCACGAGGCTGAAACCGAGCAGGCCCCACGAGTACGCCATCAGCGCGTAGCTGGCCATCTGCACGTCGTGCGCGTCGAACTTGCCGTAGCCGAAGGTGGTGGCGGTGAGCGGGCCGGCGAACACCAGCATCGCGACCGCCGCGGGCGACACGAGCAGGATCACGAGGCGCAGCGCCCAGTCGAGCGTCGCCGTGAAGTGCTCCATGGACGCCGAGGCGTGATGCCGCGACAGGCTCGGCAGGATCACCGTCGCCAGCGCGATGCTGAACACGCCGAGCGGGAATTCCATCAGGCGGTCCGCGAAATACAGCCACGAGACGCCGGCCGTGATGAGGCTGGCGATCTGCGTGTCGAGCAGCAGGCTGACCTGCGCCACCGACGAACCGAAGATGCCGGGCAGCATCAGCCTGCCGATGCGCCGGACGCCTTCCGCCGCCGGCTTCCAGCGCGGCCGGCGGAACAGGCCGAGCTTGATCACCGCCGGCAGCTGGAACGCGAGCTGCAGCATGCCGCTGACGAAGACGCCCATCGCCAGCGCGAGTCCCGGATTCGCCGCCTTCGGCGCGATCCACACCGTCACGATGATCATGACGATGTTCATGATCACCTGCGTGTACGCCGGCAACGCGAACTTGTTGTAGCTGTTGAGGACGCCGGAGAACAGCGCGCTCAGCGAGATGAAGAATAGATAGGGGAACGTCCAGCGCAGCATCGCCGTGGCGGCGGCCCACTGGTCCGGCTGGTTGTGCCAGGCCGGCGCGAACGCGAAGATGATGAACGGCGCGGCGAGCACGCCGATCGCCGTGATGACGAACAGCAACACGCCGAACGTGCCGGCGACCTCGTCGACCAGCTGCCGCACCTCGTCGTGCGGGCGCTGGTGCTTGTACTCGCTGATGACGGGAACGAACGCCTGGCTGAACGAGCCTTCCGCGAACAGTCGGCGCAGGAAGTTCGGGATCTTGAAGGCCACCAGCCACGCGTCCATGAACGCGCTCGCGCCGAACATGGCGGCGTAAAAGATTTCACGCAGCAGGCCGGTGATGCGCGACACCAGGGTCGCCGTGCCGGTCACCAATGTGCTCTTGAATATCCTGCCGCTCAAACCGCAACCATTCGGAAAATAAGGGAAAAACCCGTCAGGCGGCGCACTATACCGGAGTACGCCCGCGAGCGTTGACAAGGTAAGGAGGCGTCAGCACACTACGCGCCCTTCAAACGGCCCCGGTTCCTGGAGATTTTGCGTGGCGAACACCAAGTCGGCTGAAAAAGCCGCCCGTCGAGCTGAAACCAACCGCACCCGCAACGTGGCGCTGCGCTCCCGCATGCGCTCGGCCCTGCGCAAGGTCAACGACGCCCTCGCCTCCGGCAAGAAGGCCGACGCCACCGCCGCGCTGAAGGAAGCCCAGCCGGTCATCGACTCGCTGGTGAACAAGAACGTCATTCACCGCAACAAGGCCGCCCGCCACAAGAGCGCGCTGTCGGCGCGGATCAAGGCGCTCAAGTAAGCAAGGTCAAGACTTCAGGCGTCCCCTCTTCGAGAGAAGAGCCGACGCGGAGCACGAAAAACCCGGCCCAGTGCCGGGTTTTTTGTTTCCGGATGCCGGTTCGCGACAGAAGGTCCTTGAAGTCCGTTTTCGTGACCGCGTCACCGGTTGGAAACGCCGGCCGATCACCCCGATACCGAACGGCCGCAGTTAGGAGCAGAGTCCGCCCATGAAAATCCGTCACCTAACTTCCGTCCTCGCCTTCGTGGCGATCCTCGGCACGCCCGCGTACGGGCAGAACCTCATTCCTCTCGATCCCGCGGGCGGCCAGGCCCTTGGCATCAACAACAACGGCGACGTCGTGTTCAACGACCGGATCTACGTCCGATCGAGCGGTACCTACATCTCGCTCACGCCGTCGATCGGGGCTCGTGCGATCAATGACAATGGCGACGTCGCGGGAGTCGTCGCCGGCTACCACGCCGGTGTCCGGGATAGTGCCGGTAACGTCACCGATCTCGGCGCCATGCCGGGACAGCCTCCCGGTTCCGGGAGCTACGCGCTCGGGTTGAACAACCTCGGCTTCACGGTCGGCCGAGGTTCAATCATCAACTCGATACGCGGTTGGTACGCGCCGCCGGGCGGTCCGCTGAACCCTCTGATGCCGCCGAATCCCAACGGATCGCCGAGCGATGACAGCAGTGCAAACGGCATCAACGACTCGGGACAGATCACGGGCTGGTTCTATCGATTCAACCCGGACCCCAGCGGGCTCACTCACATCGCCTTCCGATTCGACAAGAACACATTGCAGTGGACGGAGTTGGGTTTCGGCGAAGGACGAGCCATCAACGCCTCGGGCGCCGTCGCAGGCACCCTCGCAGTCGACCCCTCGCACCCTACTTGCGGTCGAGCCTTCGTCTACGACGGCACGGTAGTCAAGGTTCTCACCACGTTGAGCACCACCGGTTGCTCCACGGCGCTGGCGATCAGTGACGACGGAATCACCGGTGGCTGGTCGACCGCGATCTCGGGTCAAGGCGACGAGCACCCCTTCATCTATCACGGCGCGATGCAGGATCTGAACGATCTCGTCTCCCTGTCCGATCCGCTCAAGACCACGGCGCAGCTCCACGATGTCGCCGGCATCAACACCGACGGCTGGGTCGTGGTGAATGGCCAGGACAAGACCAACCCCAGCACGCCGATCAATCGCGCCTGGTTGATCCAGATTCCGGCAGTCGTCTTCATCGGCGGCACGCAGGATTTCGGCGGCATCGCGGCCGGCAGCACCAGCGCGCCGAAGACCGTCACGATGATGAACAAGGGCAACACGACGGCGACCATCAATTCGATCGTGATGCGCGGCAACTTCGCGCAGACCAACAACTGCCCATCCACTCTCGCTCCGGGCGCGAGCTGCGTCTTCAACGTCACGTTCTCACCGCCTGCAGCCGGGAGTTACAGCGGTGGATTGACGGTGACCGTCAATGGCAAGGGGATGAGGACTCGCGCCATCGGGCAGACCTCGATGCCCGTCACGCTCACGGTGACCTCGACGAATATCCTGGCTCAGGTTCCGTTCACGGTGACGTGGACCTCTCCTGCCGGCTCTATCTGTTACGGGGGCAACAGCTATGGCGTCGGATCCAACACATGGAATTACTCTCAGCTGTCCGAGAACGGATCGACTCAGCTGACCGCCTACGCCGCGGCCGATTTCTCGCTCACGATCACCTGCAACCTCAATGGCGCCGTCGGCACGGCGACCATTCCGCACATCATTTCGACCTGGGGGACGACGACGGCCACGCTCACGCCGTCATCGACGACGGTGTATGCCGGTACGTCTTTCACGATGAATTGGGCGTCGACATTTGCGGATGAGTGTTATCCCACCAGCACCGACGATCCGACGTGGGAGGTCTCCTGGCGCCCGGCTTCGGGGTCGCTTGTGATGCTGGCGCCGAACTCGCTGAGTGGTCCGGTGCAGTACACATACGCCCTGCGCTGCAAGAATTTCGGAAGCGGTCAGTCCGCGACGGCGCAGACGGTGGTCACGATGGATCCGGGTCCGCCGCCGGCGCAGTCCTCGAGCTCGACCAGCAGCTCCGGCAGCACCAGCTCCAGCAGCTCTACCAGCTCGAGCAGTTCGTCCAGCT
This sequence comes from Steroidobacteraceae bacterium, assembly GCA_035502995.1. Classification (GTDB taxonomy): domain Bacteria; phylum Pseudomonadota; class Gammaproteobacteria; order Steroidobacterales; family Steroidobacteraceae; genus CADEED01. The sequence continues at coordinate 19,199 of DATJTW010000129.1, read as the reverse complement.
CCGGCAGTAGCTCGAGCAGCAGTTCGAGCAGTAGCGGCGGCGTTGGCAGCAGCTCGGGCGGCGGCGCCAGCGCGAGCAGCAGCAGCGGCGGTGGCGGCGGTTCCCTGGACGCGTGGATGCTCGCCGCGCTCGGCGGCCTGCTCGCGTTCTCGCAGATGCGGCGCCGCCGGCTGGCGGCGCGCGCCAACTAACTAGCGGCGGCGCGCGCGGCGGGCAGGCTTCGGCCTGGCCGCGCGCGAACGCGCTGGTGAGGCTTTCTTCGCGGCCTTGCCTTTCTTCGCGGCCGTCGGTTTCTTCTTCAGCGCGGCGCGGGCTTTCGGCTTCGTCTCGACCTTGCGCTTCGTCTTCGCCTTGCTCTTCACAGAAGACTTCGGCACGACTTTCGGTTTCGGCACCGCCTTCGGCTTCACCACCGGCAATTCCAGGTTCCCCTGCGCCGGCGCCTCCGCCGTCTCGAGGAACCGCATCACGGCCTCGCACAGCTCGCTCGTGCCAGCGTGTGTCGCGCCCGAGATCAGGAACGCCGGCCCGGTGTAGCCGAGCTCCTGCGCGATCGAGATCGCCTTCGCGCGCGCCTCGTCCTCCGGCATGAGGTCACTCTTGTTCAGCACCAGCCAGCGCGGCTTCGCGATCAGGTCCTCGCTGAACTTGCGCAGCTCCTCGACGATCGAGCGGGCATCGCGCACCGGCTCCGCGTTCGGATCCACTGGCGCGATGTCGACGAGATGCAGTAGCACACGCGTGCGCTGCAGGTGGCGCAGGAAACGATGTCCGAGGCCCGCACCCTCGGCCGCGCCTTCGATGAGGCCGGGGATGTCGGCCATCACGAAGCTGCGCTGGTTGCCGCAGGCGATGACGCCGAGGTTCGGATACAGCGTGGTGAAAGGATAGTCGGCGATCTTCGGGCGTGCCGCGGACACGGCGGAGATCAGCGTGGACTTGCCCGCGTTGGGCAGGCCCAACAAGCCGACGTCGGCGATCACCTTGAGCTCGAGATCGAGCGCGCGGTGTTCGCCCTGCAGGCCGGGGCCGTACTGGCGCGGCGAGCGGTTCTTGCTCGACTTGAAGCGCTGGTTGCCCCAGCCGCCCTTGCCGCCCTTCGCGACCAGCAGCTCCATCTCGGGCTTGGACAAGTCGCCGAGCAGCTCGCCGGTCTCGCTGTCCTTCACGATCGTGCCGACGGGAACGATGACGGTCGTGTCGCTGCCGCCGCGGCCGGTCATGTCCTTGCCGCCACCGGGCTGGCCGTTCTCGGCGCGGAACGTGCGTTCGATACGGAAGTCGGCGAGCGTGTTGATGCCGTCGCGCGTGCGCAGCGAGACGCTGCCGCCTTCGCCGCCGTCACCGCCGTCCGGGCCGCCGAACGGCACGAACTTCTCGCGACGGAAACTCACGCAGCCACGCCCGCCGTTGCCGGCCGCGACCTTGATCTTTGCTTCGTCGACGAACTTCATGTGCTCGGTACTCCAACAAAAAACCCGGCATGGAGCCGGGTTTTTCGGAACTCGGTACGACCGACGTTCTTGTTAGTTCGCCTTGTCGGCGTCGACGCTCACGAAGGTGTGCCCGGCCGAGCCCTTCTTCGCGAACTTGACCGTGCCGTCCTTCAGCGCGAACAACGTGTGGTCCGTGCCGATGCCGACGTTGGTGCCGGCGCGCATCGTGGTGCCGCGCTGGCGGACCAGGATGTTGCCCGCGAGGACGGCTTCACCGCCGAACTTCTTCACGCCGAGACGCTTGCTGTGCGACTCGCGACCGTTGCGGGTGGAACCGCCTGCCTTTTTATGTGCCATGAGTGCTTCGCTCCGAACTAGTTAGGCAGTGATGCCCGTGATCTTGACCTGCGTGTACTGCTGGCGATGCGTGCCCTGGCGCAGGTAGTGCTTGCGGCGGCGGAACTTGACGATGACTTTCTTCTCGCCCTTGCCGTGCTTCTCGACCGTGGCCGAGACCTTGCCGCCCTTGATGAGCGGAGCGCCGACATTGATCTTGTCACCGTCGCCGATGAGCAGGACTTCGCCGAATTCGACCGTGGAGCCCGGCTCCGCGTCGAGTTTTTCAATCTGCAGCACCGTGCCGCTCTCGACCCGATACTGTTTGCCGCCCGTGGCGATGACCGCGTACATCGTGATAACTCCGCAAAATTCTTTCGAAACCAACGCCTTAAGCGCTGTGCCATTCCGAAGGGACGCGCATTCTACTGAGGCACCAAAGGCCGGTCAAAGCCTAAATATTCCCCTAGAATCAACGCCCTGAATGAGCTCCAAGATCACGTCCCTGCCCACCCCGCGCTCCGCGGCCCGCTCCGACGCCCATCCGGTCACGCTCGAGGACATCCGGGCCTGCGTCAAACACGACCTCCAGGGGGTCGACGCCCTGATCCGGGCGCGCCTGAAGAGCGCCGTGCCGCTGGTCGACCAGATCGCGGAACACATCATCGGCGGTGGCGGCAAGCGGCTGCGTCCCCTGCTCTGCGTGCTGGCCGGCCGGGCCTGCGGGATCCCGAACGACAAGCACATCGAAGCCGCCGCCTTCATCGAGTTCGTGCACACCGCGACGCTGCTGCATGACGACGTCGTCGACGGCTCGCAGAAGCGCCGCGGCCGCGCCACCGCCAACAACCTCTTCGGCAACCAGGCCAGCGTGCTGGTCGGTGACTTCGTCTACTCGCGCGCGTTCCAGATGATGGCCACCGTCGGTTCGCAGCGCGTCATGGAGATCATGGCCGACGCGACCAACGTGATCGCCGAGGGTGAAGTGCTGCAGCTGATGAACGCGCACGATCCCGAGACCACCGAGCAGCGGTATCTCGAAGTCATCTACCGCAAGACCGGCCGCCTGTTCGAGGCCGGCGCCGAAGTCGCGGCGGTGCTGGCCGGTGCCAGCGTCGCGCAGCAGTCCGCGCTGGCGCAGTACGGCAAACATCTCGGCACCGCCTATCAATTGATCGACGACGTGCTCGACTACAAGAGCGACCCCGCGACGCGCGGCAAGAACCTCGGCGACGATCTCGCCGAAGGCAAACCGACGTTGCCGCTGCTGCATGCGCTGCGCCACGGCAACGACGAGCAACGCGCGCTGATTCGTCTCGCCATCGAACAGGGTGGGCTCGCGCAGCTCGGCCCGATCGTCGAAGCGATCGAAGTCACCGGCGGCCTGGAGTACGCGACCAACTTTGCCCAGCGCGAAACCGCCGCGGCGCTGGCCGCGCTGGAAGCGCTGCCGGAGACACCGTTCTCGCGCGCGCTGGCGGGGCTGGCGAAGTTCGCGCAAGACCGGACGTCCTGACAACGTCCGGGATCGCTCACGGCCGCATCAGGTTTCCGGTCCAGGCGTTCTTGCGCTCGTAGACGGTCAGCCGCGCAGCCTGCGCGTTGGTGTCCCAACCCAGTTGCCTGGCTCGGAGGATCGCCGACTTCTGCAGTGATTTCGCCGCGTCGAAATTTCCCAGCTGGGCATTGGCGGCGGCGCGTATCTCGAACGGCAGAGGATCGGCGTCGAATACGAACGGCATGGCGGCCAGCACATCGAGCGAACGCTGAGGATTTCGGCGCGCTGGATCGGGATGCGTGGCGAACCAGGCCGCGAGCAACACGCTTCCGTCGCGATGATCCGGCGTTGCGGCTTCATCCAGCCAGGCCAGCGCTCGGGCCTGGCTCGGTGCCGGCTCTTCGCCGTTCAAGGCGTCCTCGGCGAGCAATACCTTTGCGTCCCAGTCCCCGCCATTGGCGGCAAGGTCGAGCCAGGCGCGCGATTTGCGATTGCGCACGTCGGTCGACGGCAGATCGCTGCGCAGGAGGCTGACGCCGACGAGGTATTGAGCTTTCGGCACACCGGCCTGCGCCGCCTTCAGGAACCACGTGAAGGGTTGATCCTCGCGCGTATTCGCCCGTTCCCGATCGAACATCAGCAACCCGTAAACCATCTGCGCGACCGGATCGCCGGACTCGGCAATGGGCCGTGAGTTTTCGTACGCCCGGGTGATCGCCGCGTCCGTCGTGGAATCGGGCGAGCGGAATCTGACCTTGTAGCGCATCGTGCACGGAAGTGGCGCGCCGTCCGGCCCACTCGGCGCCACGTAGCCGCTCATCAACGCGACTGCCCTGCCCGCCTCGTCCAGCACGTTTTCCGGAACCGAGTAGAGAACCCTGGGTCGATGAACATGCTGGTCGGCACCCAGCGTGACTTCGACGAGCACCGATCCCGATATACCGGCGCGCGCGGCGGCCGGGGGATAGTAAGCGTCCGGATCCACCGGTCGTCTCATCTTGCAAGGTGCGTTACCGCCACCTTTGATCTCCTCGCGGTCCGGTGTCGGCAACAGTCGTTCCCTCAAGGCCGCCGAACCGAATTTTCCGGTGACCTCGGCCACGCGTGCGCGGGCGGCATCACTCAGGCGTGGCGTCAGCTGATCGATGATGTTCTGCATCGGCGCGCCACCGCCGTTCTCGCGCGCGATCGTCGCCCACGCGAAGCCCAGCGTGTTGTCGCGCTTCACGCCCTGCCCATCGACGTACATCGCGGCGAGATTCTCCTGGCCCGTCAGATTGCCGATCTCGGCGATCTCGCTGAACAGGCGGAAGGCGCGTGGATAGTCCTGAGCCGCGTATGCCTTCTGCGCCGCCACGAGATCTGCCCGCACAACGTTCGCGGTGAGCAGGCTGGAGACCAGCAGCGCGGTCGGCAGCCATGTCAGTCGATGCGTCATGGCGGTTTACTTCAGCCGCTTCGAATCCATCGCATCGATGACCGGCTCTTTCGCGCCGGGTGGCCAGCGCACGGTGGCGAGTGCCTTGGAGCTGCCGTCGAGAATCCCGGTCACCAAGGTCTTGACCACGTCATAGGCGGGCGGGTCGCGGTACATCTCGTAGTAGGAGATGTTGCCGTTCCGGGTCTCGATGACGAAATACACCGACTTCCCGGTGGCTACCGACGTCGTCGCGTCGTACAGCACGAGGACTTCGCGCGCCTCCGCACCATCGGTCGTGAAACGGTATTTCAGCGACGACTTGCCCTCGTCGACCGCCGACTGGATCGCCGTCACCGTCACGCCGCCCGCCGCGAAGCGCTCGCGTACGCAGGCGCCGGCGGGCGGCGCGTAGGCCGGCTTGAAGTTCGACTCGCCCTGACCCTGGAGCGTCAGCAGGCTCACCATCAACGTCGACATCTGGTTCAACGTCCGAGATTTGCTCTTCGCGTCCGCGGCTGCCGGGCAATCTGCCGGGAGATCGGCGGCCAGGACGTCGGCCGAGAGAAGGGAGAGTCCGAGGAGGACGGCGAGCGGGAATCGGGCTTTCATGGTCGGGTTTCCGTGTCGCCGGTAGCCGGCACGGGGATTCTGTGTCAGCGCGAGGGTCGCTGACAGCGCCGGGCGGTGGCCTTATGGCGAAAACCCGAGCACCGGCGGGGCCGCCGAATCAAATTGAACAAGCGCGGGGGCTTCAGTAGACTGCGCGCCCCCGCTGCCGCCGGTTCCGGCCAGACGGGTTTTCCGCGAGTCGGGGTGTAGCTCAGCCTGGTAGAGCACTACGTTCGGGACGTAGGAGTCGAAGGTTCAAATCCTTTCACCCCGACCATTCAACCAATCACTCGAATTGGATCAGGCGCCTCTGCTGGACGCCCGCGGATTCAGGATCAGCTCAAAGTCGAGCATGCGTGGCGCGTGAGCGCCTGTTGTTCTGGTCGCAAGAGCACGACCGGAATTCACGCGAGACTGCATCGCACCGGCCGCACTCGAGAAGCTGCTCCAGGCTGGCGAACTACCCGCTCCGATCGTTCGGAGGCGCAGCCATTTTTCAGCAGGCCCGAGCCAGGTCCCTTCGAAGGACCTGACCCGGGCGCGAGACTCGGCCGTCTCTTGCGATACCAGCCGATTACTGCTCCGGCCGCGGCGGCGGCGCGTAGTTGAGCGGATACAGATCGACGGTCACCGCGTCGCTCCACTCACCACCGGAATCATCGCTGCTGTTGGTGAGACGGAATCTCACCTGGCTCTTGTTGTAGGTATCGGTGGTGATGAAGCCGGGGCCGGCGCCGTCGCCCGCGTAACCGTCCTGCAGACCCACGGCGGTAAAGTAGGCACGAGTCGCCTTGCCGTTTGCGCCGCTCTTGCAACCCGGGTTGGTCACCGAGCCCTGGTAGACCGGCGGGTCTTTCGGACGGGACGACGGGAACCACTTGTTGTCGTTGGCCGGGATCGTGATGGTCTGCGGCGCGAACGGAATCGCGAGGGTGTAGGAACTGCCATCGGGACATTCGACGTCCATTTCGACGCGCCCGTTCGGCACCTGCACGATCGCTTCCGGGTGCGGGCCGCGCGGCATGCGGACCGCGAACCCTGCCTGGATGGTATCGCCGGGGCTGAGCTTGCGGACCTTGTTGTCCGTGATCAGGTCGAACGTGCCACCGGTATTCCAGTCGTTGGGGAACTGGGGCTTCTTGCTTCCCCACCAGTCCGTCCACCGCTCGTAATCCATGGTCGTGAAGAGGTACGGATAGTTAGTCCGGTATCGCACCCCGTCCTTGCCGATGTAGCGCCCGGTGTTGTTCCCGTGCGGCAGGAAATACGGAGCCGCGGTCTGCTCCTGCACGTAGGGGTTGGGCTGGATGTTGATGTCGGTGGAGACCTTCTGGCCCAACAGGAAGCGGTTGATGAATGCCGCGACCTGCGGCTGCTGGATCGCCGGAATGGCGCAGTGAGCATGATCACCGTCGATGACCCAACCGAACCGGTCGCCGATGCCGAACTCGTCGTACACCCGTTGCGCTGCGCGCGACGAAACATACGCGGCACCATTGCCCAGCCAGTAGTAGCCCGTGTTCCCGGTCTGGAGAATCGCCCTGGGCGCGACCAGGGCCACAAGCTCGTGCTGGTCGATCGGGAGCTTGTAGACGTTGGGGCCGGCGAACTGGAACATCTGGCCGCTGAACCAGCCGTAGTTGGTGTTGTTGATGTTTTCCACGGCGCCGACGGAAGCGCCCGCGGCGGTCCCGGCCGGAGCCTGTGCTTCCACATTCTGGTTGAAGCGCCAGGACGGAACGCCACCGCCACCGTTTTCCTGGGCGATCGTCAGCGCGATGCGCTCGTCCAGGGCGCCGGCGTAGAGCGCCTCTTTTCCGCCGAAAGAGCATCCGGTCACCCCCGAGCGGGCAGTATTGAGCGAGAGCCCGCTACCGGCCTGCTTGTTCAGGATTTCGATGGCATCGATCACGCGGCTCACGCCCCAGGACCAGGCGGCGTATTGCCCAGAGTTGCTGCCGCCGACTCCGTAGTTAGGCGCGACGTTGCACGTCGCGCCGGCGCACAGGTCGGGATACAGCGAATAGAACGCCGTCAGGATCTGGTTGTTGTTGAACGAGATCTTCGCGACGTCGGCGAGCAACGTGGCGGGGACGCTTCCGGTGCCCGTGGCGTTGAAGCCGATGATGTACGGGAAAGGACCGGTTCCCGTCGCCGGCAACGTCACCGTCGAAGTTTGCGTTGCCGTGACGCCGTTCCTCGTCACATTGATCGTCAGCGTCCCCTGGAGAGCATTGGTGGGGTTCGGCGCGAAGTTGGCGGCGATGGTGCAGTCGTGACAATCCGGCTTCGGGCCGAGCATGTACTTCTCGACCGCGCCCAGGATCTCGTTGCGCCGCTCCGACCATTTCGCAAAGCTGGTGTCGCGCTTCCCGTCTTTGAAGAAGACGAACGGGTCTGGCAATGGCCGGATGATCGGGAGCTGATCGAACGAAGGGAACGTCGGCGCCGGAAAGTTCGCGCCCCTGTTTTCCACGTCATAGACCAGAGGTATCGGCGCTCTGGGTCCTTTGTGGTCTCGATCGTCCCTGGAGTCGTGAGCGACCGCCTGGACCGCGACTGTCGGCGCGATCAGCGGCAATAACAAGAGACAAGTCCTGGCGAGCTTGCCTGGGCTGAGTTTGCGTTGGAACCGGTACACGTTGTTTCCCCTTCGTTTGGCACGTTGCGACGGACTGTTCGACACCGGAAGGTCGTTCCCTCACGGCGAAACAGGAAATCGGTTGGCGGATCGAATTGATGGAGCCGGCGGGAAATTCGTGCGGCCTTTGCTGCGTGGCTCGTTCGCGAGTGGATTCGCGTGGGGACACACACCACAGCCGCCATTCCCGAAGGCAGAACGGAGAACTCTCGTACTGCTCATGCCTCCTTGTGGTAGTTAGTTCGGACACCCCGGTGCGTCGAGCGCGGAGCCGGTGCAGAGTCACTATACGCTCGCGAATTTGCCTCGCCAGATGTGACAACGATGGCAATGATCATCGGGGTTTTCATCGCGCTGCATGAAACAGAGCTCGCGACATGTTTGCTCGCCCGCCGAGTGATTCGATCGCGTCTTGCTAGTCATCCGTGTGGCACTGCCCTACGGGCCAGCGCGAAGCGCGTGTTGCTAGTCGTCCGCAGCCACCCGACGCGTTCCAAACTTTTTTTGTAATCGTTCGCTGACGTCGTCGATGCGAGCGCTGGCGCCCGCCGTCGAAGCGCTCCGTCTCGTCTTCGCGCTCGCGCAGGAACCGCGCACGTCGATGGATTTGCAACTAGCGGGAAGCGGCCTCACTACCCGGGGCGGCTCGTGTTGCTCAGGGATCCACGGGATCGCGTGGCGGGAACGCACTGCCAGCGCAGGCCCGACCCGTCCGACGATTCATTCCCGGCTTGCTACTCGCCCGACCCACCCAACGCCTTCCGGAACTCCTTGAAGTCCGTCGGGCGCTCCGTCGGCGGGTAGTAGTTCAGCGGGAACCACCGCAACCCCACGCGCATGATCTTCGACGTGCCGGTGTCGTCGAGTTCGCTGACGTCCTTGATGAAGAACGCGAAGCGATTGCCGCTGGGCAGCACGGCATTGTCGGTGAACGGAAATGCAAACGACGTGAGATCGAAGTCGAAGCGGTAGTCCGCTATCGCCGCGTCGGATGAAGTCGGCGTGATCAACACGTGCACGCGTTCGGCGGTGAAATCCGGTTTGTCGAACACGATGGACAACGTATCGCGGCAGTCGGGCGAACTGATGCTGAACGACTTCAGCTCCTTGCCGGGCACCAGCACGCTCCCGGACTCCGCGGACTGGCCGAAGCTCGCTTCGAGCTCGGGATCGCTGACGAACTGGAACGTGGTCTCCATGGTCGCAGCGGGAGTGCAGGCCGCGACCTCGTCCTCCCACAGCTGCGCGATCTGGCGCTGGATGACACGGTGCGCCGCCTGCCGCAGGTTGCTTCGCGCGGTCAGGATGGCTTCGGGCGCGACGGGCCCCTTGTACTTGGACAAGCGGTCGTCGGCATCCTGCAGCAGCGGCCTGAGTTCGAAATGCTCGTGGAAATTGAGTGTCAGCAGCTGCGCGAGAACCGCATACCGCACCGGATCCGCGTTCGCGTCCGATCCGTCGGGGCCGGCGATCGGCGCGATGAGCTGCCCGAACATGGTGGCGCGCAACGAACTCTCGGCCTGCTCGCGCTGGTTGATGAGCTGCAGGTTGGCGCGGTTCTGCTCGAAATGGTTCGCGAGCCACGCGGCGACGATCGCGCCCAGCGGCACGGTGAGCTTCATCAGCACGTCGAGCCAGAACTGGACGTCGCGCTTCGCTTTCACTTCCGCGCGGCTTTCACCGGCCTTCTTCTCTCCGGTCATGCGCGGTCCGTCACTGGCAATTGATGGCGATGGTCGCGGCCCCGTTCAGCGCGGCGACCTTCGTGACCTTGCCGTTGGGACAATTGACGGTGTAGACGCCGGTCGTCAGCGGCACGGAGAACTTGCCGCCCGCCTCCACCTTGATGTCCGCGACCTTGGTCTGGCCCTTGAACACCGGCAGCACGGTGCCGGCCTTGACGCCCGTGACCGTGCCTTGCAGGACGCCAACCTGCGCTTGGACGCTCGCCGCACACAGCAGCGCTGTGACCATCGACAAGGATTTCAATTTCTTCATGTCGGCACTCCGGAAAAGGGTGGCCCGCCAGCGGGCAGGTGGTGGCGGACTATATTGGCGTCGCCGCGCGTTTGGCTATCGGTCGAACCTGCCTGCGGAAGGATTACTTTCTCTTCACGGACGAACAACTCGCGGCCCAGAACATCGAGGTCGCCGTCGGAACGCGGCACGACTGGCACGTTCTCCGGTACTCGCAGGCCGGCGGCGCCATCGAACGGACGTTTTCGAGATTGGCGGAGACCGACTGAGGCCGCGGGCCGATTCATCGATCCGCCGTTGGTGCTACCTTTCCGGGCATGAAAATGTCCGTGGGAGGGAGTCTCCGCCGCCTTCCCCCATCATCGCCGCGAATCGGGTAGTTGGATCGTGCCACCCGATTCCGCCCCCACCACCCTGCGCCGCGTCGTCACGACGACGCTGATCCTGGCCCTCTTCGCCGGCGCCGTCTGGCTCGTCCAGCGCATCCTCGGCGAATACCGCTGGAGCGACGTCGTCACGCATCTGTCGATGTCGTCACCGCGCGCCATCACGCTCGCCGCGCTGCTGACGATCTCGAGCTACCTGCTGCTCCTCTTCTATGACGTGCTCGCGCTGCGCTACGTCGGCGCGACGCTGCCGCCCTCCACGGTCGCCACGGCTTCGTTCGCCGCGAACGCGATCGGCCACAGCGTCGGGCTGACGGCGCTGTCCGGCGGCTCGATCCGCTACCGCGTGTATTCGGCCGCCGGCCTGAACCCGGCGCGTATCGCGCAGGTCATCGCGTTCTGCACGCTGACGTTCGTGCTCGGCACCGCGTTGCTGCTCGGCGCCTCGCTGCTCCTCGAGGCCGCGCGCGCGGCGCCCGTGCTCCATCTGCCGGTCACGGCGGTGCGCGTGATCGGCGCGGCGCTGCTGCTGTCGGTCGCGGTCTACGCGGCGCTCAACCTGCGCCGCGAACCCGTGCTGACGCTCGCCGGCCGGTCGCTGCGCCTGCCCGGCGCGCGCATCGCGCTCGCGCAGATCGTCGTATCGGCCGTCGACCTCGCGCTGACGGCCGCGGTGCTGTACGTGCTGCTGCCGGCCAGCCAGGCATACGGCTTCGGCATCTTCCTCGGCGTCTATCTACTCGCGCTGGCCGCGGGCGTCATCAGCAGCGTGCCGGGCGGCCTCGGCGTCTTCGAGTCGGTGCTGTTGCTGCTGTTGCCGGACGTGCCGCCGGACCGCGCGTTGTCGGCGCTGATCGTCTACCGCGTCATCTACTACCTGCTGCCCTTCCTCGCCGCGCTGGCGCTGGTCGCCGCGCACGAGGCCTGGCTGCACCGCGGCGGCGTGCGCCGCGCGATCACCTGGCTGCGCGCCTGGGCCGGCGCGGTGACGCCGCAGGCGCTGGCCGTCGGCGTCTTCATCTGCGGCGTCGTGCTGCTGTTCTCCGGCGCCACGCCCGCGGCCGACGACCGCCTGCACGTGCTGCGGCACATCGTGCCGCTGTCGCTGATGGAGCTGTCGCACCTGCTGGGCAGCGCGGCCGGCGTCGCGTTGCTGCTGCTGGCGCGCGGCCTGCAGCAGCGCATGGATGCGGCCTGGCACGTCACCGTCGCGCTGCTCGCGGCCGGCATCGCCGCGTCGCTGCTGAAGGGCTTCGACTACGAAGAAGCGCTGCTGCTGTCGGCGATCCTCGGGGCATTGCTGATCGCCAAGGACCGGTTCAAGCGACGCGCCTCGCTGCTGGAGCAGCGTTTCTCCGCGCCGTGGCTCGTCGCCATCGCGCTGGCCGTGGCCGCGACGGTGTGGCTGGGCTGGCTGTCGTTCGGCAACACCAGCTACTCGGACACGTTGTGGTGGCAGTTCGCGTTCCACGCCAACACCCCGCGCGTCCTGCGCGCCGGCGTCCTCGTCATCGTGCTCACCGGCGCGTTCGCCACCTGGCGGCTGATGCGCGCCGCGCCGGCCGACCTGCCGCTGCCCGACGCGGCGGCGATGGAGCGCGCGCGCGCCGCCATCGCGCAGTCCGGCGAGACCACCGCGAACCTCGCCTTGTTGGGCGACAAGAAGCTGCTGTTCGCCGCGAAGGACTCGGGCTTCGTGATGTTCCAGCCGATCGGCAAGAGCTGGGTCGCGATGGGCGATCCGGTCGGTCCGCCGTCCGTGCGTGCGTCGCTGGTCTGGGAATTCCGCGAGGCCTGCGACCGCTTCGCCGCGTGGCCGGTGTTCTACCAGGTCAGCGCCGACAACCTGCCCATCTACATCGACGCCGGACTGTCGCTGTCGAAGCTCGGCGAAGAGGCCCGCGTCGATCTCGCGACCTTCGGCCTCGAGGGCTCGAAGCGCGCCGACCTGCGCCAGGCCCATCGCCGCGCACAGCGCGAGCGCGCCACGTTCGAAGTCATCCCGCGCGAACGCGTGCCCGAACATCTCGACCGGCTGCGCGAGATCTCGTCGCAGTGGCTGGCGTCGAAGGGCGTGTCCGAGAAGGGCTTCTCGCTCGGCCGCTTCGACGTCGACTACCTCGCCAACTTCCCCTGCGCCGTGGTGCGCATCGACGACCGCATCGTCGCGTTCGCGAACCTGTGGCCGTCGGCCAGCTTCACCGAGGTCTCCGTGGACCTGATGCGCCACGCCGACGAAGCCTCCAGCAACCTGATGGACTATCTATTCATCGAGACGATGCTCTGGGGCAAACAGGCCGGCTACCGCTGGTTCAACCTCGGCATGGCGCCGCTCGCCGGCATGCAGGACCGCGAGTTCGCGCCGGTGTGGAACCGCATGGGCGCGTTCCTCTATCGCCACGGCGAACAGTTCTACAATTTCTCGGGCCTGCGCCGTTACAAGCAGAAGTTCGCGCCGGAGTGGCGGCCGCGGTATCTCGCCTGTCCCGGCGGACTCGCCCTTCCCCGCGTCCTGATGGACGTGACCACGCTGATCGCCGGCGGCACGCGCAAGGTCCTGCTGCGGCGATCGGGAGCTGCCGAATGACGACCAAGCGCTTCGTGTTGTTGATCGCCGGCGTCATCGCCTGCGCGTCGTGCGGCGATTCGCAGACCTCTTCGGCGCGCGTCATCGAGTCGACGCTCGACGGCGGCCGCTTCCGCACGGTGTACACGTTCCGCCCGGCCGGCGACATCACCAACGTCGCCCTGCTGTTCTCCGGCGACGGCGGCTGGAGCGACGGCATGTCGGACATGGCGCGCCGGCTTGCGGGCGAAGGCTTCCTCGTCGGCGGCGTCGACACGACCACCTACATCGAATCCATCCAGCCGAGAGCCGCGACCGACAAGTGCACGTACGCGGCCGGCGACATGGAAGCGCTGAGCCAGCACCTGCAGTGGAAGTTCGACATGCCGGCCTATCTACGCCCCGTGTTGATCGGCTACTCCGCCGGTTCGTCGCTGGTCTACACGTCGCTGGCGCAATCGAACCGCGGCACGTTCGCCGGCGGCGTCGGCCTGAGCTTCTGCGCGGAGATGGACCTCGACCGCGCGAAGCTGTGCAAGGGCACGGGTTTCCAGTTCGACGACCTGCCGACGCACACGCAGATCGAGCTCAAGCCCAGCGCGCAGTTCCCGTATCCGTGGACCGTCGTGCATGGCGACGAGGACGACGAGTGCAGCGCGCTGCAGACGCGGCGTTTCGTCTCGGGCATCCCCGCCGCCCGGCTGATCTCGCTGCCGCGCGCGGGTCACGATCTCGAACCGCTCTCGGACTGGTGGCCTCGCCTGCGCAAGGACTACCGCGCGATGGTCGCCGGCGACACCGCCGCACCGCGCCACGTCGCGGCGGCGGGCGACGCGGCCGCGGATGCGCTCGCCGAACTGCCGATCATCGAAGTGCCCGCGACCGCGCCGGGGTCCGATCTCTTCGCCGTCATGATCTCGGGCGACGGCGGCTGGGCCGCGCTCGACCAGGGCGTCACGAAAGAGCTGGCTGCGCACGGCATCCCGACCGCGGGTCTGAACTCGCTGAAGTATTTCTGGCACGCGCGCGATGCGGACACCACGGCGCAGGACGTGAACCGAATGATCACGCACTACGCCGCCGTCTGGAACAAGCACCGCGTGTTGCTGATCGGCTATTCGTTCGGCGCCGACGTGATGCCGTCCGTGTTCAATCGCCTGCCGGCGGAGACGCGGGTGCGCGCCGCGTCCGTCAGCTTGTTGGGCCTCGGGCCCGCCGCGACGTACGAAGTGACGGTCGGCGAATGGCTGCCCGGCGCGGACGCGAAAGGCGACCCCGTTGTCCCCGAGGTGCAGCGCATGCCGAAAGTGCCGCTGCTGTGCATCCAGGGCAAGGACGAAACCGACACGCAGTGCCCCGCGCTGGCGAAGCTCGGCGCCGAGGTGCGCACGTTCGGCGAGGGCCACCACTTCGGCGGCCTCTACTCCGAGATCGCGGCGGCCATCCTGCAGCACGGCGCCGCGGCGCCGTCTGCGCCGGCTAGTCCTTCGGCCCGATCGGCGGATCCTCCGCCGATCAGTCCTTCGGCAATTGCGGCGGACCGTCCGGTAGATAGGCTTTGAACTGCACGTCGCCGCGGCGCCGTTCGAACTCCGCGCGCACGTCGCGCACCTTCGCCGGATCCGCGTAGAGATCTACCATCGTCGCGGCCAGCGTCTTCGACGCCACGACGAGGCCCTTGTGGCCGATCGACATGCCGCCCGTCGCGACCACCGGCCACGCGTGCCACGGCGCCGCCTTCGGCGCGGTGACGACGGTGATCGTCAGCGTCGGCACCACCCAGCTCACGTCGCCGACGTCGGTCGAACCACCTTGCGGCTCCTGGTCCTTCAGCGAGCGGATGCCCGAGTCCATGCCCACCGTCGGCACGTGCGTCGCCGCCTGGATCTGTTTCGCGAAATCCTGCTCCGCGGCCGTGTAGGTCGGCGCGCCGATCCAGCGCAGGTTCGCATCGAGCAGCTTCGCGCCCGTGTCGTTCAGCAGCATTTCCCAGCTGCCGCCGTTCAGCGTGACGACGGCCTGCGTGCCGGTCATCAACGCCGCGCCTTCGGCGATCTTGCGGATGCGCGCGTACAGGTCGTCGACCTCGGAGCGCTTCTGGTCGCGCGCCCAGATCCACACCTTCGCGTGCTCGGGGATTACGTTCGGCACGTCACCGCCGTCGGGGATCACGTAGTGCACGCGCGACGACGTCTTCATGTGCTCGCGCATCATCTCGACGCCGTTGGCGAACGCCAGCGCACCGTCCAGCGCACTGCGGCCGTTCCACGGATCCGACGCCGCGTGCGCGGCCTGCCCCTTGAACTCGACGATGACGTCGACCATCGCCTGGCTCGTGACGGCGTCGGCCATCGTCTCGTCGCCGGGGTGCCACGCGAACATCACGTCGACTTCGTCGAACACGCCGTCGCGCGCCATGTACGTCTTGCCGCCAACCGCCTCTTCCGCCGGCGTCCCGTAGAAGACGATGGTGCCCTTCAGCTTGCCGGCCGCGATCTGCTCCTTGATCGCCAGCGCCGCGCCGAGGCTCGCGGGACCGAACATGTTGTGGCCGCAGCCGTGGCCCGCGGCGCCTTCGACCAGCGGACTCTTCTGCGCGATCGCCTGCTGCGAGACGCCGGGCAACGCGTCGTATTCACCCATGATGCCGATGACGGGCTTGCCGCTGCCGAAGCGCGCGACGAACGCGGTAGGCATGCCCGACACCCCGCGCGTCACCGTGAAGCCCTGCTGCTCGGCGTAGTCGGCCAGCAGCGCCGACGACTTGTGCTCCTTCAGCGCGGTTTCCGCGTATCCCCAGATCTTGTCGGAGAGACCGGCGAGCTCGGCGGCGTGTTGATCGACGGACGCGACGACCGCGCGTTTCGTGGCGGACGGCGCCGCGGCCTGGGCGACGGACAGCATGCACACGCACAGGAGGACGGGAACGAGTCTGACAACCATCGGGGCTTTCTCCGCGGAGTTTGCGCCGAGTGTAATCGGTCGAACATCACGGGCGTCAACGAATGACGCGCCGCTTCGTTGTGACCTTCAGGTCAGGCAACACAGAGGTGACCCGATGCGATTGATCTCGTTGCTAGTCATTGGAATCGTCGGCAGCGCGCTGGTCGGCTGCAGTTCCTCCCCGCCCGAACGCGCGCCGCGCCGCCACGTGCGCGTGGTCGAGATACAGACCGCGCCGCCGCCGGTACGCGTCATCGCCGTTCCGGCCGCACGTCGCGGCTACGTCTGGGCGCCGGGCTACTGGCGCTGGAACGGCCGCCAGCACGTCTGGGTCGACGGCCGCTGGGTGAAGGAGCGCCGCGGCGAGCGCTGGGTGCCCGCGCACTGGGAAGAGAGCCGCAGCGGCTACTGGCACTTCGAGCAGGGGCACTGGGAACGTTGAGCCACGCTCGCGTGCGGAGTGTCGAAGCACTTCGTACGCGAGCAGGCGCGGCGGTATCGAGCGACCCTCGTCTCGTGATCCAATGTCGCATGCTCAAACCCGCCCGCTCGTCTGCCTTCGTCGCCGCGCTCTGCGCGCTGTTCATCGTCCATGCGGCGCGCGCCGCCGACTATCCCGCGCCCGTCGAAGCCGACTTCATCCTGAAGGATTTCCGCTTCACGTCCGGCCAGGTGTTGCCCGAGCTGCGGCTGCACTACCGCACGCTGGGCAAACCGGTGCGCGACAAGAAAGGCATCGTGCGCAATGCCGTCTGGATCGGCCACGGTACCGGCGGCTCCGGCGCGCAGTTCATCCGTCCCGAATTCGCCGGCGAGTTGTTCGGTGCCGGCCAGCTGCTCGACGCGACGAAGTATTTCATCGTGCTGCCCGACGGCATCGGCCACGGGAAATCCGCGAAACCCAGCGACGGACTGCACGCGAAGTTCCCGGCCTACGGCTACACCGACATGGTCGATGCGCAATACCGCCTGCTCACCGAAGGCCTGAAGGTGAATCACCTGCGCCTCGTGATGGGCACGTCGATGGGCGGCATGCACAGCTGGGTCTGGGGCGAACGCCATCCGGATTTCATGGACGCGCTGATGCCGCTGGCCAGCCTGCCGACGCAGATCTCCGGCCGCAACCGCGTCTGGCGGAAAACGATCATCGACGCGATCCGCAACGACCCGGCCTGGAACGGCGGCGACTACACCGTGCAGCCGCCGAGCCTGCGCACGGCGTCTTCGATCATCTATTTCATGGGCAGCAACCCGATCCTGCGCCAGGCGCAGATGCCGACGCTGGCGAAGTCCGACGAAGTGCTCGACGCGTACCTCGCGACCGCCGTGAAGGACAACGATGCGAACGACATCCTGTACCAGGTCGGCGCGTCCTGGGATTACGACCCGGGCCCGGGACTGGAAAAGATCCGCGTGCCGTTGATCGCCGTGAACTCGGCCGACGACCTGATCAACCCGCCCGAGCTCGGAATCCTCGAGAAGGAGATCCGGCGCGTGCCGAAGGGCGAGAGTGTCATGATCCCGCTGTCGGATGCGACGCGCGGGCACGGCTCGCACACGGTCGCGAACCTGTGGAAGCAGCACCTGCAGAAACTGCTTGAGTCGACCGCCGACACGGCGAAGTAGCGGGCCTCAGCCGCTGGCGCGGCGGCGCGTGTCGCCGCTCTTCGATGCCAGCCGTTCCATCAGGCTGTTCCACGATTTCACGAAGGCCTCCGCGCCCTCGCGCTGCAGCTGCGCAGCGATTGCGGCGGTGTCGATGCCCAGCGCCGTGAAGCGCGCGACCTCCGCGTCGTAACGCGCCGCGTCCGTGCTCATGAGCACCGGCGCCACTTCTAGCGCACCGGCGGCCTCCAGCGTCTTCAACGGCACGGTGTCGATGGTCTCCGGCGCCACCAGCGCTTCGACGTAATGCGTCGGCGACGCGGCCGGATCCTTCGTGCCGGTACTGGCCATCAGCAAACGTTGTTTGCGCGCGCCCTTCGCCTCGAGCGCCTTCCAGCGCGCCGAGCCGAACAGCTCGAGATACGCGGCGTACGTCTGGCCGGCGATGCCGATGCCGAGACGGTTGTGCATCGCCACCGGCACGCGGCTCTCGACGGCCTTGTCCCAGCGGCTCACGAACAGCGACGCCACCGACGTCACCTCGACGTCGCGGCCGGCGGCGACGCGTCGCTCGATGCCGCGCAGGTACGCTTCGGCCGACGCGCGGTACTGCGCCGGCGAGAACAGCAACGTCACGTTGACCGGGATTCCGTCGAAGATCGATTCTTC
Source organism: Steroidobacteraceae bacterium (assembly GCA_035502995.1). Lineage (GTDB taxonomy): Bacteria > Pseudomonadota > Gammaproteobacteria > Steroidobacterales > Steroidobacteraceae > CADEED01. Next base: position 1,113 of record DATJTW010000129.1, on the reverse strand, counting down.
GATCGCGGGCACGCCCTCGGGTGTGCCGGGGATCTTCACGAACAGGTTCGGCCGGTCGGCGGCGCGATGGATGCGCGCGGCGGCGGCGATGGTGCCGGCGGTATCCGCGGCGAGCAGCGGCGACACTTCCATCGACACCCAGCCATCCATCGCGGCGGTGGAGTCGTGGATCGGCTTGAACAGGTCGGCCGCGCGCCGCAGGTCTTCGAGCGCCAGCTCGACGAACAGCGCTTCACCCGAACGGCCGGCCGCGGTCTTCTGCGCGATCGCCGCGTCGTAATCGCCGCCGGCGATGGCCTTCTCGAAGATCGTCGGGTTCGAGGTGAGCCCGGTCACGGCGAGCTCGTCGATGTAGCGTTGCAGCGAGCCGTCATCGAGCATGCGACGCGTGATCTCGTCGATCCAGAGGCTCTGGCCGAGATCGTGGATGCGATTGACCGTTTTCATAAAACCTCCTTCTTCGCGCGGCCATTGTGCGCGCGGTCCATGACCGATGTCAGCGGGCCGCGGCGCGGCCGGACGACGGCCATGGCTGACGTCGTCGGTGCCGACGCGTAAGGCCGGCACCGGGGGTTCCGGATTGACACGTTCTGACACAGGCCTGGCAAAACGCTGCACGAAGGGAGTGCCAGGCTGCGGCCTTCGCTGAATTCCCCCGCGAAAGAAGTTAAGAACAGGAGCCCCGCATGAAACGCCCCGCCCTTTTCCTGGCCACGCTCGCGCTGGCCATCACCAGTTCCGCCTGGGCCGACGCGCCCAAGGGCCCGCCGCCGGGTGGTCCGCGCGGCGGCCCGCCGATCGAACGCCTCGCGCAGGACCTCGGCCTGGATGCCAACCAGACCACGCAGGTGAAAGCGATCCTCGACGCGCAGCACGCGAAGATGGACGCGGAACGCGCGCAGTTCGAGTCGTCGGGCACGCGCCCGTCGCGCGAGGAGATGCACGCGAAGCACGAGCAGATGGATGCCGAGCTCGACACGCAGCTCGCCGGCGTGCTGACGCCGGAGCAGCTCGCGAAGTTCAAGGAGATGCGCAAGCACCGCCCGATGGGTCCGCCGCCCGGCGGCGCGCCGGCGGGTCAGGGTCAAGGCTCGCAGGGTCAGTAAGTCCTCT
>DATJTW010000128.1:0-14456 GCA_035502995.1 Steroidobacteraceae bacterium | reverse complement strand
CCATGGAGTCGAGCGCCTCGAAGCTCTCTTCGAAGAAGGTGTCGTGGAATTGCGCGAGGTCGAGCGTCACGACGGGCTCTCGAGCAACGCGCCGACGCCGAGGACGCGGATGGCTTCCTCGAGCGCGGGGGAACGGGACTTCCAGTCGTACTGGCAGGCGCGCTCGAGACAGTCGAGCGCGAACGCGACGAGCAGCTGTACGCCGGCGGTGTCGACCTGCTCGACCGCCCCGCCGTCGATCTCGTAGGGGCCCGGATGGGCGGCGACTTCGAGCAGCTGCTGGCGCAGCGCCTGCGCCTCGTGGATGGTGCAGACGGCGCCGAGCACGACGCGGCCGGCCGCGGGGGAAACATCCCCGGCCGACCCGTTGGCATGGGCAGCATCGAGAGTCATGGAATCGTCGGTCCTCTCAGCAACGACATCGTCAGTGCACGTCGAAACGGTTGTCGGCCGGCGAGGCCGCCGGCTTGAAGAGATGCGTTTCACAACGCGCGGTCGGATCGCCAAACTACTAGGCGGCGTCGCCTTGCCCGAGCTCGCCGCCGTGCAGGCGACTCAACAAGCGGGCTTCCGACGCGGCCAAACCACTCGAGGCGACGATCTCGTCGATGCTCGCACCGGCGCGCGCCAGTCGGCGCGCGGTCTCATAACTACGTACGGGCTGGGCCTCACGGCGGGATTGCGGCGCGGGCGCTTCGGGCGCGCGCTCCGCCTGCTTCGGCAGCACGGCGACCAGCGTCGCCAGCGCGCCGGTGCGCTCGGCCAGCACCTGCACCTGCTTCGCGAGCTCGAGCTGCGCGGCGTGGAGACGGTCTAACTGCTCGGCGTTCTCGCGCCGCATGCGCAACAGCGCCCAGGCGAAGGTCGAGAAGGCGGCGAGCGCGACGGCGACCCTAAGGGTCGCGAACAGATCGATGCCAATTTCCACGTGATCACTCCCGCGCCGGATTTCCGGCGGATACGTTCAGGTTCACGGGTAATGGAGCAGTTTCCGTGCCAACGGCGGCCGTCGGCGGCACGGCTACGGGAATCTGCGGAGTGGTTTGCGTAGGAGTCGCGTTCGGCGCCGCCCCTTGAGCGGCATACGGCGGGAGCGCCACCGGCGACTGCGCGCTGTTGGCCTCGCTGGCCTGGTCGGCGTCGCCACCGGCCGCGGGGCTGCCATTGCCGGCGAGGATGACGATGACCACGCGGCGGTTCGCGTCGCGATGCGCCGGCGTGTCGTTGGGCTGCAGGGGTCGGTATTCCCCGAAGCCGATGACCGAGAGCCGGTCGGGATTCACGCCGGCGTTCGCGAAGCGGTGCACGACGCTGGCGGCGCGCGCCGCGGACAGCTCCCAGTTGGACGGATAGACCTTGCTCGCGATCGGGCGGTTGTCGGTGTGGCCCTCGACGCGCACGGGGTTCGGATACTTGACCAGCGTGGTGGCCAGCGCGTCGAGCGCGGGGATCGCGCGGTTCGACAACGTGGCGACGCCGCTGGGGAACAGGATGTCGGTCTTCACTTCGACTTCGAGCCAGAAGCCGTGGCGGCGCACGTTCACCAGGTTCGCGGCGATCAGCGGCTGCAGCGCGCCTTCGAGCTCGTCGGCCACCTGCGTGAGCTGCTGCGTCATCGCCTGCTGCGGCGGTGGCTGCGTGCCCGTGGCCTGCCCCGCGCCCGGCACGTTCATCGGGCCGGCGCCGCCGCCGGGCTCGGTGTCGACGTGCATCGTCTCGACCATCTTGCCGGACTGCGTGTCGACCATCGTCGGCTGCACGGACGAGCTCTTGTCGTCGAGCCCGGTGCCGCGCGACCGCTCGCCGATCTGCACCGGCTTCATGGATTTTTCCTGGCCGTTGAACGCCGCGGACAACGAGTCCGACAACACGCGGAACTTGCCCTCGTTCACCGACGAGATCGCGTACATGACGACGAAGAACGCCAGCAGCAGCGTGATCAGGTCGCCATAGGGGATGGCCCACGCTTCGTGGTTGGTGTGGTCTTCGTGTTTTCTTTTACGGGCCATGGGGACATTCCTCATTTCCTAGGAAATGGGGACGTGCCTCGCGCGCGGAGATGGATGCGGGGATGTCACATCGAGGCGCGTCCCCATTTCCCGGGAAATGAGGAATGTCCCCATTACCGCGAGCTCGCTAGTGCAGGAAGCCATTGAGCTTCGACTCGATCGCGCGCGGGTTCTCGCCGAGCACGATCGACACTACGCCCTCGATGACCATCTCGCGCACCTGCGTCTGCTCCGCGACGATGCCCTTCAACTTGCCGGCGATCGGCAGGAAGAACAGGTTCGCGAGGCCGATGCCGTACACCGTCGCCGTGAACGCCGCCGCGATGCCGTGTCCGAGCTTCGAGGGATCGGCGAGGTTCTGCATGACGGCCATCAATCCCAGCACGGCGCCGATGATGCCGAGCGTCGGCGAATAGATGCCCATGCCCTCGTAGACCTTCGCCGCGCGCGTGTCCGCGTGCTCGCGCACGTCGACCTCGACCTCGAGCAGCTTGCGGATGGCCTCCGGCTCGCCGCCGTCGACGACCAGCTGCAGGCCGCGCTTCACGAACGCGTCCTCCTCGCGGTCGATCATCGGCTCGAGCCCGAGCAGGCCCTGCTTGCGCGCGATCGTGCTCCACTCGACGATCTTCTTGATCAGCGCCTCCGCCTGCATCGGCGGCGGCTTGATGACCCACGAGAACCGCGACATCGCGTGCTTGAAGACCGGCAGCGGCGTCTGGATGAAAATGGCCGCGATCGTCCCGACCACCACGATCATGAACGCCGCCGCGGACAGCAGCGCCTGGATGCCGGCGCCCTTGAGCACCGCGCCCACGAGCACCGCGACCAGCGCGAGCACGAATCCGATGGCGGAGAGGATGTCCACGCGTCAGCCCCCGAACTTCGACAGCAACGCGTCGATGTCGTCCTGGTCGCTGACCGAGCCGGCGTCGCTGACGCCGGGCACCGCGGGACCGACGCCGCGCTGCAGGTTGGGTTCGGGTAGTTTGAGCACGCGCAGCGTGCGCATCGTCTCGTCGCCGTTCGACAGGCGCACGAGCTCGCCTAGCACGGACTCGAGCTCGCCCACCAGCGAGATGACGCCGCGGATGATCTGCCCGGTGAGGTCCTGGAAGCCCTGCGCCATCAGCATGCCGGAGAGATGGCTGCGCATCTCGTCCGAGTCCTTGACCGACCGTTCCAGGAACGCGTTGACGCGCTCCGGCCACAACGACGCGACCGCGAGCTCGCGGTTGCCGTAGATGGTCCAGGCTTCGAGCAGTTCGGCGGCTTCGCGCGCCGCCTGGTCGACCAGCGGCCCGGAACGTTCGACGAGGTCGAGCGTGCGGTGCGCGGCCTCGTCGGTGAGCTGCACGACGTGCGCGAGCCGCTTGCGCGCATCGGGCACCTCGTGGCCGGCCAGCGCGTCGAGACGCGTCTGGTCGCGGAACCGGCGCAGCGCGCTCTGCGCGCTCTCGGTGATCCGTTTGAGCTCCGGCATGAACTCGGCGCTCATGCTCTCGCGCAGTTGTTCGAAGGAGCGGCGGAACGCGGCTTCGTCGCCGGCGTCGAGCGCGCTCTTCAGGGCGTCGACATGCGGGCGGTATTGCGCATTCAGCAGTTCGGCGTCGGCCATGTGTTCGTCCGGCCCAATCAGGCCGCCGCCTTGCTGGCGAGGATCTTGTCGATCTTTTCCTTGAGCGTGACCGCCGTGAACGGCTTGATCACGTAACCCGAGACGCCGGCCTGCGCCGCCTCGATGATCTGCTCGCGCTTCGCCTCGGCGGTCAGCATGAGCACGGGTAGTTTGGCGAGCTTCGCGTCGCCGCGGACCGCCTTCAGCAGGTCGAGGCCCGGCATGCCCGGCATGTTCCAGTCGGTGATCAGGAAGTCGAACGAACCGCCCTTCAGCAGCGGCAGCGCGGTGTTGCCGTCGTCCGCCTCGGTGATGTCGGTGTAGCCGATCTCCTGCAGGCAGTTCTTCACGATCCGGCGCATCGTGGAAAAGTCGTCGACCACCAGGATCTTCATCGCGTTGCTCACGTCGTCACTCCTCGCCTCACAAACGGTCGCGCCAGCCCGACAGCCGCGCCTGCAATCGCGTCAGCGCCTGGCCGTGGATCTGGCAGATGCGCGATTCGCTCACTTTAAGGACCGCGCCGATTTCCTTCAGGTTCAATTCGTCGTCGTAGTACAGGGACATCACCGTGCGCTCGCGCTCCGGCAGGCCCGCGATCGCATCGGTCAGCGCGCTGCGGAACCGCTCGTCGATCACGTCGCGGAACGGGTCCGCCTCCGGGTCGGTCGCGTTGATCTCGCCCTCTTCCGTCGTGAGGCTCGCGATCTGGCAACCGGCCGCGTCCTCGACGATCTTGTGGTACTCGTCGAGGCTCACGCCCATCTTGTTGGCGACGTCCGTGTCGCGCGCCTCGCGGCCGATCTCGGCCTCGAGCTCGCGGATCGCATTCGCCACGGCGCGCGCCTTGCGGTGCACGGAGCGCGGCGCCCAGTCGAGCTTGCGCAGCCCGTCGAGCATCGCGCCGCGGATGCGGATGCCGGCGTAGGTCTCGAAACTCGCCCCACGTCCGGTCGAATAATTGGCGGCCGCCTCGAGCAATCCGAGCATGCCGGCCTGGATCAGGTCGTCGACCTCGACGGAGGCCGGCAGCCGCCCCGCCAGGTGATACGCGATGCGTTTCACCAGCTCGGCATGGCGCATGACCAACGCTTCCGTGTCACGGGCGCTGGGGCGCTGGCTGTAGGCGCTCACTCCGGTCATCGGACCACCTCGAGTCGCACCTGCGGACGTCTGATCAAGCGTTCGACGAAAAACTCCACGTTGCCCCGAGGTCCCTCCGCCACGGGCCACATATCGGCCCTCAGCGCGAGGGTCTTGAGGGCCAGGGCGGCCGGTGCGCTCGGGTACGCCGTCACAACGGGACGCTGTTCACGGATCGAGCGACGCAGGAAGGCGTCCTCCGGGATCTCGCCCACGTAGTCCAGCTCGACGGACAGGAACCGGGTCGCCACGCGCTCGAAGCGCTGGAACAGGGATTGCCCTAGTCCCCGGCCACGCGACTGGTTGACCAGCACGCGGAACTGTTTGACGCCGTGGTCGCGGCTCAGGATCTTGATCAGCGCATAGGCGTCGGTCAGCGAGGCGGGTTCGTCGCACAACACGACCAGCACCTGCTGCGCGGCCTGGGAGAACTGCAGCACCGAGCCGGCGATGCCGGGCGCGGTGTCCACGACCATCACGTCGAGATTCGTCGTCAGGTCGCCGAACGCGCGCACGAGCCCGAGGTGGGTCAGCGTGTCGAGCTCGGCGAGCTGCGCGATGCCGGACGCGGCCGGCACCACCTTGAAACCCTGCGGCGCCTCGAGCACCACTTCCTCGAGCGAGCAATTGCCCGCGAGCACGTCGGCGAGCGTCAACCGCGGCGTGAGCCCGAGGAACACGTCGACGTTGGCGAGACCCAGATCTCCATCGAGCAGCATGACCTGCTTGCCGCGCGACGCCAGCGAGGCGGCGAGATTCACCGCGACGGTCGTCTTGCCGACGCCGCCCTTTCCACCGGTCACCGCGATGACCTGCACCGGGTTCGGCACGGTCACGTTGTTAGCCCTTGCGGCCATTGGCCCCTCCGCTCATGCGTCGCTGCATCACTTCGTCGTCCGCGGTGGCGCCGTTGTGGCTGGCGATCTCGACCGCGCGGCTCACCAGCGTGTGCGAACGCGCCGGCGAGAGATCTTCGGGAACTCGCTGGCCGTCGCTGAGATACGCGGCCGGCAGCTTGTGGCGGATCAGCGCGGACAACACGCCGCCGAGGCTCACCGCCTCGTCCACCTTGGTGATCACGCACGACGACGGCTTCGCCAGCGCGAAGCGCTGGATGACTTCGTCGATCGCACCCGCCTGCGTGCTCGCCGGCAGGACCAGCGAGGTCTCGATGCTGGCCTGCAGCTGGTTCAGCAGCCGCAGCCGGCGCGCGAGCTCGGGATCGCGCGGGCTCGTGCCCGCGGTATCGATCATCACGAAGCGGCAGCTGCGCAGTTCGTACAGCAGTTCGGGCAGTTCGGCGACGTCGTAGACGTTGTGGGTGGTGACGCCGAGCAGGCGTCCCAGCATGTGCATCTGTTCGTGCGCGCCGATGCGCACGCTGTCCGCGGAGACGATGGCGACGCTGCGCGGACCGTGGCGCAGCACCCAGCGCGCGGCGAGCTTCGCCAGCAGCGTGGTCTTGCCGGCGCCGGCCGGACCCGCGAACGCGACCACGCCGCCCTTCTCGAGCCAGCGGTCGCCGGTGGTCTGGATCGTGCGCGCGATGGTCGCCAGCGCGAAGCGGCGTGCCGCGGAGAAGTTCAGGCCCGCGGGCAGCTTTCGCACCAGCGAGTTGGCGAGATCCTGCGTGATGCCGAGCTGCGCGAGCTCCTTGAGCATCGCGGCCTGGATCGGCGAACGGCGCGACATGTCGTTCCACGCCAGCGTCGCGAGCTGCGCCTCGAGCATGCGGCGCATGTCCTTCATCTCGGCCAGCGCGCCCTGCGTTTCGTCGGCGGCGAGCGGTGCGTCGGCGGGCACGAGGGCCGCGGCCGGCGCGATCTGTTCCGAGAGCTGCGACGAGGCGCGGCGCGCGCGCGGCGCGTCGGTGGCCGTAGCAGCGGGCGCAATCTGCGCGGTGGCGGGCGCGGCGGCAGCCGCCGACTCGCCGTGCAGTTCGAGGCGACGCGCTTCGGCACGGGCAGCGCGGGCTTCGATGCTGTCCGGATGACGGCCCGCGTCGGTCGGGCGGATCGCCGGATGCGTGATCGTCTCGCCGGGACGGGCCGGCGGCGGCGCCAGCGCGGCGCTCGCGACGGCGCGTTGCACTTCCATGTCCATGGCAGCGGTCACTTCGACGTCGCTGCCGATCCTGCCGGAGGACAGGATCACGGCCTCGGTGCCGAGTGCGTCGCGCACCTGGGCCAGTGCCGTCCGCATGTCCTTCGCGATGAATCTCTGAATTCGCATCGTTGCTGGTCCTGTCCTCGGCCTGTCTATCTACTACCCACCGCGGTCACCATCCGGACCTTGCGGTTGTCGGGCACCTCGTTCCAGGCCAGCACGTGCAGGCCCGGGACGCTGACCCGGAAGAACCGGGCCAGGGCCGCCCGGAGCGTCGGCGGGGTCAGCAACACCGCCGGTTCACCGCCACGTTCTTGACGCAGGGCGGCGTCCTGTAGACCTCGTTGCAAGCGCTCTGCCAACCCGGGCTCGAGACCGGGGCTGGTGCCGTTTCCGCCCAATCCGTTCGACAAAATGCGCTCGAGTTCCGGTTCCAGCGTGATGACGGGCAGTTCGTCGGCCAGGCCGACGATGTCCTGGACGATCTGGCGACCCAGGGCAACCCTGACCTGCGCGATCAGCGTCTGCGTATCGGCGCCGCGCGAACCGGCCTCCGCCAACGCTTCGACGATCGCGCGGACGTTGCGGATCGGCACGCGCTCGGCCAGCAGGCCCTGCATGACGCGCACGACCACGGCCAGCGGCAGCACCTTCGGCACCAGCTCGTCGACCAGCTTCGGCGCCGTCTTCGCGAGGTTCTTCAGCAGCTGCTCGGCCTCTTCGTGGCCGAAGAGCTCGTGCGCGTGCGACTGGATCAGGTGGGACAGATGCGTCGCGATCACGGTGGCCGCGTCGACGACGGTGTAGCCCAGCGACTGCGCGTGCTCGCGCATGCTCGGCTCGATCCACGTCGCTTCCATGCCGAACGCGGGATCGCGGGTCGCGAGGCCGTTCAGCGGGCCGAACACGCGGCCCGGGTTGATCGCCAGCTCGCGGTCCGGATGCACGACGTTCTCGGCGATCGAGACGCCGGCGAGACGGATGCGGTAGGCATTGGGGCCGAGTTCGAGGTTGTCGCGGATGTGCACGGGCTGCACGAGGAAGCCGAGCTCCTGCGTGAGCTTGCGGCGGATGCCGCGGATGCGCGCCAGCAGATCGCCGCCCTTGGTCCTGTCCACCAGCGGCACGAGTCGGTAACCGACCTCGAGACCGATGACGTCGACGGGACGCACGTCTTCCCAGGACAGCTCCTGCTGTTCCGCGGGCACCGGCGGCGGCGCCTCGGGCGGCGGCGCTTCCTCGACGACGGGTTTGTCGCGCTCCTGTTTGAGCTTCCACGCGCCCCAGCCGGCCAGCGCTGCGAACATCAGGAACATGAAGTTGGGCATGCCCGGGATCACGCCGAGGATGCCGAGCACCGCGGCCGCGACGCCCAGCGCCTTCGGCTGGCCGAACAGCTGCTTGCCGAGCTCGCTGCTGACGTCCTGCTCGCGCGAGATTCGGGTGACGATGATGGCGACGGCGACCGACAGCAGCAGGCCGGGAATCTGCGCCACCAGGCCGTCACCGATCGTCAGCAGCGTGTAGGTCTTCGCGGCGTCGCCGACCGGCAGGTCGTGCATCATCGTGCCGATCAGCAGGCCGCCGACGATGTTGATCGCCATTATCAGCAGGCCCGCGATCGCGTCGCCGCGCACGAACTTGCTGGCGCCGTCCATGGAGCCGTAGAAATCCGATTCGGCGCGCACTTCGGCGCGGCGCTCGCGCGCCTGGTCCTGCGTGATGATGCCGGCGTTCAGGTCGGCGTCGATCGCCATCTGCTTGCCGGGCATCGCGTCCAATGCGAAGCGCGCGGACACTTCCGACACGCGGCCGGCGCCCTTCGTGACGACGACGAAGTTGATGATCGTCAGGATGATGAACACCACCGCGCCGACGGCGTAGTTGCCGCCGATGACGAACTCGCCGAACGCCGCGATGACGCGGCCGGCGGCGTGCGGACCCTCGTGGCCGTGCATGAGCACCACGCGGGTCGAGGCCACGTTCAGCGCCAGGCGCAGGATCGTGACCAGCAGCAGCACGGTCGGGAAGATCGCGAATTCGAGCGGCCGCTTGACCTGGAACACCGCCATCACGATGACCAGCGACAGCGCGATGTTGAACGTGAACAACACGTCCAGCAGCACCGGCGGCAGCGGCAGGATCATCATCGCGAGGATCGACAGCAAACCGACGGGCACGCCGATGCCGATCCGCATCATGGGGCTCATCAAACCACTGTCTTCGGGAGCGGCCATCTATCAGTTCTCGTCGCCCGCACCGGCGGGCGTGTCGTTGGAGTTCGGCGCGGCATTCGCCGCCTGCGGGACTTCCACCTGCGGCAGCGGCGGCGGGGCCACGCCCTTCTCGCGCGCGGCCTTCAGCTGGTAGACGTACGTGAGCACCTGCGCGACCGCGATGTACAACGCGGCCGGCACTTCGCGGCCGAGCTCGACGGTGCGGTACAACGCGCGCGCCAGCGGCGGCGCCTCGACGACGGCCACGCCGTTCTCGGCGGCGATCTCGCGGATCTTCAGCGCCAGCAGGTCCGTGCCCTTGGCGATGACCAGCGGCGCGCGCATCTTGTTCTCGTCGTAGCGCAGCGCCACGGCGAAGTGCGTCGGGTTCGTGATGACGACGTCGGCGGTCGGCACTTCCTGAAGCTGGCGCCCGCGCGCCAGGGCGCGCTGCGCCTCGCGGATGCGGCCGCGCACTTCGGGCGAACCCTCGCTTTCCTTGTATTCCTCGCGCACTTCCTCGCGCGTCATCTTGAGGTCGCGGTGGTGCTGCCAGAGCTGGAACGGCACGTCGACCGCGGCGATGACCGCGAGACCGCAGCACAGCACCAGCAACGAATACGCGGCCAGCGCCGCCGCGTGCGAGATCGCACCGTTCACCGGCTCGGACGACAGGCCCATCATCTGCGCCGTCTGCCCTTTCAGCAGCACGTAGCCCATGGTCGCGACGACCGCGACCTTCGCCAGGCCCTTGCCGAGCTCCACGCCGCCGCGCGCCGAGAACATGCGGCCGAAACCGGACATCGGGTTCAGTCGCGAGAACTGCGGCATCAACGCCTCGGTCGAGAAATTCCAGCCGCCGATGGCGATCGGCGCGGCCAGCGCGGCGACGAACGTGGCGCCGAGGATCGGCAGCACGATCCAGATCGCACGCGCGGCGGTGTCGCGCAGCGCCGGCCACAACGACTGCGCGTCCATCGCGCGTTCGGCGGAGATCTGCAGACCGTCGTGCATGAGATCGGCGAACTGCCCGGCCGAGACGCGGCCGAGTGAGTAGATGGCCACGGCGGCCGCGATGCAGACCGCCGCCGTCGACAGGTCCGTCGAGCGGGGAAGTTGGCCACGCTTGCGCGCCTCCTCGAGGCGCTTTGGCGTGGCTGATTCTGTTTTTTCCTGACCGCCCTCGGCCATCTCAGCCTCCCACCAGGCTGCGGACGAAGTCGAAGCCCTGGCCGATCAGCCGGGCGATGCCCTGCTGCAGCGGACCCATGCCGGCCAGCACGACCAGCAGGCCGACGACCAGCGAGATCGGGAAACCCACGGCGAAGAGGTTCAGCGACGGCGCGGCGCGGCTGACGACGCCGAACGCGAGGTTCGTGATCAGCAGCGCGGTGACGCCGGGCAGCGCGATCATGATCGCGCCGGAGAACAGGGAGCCGCCCCAGCCCACCAGCGCCCACAGCCCTTCGCTGCCGAGCCCGGTGGTACCGACCGGCAGCGAATGCAGGCTGCCGACCATCAGCTCGATCAACGCGAGGTGACCGCCCATCGCGAGGAACGTCAGCGTGGCGAGGATGATGTAGAGCTGGCCCAGCGCCGCGGTGCTGCTGCCGCGCAGCGGATCGACGTTGAAGGCGAACGACAGGCCCATGCTGTTCGCCAGCAGCTGGCCGGCGAGGCCCAGCGCGTCGAACACCACCTGCAGCGCGAAGCCCATCGCGACGCCGATCAGCAGCTGCTGCGCGACGACGACGAAACCTTCGCCCGAGAACGGCGCGACGTCCGGCGCCGGCAGCAGCGGCACCACCAGCGCCGTCAACGCGACCGCCAGCACGATGCGCGACCGCGCCGGCACGAAACGCGCGCCGAACAGCGGCGCGACCATGAGGCAGGCGCCGATGCGCACGAACGGGAAGAAGGCCTGCGCGACCCAGGCTTCGAACTGACCGGAGGTGAGCGCGAGCGGTGCCACGCGGTCTAACCGATCATCCCGGGGATGCTTTCGATCAGGCCGCGCGTGTATTCGACCAGCGAGCGGATCATCCACGGGCCGGTCAGCGCCAGCACGGCGGCCATCGCCAGCAGTTTGGGGATGAACGAGAGCGTCATCTCGTTGATCTGCGTCGCGGCCTGGAAGATGCCGACGATCAGGCCGACGGCCAGCGCGGTCAGCAGCAGCGGGGCGGCGAGCATCAGCGTCATCTCGAGCGCGTGGCGGCCGATGGTGACGACGGTTTCGGGTGACATGGTGGCGGCCCTACCGGAAGAAGCTCTGGGCCAGCGTGCCCATGATCAGCGCCCAGCCGTCGATCAGCACGAACAACATGATCTTGAACGGCAGCGAGATCAGCACGGGCGACAACATCATCATGCCCATCGACATCAGCACGCTCGCGACCACCAGGTCGATGATCACGAACGGGATGAACAGCAGGAAGCCGATCTGGAACGCGGTCTTCAGCTCGCTGGTGACGAACGCGGGCACGAGGATGGTCAGCGGCACGTCTTCGGGCTTGGCGAAGCCCTCGCCGCCCGAGATGCGCACGAACGTCGCGATGTCGGACTCGCGCGTCTGCTTGAGCATGAAACCCTTCAGCGGCACCACGGCGCGTTCGAGCGCGACGGTCGCGTCGATCGTGCCGGCGATGTACGGCTGCGCGGCCTCGGTGTTGATCTTCGTGATCACGGGGCCCATCACGAACAGCGTCAGGAACAACGCGAGGCCGACCAGCACCTGGTTCGGCGGCGTCTGGCCGGCGCCGAGCGCCTGCCGCAGGATCGAGAGCACGATGATGATGCGCGTGAACGCCGTCATCATCAGCAGGATGGCGGGCAGCAGCGTCAGCACCGTCATCAGGATGAGGACCTGCAGCGTCAGCGAGTACGTCTGCGCACCGCCAGCGCCGGTGGTCACGGTGACCGCGGGGATGCCCGTCTCGGCGCCGAAACCGGCCAGCGGCGCGAACAGCGCCGCGCCGATCAACAGCCACTTGAAGAAGGTTCGCTGGCTCACGATGCCGAGTCCTTCTTGCCGAGCGCCTTCAGCAGCAGGGACTTGAAGTCGGGGTTGTTGGGCAGGCCGGACGCCGGAGCCGGCGCCGCCGGTGCCTCCGTGTTCGTGCCGACCGGGAACACGTGCAGCGCGTTCACGCTGCCGGCGCCGACGCCGATCAGGATGTCGGTCTCGCCGATGCGCACGAGCACGGCACGTTCCTTCGGTCCCAGCGACTGCGCGCCGAGCACCTGGATGCGCGCGCCGCCGTTGCGCGTGAAGCCGCCGCGCATCTTGCGCGCGAACCAGGCCAGCGCCGCGAGGAAGCCCACGACGACCAGCAGCGTCATCGTGATCTCGACGCCGCCGCCGGCAGCGCCGTGCGCGGCCGCCGAGGGCGCCGCGAACAGGGTCGGGTCTGCCATCGAACTACTTCAGCTTGCGGATGCGTTCGGCCGGGCTCACCACGTCGGTGATGCGGATGCCGAACTTCTCGTTGACCACGACGACCTCGCCGTGCGCGACCAGCGTGCCGTTGACGAACACGTCGAGCGGCTCGCCGGCGGCGCGGTCGAGCTCGACCACGGAGCCCTGGTTCAACTGCAGCAGGTTGCGGATCGCGATGCGAGTGCGGCCCACTTCCATGGACAGCGTCACCGGCACGTCGAGGATGACCTCGAGATTGACGTCGCGGGCGGCGGCGTCATCGGCGTCGGCGGGAGCGGCTTGTTGCGTATTGGCATTCATGTCGAAGGACCTCTAGGAATTCTTGCGGAGCAGTGACGCGTCGGCGGGGCGCGCGCTGGGGCGGCGGACGCGCTGTTCGTAGCGCACGCATTGCTGGCCGCGCGACACGCCGAACGCGCCGCGGAACAGCGGCACGCCCTCGGCGAGCACGGTGGCCTTGCCGGCGAAGTCGCAGGGCAGGACGTCGCCGGGCTTCAGCTCGACGAGCTTGGACAGCGAGACGCTGCCGCCGCCGAGCACGGTCGTCAGTTCGACTTCCGCGTCCTGCAGGCCGTCCTTGAGCGAGGCGAGCCAGCGCTCGTCCTGCTCGGCGCGGTCGGCCTGCACGCCGGAGTCGAGGACTTCACGCAGCGGCTCGATCATCGAATACGGCATCACGATGTGCAGCGAACCGCCGCCGCCATCGAGTTCGATCTGGAACGGGCACACGACGACGACTTCGGAGGGCGTCACGATGCTGGCGAAATTCGGGTTGATCTCGGAGTGCTGGTATTCCACGTCGATCGCGGCGATCGGCGTCCAGGCTTCCTTCATGTCGGCGAACGCGGCGCGCAGCAGCGTCTGCACGATGCGCATCTCGGTGGCGCTGAACTCGCGGCCCTCGATCTTCGCGTGCCGGCCGACGCCGCCGAAGAAGTTGTCGACCAGCGCGAACACCAGCTTGGGATCGAGCACGAACAGCGCGGTGCCGCGCAGCGGGTTCACCTTCACGAGGTTCAGGTTCACGGGCAGGCTCAGCGAGTGCGTGTACTCGCTGAACTTCTTCATCGTGACCTGCCCCACCGACAGCTCGACCGTGCGGCGCAGCAGGTTGTACAGGCTGATGCGCAGCTGGCGCGCCAGACGCTCGTTCACCATCTCGAGCGTCGGCATGCGGCCGCGCACGATGCGCATCTCGCTGCTGAAGTCGTAGGTGCGCGTGTCGCCGGGCGCGGGCGCCGGCTCGGTGCTCACGGCACCGGCGTCGACGCCGTTCAGCAGCGCGTCGATCTCGTCCTGGTTCAGTACTTCCTGGGCCATGGGCCGCGCCTCACTGCATCACGAACGAGGTGAAGTACAGGGCTTCGACCTTGGCGGGGTCCTTGCCGTCTTCCTTGACGATGGCGCGCACGGCCTCGAGGCATTTCGCGCGCAACGCTTCCTTGCCTTCCGTCGTGGAGACACCGGCGTAGGTCTGGCCGCCCAACAACAGCAGCAGGTCGTTGCGGACGCGCGGATCGTTTTCCTTGATCGCGGTCTCGATGAGGGGGTCGCGCGTCATGACGCCGACGGTGATCTGCAGGAAGCGAACGGCGGCTTCGGCTTCGAAGTTCACGACGAACGGCGGATCGAGCGTGATGTAGCGCGGCGGGAGCTTCGGCTCCTCGTGCGCGGCTTCCTTCTTGCCCTTCTCGTCGTGTTTGCCGCCGAACGCGAAGAACGCGCCGGCGCCACCGCCGCCGAGCACCAGCACGGCGATGATGATGATGATCAGGCCCTTCTTGCCTTTGGGTTTGGCAGCGCCTTCTTCTCCCTCGGCGCCTTCCTCTGCTACTGCCTTTTCCGTTGCCATGCTCGGTTCCTTCGGCGATCAGGGTGATCGCGTTGTCCCGAGTACTTGTGCAACGGTCGTGCCACGCCGCGAG
>DATJTW010000127.1:0-38436 GCA_035502995.1 Steroidobacteraceae bacterium | reverse complement strand
GTTCACTGCGCGCCTTTACATCTTCTCCGTGGCAAGTCTTCAAGTTCACTGCAGCGGCGCGCGGCCGTTCACTCCTCGCCGATCTCCAGGGGCAAAAAAGCAAGTACAAACGACAGGCCGGCGACAATCCTCAACTTGACTGTCCCTGTTTGCTAGGAATCGGGGACTGTCCCCATTACAACGCCCGATCAGAGCGTGTCGGTCTCTTCGTGCAGGCGCGTGAGGAACGCCCGCACGGCAGCTTCGGATTCGTTCGGCGGCAGCAGGCGTTGATCGGCGAGCACGCGGGCCATGTCGCGCATCGAGCGTTCGCCGTTGATCAGCGCGAGCATGAACGCGTGCACGCGGCTCGAGATCGCCTGCATCTCGAAGGCCGGCGTGCGCGGCACGGGCTTCTCCGCGTTCAGCAGCCAGTCCGGCACCACGCGGGCGCGCGGTGACTCGGTGGGCGCGCCGGACTTCGTCGCGACCCAGGTCACCACCTCTTCGAGCCGCGAGTGGCGGCTCGACGGCGAGCGCATGTACGGCAACGTCGCCGTGCGCACCGCCGGCGTGCTGAACCCGGCGCGCGGCATCAGCTCCAGCACCTCGTCGAGGCCGACGCGGTCCGCGTGCGCCGCGCGCGAGAATGCCAGCGACCCCGTGTTGATCCAGCGCCCGCCCGGCTTCAGCAGCAGGTTCACCCGCGCGGCCACGCGCGCGAACGGCTCGCCGATGATGTCGACGAACCACGGCGTGACCACCGTATCGAACGCGCCATCCGCGAACGGCGGCTGCAGCGCGTCCGCCGCCACCAGCTCGAGCCCTGGCCGCGGCCGCGGCGGCGCCGTGAGCTCGCGCAGCACCGCGTGGTCCTCGATCCCGCGCGGCGCGATCGGGAATTCCCACAGCCCCACGCCGCGCCCGGCGAACAACTCGCGCGCCACGAACAGCAACAGCGGATTGAAATCCGTCGCGACGGTCAGCGACGCGTCGCCGCCGGCATGCAGGTCGTACGCCAGGCGCCCCGCACCCGCGCCGTGCACCAGCGTGCGCCCGAGTCCGGCGAGGGACCCACCGAGCGCCGCGCGCACTTCGTCCAGCCCGCGCGCGTTCTCGTCGTCGCCCCAGCACCAGTCGCGGTGCAGGTTCACGTAGTAGTTAGTCAGGCCCTGCTGCAGCGGCAGCTTCGTGCCGAGCCCCTGGTGCGTCGCCGGGGACGCGCCCGGCTCGATGCCGAGCGGCGCGAGCAGCGCCTTCAGCCGCGCGATCTGATCTTCGTACGCCGCCGCGACGTGCTCCAGCCGCCGGCGTGTCGCGTCGACCGCCGCCGCCGGCACGGCCGCGCGCATCGCCGCCGCCTCCGCCGCCAGGTGTTCCGCCAGCATCCCGAGACGCCCGCGCCATTCGGCCAGCGACTGCCGCGGGTCCGCGAACAGCCAGGCGATATCACCGATGACCGGATAGCCGCTGCTGCACGCATCACACATCCAGCCGGCGCGCCCCAGCGTCACCGGCCCGCGACCACAACGCGGGCAGGCCAGCACACTCGACAGGGAAACCTCTTCTGTCACGAAACCGCTCCGGCGGACGCCCCGCGCGGCAATGCTGGCGGCCGACCGCCCGCCGGTCAAATCCGGCCGCGACGCGCCCGCGAAAAAACCCCGGCGCGTCCGCGACAATCCGGTTGTGGTTAGGAGAGAATCGGCCCGTTCCGACAACTACAAAAGGTCTCGATACATGAACACACCGAATCCCTACGCGCCGCCGCGCGCGAACGTCAGCGACGTCGCCGATGCCACCGAAGAACTCGAGCTCGCCGGCCGCGGAATTCGACTCGGCGCATACCTTCTCGACGCCGTGATCGGCGGCGTGCTCATTTACCTTCCGGCTGTGCTGGTCGGGGGCTTCTCTGCCGTCGGCGAAAACGGTATGCCGCGCCTGTCCGGCCTCGGTGGCGTGCTCGTTCTGGTTGGATTGGCCGTGTGGCTCTACTTCACGATCATCTACGTCGCGCGCAATGGGCAAACGATCGCGAAGAAGTTGCTCGGAATCAAAGTCGTGCGGTCGGATGGTTCCAAGGCTTCGCTGGGGCGCATTTTCTGGTTGCGCAATGTGGTGAATGCCATCATCGGCATCATTCCGTTTTACGTGCTGATCGATCACCTCGTGATTTTCGGTGACGCGCGCCAGTGCGTTCACGACAAGATCGCGGACACGATCGTCGTCGTCGCCTGACGTGCTCGATTCGGTCGTTGCCGCGGAAACGCCCGAGGGGATCCTGCTGGAGCTTCGCCCGGCCGGCCTCTCGGCGCGTTTCTGCGCCTTCGCGATCGACTGGCTGATCCGCATCGCGATCCTCTGGGTCGCGATGTTCATCTTCGGGTTGTTGGGCGGCGCCGGCATCGGCCTGTGGCTGGTGCTGCTGTTCGTGCTCGACTGGTTCTACCCGGTGTACTTCGAGCTGGGCCGCAAGGGCGCGACGCCCGGCAAACGCGCGCTCGATCTCAAGGTCGTCATGGACAACGGCCTGCCCATAACGCCGGCCGCGTCCATCACGCGCAACCTGCTGCGCGTCGCCGACCTGATGCCGGCCGGCTTCGGCGCCGCCGTGTTCTGCATGCTGGTGCGTCCCGACGGCAAGCGGCTCGGCGATCTCGCCGCCGGCACGCTGGTCGTGCACCAGCCGCGACCCGCGCCGAAGGCGACGCTCGAGATGGTCGCGCCGATCGCCCCGGCGCGCGCGTTGTCGCCGCGCGACCAGGCCGCCGTGATCTCGCTGGCGGCGCGCGCGCCGTCGCTCACCATCGAACGCCTCGACGAGCTCGCCGCGCTGGCGCGCAGCGTGCAGGGCGACGAAGCGCGCGGCTCTTCGGAGGTCACGCGCCGCGTGCTCGGCGTCGCGCAGTGGCTGCTGGGCCGGCGCTCGTGACACCGCTGCAGTTCGAGCAGAGCTACCAGGCCGAGTGGGACGAGCTCGCGGCGCAGCTGCGGCTGATCCTCGAAGGCCGCAAGAACCAGAGCGGCAGCTTCGAGCCGATCCGCGGCGAACGCGTCGCCGCGTTGTACCGCCGCGCCTGCGAACACCTGGCGCTGGCCCGCGCCCGCGCGTACCCGCGCTACCTCATCGACAAGCTCGACCGCATCACGGCCGAGGCGCACCAGGTCATCTACCACCAGCGCGACTTCGGCGCGCAGCGCCTGCTGCACGCCATCCTCTACGACTTCCCGCGCGCCGTGCGCGCGCACGCCGGCTACGTGTGGCTGTCCGCCGTGCTGCTGTACGTGCCGATGTTCCTCATCGGCTGGCTGGTGTACGAACGGCCGGACCTCATCCTCTCCGTCGTCGACAGCGACACCGTCGCGAACATGGAGATGTCGTACTCCGATGCCGCCGAAGCGCTGGGCAGCACGCGCGGCCCGCACGAGAACTGGTACATGTTCGGCTTCTACATCCTCAACAACATCGGCATCTCGTTCCAGTGCTTCGCCGGCGGGCTGGTCGCAGGCATCGGCAGCATCGTCGCGCTGCTGATCAACGGTGCCGCCATCGGCGCGGTCGCCGGTTACCTGACCGAACGCGGTTACTCGACCAACTTCTATTCGTTCGTCGTGACGCACGGCGCGTTCGAGCTCACCGCGATCGTGTTGTCCGGCGCGACCGGCCTGCGCATCGGCCATGCGCTGATCGCGCCCGGCCGCAATACGCGGCTGCAAAGCCTCGTCACCGCCTGCCGCGAGTGCATGCCGATCATCTACGGCTTCGTGATCATGCTGGTCATCGCCGCGGCCATCGAGGCGTTCTGGTCGTCGGCGCGCTGGTTGCCGTTGCCGTTGAAGTACACCGTCGCCGCGTTGTGCTGGCTGGCCGTGATGCTCTACCTGACGTTGCAGGGCCGGCGTGCGCGTTGATTCGCTGTCGGTGCAAATGCGTCCGCGCGCGCCGCACGAGGCCGCGGATCTCGGCATTCGCCTCTGCCAGGCGAACTGGCGCGAGGTGTATCGCTGCCATCTCGTCGTCGCGGTGCCGATGGCGCTGCTGTGTCTGTCGCTGTTCGAAATCCGCCCGTGGTTGCCCATGTTCGTGTTGTGGTGGGCGAAGCCCTGGCTCGACCGCACGGTGCTGTACGTGTTGTCGCGCGCCGCGTTCGGGCAACGCACGACGGTCGGCGATCTGTGGTCCGACCAGCGCCGCGTCTGGTGGCACCAGCTGCTGACCACGTGGACCCTGCGCCGGCTGTCGCCGTGGCGCTCGCTGACGCAGCCCGTCTACCAGCTCGAGGGCCACTCCTTCTTCAAGCT
Organism: Steroidobacteraceae bacterium; assembly: GCA_035502995.1. Lineage (GTDB taxonomy): Bacteria > Pseudomonadota > Gammaproteobacteria > Steroidobacterales > Steroidobacteraceae > CADEED01. The sequence goes on along the minus strand of DATJTW010000127.1, from coordinate 34,155 downwards.
GCGGCCGCGCATCCTGCAGATCCGCCGCAAACACTCCGGCGCCGCCACGCTGGTGACCTCGGCGTTCAGCATGGCGGAGACCGGCCTCGTGATGGCGCTGAGCTCGCTGGTCGTGTGGCTCGACCCGCTGCCGAACACGATGAGCTGGAGCGAGCTGATCAGCGGCGAGTGGTCGTGGTTCTTCGCGGTGATCACCTCGATCGCCTACGCGCTGGCCGTCCTGTTCCTCGAGCCCTTCTACGTCGCCGCCGGGTTCGGCATGTATCTCAACCGCCGCGCCGAGCTCGAGGCCTGGGACATCGAACAGGAGTTCCGCCGTGCGTTCGCGTCCTGAGTCGGCGCTGCCGTTGCTCGCGTTGCTCGCGCTGCTGGGCGGCGCGCCGGCGTGGTCCGCGGGCGGCCCGCCGCCCACGGCGCAGGAAGTCGACCGCGCGATCGAGGCGGTGAAGAAGGATCCGAATCTCTCCGCCGAGAAATCCGTGCGCACGCTGCGCTGGAAGAGCTCCGACGATCCCGACGAGCCGAAACGGCGCACGAACTGGCCGTCGTGGCTCGAATGGATCCCGAACCTGTTCGGCTGGATCGCGCAGGGCTCGCAGATGCTGGTCTGGCTGCTGCTCGCGGGCCTGGTCGGATTGTTGCTGATCTTCATCGCGCGGCTGGTGCGCGACACGCGGTTCGAACGCAAGGGCGCGCGTTTCGTCGCGCCGACGCACGTGCAGGATCTCGACATCCGTCCCGAAAGCCTGCCGCCGGACATCGGCGCCGCGGCGCGCGACTTGTGGGACCGCGGCGAACACCGCGCGGCGCTCGCGCTGTTGTATCGCGGCACGTTGTCGCGCCTCGCGCACGTGCACGAGGTGCCGATCCGCGACTCGAGCACCGAGGGCGACTGCCTGGTGCTCGCGGCGCGCAAGCTCGACCCGGTGCGCGTCGCGTACATCACGCAGCTGGTGCGCGCCTGGCAGCGTTTCACGTACGGCGGCATCGCGATCGACACGCCGGTCGTGCACGAGTTGTGCGCGGGCTTCGCGGCGAATCTCGACGCGCCGGACGCCGGCGCCGCCGGCGGTTCGACGCTCGCGGGTGCGGCATGAACGCGCGGCGCTGGATCACGCTCGTGCTCGTCGTCGCGGTGGCGGCGCTGGTGTTCTGGATCGGCTCGCACCTGCGCTTCGAGCAGACGACGATCCCGCTGCCGCTCAAGGGCGAGGCGATCAAGAACCCGTTCTACGCGGCGACGAAGTTCGCCGAGCATCTCGGCGCGAAAGGCGAATGGGAGCGCGTGCTGACGCTGCCGCCGACCGACTCGGTGATGCTGCTGTCGAACTGGAACTGGTCGCTGAGCCGCACGCGGCGCGAGCGCATCGAGAACTGGGTGCGCGAGGGTGGCCGTCTCGTCGTCGACGATTCGTTGCTCGGCGGCGCCGCGGAATTCGAGAAGTGGTCCGGCATCGGCTCGCTCGAGGCGCGCGACGACGACGAAGACACGTCCGACGATGCGAGCGAGGCGACCCGCGGCGACGCTGGCGATGCGACGACCGACGAAGACGTCGAATCTGCCGATGACGCCGACTCCGAGTCCATCGCCGATGCCGAGGACGCGGACGAAGCGAAGAAATCCGCGCGCCAGGAACGCAAGCGCCGACTGAACCGCCAGGAACGCGAGATCATCGAGCAGTTCTCGCGCGGCGACTGCCTGGAGCTCACCGAGGACGACACGCGCCGCGGCTACAGCGTCTGCGACGTCGACATGTCCCGCTCGCTGACCAGCTCGCGCAAGCTGCAATGGGCGCTGCGCCGCGACCGCCAGATCCACGCGCTACGCGTCGCGGTAGGCCGCGGTTCGGTGACCGTGCTGAACGCCTCGCCGTTCCGCTTCCGCGAATTCCTGCAGGGCGACCACGCGAAGCTGTTCCTCGCCGTCACGCAGCTGCACCACGGCGACGGCGTGTACTTCTTCACCGAGGAAGATCACGCCTCGCTGCTGACCTTGGTGTGGCGCTTCGGCGCGCCCGCCGTGCTGCTGCTGGCCGCCTTGATCGCGCTCGCCCTGTGGCGCAACACCACGCGTTTCGGTCCGCTGGCCGCGGCGCCGGAGAAGGCGCGGCGTTCGCTGGCCGAGCAGATCCGCGGCACCGGCCTGTTCACGCTGCGGTTCGGCAACGGCCGTGCGCTGCACGCGGCGATGGTGCGGGCGCTGCGCGAGGCGGCACTGAAACGGCTGCCGCACTACGATCGCCTTTCCGCCGAGGAACGCGTCGCGGCGATCGCGGCGCTCTCCGGGGTGCTCGCCAGCGAGCTCGGCCCGGCGATGAACTTTTCCGGCGCGCGCACCGCGCACGAGATGCGCAACGTGATCGCGGTGCTCGAGACCGCGAGACGTCGACTGTCGATCACGAAGAAGGCCCAACGTTAAAAGGCAAACCATGGAAACCGAATCCGCCACGATCCAGAAAGCCGCCGAGTTGCTGACCAAGCTGCGCGCCGGCATCTCCGAAGCCGTCGTCGGGCAGCCGCGCGTCGTCGAGGAAATCGTGCTCGCCCTGGTGGCGTCCGGCCACGTGTTGATCGAAGGCGTCCCCGGCCTCGGCAAGACGTTGCTGGTGCGCGCCATGTCGCAGGCGTTGCAGCTCGGCACCGGCCGCATCCAGTTCACGCCGGACATGATGCCGTCGGACATCACCGGCCACGCGGTGCTCGATCCGAAGACCATGGAGTTGCGCGTCGTGCGGGGCCCGGTGTTCACCAACCTGCTGCTGGCGGACGAGATCAACCGCGCGCCGGCGAAGACGCAGAGCGCGCTGCTCGAGGTCATGCAGGAATACCAGGTGACGCTCGAAGGCCAGACGCACGCGCTGCCGAAGCCGTTCATGGTGCTGGCGACGCAGAACCCGGTGGAGACGGAGGGCACCTATCCACTGCCCGAGGCGCAGCTCGACCGCTTCCTGTTCAAGATCGAGATCGGGTATCCCTCCGTCGACGACGAGGCCGGTGTCGTCATCCGCGCGACCACCGACCAGGCCGGCGACCAGCTGCCGCTGTCGCAGGTGAAGCCGGTGTTGAACGAACGTGCGGTGACCAGCCTGCAGCAGATCGCGGCGCGCCAGCGCGTCGACAAGTCCGTCGTCGACTACGCGGTGCGCCTCGCGCGTGCGACGCGCGAGTGGTCCGGCATCGCGTCGGGCTCGGGTTCGCGCGGCGCGATCTCGCTGGTGCGCGGCGCGCGCGCGGTCGCGCTCGGCGAAGGCCGCAACTTCGTGATCCCCGACGACATCAAGCGCATCGCCATCCCGGCGCTGCGCCATCGCATCGCGCTGGCGCCGGACGCGCTGCTCGAAGGCCGCCGGCCCGACGACCTGCTGGCCGGTGTCGTCGACAGCGTGCCCGCGCCGCGCATCTGAGCACCCGCATGCGCCTGCGCGTCCTGCCCAGCAAGCTGACCACGGGAGTCGTCGCCGCCGCGACGCTCATCGCCGCGGTCGTGTTGCTGCTGGGCGGCGATCTCGGCACCGTCGTCGGTGCCAGCGTGATGCTGGCCGTGTTGCTGACCGCGTTCGCGCTGCTGGACTTCGCGCTAACGCGTCGCGAATGGCGCGCCGCCGGCGTGCGGCTGACACGGCGCCTGCCATCGGCGTTCGCGATCGGCGTGAAGAAGCTGGTGCACCTGCAGTTCGAATCCGACGCCGCGCGCGCGTGGCATTGCGAGGTGTTCGATCACTGCGATGCCAGCCTGCGCGTCGCGGGATTGCCGGCGCGCGTCGACGTGCTGCCGCGCAAGCGCACCGATGTCGCCTACGAAGTGGTGCCCACGCGCCGCGGCGAGATCGAATTCCTGCCGGCCGACGTGCGCATCCGCTCGCGCTTCGGACTGGTCGAACTGCTCGACCGTCTCGGCGCAGCGGAAACGCGGCGCGCGTATCCGGACTTCGCGCAGGTTGCGCGGTACGCGTGGCTGGCCGGCGACCGGCGCCTGCAGGAAATCGGCATCAAGACCTATCAACAACGCGGCGAAGGCACGGACTTCAAGCAGCTCGCGGAGTACCGCTACGGCGACCCGATCCGGCACATCGACTGGAAGGCGACGCTGCGCCAGAACAAGCCGATCCTGCGCGAGTTCCAGGACGAGCGCGACCAGTGCGTGATGCTGCTGGTCGACTGCGGCCGCCGCATGCGCGCCTACGACGCGGACGGCGCGATCGGCAGCGGCCACTTCGACCAGGTGCTGAACGCGGTGATGCTGCTGTCGTACGTCGCGCTCAAGCAAGGCGACGCCGTCGGCGCGCTGACGTTCGGCACGCCGCCCGGCGAGGAACGCCTGTTCGCGCCTCGCAAGGGTGCGCATGCGCTGAACGCGCTGATGGGCGAGCTGTACTCCGTGCAGCCCACGCCGACGCACTCCGATTACGTCTCGGTCGCGCAGAACCTGCTGCGCCGGCATCACAAGCGCTCGCTGGTCATCGTGATCACGAACTTCCGCGACGAGGATTCGAGCGAGCTCAAGCAGGCGCTGCGGCTGCTGCGCTCGCGGCACCTCGTGTTGCTGGCGTCGTTGCGGGAGCGCGTGGTCGGCGAGCTGATCGGCAGTCCGCTCGAATCCGGCGATGCGGCGCTGGACGTCGGCAGCGCGCATCTCTACGAGCAATCACGGCGCGATGCGTTCAACCGCCTCGCCGCGCGCGACGCGCTGATGGTCGACGCCGAGCCGCAGCATCTCGGCATCGAGCTGGTGAACCGCTATCACGCGGTCAAGCGCGCCGGGATGATCTGAGCGCGCACCCGGCCGCGGCGCTTCAGCCGCGGTATTCGGGTAGTTCGACCACGTACTCGCTGCAGAACCCGGCGAGCCGGATCTCTTCCTTGGTGATCTTCTTCGGGTAGACGAAGCGACCCCACACCATGCCGGCGACGATCGCGCCGATCATCATCAGCATGCCGGCGATCGCCGCGACCGCCGTGTCGGAAGCCACGCCGAGGATCAACACGACCACGCCGCCGAAGAAACCACCCCAGCCCAGCGTCAGCCCGAGCAGGCGCCGCTGGCGATGGTGCGCGCACAGGCCCGGATCGATCTCGCCCTTCTTGCGCACGACCAGGTAGACGATCAGCAGGATCAGGAAGTTGATCAGCAACAGCAGGTAGATGGCCGGGTGCGCGTAGTAGACGGTGCGCGTCTTCACGGGCTCTTCCGCCGGCTGGTTGCACTTCACGCAGCGATGCGGCAGCGAGGCGCCGTGCAGCATCACGACCACCGACCCGTCGCGCCAGACGTTCTCGCCCGCGCCCGCCGACACCGGCCGCGACGCCATCGACGCCTGCGACGGCGCGTACGGATTGAACTCGCCCATGGACTCACTCGCCTCGTTGTTGGTCGAGGCGGAAGATAACAGGCGCGGGAGCGACGATCTAACTGCCGGCCGGACTCGCGCGGCGGCGGACCGCGGACACCGCCGCCAGTCCACCGAGCAGCAGCCAGGCGGCCGCGGGCAGCGGCACCGGCGTCATCTGGAAGTCGAAACCGTATCCGGCGAGACCGCCGGTCTCCTGCACCCAGACCGAGTAGCGGCCGGGTGCGAGATCCTGCAAGCCGAGAAACTGCAGCAGGTCCTGGCCGACCAGGTCGTTGTTGAAATGCGAGTACGAGAGCAGCGCCGACGCGCCCGTCCCGTCGGGCAGCGCGGTGACCTGCGGTCCGCGCTGGATGGCGAAGAAGGACACGCTGCCGGAGACGTTGGTGTCGGGCAGCACGTTGATCGCCGTCAGCATCGAACCCGCGGCGACCTCGAAGGTGAAGTAGTCGCGGTCGATGCCCGAACCCGCGTTCCCGGTCAACCCGTGCACGGAGTTGCTGCCGGGACCGAACAGCAGCGAGCTCGGCGCCAGTCCGTCGTTGGAGAAATCGCCGAACACGCTCTCGTCCCAGACCGTGGCGGCTTGCGCGAGGCCCGCCCAGCCGAGCAGGACTGCGAAGATCATTCTTTTCATGGGGACACCCCTGGCAATCGCCGGAGAGTGTCGACGGGCGAAGTGAACGTCCCGTGACGTTCGTGTTGCGCGTCAGGATCCGACCAGGACTTCGACCAACAAGGGCCGGCTGAACGAGAAGCCGTCGCCGAGCGCGGCATCGAGCGCCGCCGCGTCGCCGACGCGCACCGCGTCGATGCCCTGCGCGTTCGCCAGCCCGACGAAGTCCAGGCCCGGCAGCTCCGTGCCCGGCAGCGTCGGCAGGTCGAAGTGGCTCTTGAACTGGTGCAATGCCTCGTAACGCCCGTTGTTCACGACGATGAAGACGATGGGCAACCCGAGCTGCGCCACCGACCACAACGCCTGGATCGAATACATGCTGGAACCGTCGCCGAGCAGCGCGATGATCCGGGCACGCGGGCGAGCCAGCGCGATCCCGGCGGCCGCGGGCAGTGCGAAGCCGAGTCCGCCACTGGCGCAGGTGTAGAAGCCGTCGCGCTCGAGGATGGGCAGATGGCGGTGCATCGCGCCGCGCGTGCCCGGCGCCTCCTCGACCAGCACGGTGCCGGGCGGCCGCAGCGCGGCGATGCGCTGCAGTAGATAGGCGTCGGTGAGGCGGCCCGCGGGTGGCGCGGCCCGTGCGGCCGGCGGCGAACCCGCGCGCGCCGTGGCGCGCGACCGCGCCACCGGCGCCGGCCCGTCCAGCAACGCGCGCAGCCCCAGCTTCAGATCGGTGACCACGGCGCGCCCCACCGGTGCCCACGCCGCCTGCGCCGGGTTGTCCGTCAGCAGCGCGAGCGCGGCCCCTGCCGGCACGAACGGCCCGTCGCCTTCGACGTGGTAGGTGAACGCCGGCGCGCCGAGCACCAGCACGAAGTCCGCGCCGTCCAGTGCCGCGACAATCCGCGCGCGGTCGGCGGGTAGATAGCCGGCGAACAGCCGGTGGTCGCCGGGGAAGACGTTGCGGCCGGCCATCGGCGCAGTCCACACCGGCGCGTCGTGGAGTTCGGCCAGCGCGATGATCTCGTCCCAGGCGTCGTCGCGCGCCACGCCGGCACCGGCCACGAACACCGGGCGCGCCGCGCCCGCCAACGCCACCGCGATGTCGTCCAGCGCCGCCGGTTCGCCGCCGACGCGTTCGCTGACGACGCGTGGCGCCGGCGCCGCACAGTGTTGCTGCCAGTCGTCGACCGGCACGGACACCAGCGTCGGCCCGCGCGGCGCCTGCATCGCGACGTGGTACGCACGCGCGATCGCCGCGGGCACGTCTGCCGCGCGCGCCGGCTCGACCGCCCACTTCACGTACGGCTGCGGGAATTCCGCCGCGCGCTCCGAATACAGGAACGGCTCGTACGGCAGCATCGAGCGCGCCTGCTGACCGGCGACGATGACCAGCGGCGTCTGGTTGCGGTACGCCGTGAAGATGTTGCCGAGCGCATGGCCGACGCCGACCGCCGAGTGCAGGCTGACCAGCGCCGCGTTGCGCGTGCCCTGCGCGAATCCATCCGCCATGCCGACGGCGATCGACTCCTGCAGCGCCAGCACGTAGCGGAAGTCGGCCGGGAAATCGCGGAACATCGGCAGCTCGGTCGACCCGGGATTGCCGAAGATCGTGGTCAGGCGGAACGCGCGCAGCAGCGCGAACACCGCTTCGCGCACGGTGCTCTCATGCGTTTGCCGATCATGGCCGCTCATGCGGCCATTTCAGTCCAGGCGCGCGCGGAAAACTCGATTCTCCGCGCGCGCCCCGGTCAGCTGCCGCCCGCCGGGCGCATGACGACGACCGCCTGCTGTCCCGGCTTGCTGGACACGCGCTCGACCACTCCTACCTGTTGGCCGGCGGGCGTCACGACGCTCATGCCACGTTGCAGGCCGATGGTCGTGACGTGCCGGACCGTGCCGTTTATGGATTGCACGTTCGCCTTGCGCGTGCCACCCAGCGCCCAGGAAAAATCACTGCCCGGCGCGACGTTGATCGCCAGTCCGAGCTCCGCCGAACTGTAGCCGCCTGCGGGCAGCCGAATTTCCGTGGCCTTGCCATCCGACAGCGCGCGCACGCTCGTCGCACCTCTCGGCACCTCCAGCGTCGGTGTCGAGCGAACGTCGACATTGCTGCTGCCGAGCACCGAACCATCCACGCCGACGAACGCGAGCGTCACGGGCTTGACCGCATATTCCCGCGGCGCCCCGGTCAATTGCGGAACGACGGTGATTCGGCTCGAGGCCGATGCCGGTCTCGGCGCGACCGTCTGGGCGTACGCCGACGAAACGCCGAACAATCGACCGAGCAGGTCGCCGTCCTCCGTCTGCGACGTGTGCTGCGTGAGACTGCGCGATGCAGCGATCTCGTCCTTGGCCGCGACGGCGTTGGTCAGGATGCCCGGCGCGGCGATGCCGAGGGCCAACGCCTTGAGGAACACGGTTTCCTGGAACGCCGCGACGGCGACCACGCCGAACACGGCGAAGATGCCCAGCGCGATGTACAGCCCGAGCGCGGGCGGGTCGGCGGCCTGGTTCGATGCATAGATGGGCGCGATCTTGACGAGCGTCGGCATGAGGCCACCGAGACCGCCGAGCACGCAGGCTCCCACGCTGATCTTCTGGGTGTTGTCGTTCATGTAGTTGTCCCCCGGTTGCGGCATTGCAACGTGGATGGCGGAACGCCACCTAACTACATACTGTCGCCGGAGCGGCCGGCGTCCCAGCGGATCAACCGGCGATTCCGGCGGCCACGCGCCGGCACAACGCGCTGACCTCGTTGAAGTCCACCGGCTTCACCAGGTGCTGATCGAACCCCGCATCGAGCGCGCGGCGCCGGTCGTCTTCCTGGCCCCAGCCGGTGACCGCGACCAGGTGGATGCCCGCGCCCCACGGCTGCTCGCGGATCTTCGCCGCCAGCTCGTAGCCGTTCATGCCCGGCATGCCGATGTCGAGCAGCGCGATCTCGGGCCGGAACGCGGCGATCTCCTCGAACGCGTGCTCGCCGTCGTAAGCGACGCGCACGTCGTGATGCTCGAGCTCGAGCAGCATCTGCAGGCTGTCGCAGGCATCGCGATTGTCGTCGGCGAGGAGGATGCGCACGGCCCGCGGCGCTGTGCCGGCGGCCACGGGCGTTGCCGTGAGGCCCGTCGTCGCGCCCGTTTCGACGGTGCCCGTCCTCGCTGGGTCCGCGGCCGCCGTGCCCGCCTGCGCGCCGGCCGCGGCCTGCGCGAGCGCGAGCTTCGCGACGAACTCGCTGCCCTGGCCGAGCCCGGCGCTGCGCGCCTCGAGCGATCCGCCGTGCAACTCCATCAACGCCTTAGACAACGCGAGGCCGATACCGAGTCCGCCTTCCTTCCGATCCAGCGTCGGCTTCACCTGCGCGAACATCTCGAAGATGCGCGGCAGGTCGTCCGCCGCCAACCCGATGCCGTTGTCGGCCACGCGCACGACCACCTGGTCGCCCTCGCGCGCGCCCACCAGCCGGATCTCGCCCGGCGGTGGCGTGTACTTCGCGGCGTTGGTCAGCAGGTTCGCCAGCACCTGCGCGATGCGCAGCGCATCGGCGTCGACCCACAGCGGCGCCGACGGCAGCTCGACGTGCAGCGCGTGCCGGTGCGCATCGATGGCCGGACGCGCGGTCTCGACCGCGGACTCCACGATGCTGCGCAGCTCGACGCGCGCGCGGCGCACCTCGAGCCGGCCGCGCGTGATGCGCGAGACGTCGAGCAGGTCGTCCAGCAGCCGTGCCATGTGCGCGGCCTGCCGCTCGATGACGCCGTGGCACCAGGCGATCTGTTCCGCCGTCGCGTCGGGCTTGCCGGCCATCGCCGCGGCCTGGCGGATCGGCGCCAGCGGATTGCGCAGCTCGTGCGCGAGAGTGGCGAGGAATTCGTCCTTGCGACGGTCGGCGGCATGCAGCGCGTTCTGCGCGGCCCGTTCCTCGGTGGCATCGCGGAACACGAGCACGACGCCGGTGATCGCGCCGTCGGCATCGAGGATCGGCGCACCGCTGTCCTCGATCGCGACTTCCTGGCCGTCGCGGCCGATCAGCACCGTGTGGTTCGCGAGGCCGACGATGCCGCCGACGCGCAGCACCTTGGTCACGGGGCTCTCGACGGTCGCGCGCGTCTGCTCGTTTACGATGCGGAACACCTCGTCGAGCGGCCGGCCGCGGGCGTCGGCCAGCGTCCAGCCGGTCAGTTCCTCGGCCACCGGATTGGTCAACGTCACGAGGCCGCGCTCGTCGGTGGCGATCACGGCGTCGCCGATGCTGCGCAACGTCGTCGCCAGGCGCTCCTCGCTGTGGCGCAGTCGCGCCGAGTCGCGTTTGACCACCCAGGCCAGGACGATCATCAGCGCGATCGCCAGCACGCTGACGGCGACGTTGGCGCGGATCGTCTGGCGCAGCGCCTCGCTCTCGCCGCGGATCAGCTTCTCGACGTTGGCGCGCTCGGCGTCGGCGCGCGCGCCGATCAGGCCGCGGATCGAATCCATCGCCGCCTTGCCTTCGTCGGAGCGCAGGATGCGCAGCGCCTCGTCGCGCCGGCCGTTGCGGTTGAGCTCGATGGTGCGCGCCAGCTCGCCGAGCTTGCGCGTGACGAGTGCGCGCAGGTTGCGCATCTCCTCGTCCGGGATGTCGCGCGCCTTCGCGCGCGCCTCGACGGTCGACAGGCGGCTCTCGAGCTCGGCCAGTGCTTCGTCGTAAGGCGCGAGGTATTCCTCGCTGCCGCTCAGCAGGTAACCGCGCTGGCCGGTTTCGGCGTCGCGGATCGTCGAGAGCAGGCGTTCGAGCGACAGCTCGAGCTCTTTCGCGCGGACCACCGCGTCGCTGGTGGAGGCGAGCCGGCCGACGGCGCGATAGGCGATGAATCCCGCGGCGACCAGCACGAGGGAGGAAATGCCAACGGCGATACCGACGACGGACCTGCTTCTTCTCATTCTTCTCTATGCGCTCGGGCAAACAACTCGCGCCCGGGGCACACACGATATCAGCCGCGCCCGCAGCCGCGCAGGTAATTCCGTCCTACAAGCGCGGGCCGGCTGCCCGAAAAAAGCGCGGGCGGACGTGCTCCGCCCGCGCTCCGATCGATCGGCGGCTCAACGCGGCAGGTCGTACCGGTCGAGGTCCATCACCTTGGTCCAGACCGCCGCGAAGTCCTGCGCGAACTTCTGCTTCGCATCCGCGCTGGCATACACCTCGGCCACCGCCCGCAGCAGCGCGTTCGAGCCGAAGATCAGGTCGGCGCGCGTCGCGGTCCACTTCGTGGCGCCGCTCTTGCGGTCCTTCCCCTCGTAGAGGTCCTTGGCCTCGGACGTCGCCTTCCACTGGGTGTTCATGTCGAGCAGGTTGACGAAGAAATCGTTCGTCAACACGCCCGGCTTCTTCGTGAAGACGCCGTGCTTCGAACCGTTGGCGTTCACGCCGAGCACGCGCAGGCCGCCGAGCAGCACCGTCATCTCGGGCGCGCTCAGCGTCAGCAACTGCGCGCGGTCGATCAGCAGCGCCTCCGCCGGGATCGAGAACTTCTGCTTCTGCCAGTTGCGGAAGGCATCCGCGGCCGGCTCCATCGCGGCGAACGACTCGACGTCCGTCTGCTCCTGCGAGGCGTCGACGCGGCCGGGCGAGAACTCGAGATCGAGATCGACGCCGGCCTTGCTGGCCGCCTGCTCCACGCCGACCGTTCCGGCCAGCACGATCAGGTCCGCCATCGACACCTTCCGGCCGGCTTTGCCGGCCTTGAGATTGAAGGCCGCGCGGATCGACTCGAGCTTCGCCAGCACTTTCGCGAGCGCAGCGGGTTCGTTGACTTCCCAGTCCTTCTGCGGCGCGAGCCGGATGCGCGCGCCGTTCGCACCGCCGCGCTTGTCGGAGCCGCGGAACGTCGACGCCGACGCCCACGCGGTCGAGACGAGCTGCGGGATCGTCAGCTTCGAGGCGAGGATCGCCTTCTTCAGGACCTTGATCTCCTTGTCGCCGATCGGTTTGGAGACCGCCTTCGGCAACGGGTCCTGCCAGACCAGTTCTTCCTTCGGCACTTCGGGGCCGAGATATCGCACGCGCGGACCCATGTCGCGATGGGTCAGCTTGAACCAGGCTCGCGCGAACGCGTCGGCGAACGCCTTCGGGTTCTCGAGGAAGCGGCGCGAGATCTTTTCGTACGCGGGATCGAAGCGCAGCGCGAGGTCGGTCGTCAGCATGCCGGGCGCGATCTTCTTCGTCTTGTCGTGCGCCGCGGGCACGGTGCCTTCGCCGCCGCCGTTCTTCGGCTTCCACTGATGCGCACCGGCCGGGCTCTTCGTCAGCTCCCATTCGAAGCCGAAGAGATGCTCGAAGAAGTCGTTGCTGAACTTCGCCGGCGTCTTCGTCCACGTGACTTCGAGGCCGCTGGTGATCGCGTCGACACCGAGACCGGAGTTGAAACCGCTGACCCAGCCGAAGCCCTGGTGCTCGAGATCGCCGGCCTCGGGATCGACGCCCACGTGCGAGGCCGGGCCCGCCCCGTGGGTCTTGCCGAAACTGTGGCCGCCCGCGATGAGCGCGACGGTCTCTTCATCGTTCATCGCCATGCGCTTGAACGTCTCGCGGATGTCGCGCGCCGCGGCGACCGGGTCCGGGTTGCCGTTCGGGCCTTCGGGGTTGACGTAGATCAGGCCCATCTGCACGGCCGCGAGCGGGTTCTCCAGCTCGCGATCGCCGCTGTATCGTTCGTCGCCGCCTAACCACTTCGTCTCCTTGCCCCAGTACACGTCGTGGTCGGGTTCCCAGACGTCGGCGCGGCCGCCGCCGAAACCGAACGTCTTGAAGCCCATGGTCTCCAGCGCGACGTTGCCGGTGAGGATCATCAGGTCGGCCCAGGAAATCCGGCTGCCGTATTTCTGCTTGATCGGCCACAGCAGGCGGCGCGCCTTGTCGAGGCTGGCGTTGTCGGGCCAGCTGTTGAGCGGCGCGAAGCGCTGCTGACCGCGGCCGCCACCGCCGCGCCCGTCACCGATGCGATACGTTCCCGCGCTGTGCCAGGCCATGCGGATGAACAGCGGGCCGTAGTGACCGAAGTCCGCCGGCCACCAGGGCTGCGAATCGGTCATCAGCTTCGCGAGATCCTTCTTCAGCGCCTTGTAGTCGAGGCTCTTGAACGCCTTCGCGTAGTCGAAGCCCGCGCCCATCGGGTCGGACTTCGTCGAATGCTGATGCAGCAGGTCGAGACGCAGCGAGTTGGGCCACCAGTCCTTGTTCCCGGTGCCGCCGCCGGTGACGTGGTGGAACGGGCACTTCTTAACTTGCTCAGACATGGGATCCCCCGGCGTGGTTTGAGTGTGCGGACAGTACGCGCGTCACGTTATCGACAGAATTCGATTCTTTTGATGAAGACGATAGATGGGGTCTATACGGGCTTCCCCGCATTCGCGGGACATCCGGCGCGGCGTGCGGTATTTTCGCGCTCGCTCGGGAAGTTTCAATGAAGGGGGATTCTTCCATGACGATCTCGCTCTGCAGGTCTGCGCTGCTGGCCTTCTGTCTGTCCGCGGGCGCCGCATCCGCCGCGCCGCAACCCGTCGAATTCTTCGCCCGCCGCCCGCAGATGCAGGGCGTGACCATCTCGGCGGACGGCCAATACATCGCGTTCATCTCGGGCTCCGGCGACGACACGATCCTCATGACTTACGACCGGAAGAACCCCGGCCCCTTCAAGCGCGTCGCGGCGTCGGACCCGGACAAGTTCGACATCGGCTGGTGCCGCTGGGCGAATTCGCAGCGCGTCATCTGCGGCGTGTACGGCAACCTGCGCGGCAAGAAGTACGCGGAGCCGCCCTATCGCAAGCTGTTCGCCGTCAATGCCGACGGCTCGGCGCTGAAGGTGCTCGAGAAGGCGCGCACCGACGGCAACCTGTTCGTGCAGACCACGAGCATGCGCAACCTGAACCTCAACTACAGCGCGCCCGTCGCGAACAGCGTGAAGTCCAACTACGCGGCCTGGGGCAACGGCGAAGCGATGGGCGTCTCGGCCACGGACAAGTACCTCGTCACCTTCAATCCCGCGTCGCAGGACGAAGTCATCGACTTCACGCCCGACGAACCGGACAGCGTGCTGATCACCGCCGACGACGATCACAACGGTTATCCGGCCATCATGCAGCTCAACGTCACGAACGGGATGCGCATGACGCGCATGCAGGAGACGCAGCCCATGCAGATGTTCGTGACCGACGGCAAGGGCAACCCGCGCCTCGGCTGGGGCTTCACGCGCTCCGGCGACTCGAACTACTTCGCGCGGCTCGACGGCGAGCGCGACTGGCGCAAGCTCGCGGCGACGAAGGGCGACAACGGCCGCAGTCCGCTGCGTCCGTTCGCGATCGGCGCGGACCCGGACACGGCGTACGCGTACGGTGAAGTCGAAGGACGAGAGGCGCTGTGGAGCATCGATCTCGCCGACAAGCAGCAGCCGAAGGTCCTGTTCAAGCATCCGCTGGTCGACGTGGGCGAACCCATCCTGCGCAGCGACCGCAAGGTGCTCGGCATCCGCTACGACGTCGAGCGGCCGTACGTCTGGTACGCGAACCCGAAGCACCGCGAACTGATCGACAAGCTCGAGAAGCAGTTCATCAACCGCGCGCACGAGATCATCGACGCGTCGGAGGACCAGAAATTCCTGGTCGTCGAGTCGTACAGCGACACCGACGGCGGCACGTACCAGCTCTACGACGTCGAGAAGGAGAAGCTGCAGAAGCTCGGCACGGCCTATCCACAGCTCGAGACGCGCTCGCTGGGCTCGATGACCAACATCCTCTACAAGGCGGCCGACGGCACCGAGATTCCCGGCTACCTGACCGTACCCTCCGGCGTCGAGAAGAAGAACCTGCCGCTCGTCGTGCTGCCGCACGACGGCCCGGGCGATCGCGACACGTGGAAGTTCTCGTACCTGCGCACGTTCCTCGCGAATCGCGGCTACGCCGTGCTGCAGATGAACTACCGCGGCTCGTCGGGCTTCGGTTACAAGTGGACCTCCGACGCGAAAGGCGACTGGGGCGGCCTCGTGTACAACGACATCCAGGACGCGACGAAGTGGGCCGTCAGCGAGGGCATCGCGGATCCGAAGCGCGTCTGCATCATGGGCTGGGGCTTCGGCGGCTACGAGGCGCTGCTCAGCGCCACGCGCAACAACGCCAACACGTACCGCTGCGCGGTCGCGATCAACGGCATCGCCGATCTCGACATGCAGCTGAACCGCGGCACACGCATGGCGAAGGACAGCGCGCGTCGCGAGCTCGAGGACAAGGACGATCCGGCGGACAAACCTTCCGTGACCGTGCGCGGCACGCGCCTCGACAGCGACTCGCCGATCGACAACGCCAGCAAGGTGAACATCCCGGTGCTGCTGGTGCACGGCACGAAGGACTGGCAGGTCCAGATGGACCACACCGTCGTGATGGACGCCGTGCTCAGCAAGGCGAAGAAGGACGTGACGACCGTGATGGTCAAGAACGCCACGCACGACTTCGACCGCGAGTCCGAGCGGCTCACGCTGCTGAAGGAAGTCGAGACGTTCCTCGCGAAGAACATGAACTGACGGCGGCGCGCGGGTCAATGCCCGCGCGCCCCTGCCCCGCGGAGTTCCCATGCGACGATTCGGCCAGATACTCCGCGTCCGCCCGGAATTCCGCGACGACTACGTGCGCCACCACGAGGCCGTGTGGCCGGGCGTGCTGGCGCAGATCCGGCGCTCGAACATCCGCAACTACTCCATCTACCTGCGCGACGGCATCCTGTTCGCGTACTTCGAGTACGTCGGCGCCGACTTCGCCGCCGACATGGGCGCGATGGCTGCGGATGCGGAGACGCAGCGCTGGTGGGCGCTGATGGAGCCGATGCAGGAGAAATGGCCGAGCGCCGCCGCCGACGAATGGTGGTCGACGATGACCGAAGTGTTCCACACCGACTGAGGTTCCCCATGTCCGTGCGCGCCACGTTCGCGATGTTGTGTCTGGTCGCGACGGCGAACGCCGCGGGACCTGCTGACGAAACGACGACCGACTGGTCGGCCGTCGACGCCCGCCCCACGCCCACCTGGTGGAGCGACGCGAAGTTCGGCGTGTTCATCCACTGGGGCGTGTACTCGGTGCCCGCGTTCGCGCCGAAGGGTGAGTACGCCGAGTGGTACTGGGAACGGCTGCGTGCACCGGGCAACCCCGCCTCCGCGCGTGACCAGCAGATCCGCGCGGAGACGCGCGCCTTCCACGAGCGCAACTTCGGCAAGGATTTCGATTACGCGAATTTCGCGCCGCAGTTCCGCGCCGAGTTCTTCGACGCGGACAAATGGGCGCGCCTGCTGCGCGACTCGGGCGCGAAGTACGTGGTGCTGGTCTCGAAGCACCACGACGGCTTCGCGCTCTGGCCCTCGAAGGAAGCCGATGCGAGCTGGGGCCGGCCGTGGAATGCGTTGGCCATCGGCCCGAAGCGCGACCTGGTCGGCGAGCTGACCACCGCGGTGCGCGCGCAGGGCCTGCAGATGGGGTTCTATTACTCTTTATATGAGTGGTTCAACCCGAAGTGGCTGGCCGGCGACCGGCAGGCCTTCGTCGAGCAGCACCTGTTCCCGCAGTTCAAGGACCTGGTCACCCGCTACCGGCCGACCGTGATCTTCTCCGATGGCGAGTGGGCGGAACCGTCCGCGACCTGGCGCTCGGCCGAACTCCTGACCTGGTTGTTCAACGACAGTCCGGTCAAGGACACCGTGGTCGTCAACGACCGCTGGGGCAAGGAGACGCGCCACATCCACGGCGGCTACTACACCACCGAATACGGCGCCGGCCTGCCCGGCGCCGATCACGCGTGGGAAGAAAACCGCGGCATGGGTTTTTCGTACGGCTACAACCGCAACGAGGATCTCGCCGACTACGCGACCGGCGAGCGGCTGCTGCTGACGTTGCTCGACACGGTATCCCGCGGCGGCAACCTGCTGCTGAACATCGGCCCGACGGCGGACGGCCGCATCCCGGTGGAGATGCAGGAGCGGCTGAACTACCTCGGCACCTGGCTGCGCACCAACGGCGAAGCGGTCTACGGCACGCGCACGTTCCGCGACAGCGCGCAGTGGACCGCAGGCCGACAGCCGGCGCTCGACACGTCGACCAACTACCGCGCGAAGTACGACGTCGAGGCGCTGACGCTGCATCCCGCGCCCGGCGATGCGCGCAAGGAAATCCTGTTCACGCGCAATGGCGACACGCTGTACGCGATCCTGCCGCTGCGCCCGCAAACCGGATTGTTCGTGCGCAACCTGAAGAAGCCGAAGGCCGGGCGCGCGACCGTGCTCGGCGCCGCCGATTCGAAAGTCGAGTGGCTGCAGGTCGGCCGCGACTCGATGTTCCTGCTGCCCGCGCTCGCGGACCATGAACTGCCGTTCGACGGCCCGATGGTCGTGAAGATCGAGGGACTCGTCGGCCTGGACTGACCGGCTAGCGGTGCTTCACCTTCTCTTCCGCCTTCAGCCCCGACACCACCTCGATGTTGATGCCGTCCGACAACCCGGTCTGGATTTCGCGCTTTTCGAAGTTCTGCGGTGACGTCTCGACCTCGACGAACGTCTTCTTGTCCTCGATGATCAGGTCGCCCTCGTTGATCGCCAGCACGTTCTCGCGCTTGTCGAGCACGATGTCGGCGTTCGCGGAGTAGTTCGACCGCAGGAACAGCGACGCGTCGAGCTGCACGGCGGCGCGGATCGTGAACTTGATGCTGCCCTGGTCGGTCACGCCCTTCGGCGCGATGTATTCGAGGATCGCCTTGAACGGCTTGCCCTGCAGCGCGCCGACGTTGATCACGAGCTCCATGCCCTGCTTGAGCTTGCCGACCTCGGCCTCGTCGACCAGTCCCTCGAAGATCATGTCGTTCATGTCCGCCAGCGACGCCAGCGTCGTGCCGGACTGGAACGTGCTCGTCTCGAGGATGAACGCGCCTTCCTTGTTGGGCACGTCGAGCACGGTGCCGTCGATGGTCGCCGGGATCATGTTCGAGACCATGCCGCGGGAGGCACCGGTGCGCAGCAGCTGCAGCGCGTTGTCGGCGGACGCCACCGCTTCCTTCTGCAGGTCGTAGTTGGTCGTGTACGTGTTGAACTGCGACTGCGAGATCACGCCCTGCTTCTGCAGCGCGCGGTACCGGTCGAGATCCGCGGCCTGGTTCTGCAGGCTGAGCTTCGCCGACTGCAGCTGCGATTCCGCCTGGCTCACGTTCAGCATGTTGGGCCGCAGCGCGATGCGCGCGATGATCGCGCCCTTCTTCACCGTCTGGCCAGGCGTCACGTAGACCTTCTCGACGACGCCCGACACCTGCGACTTCACCTCGATCTCGCGCCGCGGGATCACCTTGCCGACGGCGACCGTCTTCTTGACGATGGTCATCGTGGCCGGGCTGTCCAGCGTGTAGACGACCGGCTTCGCCTGCGACTTCTGGTACAGGAAGACGATCGTGTAGATGAACAACACGCCGACCAGGCCCAGCAACACGTACTTGATGATCCGCTTCATGGTTCTCTCTCTTTATTCGTCCTGCAGCGCGGTGATGGGATTCACCGCCGCCGCCTTCGCCGCCGGCAACAACGACGCGAGCACGCCGGACACGACCAGCACGAGCAGCGCGGTGATGGCGGTGTGGAATTCGACTTCGGGTGGGCCCATGAATCCGGCGGTACCGCCGGACGCGCGCATGGCATTCGCGATCAGTTCCAGCAGTCCCGCGGCGACCGCGAGCCCGGCGTATCCCGCGACGGCGGTGATGAACACCGACTCCTGCATGATCATCCACACGATGGACCCCGGCGTGGCGCCGAGCGCCTTGCGCAGCCCGATCTCGCGCACGCGCTCCTTCACGACGATCAGCATGATGTTCCCGACGCCGACCGCGCCGGCGAAGATGGTGCCGACGGCGACGATCCAGCTGAACACGCGGATGCCGGTGAACAGGCCTTCGATCTTGTCCGCCTCGTCCTGGAGATTGAAGCTGCCGAGCACGCCCTTGTCGTCGGGACTGACCTTGTTCCGCTTGTGCAGGAACTGCCGCACGTCTTCCTCGGCGACGCTCGAGCGGATGCCGGGCTTGGGCACGAACACGAAGCTGCCGATGCGGCCCACCTGGTTGAACGAATAACGCAGCGTCGTGTTCGGCATGATCACGCGCTCTTCCTGCTGCTGCATGTCGCCGGCCTGCAGCCACTTGAACACGCCGACGACGGTGAAGCTGATGCCGTTCACCGTGATGTCGCTGCCGATCACCGGCTCGCCGGGCAGGAACAGCTGGTCGCGCACGCGCCGGCCGATCAGCATGACCTTGCGCTTCTCGCGGTCGTCGAGCTCGTTCAGCGTGCGGCCTTCGACGATCTCCATCGGATCGACGTTCTGCATGTTGGGATAACCGCCGTTCACGCCGAACACGCCGTTCTTCGACTTGTGCACCGTGTACGGCGGGCTGCCGCCCCAGACGCCGACGGAATTCACGCCGTAGATCCAGCCCACCGACGGCACGTCCTTGAGGATCGCCGTCACGTCCTCGGGGACCAGCGGGATGTTGCGGCCGACCGGCATGCCCTCGTACGGAATCTGCGTCTGGCCACCCGACCACATCCACACGAGGTTCGAGACCTTCGGAAAGCCGGTGTACACGCCGTTCTCGAAGCCCTTGCCCGCGCCCAGCAGCACCGTGAGCATGAAGATGCCCCAGAACACGCCGAACGCCGTCAGCCCCGTGCGCAGCTTGTGGCGGCCGAGCGTGCTGAAGATCTCCCGCCATTTCTCGACGTCGACGATCTGCATCAGTCGGCCCTCATGGCTTCGGTGGGCGTGATCCGCGCGGCGCGCAACGCGGGCATCAATCCCGCCAGCACGCCGACGCCGACCAGCAGCAGGATGGCGGTGATCGCCACCTGGAAATCCACTTCCGGGTTCATGAAATACGGCAGCTTCGCGCCGGACGACCGGATGCCGAACGCGATCAGCTCGAGCAGTCCGACGCCGAGCACGAGGCCCACATAGCCCGCGACCCCGGTGACCAGTGTCGATTCGAGCAACAGCGTGCTGACGATCGAGAACGGCGTCGCTCCGAGCGCCTTGCGGATGCCGATCTCCTTCGTGCGCTCCTTCACCGTGATGATCATGATGTTGGAGATGCCGACGATGCCGGCCGTCAGCGTGCCGAGGCCGACGAACCAGATGAACACCGTGATGCCGGTGAACAGGCCGTTGATGCGCTTCGCGGGCTCGGCCATGTTGAAGGAGCCGATGCCGCGCTTGTCGTCGGGCGAGACGTCGTGGCGGCGCTTGAGCACGCCCAGCACCTGGTTCTCGAGCTCGAAGCCGTCGACGCCGGGTTTCGGCCGCACCCACAACGTGTCGACGCGCCCGCCGCCGCCGTACACGCGGTCGAACGTGGACTGCGGGATGAAGACGTTGTCGGAGTTCTGGCCGCGGTTGCCCTTGTCGTTGAACACGCCGACGACCTTGAACACCACGTCCTTGATCTTCACGTCCTTGCCGACCGGCTCGACGCCGTTCACGAACAACCGCTCGGCGATGTTCTTGCCGATGACGACGATCTTGCGCACGTCCTCGCGGTCGAGGGGGTTCGGCTTGCGGCCGAACGTGAACGGCACGTCTTCCTTGATGCGGAAGAAATCCTCGGACGCGCCGTGCACGGTGCTGGCGGCGTTCTTGTCGGCGTAGCTCACCGTGACGCCGCCCTGGATCGTCTCGCCCGACACGACGCGCACGCCGCTGACCTGGTTGCGGACCGCCTCGACGTCGGCGGCATCGAGCCGGATCTTCCGGCCGAGGCCCATGCCGTGATACGCCACGCTGGTCTCGCCCGGGTTGATGACGATGAAATCGAGCACGTCGGTGCCGAAGTCGTCGTAGATGCCGTTCTGCATGCCGCGGCCGGCGCCGAGCAGCAGGATGAGCATGAAGATGCCCCAGAACACGCCGAACGCCGTCAGCAGCGTGCGCAGCTTGTTCTGCCGCAGCGTGAAGAGGATTTCCTGCAGTCCGTCGAGCATGGCTAACTGCTCGTGACCACGCCGTCTTTCAGCACGATCTGCCGCTGCGTCTGTTCCGCGACGTCCTTTTCGTGCGTCACGATGATCATCGTGTTGCCGCGCTCGTGGATGCCTTTCAGCAGCGCCATGATCTCCTTGGTCGTCTGGCTGTCCAATGCGCCGGTGGGTTCGTCGGCGAGGATCACCTTGGGTCCGTGCACCAGTGCGCGCGCGATCGCGACGCGCTGCTTCTGGCCGCCCGACAACTGGTTCGGCATGAAATGCTTGCGGTCCGTGAGGCCGACCAGCTCGAGGTATTCCTCGGCGCGGCGGTTGCGCTCCTTGCGGCCCACGCCCTGGTAGTAGAGCGGCAACGCGACGTTCTCCGCCGCGTTCTTGAACGGCAGCAGGTTGAACGACTGGAACACGAAGCCCAGCATCTTGTTGCGCAGGCGCGCGGCCGCGGTCTCGGCGAGGCGCGTGACGGGCTGGCCATCGAGCAGGTACGAACCCTCGTCGAAGCCATCGAGGATGCCGAGGATGTTGAGCAGCGTGGACTTGCCCGAGCCGGACGAGCCCATGATCGACACGAGCTCACCCTCGCGGATGTGCAGGTCGACGCCCTTCAGGACGTGCAGGGGCTGGCCACCCGAGCGGTAATACTTGTGGATACCGTGCAGCTCGATCATGGATTGACGGGGCAGTTTGAGAACCGCACAACCGCCGGGAGGCCGCACGAAGGGCCGAACAATATCAGCGCGCGCGCTTTGACGAAAGACATCCCTTACCCTCTGGCACCGTCGCTTTGAGACGGGTCGGGACGGGAAAAGGTTGCAGCGGATCAGCGCGTGAGGAAGGAACCCGCCCGGTCGAAGGCCGGCGACCGGATCGTCAGCAGCGCCAGGACCGAATCGAACACGTCCGGCTGGCCGATCTCGGCGCGGTCGGCGACCTCGAGCGGCACCGATGCCTTCACCAGCAGCGGGATGTCCGTCTGCTCCGGCGGCAGCGCGACGCCCGGCGGCAGGCCGTGGAACAGGTGGCCGCCCTCGCCCAGCGACTCGCCGTGATCGGATAGATAGAGCAGCACGTACGGCTTGCCAGAGCGCTCCAGCGTGTCGACGACGCCCGCCACCACGTGATCGACGTACAGGATCGTGTTGTCGTACGAATTGAACAGCTGCTCGCGGGAGCACTTGTTGGCCACGTCGGCGTCGTCGCAGGTCGGCGTGAAGCGGCGGAACTCGGGCGGATGGCGGTCGCCATACAACGGACCGTGGCTGCCGCCACCGAGGTGCAGCACCACGAAGCGATAGCCGGCGCGGTACGAGGCCAGGTCCTTCTCGAGCAGCGGCAACACGTCCTCGTCGTAACACTTGCCGCCGTGCGCGCAGTTCGCGGTCTTCGTTTCGCCGACCGCGGCGCAGTTGTCGTACAGCGTGTAGTTCACGTAGCAAACGGTGGGCACGCCGGCCTTCGCGGTGACCGTCGTCAGCTTGATGCCGTCCTTCTCGAGGATCTTCGGCAGCGCGTACAGCGTCGACGCGCGCGTGGCCACGGCATTCAGCTTGTGCAGGCCGGGGATCTTCGCGAGCTCCGGGTTCGTGTCGCGACGCGTGTAGCCATACAGGCTGAAGTTCTGGCGGCGCGACGACTCGCCCACCGCCAGCACGACCACCAGGTCGCCCGGCGTCTCGACGCGCGCGTCCACCGCGAGCGTCTTCTGGTCGCGGCGCCAGTACGGCCGCAGCGATTTCGTCAGCGCGTTGACCGAGCCCGAGATCACGTCGATCGGCACGAGCTGGTAGACGATGTACTTGTTGGAGACGTTGCCGGCCCGCAGGATCGCGGCCGACTCGACGTACAGGCAGGCCACCGCCACGAGCAACGAGCCCACGAACAACTTCGCCGAGCCCCACAGGTAACGTCCGCGCGGCGCGAAGGTCACATTCGCGGCCAGCACCAGGCCCACCGGCAGCAGGATCAGCAGGATCACGGCCGGCACCATCTGCCAGGACAGCAGCTGGCCGATCTCGGTCGCGTCGGTGTGCGCGAAGTTCAGCATCATCGAGCTGTCGATGGCGACGTCGTACTTGCGGATGAAATACGCGGCGGCCGCGCCGCAGATCGACAGCGCGATTGCGAACGGCTTCAACGTCCAGCGGTGCGCGACCAGCGTGAACACGGCGATGAACAGGCATAACCCGGCCACCAGGAAGGCCAGCAGCGCCGAGACGTCCAGGGCGTCGCCGACCCGGAACCAGCGGGCCAGGCGGTCGACATTGGGTGCATTGCAGAAGATGTAGAGCGCCGCAGCAAAAACCAGCGTAAAACGGGTGTGCGAGATCGGGGAGCGGAGCCGGGCGGCAATCATTAGAAGAACTATAGCCCGGTAGATCAGCGTCTTATATCGCGAATTTTCCGCGATGGATTCTGGCCGCGGCCCCTGTCCTACTCGATACGCCACTCCGTGATGGGCCACGGACGCGTCCGAGCCGCGGGGAGGCGGCCTGGATCCATGGAATACCTCAAACGCCGGCACAGCCGGCTGATCCTCTGCGGCTTCCTGATTTTCTCACTCACGGTCATCGCCTTTCCCCGCATCGACCTCGCCATCTCGGCGCTGTTCTTCGATGGCGTGTCCTTCCCGCGCGACCAGTGGTGGCAGACCTTGGCGCACGACGCGCTGAACTGGTTCCTGTGCGCGACGCTCGGCGCGGTGCTCGCGGTCTACGTCTTCAATCGTCTGACGAAGCGCACCCTCGGCGGCATCGACGGCTGGCGCGTCGCCTACCTGTTCCTGGTCCTGGCGATCGGCGGCGGCCTGATCGTGAACGTCGCGTTGAAGGACAACTTCGGCCGCGCGCGGCCGCGCGACGTCGTCGAGTTCGGCGGCCTCAAGCAGTTCACGCCGGCGTTCGTCTCGAGCCGCGAGTGCAATACCAATTGCTCCTTCTCGTCCGGCGATGCGGCGGGCGGATTCTTCTCGCTGGCACTGGCGATGGCGCTGTGCCGTCGCCGCGTGGCGTTCGTCGCAGCGTTGGCGGTCGGTGCCGTCGTGTCGCTGGGGCGGTTGTCCTCGGGCGCGCATTTCTTCTCGGACGTCGGCGTGTCGTTCTTCGTGATGTGGATCGTGGCCGACGTCCTCCACTTCTATATGGTCGCGACCCGCGCCGAACGCGCCGGTGTTCCGGTCAAACGCCCGGCGCTCGAACCCGCCGTGTGAGATCGGACCCGATGTGGATCTGGTTCGCGCTCGGTTCTGCGCTGTTCGCCGGCGTGACCGCGGTGCTGGCCAAGGTCGGCGTGGCCGGCATCGATTCGAACCTCGCCACGTTCCTGCGCACCGCGGTGGTGTTGCTGCTCGCCGCCGTCATCGTGTCGCTGCGGGCGGACTGGTCGAGCATTGCGTCCGTCTCGCCGCGCACCCTCGCCTTCCTCGCGTTGTCGGGTCTCGCGACCGGAGCGTCGTGGCTGTGCTACTTCCGCGCGCTGCAGCTTGCGCCGGCGTCGTGGGTGGCGCCGGTCGACAAGCTGAGCGTCGTGGTCGCGATCGGGCTCGGCATCACGCTGCTCGGCGAACCGGTCAGCGCCAAACTACTCGCGGGGGCGGCGCTGATCGTCGCCGGCACGCTGATCATCGCCATCCCGTGAACGCCACCCCCGATCAGAACCGGATACCGACGCGCGCGTAGAACTGGCGGCCGTCGTTGTCGTAGGGCACGCCGCGCGGATACAGCCGGCCGTTGTTGCGTTCGGCCAGCAGCTGCACCTTCTGCGTGTAGTTGTCGAGCAGGTTCTCGACGCCGAGCGTCACGTTGACGCTGTCGGACAGCTCGTAGCTGCCGATCAGGTCGAGGAACGTCTCCTGGCCGATATCCTCGTACACGGGGCTGGTCGCCGACGTGTTCGACACGTAGGTCCAGTCGCCGAAGTGACGCGCGCGGCCGGTCAGTCGCAGCTTGCCCACGTCGTAGTCCGCGGACAGCGTGCCGGAGACGTTCGGGACGGAATCGAGGAACGCGACGCGCGTCGGCTCGTTGAACAGTGCCGGCGTGTAGCGCTCGAACTCCGTCTTGTTGTAGTTGCCCGCAAAGGTCAGCCCGAGGCGGCCGGGGCCGACGCCGCCGCGCCATGCGGCGACCAGGTCGACGCCCGTCGTGCGCGTGTCGAAACTGTTCGTGTAGAAGCGCACGTGCGTCAGCTCGGAGGCCAGCGGCACGTTGATGTCGACGAGCTGCTGACGCTGCACGTTGGTCAGCTCGAAGTCGGTAGATAGCCCGATGCGGTCGTCGATGTCGATGCGATAGGCATCGACCGTCACCGACACGCCCTCGGCCGGCTGCAGCACCACGCCGAGGCTCAGGTTCACCGACTCCTCCGGCTTCAGCGCGACGCCGCCGAACAGGCCCGCGGCGACCGAGTTCGACGGCAGCTGTGCGCGCACGTCGACCGAGCGCGGGATGGTCGGATCGAGGTTCGGGTTCTGGCTGATGTTCTGCAGGTACTGCTGACCCGGCGTCGGCGCGCGGAAGCCCGTGCTGACCGCGCCGCGCAGCGCGACCGCGTCGTTGAACGCGAAACGCGCCGACAGCTTGCCGTTCGTCGTCGAGCCGAACAGCGAGTAGTCCTCGAAGCGGCCGGCGACGCCGACATTGAAGCGGTCGGTGACGTCCACGTCGACGTCGACGTACGCGGCGCTGTTGTGGCTGGCCCAACTACCCGCCGTGGCCGGGTGCGCACCAGGGAAGCCGTTCGCCGCGGGCGACAGGTCGCGCAGCGGCCCGAGCACCCACGACGCTTCTTCGCCGGCGTAGATCGAGAACTCCTCGCGGCGATACTCGGCGCCGAAGCCGATGTTGATGGGGTTGGCCAATGCCGTCTGCCACTGGTAGACGAAGTCGGCATTCACGGTCTGCTCGCGCTGCTCGCGGCCGCCGTTGTCGAAGTCGGTCGGCGACAGCGAGCCGAGCGAGAGGTTGATCGAGTCGTTCAGGAAGTAGTCGATGCGATCGCTGCCGTAGTTGGCCGAGAAGTCCCATGTCAGATTGTCCGTGAACTTGCCCTTGAGGCCGGCCGCGAGACTGAAGTCGCGCGTGTCCTGGCCGAAGCGCGGCGTGAATCCGCCCGGGTACAACGCCAGCAGGTCGAAGCCCGGATCGGTCGCCTGCCAGCTGCCGGCCGCGTTCGAGCCGGCGGTCTGGTAGATGGAGTAGTGGCCATTGGGCTTCAGGTTGTAACCGCCGTTGCGCGGGAACGTGACGATGTTGCCGTCGGCGTTCGGCCCGGTCGCGGTGACGGACGGCCGGTAATTGAAGTCGGCGACGCCGTGGTCCTCGGTGTAGTTGCCGAACGCGTAGAACTGCGTGTTCTCGCTGACGTCGAAGCCGGTGTTGACGAACACCTTCTTGCTCTTCTGCTCGGGCACGCCGTAGCGCTGCACGACCTTGCCGAGATCGCGCACGGCGCTCGCGTACGGCTCGCCCAGCGCGATGATGGCCGCGGCGTCGGCGCGCTGGATGCCGTTGTTGCTCGCATCGCCGTCGACGTATTCGGCGGCGACGTTGATGTGGCCGCTCTCGCCGAACTGGAAGCCGCTCGACACACCGACCTGCAGGTTCTGGCCGTCGCCCTTGTCGAACTCGCCGAACTGCGCGTACGCCTCGGTGCCCGGCTGGTCGTTGAGGATGAAGTTGAGCACGCCGGCGATCGCGTCCGAGCCGTACTGCGCGGCGGCGCCGTCGCGCAACACCTCGGTGCGCTTGAAGGCGCCCGACGGCAGCAGCGCGAGATTCACGGCCTGCGCGCCGCGCGCGGTCACGTCGACGAATGCCGAGCGGTGGAACCGCTTGCCGTCGATGAGCACGAGCGTGTGGTCGGGCGAGAGATTCCGCAGCGTCGCGGGCCGCACGAAGATGGAACCGTCGGCGGTCGGAATGCGGCGCACGTTGTATGACGGCACCAGCGCCTGCAGCTTGGTGTTGATGTCGGCGGATGAGGTTTTCTGCAGCTCGGAGCTCGAGACGACGTCGATCGGCACGTTGGACTGCAGCACGGTGCGCTCGGCGCGGCGCGTGCCGGTGACGATGACCTGGTCGAGGGATTCGGTGGTGGCGATGCTGTCGGAGATCGCGGCAGCGGAGACGGCCGCGTCGCCGTCGGCCGCATGAGTCGCCCCGCCCAGTGCCATGGCGACCGCGGCGGCGATGCCGGCTTTTTGGAAATGCGAGACGCGTGAAGAGATCATCTGGAGTTCCCTGCGTGTTGGTTTGGATCGGACGTCGCCAATCTACCGACCGGAGGAATGCCGCCAGAAATGACGGATGAGCATGTCGATAGCGCGGAAAACGCGAACTGGGTACGGGTGGCACGGGTTAGCCCGTATTCAGCGTCACCGAGGCCGGCCGATAGACTGGTCACAGAACCCTTTTCTGGAACCGGAATGTCACTGCCCGCCGAAGCGCCGGCCCTTGCCCAGGTCATCGACTCCCCCGCCCGCCCGACCATCGGCACGGAGGCGGTGGACAAGGTCGTGCACGCGATCCGCGACCACCTCGACATGGACGTGGCGTTCGTCTCGGAATTCCGTGCGCGCGACCGCGTGTTCCGCCACGTCGACGCGCGCGACCGCACGCCGATCCGGCCGGGCGACGCCGCGCCGCTCGAGAACGGCTACTGCCAGCGCGTCGTCGACGGCCGCCTGCCCGAGTTGATGCCCGACACGGCGCGTGTCGGCGCCGCGGTAGCGCTGCCCGAGACGGCGGCGATCCCGATCGGCGCGCATCTCAGCGTGCCGATTCGCCTCGCCGACGGCCGCGTGTTCGGCACCCTGTGCTGCTTCAGCTTCGCGCCGGATCCGTCGCTGGGCGAGCGCGACCTCAAGATGATCCGCGTGTTCGCCGAGCTGCTCGCCGACCAGATCGACCGCGACATGGAAGGCCAGCGCGAGCAGACCGCGCGCATGGAGCGCATCACGATCGCGATCGGCTCGGAGCAGCCGACGATCGTCTATCAACCCATCTTCGACATCGCGACGCGGCGCATCGCCGGGTTCGAATCGCTGTCGCGCTTCAACGTCGAGCCGCACCAGCCGCCGGACCGCTGGTTCGCGGACGCGGCGCAGGTCGGCATGGGCACCGAGCTCGAGCTCGCGGCGATCCGCGCGGCGCTGCGCGGCCTGCCGTCGATGCCCGCCGACACCTATCTATCCGTCAACTGCTCGCCGCAGACGATCCTCTCGCCCGGGCTGGCGCTGCTGCTCGACGGCGTGGACCTCGCGCGCGTCGTGCTCGAGATCACCGAGCACGATTTCATCGACGACTATCCGACGCTGCTGGCCGCACTGAAGCCGCTGCGCGCCGGTGGCCTGTGCGTCGCGATCGACGACGCCGGCGCGGGTTACGCCAGCCTGCGGCACGTGCTGAACATCCAGCCCGAGATGATCAAGCTCGACGTCAGCCTGACGCGCAACATCGACTCCGACCCCATGCGCCGCGCGCTCGCGTCGGCATTGATCGCATTCGCGCGCGAGAGCAAGGCGCGCATCGTCGCCGAAGGCATCGAGACCGCGGCCGAGCTCGACATGCTGAAACGCCTCGGCGCGAGCTGCGCGCAGGGTTACTTCCTCGCGCGGCCGATGCCGCTGAAGGACGCCTTGCGCCAGCCTTTTCCGGACGACGCCATGCCGGCCGGCGCCGCCGCGAAGGTCGTCGCGCAGCCGGCCTGATCGCGGCCTGACTACCCGATCTTGTCCTGCGTCTTCGTCAGGAAATCGCCGGCCTCGTGCCGCTCGAGCAGCTGGCTCGCCGGCTCGCCGACCGTGCGGTTGACCATGCGGCCGCGCCTGACCGCCGGCCGTTCGCCGATCTTTTCCGCCCAGCGGCGCAGGTGCGGATACTCCTGCACCGAGAGGAACTCGCCGGCGTCGTAGACGACGCCGAGCGCCACCTGCCCGTACCACGGCCAGATCGCCATGTCGGCGATGGTGTATTCATCGCCGGCGACGTACGCGTTCTGCGCCAGCCGCGTCTCGAGCACGTGCAGCTGCCGCTTCGTCTCCATCGCGTAGCGGTCGATCGCGTATTCGATCTTGACCGGCGCGTAGACGTAGAAGTGGCCGAAGCCGCCGCCGAGGAACGGCGCGCTGCCCATCTGCCAGAACAGCCACGACAGCGTCTCCGCGCGGCCCGCGGCATCGCGCGGCAGGAACGCACCGAACTTCTCGGCGAGGTGCAGCAGGATCGCGCCGGATTCGAAGACGCGGATCGGCGTCGCGCCGCTGCGGTCGACCAGCGCCGGGATCTTGGAATTCGGATTCACACCGACGAAGCCGCTGCCGAACTGGTCGCCCTGCTGGATGCGGATCAGCCAGGCGTCGTACTCCGCGCCCGAATAACCCAGCTCCAGCAGCTCCTCGAACAGGATCGTGACCTTCACGCCGTTCGGCGTGCCCTGCGAATAGAGCTGGAACGGGTGTCGGCCGACCGGCAGTTCCTTCTCGTGCGTCGCGCCCGACACCGGGCGATTGATGTTCGCGAAGGCGCCGCCGGACGGTCTGTTCGGCGCCCAGACCTTGGGCGGGGTGTACGGATCGGACATGGGATGGCTCCTGGCTGGATGCGCGGAAGTCTGCAGCAACACGTTCGATGCTCACGCACCGATTGGCTATGAGGTCATACTCGCGCCCATGCGTAAATTCCTCTGCCTGTTGTTGCTCTGCGCTCCCGCGTTCGCCGATGACACGGCTCCGTGGCTCGGACGCTGGGACGTCACGCTGATCGCGCCGGATCGCGACTACCCGACATGGCTCGAGATCTCCGCGCCGGGTGGCCAGCTGCAGGTGCGCATGGTCGGGCGATGGGGCCACGCGCGCGTGCTGCCGAGCGCCACTCTGACCGGCGGCGTGTTGCGCTTCATCTCCCCGAAGGAAGAGGAAGGCCGCAAGGACGACATGGTGTTCGAAGCGACGCTCGACGGCGGCAAGCTCGTCGGCGGGACCCACGGGCCCGACGGCACCGCCTGGAAACTGCGCGGCGAACGCGCGCCGACGCTGGCGCGCCGCGCGCCGCCCGTGTGGGGCAAACCCGTCGAGCTGTTCAATGGCCGGGATCTCGCCGGCTGGCATCTCAGCGACCCGGCGGCAGCCGCGACCTGGCGCGTCGAGAACGGACTGCTGGTGAGCCTCGGCAATGGCGCCGAGCTCGTCACCGATCGCAAGTTCGACGACTTCAAGCTGCATCTCGAGTTCAAGGTGGCGCCCGGCGCGAACAGCGGCATCTACCTGCGCGGCCGCTACGAGGTGCAGGTGGAGCACGACTCGCACCCGGAAGCCGCGGAACGCAGCCTGGGCGGCGTGTACGGTTTCCTCGCGCCCTCGCCCCTGCCGGCGCACACGCCGGACATCTGGCGCAGCTACGACATCACGTTGATCGGCCGGCGGGTGACCATCGCGCTCGACGGCGTGACGATCGTGAAGGACCAGGAGATTCCGGGAGTGACCGGCGGCGCGCTGGATACGCATGAGGGCGAGCCCGGACCGCTGTACCTGCAGGGCAGCGAAAACGGCCGCGTCGAATTCCGCCACGTGAATATTACGCCAGCGACCGCGCGGTAATCCTCCCCAATGAGAGGGACGCGACCCCCGCCACCCGGCGGTAACGTGCGCGACCTTCGAACGCCGTTCGCCGAGGTCCCGATGCCCGCCCCGACCGCCGCCCCCACGCCGTTTTCCCCGTACCAGAAGATCGTCGTCGCGATGCTGGCCTTCCTGCAGTTCGCGGTGATCCTCGACTTCATGCTGATGTCGCCGCTGGGCGCGCTGATCATGCCGTCGCTGTCGGTGACGCCGGCGCAGTTCGGGACCGTCGTCTCCGCGTACGCGTTCGCCGCGGGCATCTCCGGGTTCCTCACCGCCGGCTTCGCGGACCGCTTCGACCGCAAGAAGCTGCTGCTCTTCTTCTATGCGGGCTTCGTCGCCGGCACGTTGTGGTGCGGCGTCGCGAACAGCTTCGAGTCGCTGCTGCTGGCGCGGGTGGTCACCGGGTTGTTCGGCGGCGTCATCGGCTCCGTCGTGCTGGCCATCGCGACCGACCTCTTCCCGCCGCAGATGCGCGGCCGCGTCATGGGGTTCATCCAGACCGCGTTCGCGGCCAGCCAGATCCTCGGCCTGCCGATCGGCATCTATCTATCCGCGAAGTGGAACTGGCACGTGCCGTTCCTGGCGCTGGTCGTCATCGGCCTGCTCGGCGGCCTCGCGATCGCCGTGAAGATGCAGCCGGTGGCGGATCACCTGAAGGTGGCGCAGGAGCGCAGTCCGTTCGCGCACCTGTGGCACACGGTGGTCGAGCCGCGTTACCTGTTGTCGTTCGTCTCGGTGCTGTTCCTGGCCACCGGCGGCTTCATGCTGATGCCGTTCAGCAGCGCGTTCACCGTCGGCAACCTGGGCATCTCGCTCGACGACCTGCCGGTCATCTACCTGGTCACCGGCATCGCGACGATCTTCGTCGGCCCGCTGGTCGGCAAGGCGGCGGATGCATACGGCAAGGTGCGCGTGTTCTACCTGGGCACGACGCTGACCATCATCATGGTGCTGGTCTACACGCACCTCGAACGTTCGTCGCTGGCGGTCGTGACGGTGATCAACGTGGTGCTGTTCATCGGCATCTTCTCGCGCATGATCCCGTTCCAGGCGCTGATGTCGCAGGTGCCGGCGCCGACGCAGCGCGGTTCGTTCAACGCGATCAACGCGTCGATCTCGCAGCTTGCGGGCGGACTCGCGTCGCTGGTGGCGGGCCACATCGTGCAGCAGGGTGCGGATGGCCGCATCCATCACTACGACATCGCCGGATACGTCGTCGTCGCGACGTCGATCCTCGCCTGCGTGTTGTTGTGGCGGATCCAGCGCGGGGTGGAGAAGTCCGCAGCCCTGCCGGCCTGACCAGGGGCCTGACCGGCGGTCTACAGCAACGACAGGTTCGCGACCCGCTCGACGAACCACAGCGCGGCGATCGCCATCGCCAGCGCGGAGCCGCCGCGCAACACCAGCGGCGGATACGCGCGCAGGCCGCGCAATGAAAAGAGCAGGAGTGTCGCCGCGGCGACGATCAGCAGCTGCCCGATCTCGATCCCCAGGTTGAACTGGAACAGCGCCCAGGCGAACTCCCCGCGCGGCAGTGCCAACTCCTTGAGCACGCCGGCGAAGCCGAAGCCGTGCACGAGGCCGAAGCAGAACGTCACGATCGCGCGGCGACCATGGAAGACCGGCCAGAAGTTGCCGAGCGCGGCGAGCACGATCGTGAACGCGATGGCCGGCTCGATGATCGCCGGCGAGATCGAGACGATGTCCATCGCGGCGAGTCCGAGCGTGATCGAGTGCGCGACCGTGAACGACGTGACGATGCCGACGACCGGCAGCAAGGCTTCCATGAACGTGTCGACGGGACGCCAGCCTTGCTTCGTCGGCCGCAGGACGGAGGGCAGCAGCAGGCAGATCAGGAACAAGACGTGGTCGTAGCCCGTCGCGATGTGGTGGATTCCCTCGCGGACGAACGACAGACCGGGGCCGCGCGCCGGCTGCGCAGACGCGCTGGACGAATCGATGGACGCGGTTGCGGATCGGACGCCGGGGACGAGGATCTGCAACGCGGTGGTACCGCGCCACGCGACGCGCACGATCCCGCGGTGTGTCGGATCCACCTCGGCCATCACGTCGTAGCGGATCGCCGGTGCCAGCGCCGGGGTGCAGCGGCTGCGCAGGGTCAGCGCCGCATAGGTGCCGTCGACGCGGCGTTCGAGCGCGCGCGATTCGGGCTCGAGCGGGCAGCCCTCGAGGGTCACGCGTTGTCGCAAGTAGGTTTCGATCGCCGGCCAGGCCGTTCGCACTTCCTTCCAGGTGAGTTTGCCGTCGCCGTCCGCGTCGACATCGAGCGCGACGTCGAGATCGCGCAAGGCGACGTCGATGCGCAGTGTGGTCGCCGCATCGCCCGACGCCAGGAATAGATAGGCATCGCTGGCCTTGTGCGCGTGCGCCAGCGGCGCGAACGCCGCGCACAGCAACGCCGCGACGATCGCCCTAACGAAGCGCATCGATGCGTGCATCGCGCAGTCCCGTTTCGGCGATCACCGCCGCGGCTTCCCGTTGCGCGGCGCCGTCGCCGCAGGCCTTCGCCACGCGCGCGAACAGCAGCAGGTCGAGCGGTTCCCGTTGATGGCTCACATTGACGCGGGCGAGATCCAGCGCGGCGCAGGCGCCGTCGCCCAGCGAGTCCGTGAACATCGCCTCTTCACGCGCGTGCGCGATCCTTGCCTCGGGGCGCAATGCCGCGAGCGCCATGCGATCCCGCAGCTCGCGGATGTCCGCCTCCGCGCCGGCGGCGCGGGACTGTTTGCCCGCCACCGCGATGCGCAGCAGGACGGCGTCCGAACGCGGTTCGGCGGCGAGCAGCGCCAGCGCCTCCGCCGGCCGCCGCTGGTCGAGCAGGAAATCGGCGAACGACATCAACGTGTAGCCGTCGCGCTGCTGCGTCAGCGCGTCGCGATAGGCACGCTCCGCGCTCGCCGGCCGGCCGGCGCGCATCTCGTTCTCGGCCAGCGTGGTGAGGAGCCAGTTGCGGGTCTCGGCGGGCAGCTGACCCCGCAGCAACACGTCCAGCGAGTCGCGCGCCCGCGCGAAGTCCCCGCGCAGGCTGGCGTTCTCGGCGAGACAGGCTTCGCGATACAGCCGCACGCCGCCGCCCGCCAGCGATTCGCAGGCCTGGTCCGAAGCCGCGTACTTGCCCTGCACGCGCAGGATCGTCGCGATCGTGATCCAGGCCTGCGCGTTGCCCGGGCTGCGCGCGACCAGGACTTGCAAGCTGGCCCGCGCGGCGTCGAAGTCGTGCAGGTACTGCTGGATGCCGGCGAGCCGCAGCAGGATGGCATCGGGCGCGCGGCGCGGATCCGGCCAGGGTTCGAGCACGGCCAGTGCGCGGCCGGCGAGGCGCGCGTCGCCATCGCGGCGCGCCTGTTCCATGTAGGCGCTCGACAAGCGCAGCGCGCTATCGACATCAACGGGGTTTTTCGCGAGCGTCGCGCGTAGCGCGCGCAGCTCCGCGCGGTTCCCCGAGACCGCGGGCAGCACTTCGATGATTTCGTCGTCTTGCTGCGGATGGACGACGCTGGCCAGGCTGCCGGTCGAATACGCACCGCCAGC
>DATJTW010000126.1:0-25242 GCA_035502995.1 Steroidobacteraceae bacterium | reverse complement strand
AGGAAGCGCTCGACCTGGCGCGCTCGAGCGGCAAGCCGATCCTGCTGTCGATCGGGTACTCCGCCTGCCACTGGTGCCACGTGATGGCCCACGAATCCTTCGAGGATCCGGCGACGGCGGCGCTGATGAACGAGCTGTTCGTGAACATCAAGGTCGATCGCGAGGAGCGTCCCGACCTCGACAAGATCTACCAGTTCGCGCACCAGGTGCTGACGCAGCGCGGCGGCGGCTGGCCGCTCACCATGTTCCTGGCGCACGATGACCAGAAGCCGTTCTTCGGCGGCACGTATTTTCCCGACGAGGCGCGCTACGGCATGCCCGCGTTCTCGACGCTGCTGAAGCGCGTCGCCGAGTACTACCGCGAGCAGCGCGAGGAATTGCGCGCGCAGAACGACACGCTGATGGACGTGTTCGCGGACCTGACGCCCGCGCCCGTCGACGCCGGCACCGCGCTGACGGCCGCGCCTCTCGACGGCCTGCGCGCGCAGCTCGGCGAGACCTTCGACCGGAAGAACGGCGGCTTCGGCGGCGCGCCGAAGTTCCCGCATCCGGCGTCGCTCGACCGGCTGCTGCATCACTGGTACGCGTCCGCGGCGGGCACGTCGCCCGACCTGCAGGCGCTGTACATGGCAACGCTGACGTTGACGCGCATGGCCGAGGGCGGTCTCTACGACCAGCTCGGCGGCGGATTCGCGCGGTACTCCGTCGACCAGTTCTGGATGATCCCGCACTTCGAAAAGATGCTGTACGACAACGGCGCGTTACTCGCGTCGTATTCGGAGGCGGCGCTCGCGACGGGCGACCCGCTGTTCGCGCGCATCGTCCGGGAAACCGGCGAGTGGCTGCTGCGCGAGATGCAGGACGACGATGGGGGCTTCTACTCCGCCTACGACGCCGACTCCGAAGGCCACGAAGGCAAGTTCTACGTGTGGTCGCGCGAAGAGGCAAAGGCCGCGCTGACGGACGCCGAGTGGCGCGTGTTCTCGCGGCGTTTCGGCTTCGACGAAGAGCCCAACTTCGAGGGCGCGTGGCATGCGCACGTGTTCGTGTCCGTCGAGGACCTGGCGAAGGAGACGTCGCAGGACGTCGCCGCGGTCGACGCGCTGCTGAACTCCGCACGCGCGAAACTGCTGGCGATCCGCAGCCGGCGCGTCTGGCCCGGGCTCGACGACAAGATCCTGACGAGCTGGAACGCGCTCGCGATCCGCGGGCTCGCGCTGGCGACGCGCCAGTCCGGTCGCGCCGACTTCGCCGCCGCCGCCGACCGCGCGCTGGACTTCGTGCGCGCGAACCTGTGGAAAGGCGACCGCCTGCTGGCGACGGCGAAGGACGGCGTCGCGCACCTGAATGCGTACCTCGACGACTACGCGTATCTCGCGAACGCGCTGCTCGAGATGCTGCAGGTCCGCTGGAAGAACGAGGACGCGGCCTGGCTGCGCGCGTTGCTCGACACGATGCTGGCGCGCTTCGAGGACCGCGAGCTCGGCGGCTTCTTCTTCACGTCCGACGACCACGAGACGCTGATCCACCGCAGCAAGAGCTTCAGCGACGACGCGATTCCCGCCGGCAACGGCATCGCGGCGCGGGCGTTGATCCGTGCCGGCTACCTGCTCGGCGAGACGCGCTGGCTCGCGGCGGCCGAACGCACGCTGCGCGCGTCGTGGCTGGCGCTGAACCGGTTCCCGCACGGGCATGTCAGCCTGATCGAGGCGCTGGAGGAATACCTCGTGCCGCCGGAGATCGTGATCGTGCGCGGCGTGGCCGCGGATGCCGCGAGCTGGCAGCGCGAGCTTGGCAAGCTGTACGCGCCGCACCGGCTGGTGTTCGCGATTCCGGCGGATCTCGCCGGTCTCGACGCCGCGATCGCGGACAAGAAGCCCGGCGCGGGCACGCGCGCCTACGTGTGTCGCGGCTCGACGTGTTCGGCGCCGATCGAGTCGCTGCCGGACCTGGCGCGGCAGGCCGCGGCCCGGGTCGCGGGCTAGCTACTTTTTCCGGCGGGCGGTTTTCGCCGGGCGCCTGGCCGGCGTCGTCTTCTTGCGCCGCGCGCTGGACGGCTTCCTCGGCGCAGATTTTTTCGGCGACGTCTTCTTCGCCGGCATCTTCTTTTTCTTCACGCCCGGCGCCACGGGCGCGCGCGGCCGGCGGCGGGCCGCCTTCGCTGCCTGCAACGCCAGCTGGACGCCGATCGACAGCCGCGCCCATTGCACCAGCGTCTCCGCGTCCTCGATCACGTCGGCCGGCACCTGGTGATAGCCGAGCACGGCTTCCGGGCGATCCGGGAACGGCATGAACTTCGGCATGTTCCGTTCGCGGTACGGCGCGATGTTCGATTCGTCGGTCTTGAAGAACAGCGTGTCGTCGTCGATCAATCCGAAGAACACGTCGCGGCTGTAGAGACCGATGCCGCCGAACATGCGGTTCGAGCGCAGCGCGTCGAGGCCGCCGAGCTGCTCCATCACCCAGGCGAGGAATCGTTCCGAGACGCTCATGGCGTACGCAACACGCCGAGCTGCGCCAGCTCCGTGCGCAGCGAGTTCGCGAGCGGCGCCGACTTCGCGACGTCGAAGGATGGCGCCGCGTCCCAGTCGTAGGCCCAGGGCTGCTGCGTCTGCATGTGCTCGGGCTCATTGCGGTAGCGCGGGATCACGTGCGCGTGCAGCGCCGGCTCGACGTTGCCGAAGATCGCGTAGTTGATGCGGATCGGCGTAGTCACGCGCAGCAGCGCATCGCCGAGGCGCGACATGTCGAGCAGGAACTGCGCGCGTTTCTCCGGCGTCAGCGCGTTCAGGTCCGGGACGACCGGATCCGGCAGCAGCAGCAGATATCCGGAGACGAACTGGCGGTGGCCGAACACCGCCCAGCCGGAGGCGCAGCGGCCGAGCACGGTCGGGTCGCGACCGGCGCGCGCGTCGGAAACGCGCCGGTGGATCGCGGTGTCGAGGGGCAAGGGAGTCTCTTCTGTTTGTTGTTCCATATATGTGTCGCGACGCGGGGTTTTCTCCCACCGCCGATCGCGTCATCCGATCCAGGTGCGGAACGAGCCCGTATCGATGTGCACGAACTGCGAGCGCTGGTAGTAGCCCACGCCGCCGCGCTTCGCCGCCAGCGCGAGATCGCGCAGCTTCTCGACCGAGACGCCCTTGAGCCGCACGTCCATCGCGCGGCCCTGCATGTGCAGCGAGTTCTTGGAGACGCCGCTGCCGGGGCGCGCGGCCATGCTGGAATTGCTCTCGGGCGAGCGATAACCGGAGATGATTTCGTAGCTGGGCTCGACGCCGGCGGCGGCCGCGAGGTCGACGAGCTGGTCGAAGAGACCGGGGTCCATGTCGTGGACGTCGCCGCTGCGATGGTCGATCAGCACGTGGTTGAGCTTCGCCAGCGCGTCGGGAAGATAGTCGGCACCGCGCTTGTAGACGACCTTCACGGTCTCGCGGGTGTGCGTGTTGAAGAGCTGGATCGAGCGTTCGGCGGAAGCGGAGATCGGGTCGGCCGCGGGTTCGGATTGCGCGCCGGCCAATGCCGCAACGGCGAGCATGACACCGGCGAGCGTGGCGCCGACGAAGGACGCACGTCGCGCGATCACGGCGCGGCCTCGAAGTGCAGCATCGCGAGGTACATGCGCGGATCGCCGGCCGGCGGCGACGGTTCGAGCGAGCGCAGTTCGAGCGTTCCGCCGGCAAACGCGGCACGACGGTCGAAGCGCGCACTGGTGTTCAGCGGGATCTCGAGCCGCCCCGCCCCGTCACCCGAGACGAAGACGACGCGTGCATTGCCTTCCCAGACGCAGGTGACGTCGCGAGGGCAGCGCGAATCCTCGGCGACGGTGGCGAACGTCAGCGACGTCGCGCCGAGTCGCACGGACTCGCCGAGCGCGAGCGAGAACGTATCGCCGCTGGCGACGATCCGCACTGCACCCGACGACTCCCGGCCGGGCGGCCGGCTCGCGCAGCCGGCGACGATCAGCAGGGAGGCGAGACTGACGAGGAGGACGCGCACGCCGGAATCTTGCCCACGCCGCGCCACGCGCGTCCAGTCGTCAGAACGGCAGAGGCACCACGGAACCGGTGTCGCCCGGCCGGCGGTTCACCGACACCACGGTCGCCTTCGGGAAGAAATTGAACTCCGACGCGCTGGCCCAGGTGTAGGCGCCCATCGCACGGCCGACGATCAGGTCACCGGCCTTGAGCTGCGGCAGCATGAGGTTTTCGGCGATCACGTCGATGCTGTCGCAGGTCGGACCGGCGAGCACGGACGGGAATTTCTCCTCGCTGACCTTGAGCGATTCGACCGGGTACTTCGCGTGGTCGAACAGCTGGCCGCTGTACGAACCGTACAGGCCGTCGTCGAGGTAGTACCACCAGTGCCCCTCGCGCTTGGCGCGGCCCATGACCGACGCGACGCCGATCGCCGCCGGACCGCAGATGTAGCGGCCGGGCTCGGCGATGACGCGGATGCGCGCGGGTAGTTTGGCCAGCGCGCCGCGAATCGGCGCGCAGAAGCGGCCGATGTCGGCGACCTTCTGCCCGTACTCGATCGGGTAGCCGCCGCCAATGTCGAGCGTGTCGAACGCGCCGAGTTTTTCACGCTTTGCGGTCGCCATGAGCTTCGCGCAGACCTGGATGGCCTCGACGTGTTTGCTCGGATCCGCGGCCTGCGAGCCGACGTGGAACGACAGCCCGCGCACCGGGATGCCGAGCTTGCGCGCCAGCCGCGCGAGCTCGAGCAGGTCTTCCGGATCGCAGCCGAACTTGCGCGACAGGTCGACGACCGCGCCGGGCGAGCGGAACGACACGCGCAGCAGCAGCTCGGCCTTGTCGCGGTACGCCTCGAACTTGCGGACCTCGTCAGGATTGTCGGCAACGAAGATCTTCACGCCGAGGTGGAGCGAATTGCGGATGTCGATGTCGCGCTTGATCGGGTGCGTGTGGATGCAGCGCGCCGGGTCGATGCCGAGCTGCGTGACGAGCTGCGTCTCGCCGGTGGTGGCCAGGTCTAACCAGCCGCCCAGCTCGACGATGGTCTCGACCACGGATGGGTGCGGCAATGGTTTGAGCGCGTAGTGCAGGTCGACGCCGGGCAGCGCCCGGTGCAGCTTGCGGTACTGCTCGCGCACGCGCTGGCAGTCGATGATGAGCAGCGGCGAGCCGAATTCGCCGACCAGCCGGCGGATCTCGTCGCTGCCGAACGGGTCGATGTACGCGCGTTTGCCGCGCGCGGAGCGCGTCCGATTGATCACCATGACTCCAGGGATTGGGCCGGCGGAAAGGGGGCGAATTGTAGGTAACGCACATTCCGCTGTCATGACCTTTGCTAAAGTGCGCCGCGCATGAATTCCCAGCCCGCCGACGCCACCCCCTCCGGGGAACTGCAGACCCTGCTCGCGTCGCGGGTGCCGCTGGTCATCATCGAGAGCCG
Source organism: Steroidobacteraceae bacterium (assembly GCA_035502995.1). Classification (GTDB taxonomy): domain Bacteria; phylum Pseudomonadota; class Gammaproteobacteria; order Steroidobacterales; family Steroidobacteraceae; genus CADEED01. The sequence continues at coordinate 19,824 of DATJTW010000126.1, read as the reverse complement.
CGAGGAAGGCCGGGTCATCGAGCTGGTCCGGGACGCGGCGATGAAGGCGCAGCGCGGCCGCAACTGGGGCGTTTTCCAGTGGACCGTCACCGAGGGCCTGGAACGGGTCGACGTGGACATGGGCGGCGCCCAGAAGACGCTGGCGCAGCCGGAGCAGCTGCTGAAGCACGTCAAGGCCACGATGATGGCCGGCATTTACGTGCTGCTCGATTTCCACCCCTATCTCGACAACCCGCTGTTCGTGCGGGCGATCAAGGACATCGCGCAGGGCTACCCGAAGTGCGAGCGCACGCTGGTCATGGTCAGCGCCGAGGTGAAGCTGCCGCCCGAGCTCGAGCACCTGGCGGCGCGGTTCAGCGTGCGGCTGCCGGACAAGCAGGAACGGCACGCGATCGTGATGCGCCTGGCGCGCGAGTGGGCGCGACAGAACAATGCGATGCCGCGCATCGACGTGAAGGCGGTCGAGAAGCTGGTCGACAATCTCGCGGGACTGCCGATCCACGACGTGGAGCGGCTGACGCGCCAGGCGGTGTTCAACGACGGCGCATTGACCGAGGACGATCTGAAGCCGCTGCTCGAGGCGAAATACCAGCTGCTGAACCGCGGCGGCACGTTGTCGTTCGAGGCGGACACGGCGAAGTTCGCCGACGTCGGCGGCATGAAGAACCTGCGGCGCTGGATCCAGCAACGCAAGGCGGCATTCGACGGCAGCGCGCCGGGACTCGACGCACCGAAGGGCGTGTTGTTGTTAGGCGTGCAGGGTTGCGGCAAGTCGCTGGCGGCGCGCGCCGCCGCGGGCGTGCTCGGCGTGCCACTGGTGCGGCTCGACTTCGGCGCGTTGTATTCGAAATGGCACGGCGAGTCGGAGAAGAACCTGCGCGAGTCGCTGTCGTCGGCGCAGGCGCTGGCGCCGTGCGTGCTGTGGCTGGACGAGATCGAGAAGGCGCTGGCCTCGGGTGACGGCGACAGCGGCACGTCGCGGCGCGTGCTCGGTGCGTTCCTGACGTGGCTGGCGGAGCAGCGGGCGCGCGTGTTCATCGTCGCGACGGCGAACGACATCACGGCGTTGCCGCCCGAGCTGGTGCGCAAGGGCCGCTTCGACGAGATCTTCTTCGTCGACCTGCCGTCGCCGGCGGCGCGGCGCGAGATCCTGGCGATCCATGCGAAGAAACGGAAGGTCGCGTTGACGGAGCCTCAGATCGAGGTGCTGGCCGCGCGCAGCGAGGGATTCTCGGGCGCGGAACTCGAGCAGGCGGTGGTGTCGGCGATGTACGCGGCGAACTCGAGCAAGGCGCCGTGTGATGCGTCGATGATCGCCGCGGAGCTGCAGTCGACGCGGCCGCTGTCTGTCGTCATGGGCGAGAAGATCGCCGAGCTGCGCGACTGGGCGACGGAGAGAACCGTTCCCGCTGATTGATGGGGTCAGACCCCATTTGTCAGGAAACGGTGCCGACGCTCCGATGGAAAAAGGCCGGACCCCTTTCGAGGTCCGGCACCATTTGCCAGGAAATGGGGTCTGACCCCATCAACTCGCGTGGCCGTTGGCGGCCGGCAGCTCGGGGGCCTTCGCGTCGCCCAGGAACTTCGGCAGCTCGAGTCCCGCCATCGCGGCGACATCGTGCAGCGGCGGCAAGCTCTTCACCATGCCGGCCAGGAAGTTGGCCGTCGTGCCGCCCGCGGCGCCGTTGCTGCCATTGCCGGCATCCCACACCGTCACCTTGTCGATCTTGATCGCCTTGATCGCCTCGACCTGCAACGTGACGATCTGCTCCAGCTTCTCCGTCAGCAGCAACGTCGCCGCCGCGCGCGCGTCGTTGTTCGTGCTGTTGACCAGCGCCTGGTAACCCATCGCCTTCGCTTCGAGCACCTGCCGGATGCCCTTCGCTTCCGCTTCGTACTTCAGCAGGATCGCATCCGCTTCACCCTGCGCCTCGCGCCGCACCTTCTCCGCCGACGCGTCGGCCGCGATGGTGATCTTCTGCTTCTCGATCTGCTGGCGCACGACTTCGTCCGCCGTCAGCCGCTGCAACTGCGCGCGCGCCTGCGCCTTCTGGATTTCCGTCTGCGCATCGAACTCGGCGACCTGGCTGCGCTGCGCGGCCTGCGCCGCCTGCACCGCCAGTTCCGCGTTGGACGCCGCGATCAGCGCCTTCGCGCGGTTCTCGCCCGCGATCGCCTCGGCTTCCTGCGCCTCGACGAACACGCGCTTCTCGGCCTCGGCCTTCTTCTGGCCCTGCACCGACGTCGCCTGGTTCTGCGCCACCTTGATCTGCAGGTCGCGGTTCGCCTCGGCTTCACCGATGGTCGCCAACGCTTCCTGCTGCTGGATGTAGATGCGCTTGTCCGCCTCGGCCTGCTTCTTGCCCTTCTCGGACTCGGCGACATTCTGCGCCACCTTGATCGTGCGCTCGCGCACCTGCTCGGATTCGCCGACCGAACCCTTGCGATCCTGGTCGGACACGTCGACCTTCGCCTGGTTGATCGCCTCCGACGCCGCCTTCTTGCCGATGCTCTCGATGTATCCCGATTCGTCCGTGATGTCGGTGATGTTCACGTTGATCAGATAGAGCCCGATCTTGTTGAGCTCCGGCGCCACGTTGCGGCGGATCGCGTCCAGGAATTTCTCGCGGTCCTGGTTGATCTGCTCGATGGTCAGCGAGGCGACCGTCAGCCGCAGCTGACCGAAGATGATCTCGCGCGCCATGCTCTCGACGTCGTCCTGCGCGAGATTCAGCAGGCGCTCCGCCGCGTTGTTCATGATCGCTTCTTCGGTGCTGACGCCGACCGTGAACGTGCTCGGCACGTTGACGCGGATGTTCTGCAGCGACAGTGCCTTCGTGAGCGGGATGCCGATGGTGAGCGGCGTCAGGCTCATGTATGTGTAGTCCTGGAACACCGGCCACACGAACGTGCCGCCACCGTGGATGCAGCGCGCGGACTGTCCCTTGCCGACCTTGCCGTAGATGACCAGCACCTTGTCCGACGGGCACCGCTTGTACCGCGAGAACAGGAAGACGACGAAGAACATCGCGACCACCGTGAGGACGATGACCGGGACCAATGCGAACGTGAGATCCATGCGAGACCCTCCGCGCGATGCCCGCGCTGCTGACTGACTACCTGTGATGCCCGTGACGAAGATCAGCGATCGACGGGTGCGACGACCAGCGTGTTCGCTTCGACGCCCTGCACCCGGATCGGCGTGCCGGTCGGGATGGCCGCGCCATCCGCCGACACCGCCTCGAATTCTCGCAGGCGGTTCGCGAAGTCGATCTGCACGCGCCCGCCTTCCCTGCCGACCGTGAGATACACCGTGCCTTCGCTGCCGATGGCGGCGAACAGGTTCACGGTGCCGCTCGACTGCAGCCGCAGCATCCCGCGAAAGATCTTGTGCAGCAGCCACATCGCGAACGCGCCGGACACCAGGCCCGTGACGATCGCGAGCGCGCCGCCGAGCAACCCGCCGTGGAAGACGCAGTAGCCGACGACGCCGAACAAGGTGAGGAAGGAGGAGATGCCCTGGACGGTCAGCGCCTGCGCGCCCGCATCGCCGTCGGCATGGACGTCGACCGGATGATCGAGCCCCGCGATCATGAGGATCATCCGGAAGAGGAGGACGATTCCACCGACGGTCCCGCTGAGCAGGAAGACCTGTTCCAGGAAGGTGTGAGAAGCAAACCACTCGATCATGGTTCTGGATCCCCGCCGGTTGTTATATGAGTTGGTACCGACGTGGGGATGGTAGCTAGATTTTCAAGCGAACCGGAAGTTGCTGACGGTCAGTCCGCCGAGGAAGTTTTCCTCGTGATACGAGAGCGTCGCGACGTCCGCCTCCGCCGCGCCGACCGACACCATGAGCGGCAGCAGGTGCTCCTCGCGCGGATGGGCCGCGCGTGCCGAAGGAGCAGCCTCCCAGGCGGCCAGTTGCCGGGCGCGATCTTTCGGGTCGCCCGTCAGCAGAACGCCGCGCAGCCAGGCGTCGAATTCGCGGGACGGGCCCCAACCCCGGGGACCGAAGAACTGGCGCAGGTTGTGATACGTGAGGCCGCTGCCGACGATCAGCACGCCCTCGTCGCGCAGCGGCGCCAGCGCGCGACCCAGCGCGAGGTGGGCGGCCGGATCGAGTCCCTGCTTCAACGACAGCTGCACCACCGGCACGTCGGCGCGCGGGTACATCACGTGCAGCGGCGTGAACGCGCCGTGATCGAAGCCGCGCGCGGCGTCGAGGCGCGCGGGCATGCCCGCGGCTTCGATCAGCGCCTGCACCCGCGCCGCCAGCGCCGGATCGCCCGGGGCGTCGTATCGGATCCGGTACGTGTAGTCCGGGAAGCCGTAGTAGTCGTAGAGCATCGGGGGCCGCGGGTTCGCCATCAGCGTGAACTCGGGCTCTTCCCAGTGCGCGGAGATCATCAGGATGGCGCGCGGCGCCTCGGGCAGCTGGCGCGGCATGTCGGCGAGCTCGCGCGCGAGCTCGGCGTACGGTGCCTGCGATGGCGCATCCATGAAGGACCACGGACCGCCGCCGTGGGAGATGAAATAGACCGGGAGGCGTTTCACCGGCGCAGTGTACGCTCCGCGCATGGTCAAGACCGTCACCGCCGCATTCGCAGCCATCATCGCGCTGGCTTTTTCCACTCCGGGCACGGCCGCGTCGGCGCACATCGATCTCGATCCGTCATCGCCATTGCAGTCGTTCGCCGCCGGAGACATCGAAGCGGCGTTGCGCGCGCGGCGGCTGACGGTGGAGCGGCACGATTCGAGGATCCTCAACTCGATGCCGTACATCGGCGACGTCACGATCCGCCTGCTGGCCGGTCCGCAGCGCGGCGATGCGGAACCGCACGCCGCCGCGCCCGAGTCATTCCGCATCCGGAACGAGATCCGCGGCGGCCATCGTTACCTGCACGTGTTCGGCGCGGACGCGGCCGGCACGATGTACGGCGGCCTCGAGCTCGCCGAACAGATCCGCGTGAAAGGCGTCGCCGGCGTCGTCGACACCGACCGCTCGCCCTACATGCCGCTGCGCGGCACCAAGTTCAACCTGCCGCTCGACCTGCGCACCCCCAGCTACTCCGACATGGGCGATTCCGCGCAGCGGAACATCGCGACGATCTGGGACTTCGAATTCTGGCGCGCCTATCTGGATCAGCTCGCGCGCGACCGCTACAACATGGTGTCGGTGTGGAACCTGCACCCGTTCCCGTCGATGGTCCGGGTGCCGAACTACCCGGACGTCGCGCTCGACGACGTCTGGCGCACGACGGCGAAGCTCGACGAGGACTACTCGACGCGCACGACGGACATCGTCACGCCGGCGATGCTCGCACAGCACGAAGTCGTCAAACGCCTGACCATCGACGCCAAGATCGATTTCTGGCGGCGTGTGATGCAGTACGCGAACGACCGCAACATCGCCTTCTACGTCTTCACCTGGAACATCTACACGTATGGCGTCGACGGCAAGTACGGCATCACGGACGATCTCGGGAACCCGAAGACGCGCGACTACTTCCGCGCGAGCGTGCGCGAGATGTTCCGCACCTATCCGCTGCTCGCCGGCATGGGGCTCACGGCCGGCGAGAACATGGGCGAGGTGAAGATGTACTCCGGCGGCGTGGATTCGTTCGACGCCAAGGAGAACTGGCTGTTCGCCACCTACGGCCAGGCCATGCTCGACGCCGCGCGCGCCGAACCCGGGCGCCGCTTCCGCCTGATCCACCGCCAGCACGAGTCGCGCGCGCAGGACATCGCCGCGACGTTCGCGCCGCTGCGTGCGCAGCCGAACGTCGACTTCGACTTCAGCTTCAAGTACGCGCAGGCGCACGCGCTCTCGTCCACCACGCAGACGTTCCATCGCGGTTATCTCGAACAGCTCGGCGACCTGAAGACGTTCTGGACGATCCGCAACGACGACGCGCTGCTGTTGCGCTGGGCTGCGCCGGACTTCGTGCGCGACTTCCTGAAGGGCATCCCGCACGAACCGTCGCGCGGCTTCTACTTCGGATCCGACATGTGGGTGTGGGGCCGCGAATACCTCGGCGCGGGTCCGCCGCGACTCGAGATCGACAAGCACTGGCTGCACTTCCTGCTCTGGGGCCGGCTCGGTTATGACCCGACGCTCGACGACGAACGCATCGGCGCGCTGGTGGCGCAACGCTTTCCCGGCACCGATGGACGCCGGATGCTCGCGGCCTGGCAGGACGCGTCGCTGATCTATCCATTGGTCACGGGTTTCCACTGGGCCGACTTCGACTTCCAGTGGTACATCGAAGGCAGCCGCAGCCGGCCCGCGCCGGCGAAGACCGCGAGCGGTTTCCACAGCGTCGAGACGTTCATCAACCAGCCGGTGCACCCGGGCACGGACAACATCCCGATTCCGAAGTACGTCGACGCGATGCTGCGCGGAGAGACCCCGCAGGGCACCACGCCGTTCGCCGCCGCGGACCGCATCGATGCACGCGCCGATGCGGCACTCGCGGCGTTGCCGGCCCTGCGTTCGCCGCAGGACGCGAACGCGCGCCGGGAGTTCGCGGCGACGCGCACGGACATCACGGCGATGGCGCTGCTCGGCAAGTATTACGCGGCCAAGATCCGCGGTGCGACCGAGCTCGCGTGGTTCCGCGCGACCGGCGCGGTCGAACATCGGCAGCGCGCAATCGAGCGGCTCGGACAGGCCGCGGAGTTCGCGGACCGTTACGCCCGGGACGTCAGCGCCGCGTACGCGCCCGGCTTCTGGACCAACCGCGTCGGCACGGTCGATTTCGCCGAGATGGCCGCCGAGGCGCGCCGGGACGTGGACATCGCCCGCGCGGCGGTCGCAAAGCCTTGATTTGAAGGGCGGCGAACCTGAACGAAGCTGAACGGCGAGTTCAGCGTCCGCTCAGGTGCGCGTCGCGATACTGGCCCCAACAACGGACCGATGGCGGTCCGCAAGGAGAGCCAGATGAAACGCCCCGTCGTCACTTTCTTCGCCCTGTCGCTGCTGGCCAGCGCCGCGACGTTCGCGGCCGCCGACCCGCGCATGGTGCGCGAAGCCAATCAGCAGCAGTCGCGCGGTCACGATCGCGGCGGCGACAACCGCGGACATGAGAATCGCGGCCCGGACAACCGCAGCCACGACAATCGCGGTGGCGACCGTGGCCATGACAACCGTGGCCCGGACAATCGCGGCTCTGACAATCGCGGCTGGGATCGTGGTCACGACAATCGTGGCAACGACAACCGTGGCTGGGACCATCGCGGCAACGATCACCGCAACGATCGCCCGCCCCCGCCGCGCGATCGCCACGACTGGAACGACCACCGGAACGACCATCGCTACGATCGTCCCAACTACTCCCGCGACAACCGCGGCTGGGACCGGTATCGCAGCGACTGGAACCGTCATCCGAACTACTGGGACAACCGTCGTCACGACCGCGCCGACTACGCGCGCTATCGGTACCACTACGGCTACTACCACCAGCCGCGCGGTTATTACTACCGCACGTGGTACCGCGGTGATCGCCTGCCGCGTGGCTGGTACGGGTCGTCGTACTACGTGACCGACTGGCGCCCGTACAACCTGTACGCCCCGCCGTACGGTTACCACTGGGTGCGCGTGGGCAACGACGTGCTGCTGACGGCGATCGCCACCGGCGTCGTGCTCGATGTGATCTACGACATCTGGTACTGAACCAGACGTCCAACGAACCTGGCTAGCAGGTATGTCGCCGGCGCCCGAGAAAGGATTCCCGGGCGCCGATGTTTTGTGACAATGGAATCAGGGTACGTCCCCAAATAGACTCGTCACATGTCAGAACGACTCGACGCCATCGAAGAAAAACTCGCGCATCTCGAGCGCACAGTCGCGGAGCTCAGCGACGTGATCGCACGCCAGCAGAAGGAGATCGATCGCGCGACGGACCGCAATCAGCGGCTCATGGACAAGATCGCGGCGCTGGAGTCTGAAGGCGGTGCCAGCGCGACCGCCTACGAAAAGCCGCCGCACTACTGATCGTCGGCGACGTCGCCCTCGTCGGCGAGCAGATGCCGAAAGAACCGCTCCGGCGCATTCAGGAAATCGCGGGTGAGCCGGAAGTGTTCGGTGTCGCGATAGTCGACTTCATGCAGCGCGCCGCCATCGACGCTCAGCACCCGCGCTCCCGGCAGCGTCAGCAGGATCGGCGAGTGAGTCGCGATGATGAACTGTGCGACCTTCTTCTCCCCGAGAGCATTCAGGATCCGCAGGAACGAAAGCTGTCGCTGCGGCGACAACGCGGCCTCGGGCTCGTCGAGGATGAACAGACCGTCCTCGAAGTTGTTCGAGAACAGCGCCAGGAAGGCCTCGCCGTGCGACTGCGCATGCAATGATTTGCCGCCATACGCCGAAAACGTGCTGCCCACTTCTTCGAGGTACGTGGCGAAATTGAAGAACGTCTCGGCGCGAAGGAAGAACCCGCCGGACACCCGCTGTCGCCAGCCCATCCGCAACGCGCGACCGAGCTTGTGCCCGTCGGCGCCCTCCACGAAGCTCTGATCGCGATGACCGCCGCTGGCATTGAACCCCGCGGCCCACGCCAGCGCTTCGAGCAAGGTGGACTTGCCCGCGCCGTTCTCGCCGACCAGGAACGTCACCGGCGTCGACAGCTTCAGGCCGAAGTCGGAGCCGATCAGCGGCAGCGTGAATGGATAGGCGTCCGGTTCGATCTTCTCGGGTTTCAGACCGACGCTGGTGAGGAACGGACTGCCCGGCAACGCCGACCCCTCGCCCACCACCACCCGGCGTCGCGCCACGGTCGAAGCGCTACTTCGGCTTCTTCACGAACTTCACCGTCATCTCCAGCGCCTCCAGCGCGCCGGGCAGCAGCACCTCACCCCGCGGCAAATCGCCGCGCTTCTGCCCCTGGTTGCCGAGCACGAAGTCGTGATACCCGTGCTCGAAGATCTCGAGCCGCACGTCCTTGCCCTGCTTCGCCAACTCGTCGTGCAGCACGATGTCGAGCGGCATCAGCCGGTCCTCGGTGCCGACGATGATGAGCACGGGCATCTTGATCGGCTCGATGTTTGCCTTCGTCACCGCCGCGTCGGGCGGCGTCTTCGCGAAGTCGGGCCGCGAGCCATCGGGCTGCAGCTTGTAGCCGAGGAACCAGATCGGCGCCGGCGCGCCGGCCACCACGGCGTGCAGCGTCGGCACGCGCGACGCGAGGAACATCGCGAGGTTGCCGCCGAGGCTGACGCCATAGACGCTGACGTTCGCGCGATCGACGTACGGCAGGGACTGCACGTGTTCGATGACGGTGACGCCGTCGTCGATGGCCGTCACCAGCTTCGGCGACGGCGTGTTCATGAGCTCCCAGTCGCCGCCGCGATAGTCCGCGACCACGACGACGTAGCCTTCCTGCAGGAACCGCTCCCACACCGGCCCGCCGTGATCGCCGCGCGACCAGCCGACGAGCTGATCCATGCCGCGGCCACCGGGCGCGCCGTGGAACAGGATGATGGCGGGAAACGGCCCGTTGCCTTTCGGTTTGCGCACCGCGGCCGCGATGTACAGCCCGTCCTTCGCCTTGATCCACGTCTGCTGCACCGGCGAGTCCGCCTCGCTGACGACGTGGATGTATTTCCGGTCGGGCACGGGCTCGTCGCTGCCGCCGTGTTTCGTGACGGCGGCGTACGCCTGGCCCGTGAGCGCCAGCGCGGCGGCGAAGACAATCTGCAACGTCGAACTCTGCATCGGAACCCCCTCTCAGCGAACCAGGAATGGCGTCGCGACCGCCGCGATCAGCGCGACCGCCGACACCGCCAGCGCCACGCGCGATAGTTTGACCGCCGCCGCGCGCTGCGCGGCCGCTTCGTCCGCCGACTGCGACACGGTCGCGACGAACTCGCGCAGCTGCGTCGCGAGCAGCCCGATCTGCTCGGCATTGTTCGCCGCCGCGGTCTGCAGCTCCGCGATCTGCTGATTCAGCAGGTCCGTCTGCGTCGGCAGCGCGTCGACCTTGCGGCGCGTGAACACGGGCTTCACGACGTCGATGATCTTGTCGAGATTGCCCAGCACCAGTTGCCCGACGATCATCCAGGGAACGGACATAGAGCCTCCTTCAGCGCATCGTGCCAGTGCGCAGTGCGCGCGCCCAGCCGGGACGGCCGTTGCGCTCCGCGAGCTTCGCCATCGGCTCGGCGTCGTACGGCACGGGATGGATCTGCGCGTGCCACTGTCCGCCGCGCTGCTCGAGCGTGGCATACCGCGCGTAGGCATCGTGGTTCTCGACGTAGAACGTGACGGGGCCCGTGTCCTCGTACGCCTGCAATCCGACGCTGCCAGGGTTCACGAGCAGCTGGCCGCGCGGCGAGGTCGTGACCCGCGGCACGTGCGAATGACCGCAGGCGATGGCGCGCGGCGCGACGAGATCGCAGCGCTCGGCCAGCTCTTCCGCGGTCGCGGCGCGCGTGTGATCGCCGTCGACGGACTCGAGGAACATCTCGACATCGCTGCGCGGCGTGCCGTGGCAGAGGAACACCTGCTCGTCGAGCGGCCGTGCCGGCACGAGCGAGCGCATCCAGTCGAACACGTCGGGCGTGAGCTGCGCATGCGCGTACGCGTCGGAGGGGCCGCCGCCCTTGCGGTCGAACTCCAGCACCTGCCGCTCGTGGTTGCCGGCGAGCTGCACCCAGTCCTGCGCCATCAGGAACCGCGCGGTCTCGAGTGGCAGCAGCGGGCCGGACAGGCTGTCGCCGAGATTGACGATGCGCGTCACGCCGCGGCGACGCGTGTCGTCGAGCACCGCTTCGAGCGCGGGCAGGTTGCCGTGGATGTCGGAGACGATCGCGATGCGTTCGGGGGCCGGCATCGGCGGATCGTGCTCAGGGCAGGACGGAGTAGCCGCCGGTTTCCTGGAACTCGTCGTTCTCGGCCGTCGCGCCGACCGCGGCGCCGCGCACGAGGCGATCCCGGATCGCGGTCCACTTCTCGTCGGTGGGCACGTCCTGCACGAGGATCTGTTCGCAGCCGGCCTTGTCGAGCGCGCGCAGGTTCGAATACAGATCGTGCGCGAACGCATCGGCGCGCCGGCCGGCGTTGATCCAGGTGACCGACGGGTACGTCTTCAACGGCAGGCGCTGCGCGAGCACCGCCACGCGGCGGCCGCCCTCGGAGGCCTGCTCGGCGCGCTTGTCGATCTCGTCGACCGGCACGATGGCCATCGGCGTCACCGGCGCATAGTGCGAGGCCTTCGCGCCCGGCACGCGCGGCGTGGAGGCGCCGGCGCCGAGGATCACGTCGCCGACGACTTCCTTGAGCTGCGAATACGTGACGTTGCCCGGCCGCAGCAGGCGCACCTGCTCGCCCTCGAAGCTGACGATGGTGGATTCGAGGCCGATCTGGCTCTCTCCGCCATCGAGGACGACGCGCACGGCGTCGCCGAACTCCTCGCGCACGTGCTCGGGACGCGTCGGACTGACTCGGCCGAAGCGATTGGCGCTCGGCGCGGCGATGCCGCCGCCGAAGGCCGTCAGCAGCTGCTGCGCCATCGGGTGCGACGGCACGCGGATGGCGACGGTGTCCTGGCCGCCGGTGACCACGTCGTGCACGGCTTCGGAGCGCGGCAGGACCATCGTCAGCGGGCCGGGCCAGAAGCGCGCGGCGAGCTTCTGCGCGTTCTCCGGCACCTCGCGCGCCCAGCGATGGAGGTATTTCGGGTTGTCGAGATGGACGATGACCGGGTGATCCGGCGGCCGCTCCTTCAGCTCGAAGATGCGGCGCACGGCCGCGGGGTTCTGCGCATTCGCGCCGAGGCCATAGACGGTCTCGGTGGGAAAAGCGACGAGCTCGCCGTCACGCAGCGCGGTGACGGCTTCTTCCAGCTCCTTGAGAGTGGCGCGGACGATGCGGACCATGCGGCGATTGTAGAGGATTCACGAACGACGAATCTGCGACTCGGTCGCGCGACGGTCGCCATCGCGCGACCCGCGACGCTTTGATCCAGGTAAAGGGCGCTGCGGGCCGCCGCCTCGCGTCATTCGAGGTCGCGTCGCTCCCAGCCGTCACCCGTGCGCCGCACCTCGTAGGTCGGCCAGTAGTGACGGTCGAGCTTCAGCGTGATGACCTCGGGCGCGTTGTTCCACGTGATCGTGCGCAGGCGGATCGCGGAGCGGTCGGGACGGCCCGAGACGACCTTGAGGAAGGCGTCCAGGTCCGGCGTCGGGATGCCGTCCACCTCGACGATGCGGCGGCCCGGGAAGAGCCCGTAGCGCGTCGCCGGCGAACCATATGCGAAGTAGCCCACGTACACGCCTTCGGGCGGGATCCCGCGCTGCGCGAGCATCGCGCGATGGGGGACCTGCAGCGTCGCGCCGGCCCACATGACGATGCGGTCGATGTCGAGGCCATTGAGTGCCGCCGTGGCCAGCGGGACTATCTTCTCCTCGCCGTCGCGCCACACGGTGACCGACACCTCGGGCTTGTCGGCCACCGCGAGCTCGACCTCGCGGAATTTCGTGACCACCTTGTCGTCGATCGCCAGCAGGATGTCGCCCTGCTTCAGGCGCCCGACCGCGGGCGAACCACCCACCAGCCGCACGATGCTCATCACCTGGCGCTGGTTCGGGCTCGCGGCCTCCAGCTTGCGCAGCCACTGGTCCGAGAGGCCGAGACGGCGCGCCGTCGCCAGCGGCTGCGGCACGAGCTCGGCCTCGAGCGAGAACACCGGCTTCGTCGCCTGCACGCGGCGGAGCATGTCCTGCACGACGCCGATGGCGACGCCGCGGTTCTCCTGCTGCAGGTCGCGGCCCTGCTCCCACGCGAAGCTCGACCACAGCCCGATGACGGCGCCGTCGTCGTCGGTCAACGCGCCGTCGAAGTCGGCGGGGCCGTTCACCAGCTGGATCGTCTCGAGATTGCTCTCGCGGAACTGCATCGTGCGCGACAACGGCAGCGAGATCGGCGACAGCGCCGCGACGGTGGTCGAGCGCGAGTTGAGCTCGCCATCCGCACCCATGCCGACCACCCACAGCGGCTCGCCGGTGCTGATGCGGCGGTCGAGCAGCTTCGCGCTCTTGACCGGCGTGTTGCCGATCAGCTTGGGGTCATAGGAGACGATCGCGAGGTTGTGCAGCGGGTGCACGAACTCGACCTTGCCCGGGATCTCGAGCGTGCCGGCGAACGTGATGCGCACGTCGCCCATCGAGACGGGCACGGTGTTGCGGTCGACGACGATCAGGCCGCGCGCGGCGTCGACGACGAGGCCGGTGCCGCGGTAGTTGCGCTCGGTGATGCCCGACACCGAATACGGCATGTCGAAGCCGACGCCGACCAGCGACGGCGCCAGCGTCGCGGCGCGCGGATCGTCCGGCTTGCTGAAGCGCGTGCTGCCGCCCGCCTCCGACTTGTACTTGCCCAGCGCCGGCAGTGCGGCGCACTGCCAGATGCCGGCCGCGTCGTCGCGCAGGCAGTGGTTGGCGGGGAACCAGCGGCGGTCCATGCGCGCGCTGCGCACGCTCGAGCCGTTGGGATCGTCGACCGTCGAATAACGCACGGTGAAGCGCTCGCCGTCGGCGAGCCCCGTGACCACGGCCTCGAAGGCCGCGAGGTTCGGCGTCGGCTTGCCGTTGGCGCTGGAGATCACCGCGCCGCGCGGCACGCCGGCCGCACCGAAGATGTAGCCCGGGTTCGCGACGTACACGCCGTTCACCGCGACGTTGAAGTGCCGCGCCATCTGGTACGACACCGTGTGCACCACGGCGTCGCCGAATTCTAGATACGCCGAGGGCGAGATCTCGTGCAGGTTGCCGACGTTGAGCTTGGCGCTGAGCGGCTTGCCGCCGCGCTCGAGGTCGAGATCGACGGTGCCGCCGACGTTGTCGTCGACGACCTGCTCAAGCGGCTCGAACTCGGACACCAGCTTGCCGTTCACGCGCACCAGCACGTCGCCGGGCTGCAGCGTGCCGTCCGCGGGTCCGCCGGGCAGCACTTCGTTCACGACCAGCATGCCGGTCAGCGCGGGGAACGCGCGGCGTGCGGATTCCTCGGTCTTCTCGCCGAGGCCGAGGCGGCGCAGCTCGTCGTACGGCGTGTAGTGGAAGACCACCTGCAATGCGCCGCGCGAGACGGGCCGGCCGGTCTGGATCAGCTCGAGCGCGCGCTTCACGCGGCCGAGCGGTAGATAGAAGCTGGACGCGGCGCCGGTGGCGCCGCCGGCGTTCAGCGCGACGACGCGGCCCTGGATGTCGATGACCGGCGAACCGGACGAGCCGCCCGACGTGCCCGACGCGGCCTGCAGGTAGAACGTGTTGAAGTCGTTGTACTTGCCGATGCCGTACTCGGGTGCGTCGCGGTCGAGCTTGGCGATCGTGCCGGCGAGGATCGACAGCTGCTCGCCGGCGTTGTTGCCGATGACGCGGATCTCGCGGCCGATCTGCGCGCCGTCCGGATACAGCGGCAGCGAGCGCGGCTTGATGAAGCGCAGCTTCTTCGGGTCATAGCGGTAGATGCCGAAGTCGTGGATCGGGTCGCGATACACCGGATAGAGCTGCACTTCCTCGCGGTTCAGGAACGTGGCTTCGGAAGTGACCGGGCCCGGCGTGACGACGTGGCGGTTCGTGAGGATGAGGCCGCGCTCGGCGTCGACGACGAAACCCGTGGCCTGCGCGGAGGAATTCCACTCGGTGTCGAACGCGCGCGTCTGGTCGATCTCGATGGCGACGACACTCTCGGCGACGCGCGCCAGCGTGCCGCGCCAGGCCGCGCTCTCGCCTTCGGACTGCGGGATCGCCGCCTGGGCCGCGCTCGACTGTCCCACTCCCGACTGGGCCGCCATCTGGGGCGGCGCGTTCTGTCCGACCGCCGGCTGCAGGACGGCGGGAGAAACGAGGAGAAAGCCGAGGCAGGCAATCCGGCGCAGACTCATGCAGGTTCCTTTCGAGTTGTTAGTCGGCTCTCAACGCCACAGGATCAGGATCCAGACCACCGCCAGCAACACCAGCGACAGCAGCACCGCCGCGGACCCGATGTCCTTGGCGAGGCCGGAGAGCTTGTGGCGCTCGAGGCCGATGCGGTCGACCGTGGCCTCGACGGCACTGTTCAACAGCTCCACGATCAGCACGAGGAACATCGGCGCGATCAGCAGCACGCGCTCGATGCCGTTGTGGCCGAGCCAGAGGCCAACCGGAATGACCACGACCGCGAGGGCGAGTTCCTGCCGGAACGCGGCTTCTTCCCGGAATGCGCCGGCGAGCCCTTTCATGCTCGCGCCGAAGGCGCGGAACATGCGCGTGAAGCCCGTGGGTTTGAAGCGGCCGCCGACGTCGTTCATGGGGTTGGACTGTACCAGAGCCTCATCGGGGGCTTCCTCCCACAAAAGAAAACGCCGGTGAAGCACCGGCGTTTCCTGGACCCTTCGATGCCCTCGTTGGTAACCGCTAGGCGGCTGCGGGTTTCCACGTGAGATCGAGCTGACGCGCGGCCCGGACGTCGTCGAGCCGGCGCACGGTCATCGTGTGCGGCGCGGACTTGACGAGATCCGCCTGGGACTCGGCCTCCTTCAGGATCGCCACCATCGCATCGATGAAGCCGTCGAGCGCCTCCTTGCTCTCCGTCTCCGTCGGCTCGATCAGCAGGCACTCGGGCACCAGCAGCGGGAAGTAGGTAGTCGGCGCGTGGAAGCCGTAGTCGAGCAGGCGCTTCGCGAAGTCCATCGCGCTGACGCCCAGCTCGTCCTTCTGCTTCTTCGCCGTGATGATGAACTCGTGGCTCGCGCGGCGGCCCGGGTACGCCGGCTCGAAGCCGGCCTTCGCGAGGCGCGCCATCAGGTAGTTCGCGTTCAGCGTCGCGAACTCGCCGACGCGGTGCATGCCCTCGCGGCCCAGCATGCGCATGTAGATGTACGCGCGCAGCAGCACGCCGGCGTTGCCCATGAACGCGGACAGGCGGCCGATCGACTGCGGCAGGTCCTTCTCGGTGAGCCAGCGATACTTGTCGCCGTCCTTTCCGACCACGGGGATCGGCATGAACGGCAGCAGTCGCGCGCTGACGCCGACCGCGCCCGCACCCGGACCGCCGCCGCCGTGCGGCGTCGAGAAGGTCTTGTGCAGGTTCATGTGGATGACGTCGAAGCCCATGTCGCCCGGGCGCACCTTGCCCAGGATCGCGTTGAGGTTCGCGCCGTCGTAGTACAGCAGGCCGCCCGCGTCGTGGACGATCTTCGCCACTTCCTTGATGCGGCGTTCGAACACGCCGCAGGTCGACGGGTTCGTCAGCATGATGCCGGCCGTGTTCGGACCGACGACCGCCTTCAGCGCCTCGACGTCGATGTCGCCGTCGTCCTTGGTCGGGATCTCCTTCACCACGCAGCCGCACATCGTGGCGGTGGCGGGGTTCGTGCCGTGCGCGGCATCGGGCACGATGATCTCGTTGCGCGCGAGATCGCCGCGCGCGCGGTGATACGCGCGGATCATCGCGACCCCGGCGAATTCGCCGTGCGCGCCGGCCATCGGCGACAGGGCGACGCCCTGCATGCCGGTGACCTCTTTCAGCATCTCCTGCAGCTCGTACATCGAGGCGAGGAAGCCCTGGCCGTTCGCCTCGGGCGCGAGCGGGTGGCGGTTCAGGAACCCCGGCAGCATCGCGTACTGGTTACACGCCTTCGGGTTGTACTTCATCGTGCACGAGCCGAGCGGATAGAAGTGCGTGTCGATGGAGAAGTTCAGCTGCGAGAGCTTGGTGAAGTGGCGCACCACCTCGAGCTCGCTGACTTCGGGCAGCAGCGGCTTCGACTTGCGGCGTAAGGCCACTGGGATGTCTCCCACCGCCGAGTCCGGGCTCTCGGACTTCAACGTTGGCCACTGCGCGTACGAGCCGCGGCCGGGACGCGAATATTCGAAGATGATCTTTTCGGGATGTTTCTGCATGGCCATGGGTTCGTTCCTCAGGCGGCGCGCGACGCGGCTTTGAGCGTGTCGGCGAGCGCATCGGCATAGGCCTTGATGTCGGCCGTGGAGCGCGTTTCGGTGGCGCAGACCAGCAGCGCATTGCCGAGTTCGGGATAGTCGGTCGAGAGGTCGAGGCCGCCGACGATGCCGCGGCGTGCGAGCTCCGCGATCACCGGCGCGACCGGGCGATCCAGCAGCAACACGGCTTCGTGGAACCGCGACTTGTCGAACGCGAGCTTCACGCCCTTGATCTTCGTCAGCGCGGCAACCAGCTCGTTGGTGCGGGCATGGCATTCGTTGGCGACGCGCGCCAGCCCTTCGGGCCCGACCAGGCTCAGGTAGATGGTCGCGGCCGTGACCAGCAGACCCTGGTTCGTGCAGATGTTCGACGTGGCCTTGCCGCGGCGGATGTGCTGCTCGCGGGCCTGCAGCGTCAGCGCGAAACCCTGCTTGCCGTTGAGGTCGACCGTACGGCCGACGATGCGGCCCGGCATCTGGCGCACGTGATCCATCTTCGCGGTGAGGAAGCCGGCGTACGGCCCGCCCGACGACAGCGGCACGCCGAGCGGCTGGCAGTCGCCGCAGGCGATGTCCGCGCCCTTCGTGCCCCATTCGCCCGGCGGCTTCAAGATGCCGAGCGACGTCGGGTTCACCGAGCCGATGACGATCCAGCCGTTCGCCTGCGCGAAGTCGGTCAGTGCGTCGACATCCTCGAGCACGCCGAAGAAGTTCGGCTGCTGGATGACCAGCGCGGTGATGTCCTCGCCCTTGTACTTCTCGAGATCCGCCACCGAGAGATAGCCCTTCGGGCAGGCGACCTCTTCGAAACGCACGCCCTGGCCGCTGGCCGTGGCCACCGCGGTCTTGCGATACGCCGGGTTCAGCGTGGTCGGCACGAGGATGCGCTGCGCCTTCGACTTGCGATGCGTGCGGATCGCCATCAGCGACGCTTCCGCGACCGCCGAACCGCCGTCGTACAGCGACGCGTTCGACACGTCCATGCCGGTCAGCGACGTGATCATCGTCTGGTATTCGTAGATCAGCTGCAGCGTGCCCTGCGACGCTTCCGCCTGGTACGGCGTGTACGCGCTGTAGAACTCACCGCGCGTCGTGATCGCCCACACCGCCGACGGGATGTGATGTTCGTACGCACCGGCGCCGATGAAGTTGATGGGCATGCCATCCTGCGCGGCGCGCGCGCTCATCAGCCGGCCGAGCTCCATCTCGTTGAGCGCGTCCGGGATGCCGGACAGCGACTCGATGCGCAACTCTTTCGGGATCTCGTCGAACAGGTCGTCGATCTTCTTCGCGCCGATGGCGCCGAGCATCTGCTCGACGTCGTCGGGCGTGTGCGGAATGAACGGCATGATCAGCCCTCCGAGGCGAGATGCGCCTGGTATTCGGCGGCGCTCAGCAGACCCTGCGGCGCGCCGTCCGGCTTGAAGCGCGCGATCCAGCCGCCGGCATAGGGTTCGGAATTGATCAACTCGGGCTGGCTGCCCAGCGCCGGATTGCCCTCGACGACCGAGCCGGCGATCGGCGCGTACACGTCGCTGGCCGCCTTCACGGATTCGACCACGGCGAACGCGTCACCGACCTTCAGCGTCTTGCCCGCCTCGGGCACGTCCACGAACACGAGATCGCCGAGCGCGCCCTGCGCGTGATCGGTGATGCCGACCTCGACGTTGCCGTTCGCGAGCGTGCGGACCCACTCGTGCGACTTGGTGTACTTGAGATCGGCGGGGATGTTGTTGCTCATGTGAATGGGCTCCGTGGGGAAATCAGCTGACCAGGACTTTGCCGTTGCGCACGAACGGCGCCTTCACGACGCGTGCGTTGAGTAGTTTGCCGCGCACGTCGACCTTGACCGTGCCGGTGGTGGCGCGCGGGACGCGGGCCAGGGCGATGGACTTCTCCATCGTGGGCGAAAACGTGCCGGACGTGATCTCGCCGTCGCCGGCATCGGTGACCACCTTCTGGTGGCCGCGCAACACGCCGCGGTCTTCGAGCAGCAGCGCGACGAACTTGCGCGGCGGGCCCGAGGCCTTGATGGCTTCCAGCGCCTTGCGGCCGATGAAGTCGCGCGCCGCGTCGTCGAACGACACGGTCCACGCGAGACCGGACTCGAGCGGGTTCTGCGTCTCGTCCATGTCGTTGCCGTAGAGGTTCATCGCGGCTTCGAGGCGCAGCGTGTCGCGCGCGCCGAGGCCGGCGGACTTCACGCCGAGCGAGTTGAGCTTGCGCCACACGTCGGCGACCTGCGTCGCGGGCAGCATGATCTCGAAGCCGTCTTCGCCGGTGTAGCCGGTGCGGGCGACGAACCAGTTGCCCGCCTCCCGGCCGAAGAAGACGTCCTGCGCCAGCGCGGCGGCGCGATGCTCGGCCGGCAGCAGTTCGGCCGCCTTCGCGCGTGCGTTCGGACCCTGCACGGCGATCATCGCGAGGTCGGTGCGCTCGGTGAGCTCGATGCCGAACGGCTTCGCCTGCTCGCGCATCCACGCGAGATCCTTGTCGCGCGTGCCGGCGTTCACGACGATGCGGAACCAGTACTCGGACATGAAGTAGACGATGAGGTCGTCGATGACGCCGCCGTCTTCCTTGAGCATGCAGGAGTACAGCGCCTTGCCCGGTGCCGTGAGCTTCGCGACGTCGTTCGCCAGCAGCTTGCGCAGGAACGCGCGCACCTGCGCGCCGCGCGCGTCGATCACACACATGTGCGACACGTCGAAGACGCCGGCGTCGCGGCGCACCGCGTGGTGCTCCTCGATCTGCGAACCGTAGTTGACCGGCATGTCCCAGCCGCCGAAATCGACCATGCGGGCGCCGAGTTCGACGTGCAGGTCATAGAGAGGTGTACGTCTGCCCAAGACTGTCTCCTGGGTGCCCCGCGCAGCACCAATAAAAAAGGCGGCGGGAGGA
>DATJTW010000125.1:0-16020 GCA_035502995.1 Steroidobacteraceae bacterium | reverse complement strand
TATGCCTGTTTTCCCTCTCTGACACCGCCTCTCACCCCGCCTTCGCCTGCACGAACTTCGCGCCCGGGTGCCCGATCGCCAGCGCCTTCTTCACCGACTCACGCTCCAGCATCCGCGCGTACCACGCGATCACCTTCGGCGACGCGCGCTCGTTGACGACGTCCGCGTAGCGCTGCGGCATGTTGATCAGCATCGAGAAGCACGACACGTCCGCCAGCGTGAACTGCTCGCCCATCATCCACGGGCCGAGCATCCCCTTCTCGATGCGCTGGATCGACACCTCGACCTTGCGCCGCCAGTCGGCGAGCTGCTCCGGCGTCCATTGCTGCGCGGCGCTCTCGCGCCACTTGTCCTGCTGTTCCTTCAGCGGGATCCGCGCGACCTTCGCCTCGAACTCCTCCTTCGACAGGTGCGCCACCGCGTTGCGGATCATCGCGTGCCAGCCGAGGAACGACAGCGCGGGGCAGAAATATTCGTCGACGAATTTCGTCCACAGGCGCATCTGGTGCCGGCCGTACGCATCGGAGGGTTTCAGCGGCAGGCCCGGGAACGTGTCGTCGACGTATTCGTTGATCAGCGTCGATTCGTCGAGCACGCGATCGTCGTGCACCAGCACCGGTACCTGGCCGCGCGGGTTGATCTTCACGAACCACGGCTCGTGCTGCTCGAAGTTGATCAGCGCCATCAGGTGGCTGTCGAACGCGACGTTCTTCTCGAACAGCGGCAGCAGCGCCTTCAGCGAATTCGCGGCGGCGCCGCCGTGATAGAGCGTGATCATTGCGACCTCCGGGTGAGCGGCGATTTCAGCGCTCCGCCGCGCGCGCGGCTCGACGGTGAGCGAAATGACTATTTCTTAATCGCGCGTCCATCGCGGCCTCATGGCGGAAATTCCAGACTTTCGACGCTGCAATCGGCAGCGTCCACCCCGGACACGAGCCATGAAAATGCTCCACACCCTGGCGATCGGTGCGCTGCTGACCACCGGCGCCGCGTTCGCCGCCACCTCGCCGGCGAGCCCCGCGGCCAGCACCTCGACCGCCCCCACCGCGACGCCTGCCGCGAGCGTGCAGCCCGTCAGCGCGCAGCCGGCCGAGAAGCACCCGTCGACGATGCACTGCGAGAAGGAAGCGAAGGCGAAGAAGCTGATCGGTGATGCCGAGAAGACCTTCGTGAAGGACTGCCGCGACAAGAAGTCCTGACCGGTGGGGTGGGGATTGGCCCCGAAAGGCCGATTAGTGCCGAACCTCGTCAGGCCGGCGAAATCCTGCGAGCGCGCCGGTGAGGTTCGGCACTAATCGGCCTTTCGGGGCCAATCCCCAAACTCGCAGTAGACGATCAGGCCGGGGGCGTTGTCGCCCAGCTGCAGTTGGGCGCGATGCAGCCGCGCCACCGCCGCCGCGAGACTCAATCCCAACCCGCTGCCACCCGCGCGTTGCGCCGCATCGCCGACGCGCACGAATGGCCGCAGTGCCGCGGCACGTTCCGCCGGCGCGATGCCCGGCCCGTTGTCGGCGACCCGCAGTTCGATGTGGCCATTGCCCTGGCCGTCGCCATGCCGCTTCACGCTCACGCGCACCTTGCCGCCCGACGGCACGTACTTGAGCGCGTTCTCCAGCAGGTTCGTGATCAGCTGCGCCAGCAGCTGCCGGTTGCCGGTCAGTCGCGCCGGCGCCGGTGCGTCCAGCGTCACCTCCAGCCCCGCCGCGCGCATACCGGGCGCGTACAGCTCCACCAGGTTCGCCGCGAGCTCCGCGAGATCCACGTCGTCCGCGTGAGTCGTGAGGCCGGCCGCCTCGGCGCGCGCGATCGCCAGCAGCGTGCCCAGCGTGCGCTGCACGCGATCGATCTCGTCGAGCGCCGGCGCCACCAGCTCCTGCGTCGCGCGATGCTCCGCCGAATCCGGCTCGCCGGCGCGCAGCTGTGCCTCCTCGAGCCGCACGCGCAGCCGGTACAGCGGCGTGCGCAGGTCGTGCGCGATGCTGTCGAACGCGGTGCGCAGCGTCGTCGTCTGGTGTTCGATGCGGTCGAGCATCGCGTTGACCGCGCCGGCCAGCGCGTCGAACTCGTCGCGCGAATCGTCCGTGCGCAGGCGCTGCGTCAGGTCGCCCTGCATGATGGATTCGCAGGTGATCGCGTAGTCGCGCACGCGCCGCGACGTGCGCCGCGCGTACGCCGCGCCCAGCAACCACACCGCCAGCGCCGTCAGCGCGATGCCCCACATCGTCGCCAGCCCGAAGCTGCGCAACACGTCGCGGCGCTCGCTCGTGTCCGCGCCGACCAGCAGCCAGTAGCCGTTCGCCAGCCGCTCGACGCGCGCCTCGACCGGGTGCAGCACGTCGCTGTCGCGTTCGCGCGCGGCGATCTCGAACTCCACGAGATCGTCCGGGGTGGGCGGCACGTCGCGCGGCCACTCGGTGAGATTGCCGGCGATGCGTTCGAGTTTCTCGTTGGTCAGCAGGAACACCGCGCCGGTGCGGCCCCAGCTGTCGCTGCGCAGCTTCAGCGTTGCGGCGACCTGGTCGACGCCGCCGAGCCGCAGGTCGTCGGACAGGTCTTCGACCTCGGCGCGCACGACGGCACCGATCTCGCGCTCGAGCGCGTTTCGCGTCAGTAGATAGACCGTGCCGAGCAGCGCGCTGGTGAGGACCGTGATCAGCGCCGTGTACAGCAGCGCCAGTCGCGACGACGACAGCCGCAGGCGGCCGCCGCGCGGCGCGATCTCAACCGGCATCGCGCAGCACGTAACCCGCGCCGCGCACCGTGTGCAGCAGCGGGCGCTCGAAGCCCTTGTCGATGGCGGCGCGCAGGCGGCTGATGTGCACGTCGATCACGTTGGTCTGCGGATCGAAGTGCAGGTCCCACACGGCCTCGAGCAGCATCGTGCGCGTGACCACCTGTCCGGCGCGGCGCGCGAGGAACTCGAGCAGCTGGAATTCCTTGGACGTGACGTCGATCGGCTGGCCGCCGCGCGTCACCTTGCGGCCCAGCAGGTCGAGCTCGAGATCGGCGATGCGGATCTTCGTCGCGACCTCGGGCTGGCTGCCGCGGCGGAGCAGCGCCTCGATGCGTGCCAGCAGCTCGCCGAACGCGAACGGTTTCGCGAGATAGTCGTCGCCGCCGGCGCGCAGGCCCGTGATGCGGTCGTCGACGGAGCCGAGCGCGGAGAGGATCAGCACCGGCGTGTGTTTGCCGTTCTGGCGCAGCATCGCGACGATCGACAGGCCGTCGAAGTGCGGCAGCTGGCGGTCGGCGATGATGAGGTCGTAGCTGCCTTCCGTGGCGCGGAACAGGCCTTCGCGGCCGTCGGGCGCGATGTCGACCACGTAGCCGCTCTCGCGCAGTCCCTTGGCGAGGAAGCGGGCCGCCTCGGCGTCGTCCTCTATCAGGAGCAGGTGCATTTGAGGCGGAAAGTTAGCATGGCGGAGCGGGTTCCCGGGCTTACGATTTATTAACGCGGGCCGGCGGCGTGGATCACAGCTGCGTCATCGAGCGGATGACGGCGGCGGCGTCCGCCGGCGGCAGCGCCATCACTTTTTCATAAAGCGCCGTCGCGATCGTGCAGACGGTCTTGCGGTTCACGTCGCGATCCTCCGCGTGCGACAGCAGCGCGGTGCTCTCGCCGAACTGCGCGTACATGCCGTTGATCACCGGGCCGAGCAACCCTTCGACGCGTTCGCGCGTCGGCACATCCACCGGCTTCTCCGCCGCCGTGCGGATCACCTCGGCCATCAGCGCCAGCGTGCGCTGCTGCGATTCGACGTCGAACCAGCGCGCGAGATCGGCGCGGCCAGCGGCCCGGGGGAACAGGTACCGGTAGCAGTCCTCCGGCGACTTCTCGCGCAGCACCTGCAGCTTGTCGAGCATGTCGTGCATCAAGGCCAGCAGCGCGGCGTCGGACGCGTGCGCAATGCGGTTCGTCGCCACCGTGCCGATCTCGGAGTTCGCGATGTCGGTGTAGATGTCGAGGCGCGAGCGGTCGCGCACCACCAGCGTGTATTCGGCGAGTAGTTTGTCGAACACGGCCGGCTCATGGATGTCGAGCACCACGTACACCGGCACCGCCATCAGCTCCGCGCGCGCGCGATCGCGGGCCCAGGCCTCGACGAGCGGCGGTGCGGCGAGCACGTACGCCAGCGCGGCGCCGCCGATCACCAGAAACGCGCCGGCCAGCGGGGCGACGCCGGGCTTCAGCGCGCGGCGGCGCAGCGCGAGCCAGGCGATGCCCGCGCCGAGCGTCGCCCCGAGCAGCGCCACGCCGGCGGCGATCATGAAGGCGTTCAACGCGTCACCCCGCGCGCCAGCCGCTGCAACGCGTCGCGGATCTCCGCCGCGTGCGCCGCGACGATCGAATCCACGGTGGCGCCGGTGGCGCGCAGCGGCAGCGCCCGGCAGGCATCGACGACGAGATCCGCGGACATGGTGACGAGGATCTCACGCAACGCGGCGTCCGCGTGCACCGATCGCGGCGAGGCGTTGAGGATCGCGACCGGCCGCGCCACGAACGGCGGGAAACTCACCAGCCAGTCGAGCGCGTTCTTGAGCACGGCGGTGACGCCGTGGGCGTATTCCGGGCTGGCGATCAACAACGCATCCGCAGCTTCGATTTGCGCATGCAGCGCGCGCACCGGCGGCGGCAGATCGGCTTCGCGGTCCGGGTTGAACAGCGGCAGGTCGCCGAGCCCGGCAAACAGGCGGACCTCGATGCCCGGCGGCGCCAAGCGCGCGGCGGCCTCGAGCAACGCGCGGTTCATCGACGCGGCACGCAGGCTGCCGCACAGCGCCAGCACGTGCACGGCGCGCGCCGTCATGCGCCCGGCGCCGCCGCACGGATCGCCGGCACATCCACGATCCGCGCCTCACCACCCGGCGGCGGGGCCTCCACGGCGGCAACCAGCGCGCGCGTCATCTGGGCCAGCGTCACCAGGCCCAGCCGCCGCGCATCCTCGCGCGTGCCGGGCACGCGTTCCGCGACGAAGTAGACCGGCAGCAGTAGATAGGGCCAGCGGTGCCCCGGGCCGAGCACGTACCAGGGCCGCACGAACGTCGCCGCGACGCCGCTCGCCACGAACGCCGCCTCCGCCGCGGCGCGCGCCGCCACGTACGCGTGCATCATCGGCGCCGGCTGCGCCACGCTCACGTACACCACGTGCGCCACGCGCGCCCGCGCCGCCGCCGCCGCGCACACGCGCGCGCTGCCGAGATCGACGCGCTGGAATTCGGCCGCCTTGCGCGGATTCGGATGCGGCGTGCCGATCAGGTGGACGACCGTGCCGCCGCCCGCCAGCGCTGCGGCCAATGCGTCTACATCGAACACGTCGAGCTCGCGCACGTCCACGCCGGCAGCAACCCGCGCCGCGCCACCCGGGCGCACCAGCGCACGCACGGCGTGGCCGCGGGAGATCAGGGATGAGGAGAGGGCGCGGCCGAGATAGCCGGTGGCGCCGGTGATGCAAACGGGACTCGACATGCGCCGCGCAGCCTAACAGCTCCGGCGCGCCGCGGGCGGCGGGTCGCGAAGGGACCCGCCGCCCGGACTTGCTACCGATCTACTGGACGGCCAGGCGCACCGCCACCGACTTGACCACGGTCGAGCCGGTGCCGATCGCACCCAGCGACGTCAACGCACCGTTGCCGATGTTGACGCGATACAGGGTCGAGCCGGTCGAGCCGGTCGGCTGCAGCGCCGCCACCGGCAGGCCGTTCTCGCCGCCGACGATGTCGAGATCGCCGCCGGCCATGAACGTCGTGCCCGCGTTGAACGGTCCCACCGTCGCCGTTGCACCGGTGCTCGACGTCATGCGGATCAAGGCTCCGGCTGCGTTGTCGAGGAAGTACAGCGTGGTGTTCGGCGAGCCGGTGAAGTTGTTGGAGTTCGCCGCGCCGTTCGTCTGGATCGTGCCGGCGAGGTCGCCGTCGGTGATCACCGAGCCATTGTCCACGTTGACGCGAACGTTCTGGCCGGTATTGCTCGCCACGCGCAGCGAGTCGTCGGCGGGGCTGAAGTCCACGCCGAAGTTCGTGCCCGCGAAGGCGGTGAACGGCGCCGTGGTGTCCAGCGTGTTCGCCGTGAGGTTCACGGCACCCGACAACGCGCCGGTCGCCGTGTCGACCACGTAGACGTGCGCCTGGTCCGTGACCGCGTACAACCTGCCGTTGCCCGGCCGGAAGTCGATGCCGATGATCGCCTCCGTGCCCTGCAGGCCGCTGATCGTCACGTCGGCGTCGATCGTGCCCGGCGTCAACGGCTTGAAGCTGACGAGATGGTTGTCAGCCGTCAGCGCGAACACCGTCGCAACCGGTAGTTTGGCGTACGCGAGGCCGCGCACCTTCTCTCCACCGCCGATCGTGTCGATGCGCGACGCCGCGCCCGTGGTCAGCGCAACCGAGAACAGGTCCGAGCTCGTGCCCGAGCCGATGGTCAGAGCCGCGAGGCCGCGGCTCGTCGTGCCGAGGATGTCGAAGCCGCCGACGGCCTGCACGTCACCCACACCCAGCAGTCCGCCGCCGGTCACCGCCTGCAGATCGCCGTTGATCGCGTTGCCGGACGGACGTCCGAGCACCTGCAGCGTGTCCGTGGTCGAGTCGATCGTGTAGTAGAACGACGTACCCGCGCCGACGAAGCTGTTGCCGTAGGCCGCTTCCGCCGGCACCGCGCCGGACGGATTCAGCGCCACGTCCGTCGTGACCACGCCGTCGTCGGGCGTCACGCGGAAGTTGAGGCCGGTGTCGCTGACCACGCGCGCGAGGTCGTTGCCCGGGTTGAAGTCGAAGCCGAAGCTCGTGCCGAGCAGCGTCGTGAACGGCGACGACACGTCACCGAGCGCCGCGGCCAGCGTCGACTTCAGCGTCAGCGCACCGCTCGCCGTATCCACCGTGTACAGGTGGCCGCCGCTGCCGAGCGCGTACAGCGCCTGGTCGGTGGGACGCACGTCGATGCCGACGATGCTCTCGCCATCCGCCTGGCCCGAGAAGGACGCGCTGGTGCACAGCTTCGCCGGGTTGTCGGACTGGAACGAGATGAGCTTGTTGGATTCCGTCAACGCGAGCACTTCTCCCGCCTGCTGCGTGGGCGCACTCGACGGCGGCGCGATCGTGGTGTCGCGCACCAGTTCGTCCGTGTCGAGACGCGTGACCGCGCCGGCCGAGGCCGCCGTGCCGGTGGACAGATTGATCTGGTACGAGGTCGGCACGCCGCCGACGACCAGCACCGCGTAGCCGGTGTTCGTGCCGTCCGCCGCCGTCGCGATCTCGATGTCGCCAGCCGACGTGGCGTCGACGCCGAGCGCGCCGACCACCGTCGCCGCGCCGCCGTTCGGATCCGACGTCGTCAGCAACTCGTCCGTCGACGCGTCGATGTAGTACAGCGCCGTGCGGCACGCCTGGGAGAACGCATTCGTATAGCCCGCGCCGTTGACGCCGGTGCGCGCCGCACCGGAGACCGTGAGCGGCGCGTCGGTGATCGTCGCGCCGGTGTCGACGTTCACGCGCAGGTTCTGGCCCGTGTCGCTGACGATGCGCAGCCGGTCGGAGACCGGGTTGAAGTCGATGCCGAACTCGGTGCCCGACAGCGCGGTGAACGCGTCGGTCGAGTCGCCAGCGTCCGCCGCCAGCGTCGACTTGAGCGTCGCCGCGCCGGTGGTCTGATCGACGGTGTAGAGGCGGCCGCCGCTGCCCAGCGCGTACAACACGCCGTCGCCGCGGAAGTCCGCACCGACGACGGTGTCGCCGGACTGCAGACCGGAGATCGCGATGGCCGTGTCGAGCGCGGGATCGGCGCGGTCGAACGTGACGAGGCGACCCTTGCTGGTGACGGCGGTGGTGTCGCCCGAGGTCACGCCGGCGCCCGGCGCCGGGACCGGCGTCGCGGCGGGGGGCGGCGGAGGCGGTGAAGAAGAAGGCGGGGGCGTCGCAGGCGACGAACCGCCGCTGCTGCTGCTACCGCTGCCGGAACCGCCGCCGCCGCAGGCGGAGAGCACCGAGATGAGAAGGGAGGGAGCGAGTAGGCGCATCCCGAGGCGAGGCGTAGTCATACGTGTCCTTATGATTTGACCGGTCTGTGGGAAAAGTCCCTTGGCGCCAAGATAAGGACTACGCGGGTCGGCGAATGCAGACAGACGGCACCTCCCGCTCGCGACTCGATGGCGTGCGGGCGTCGGCTCCGGCCTACGTACGAGTACGCAGTCGCGCGAGTAGTTAGGTCGGATGGAAGCGCGCGTGCGCATTCCCTGTAAAAATTTCAGCGGCGGCCGGCAAGCCACCGGTGGCCAAACCCCGGTTTGCGAAGTCGATCACGGCCCGGAATGACGACATAACGCCTCGGCTGGCGCCGACAGGGTGTCATCGGTATAGTCCGCGCCGGCTCACTCGGGGTCGCGCGGTCATCGCCCCCCAGAGCCAATCGAGTCGAAGGCCTCCGGGCCCCCGAAGATTCGCTTCCGACATCCTCGCTAATGACCGCTGCGGAGCCGCCTTTCGAAAGAAGCGGTCTCACGCGTTGCGAGTCCGCCTCTCTCTCAAAAGGACATTCAATGTCATTCGATTCCCTCGGGCTCAAGCCCGAGTTGCTGCGTGCCGTGGCCGACAAGGGCTACACGGAACCCACTCCCATCCAGCGCGAAGCCATCCCGGCCGTGCTCGAAGGCCGCGACGTGCTCGCCGGCGCCCAGACGGGCACCGGCAAGACGGCCGGCTTCACCCTGCCGCTGCTGCAGCGCCTCGGTGCCCGCGGCGGTCGCAACCCGCGCGCGCTCGTGCTGACGCCGACGCGCGAGCTCGCCGCCCAGGTAGAGCAGAGCGTCAAGGATTACGGCAAGTACGTCGACCTGCGTTCGTTCGTGATCTTCGGCGGCGTCTCCGAGCGCCCGCAGATCGACAAGCTGCGTCACGGCTGCGACATCCTCGTCGCGACGCCGGGCCGCCTGCTCGATCTCTGCGAACAGCGCGCCGTGTCGCTGAGCGAAGTCCAGGTCTTCATCCTCGACGAAGCCGACCGCATGCTCGACATGGGCTTCATCCACGACATCAAGCGCGTGCTCAAACTACTGCCCGCGCAGCGCCAGAACCTGATGTTCTCGGCGACGTACTCCGACGACATCCGCGATCTCGCGAACCGGTTCGTGAAGAACCCCGTCAGCGTGCAGGTCACGCCGCGCAACGCGACCGCCGAGAAGGTGGAGCAGAGCGCCTACCGCGTGCCGAAGGATCACAAGCGGCACCTGCTCGCGCACCTGATCAAGGAAGGCAACTGGCACCAGGTGCTGGTGTTCACGCGCACCAAGCATGGCGCGAACCGCCTCACGCAGCAGCTCGAGCGCGCCGGCATCACCGCGATGGCGATCCACGGCAACAAGAGCCAGAACGCCCGCGTGCGCGCGCTCGAAGACTTCAAGGAGAACCGCATCACGGCGCTGGTGGCGACGGAAGTCGCGGCGCGCGGCCTCGACATCAAGGAGCTGCCGCACGTCGTGAACTACGAGCTGCCGAACGTGCCGGAAGACTACGTGCACCGCATCGGCCGCACGGCGCGCGCCGGCTCGACGGGCGCCGCGGTGTCGCTGGTGTCGCCGGACGAAGTCCCGCTGCTGAAGGACATCGAGAAGCTGCTGAAGCGCGCGGTGGAATTCGCGCCGACGCCGAAATTCGAGATCAAGGAAGGCACGCACACGCCGCGCGCGGAAAGCCGCGAAGCGGGTGAATACGCGCCGCACCAGGATCCGCGCCGGCGGCCGGAGCATCGGCGGTCGGGTGGCGGCGGTCATGGCGGCGGCGGTGGTCGCGGTCGCGGCGGTCCGGGGCGCGGTGGGCCGCGCGGCGGCGGACGCGGCGAGGCCGGGCGCGCGTCGCACGATGCGTATGCGGACATGTACGCCAACGACGCGCCGGCAGGGGCGGACCAGGGCCGGGCCGCGGATCCGGCGCCGGGTGCGGATCACGCGCCGCGCGCGGACGGTTCGCGCGACGGGCAGCGTCATCACGCCGGCGGTGGCGGTCGCCACGAGCAGCGCGGTGGCGGGCATCGCGGTCAGCGTCGTGGCTCTGGCGGCGGGCAGGGACAGGGCGGTCAGCAGGGCCAGCGGTCCGGTCAGCACGGCGGTGGTCGCGATCAGCAGACTCGCGGGCAGCATGGCCAGGGTGGCCAGGGTGGCCAGGGCCATGGGCAGCGCGACGGCAATCGCGGCGGTCATCGCGGGGGGCGTGATGGAAATCGCGGCAGTGGTGGCGGCGGTGGCGGTCAGCGCAGCCGCGGCAACTTCGCGCGTGGCGCGCGCTCCGGCGGCGGTCGTGGCGGCTCGGGTCCGCGCGGCGGGTCGGGTGGCTCCGGCGGATCGACCGGCGGCTTCTCGCGGATGAACTAACTACCGGGCGCGCCGCGCCGCCGGTCGGCGGCACGGCGCACTCCGCCATGAAAACCGCGCGGCCACGGGCGCCGCGCGGTGGGTCTCGAGACGGGCGGGGGAGTTACTGCCGCGGCGTCTCGGTGTCCGACGGGGGCGTCGTGGTCGGCTCCT
Organism: Steroidobacteraceae bacterium; assembly: GCA_035502995.1. GTDB lineage: Bacteria > Pseudomonadota > Gammaproteobacteria > Steroidobacterales > Steroidobacteraceae > CADEED01. Next base: position 5,512 of record DATJTW010000125.1, on the reverse strand, counting down.
CCGGCGTCACCGGCGCCGTGCCCGTCGTGTCATCCGGAGCGGACGACTGCGATTGCGGCGTCGGCATCGACGAGTTGTCGGACGAAGCGGCCTTGCTGGCCTTCGAATACTCCATGTTGTCGAGATAGCCGTCGCCGTTGGCGTCGGCCTGCGCGAACACGATCCTCGAGTCCGCGCTCGCTTCGGCGCGCGAGATGCGGCCGTCACGGTTCGTATCGAGCGCATCGAAGCTCGCGCCCGCCTTCATCTTGTCGTGCTTGTCGCCGGCCATCACGGTGCCGGCACCCAGCGGGATCAGCGTAGCGACGGCCACGGCGATGAGTGTCTTGCGGTTCATGGTTAACTCCTTTTTCCTCGGAAGGGTTGGCGTGGCGTCCGCGCCCGAAAGGTTTTTCGGCGTGTGGCCACACGGGGAAGAGAGAGCAAGGTGCGTGCCAATGCCGGAATCGCCGCTGCGGCCGCCCGGCTGGGCAGTGCGGTCGGCATGACACGACAATCGCGCAGCCGCGCGACGCCGATCGGCGACGCCCGCCGCCACCCTAACTACAAACAGTCACTTGGCGGTCGGCGATCCGGGACGTGCGGCGATGGCCGACCCCGCGGCGTCGGCGCGCGCACGCCGCTGTCGGCGCATTCCGGCGGAAATGGGGACTGTCCCCATTAACGCTTGCGGCTGATCTCGATCCCGTTGCCGACCTCGACGAGCACGGAATCCATGTCCCCCGCCTCGCGCACGCGCTTGCGGTACGCCTCCGCCTGCGGGCGCACGTTCTCCGGCAGCAGCATGTTGTCCGCCGCGATGATGCCGCCCGGCGCGAGCTTCGGATGCACGAGATCGAAGCAGGGCACGTAGAAATCCTTCCACACGTCGAGCAGCACGAAATCGAACGGACCGGGCAGCGTCTGCAGCGTCTCGAGGCAGTCACCCGCGTAGAACTCGACGCGCGTCGTCAGTCCCGCGCGCGTCAACGCCTGGCGCGCCTGTTCGATCTTGAAATCGCGCAGCTCCAGCGACTGCACCTTGCCACCGCTGGACCGCGCGGCCGCGGCCAGCCAGATGGTGGAGTAACCGTACGACGTGCCGAGCTCGAGGATGCGCTTCGACTGCGCGCCGCTCGCGAGTAGATAGAGCAGGATGCCGGCCTCGCGGCCCACCGACAGCAGCAGGTCGTCGAGGTTCGTGCCGGGCGCGCCGAAGTTCGTGCGCCGGTGTTCTTCTTCGGCGCGGCGCTCGAACTCGGCGAGGACGCGCTCGATGACGGGGTCGACCAGTGGCATGGATGTCGGGATTGCAGGACCTGGGTGACGAATGGCCACGAAGTCTGCCGAAACTCCCCGGCGGTTGGCGAGTCCTACGTTCGTCCGCTTGCGCGCTGAGACAGATTCGTTCAGGGTTTGTACCAGCAACGGAAAACCGCGGTTCGTTCGTCTATCCGGACGTACGCTCCGCGTCCAACAAACAAACGAGGAATTCCCATGCGTCCGTCCCTTCCACACCGGGTAGTTAGTTTCGCCGTCGCGGCGATCGTGGCATCGGCCGCGGCCGGCGTCGCGTCCGCCGACGTGACCGTGCCGCAGGGCTTCACCGCGAAGGTCGTGCAGGAAGGCACGGGCGCGGGTCGCCACCTGGTGGTCACGCCGGCCGGCGACATCTACCTGGCCAGCCGCAACGGCCTGGTCGCGCTGCGCGACGCGAACAAGGACGGCACGTTCGAGGACGTGAAGAAGTTCGGCGACGTGCAGGGCACCGAGGTGCGCCTCTACAAGGACTGGCTGTACGCCTCCGACAACGTCGGGGTGTATCGCTACGCGCTCAAGAAGGGCGAGCTCGTGCCGACCGGCGCGCGCGAGACGGTGGTCGCCGGCTTCCCGATGGAACGCCAGCATGCCGACAAGACGTTCGCGCTGGATCCGAAGGGCACGCTCTACATCAACGTCGGCGCGCCCTCGAACTCCTGCCAGCAGAAGGATCGCGAAGAGGGTTCGCTGGGACAGAACCCCTGCCCGATCCTCGAGAAGTACGGCGGCGTGTGGGTGTTCGACGGCACGAAGACCAACCAGACGCCGGCGAACGGCCGCCGCTTCGCCACGGGCATGCGCAACGCCGTCGCGCTCGAATGGAACACGAAAGAGAACGCGCTGTTCTCCGTGATCCACGGCCGCGATTCGATCGACACGCTGTTCCCCGCGCTGTACACCGCCGAGGACAACGCGACGCGCCAGGCCGAGGAATTCCACAAGATCACGGACGGCGGCGACTACGGCTGGCCGTACACGTTCTTCGACACCAAGCTGGGCAAACGCGTCGTGGCCCCGGAGTACGGCGGCGACGGCAAGAAGCTCGCCGAGGCCGGCAAGTATCCGGACCCGCTGGTCGCATATCCGGCGCACTGGGCGCCGAACGACCTGTTGTTCTACTCGGGCAAGAACTTCCCGGCGAAATACCAGGACGGCGCCTTCATCGCATTCCACGGCAGCTGGAACCGCGCGCCGGAGCCCCAGGCCGGCTACAAGGTCGTCTTCCAGCCGATGAAGAACGGCAAGCCGAGCGGCGCGTACGAAGTGTTCGCCGATGGTTTCGCCGGCGACATGAAGGACAACAATCCGCGCAACGCCGAGTACCGCCCGGTGGGCCTGGCGATCGCGCCGGATGGCTCGCTGTACGTGGCGGATTCGCAGAAGGGTCGCATCTGGCACATCACGTACGGCAAGTGAGTAACGCGAGGTTGTCAGGCGTGGCGGCCGTGCTGGCCGCGTGCGCGGTGATCGGGTGCGCGGTGGCGGGTGAAACGTCGGCGCCGGGTGCTCCGGTTGCGCCCGTCGCGCCCGTCGCGCCGACAGCGACGGGCGCACCCGCGATGCCCTCAACCTCGACTCCGGCCGCATCGACTCCGCCGTCAGCGCCGACGGCGCCGATCGACTCCCGCCCGCCCGGCCAGAAGCTCTACGGGCGCCACTGCCTGTCGTGCCATCAGGCCGACGGCGGTGGCGTGCCGAACATGCAGCCGGCGATCGCGGGCGGCAACTGGGTCAAGGGCGACGGCAAGGCGCTGGCGCTGTTCGTGATGTCCGGCGGCTTCGACAGCGCCGGCCGCAAGGACAGCGACAACGGCAACGTGATGCCGCCGTTCCGCCAGCTGCCCGACGACGATCTCGCGCAGATCCTGAGCTACGTGCGCGAGAAGTTCGGCCCCGGCGCGCCGCCGGTCAGCGCGGCCGACGTCGCCGAGGCGCGCCAGAGCCTGCCGAACTAGCTACCTGCGGCGTCGGGCGTCACTTCGGCGGATACCGCGTGATCTGCACGCTGACGATCTTCCACGCGCCGTTCCGCCGCACGTAGATGTCGATGTAGCGGTAGTTCGACGTGAACGCCGTTCCTTCCGACTTGCCCGTCATCAGCGTGCGGCCCGACAGCAACGCGACGTCCCCGTAGAGGCGCACCTCGAAGTCCTCGACCGTGTACGGATCGATGGTCAGCGTCTCGTCCATGACGCCGGCGACGAACTTCGCCTTGTCCTCGATGTTGCCGTGGCCGTCGATGATGCGGAAATCCTCGGCCATGTTGTCGGCGATGGCCTTTTCCTGCTTCGCGACGATGGCCTTGTCCCAGGCATTCGACAGGCGCGTCAGCTCCGCGACGTCGGCCGCCTTGTCGGCGGCGGACGCGAGGCCGGCATCGGCAGCCGGTCCGGCGCACGTGAGAAACAAACCCGCGGCGACTCCGGCCAACAACCCGCGGCGCCGCATCACTTCACCGTGTACAGCAGCACGTACCGGTCCGTGTGCCCCTTGACCGCGGGATCGAACACCATCTTGTCGAGCTGGTCGTCCTTGTTGCGCAGGCCGTCGTATTCGTTCTCGAACACGAAGCCGCCGTCCGCGAGGCTCTTCTTCGCCCAGTCCTCGTTCAGGCGATGCAGCTTGCCGGCCATCTCCTTGCCGGTGCCGGCGGCGGCATTGTGATCGATGATCAGCAGCCGGCCACCGGGCTTCAGCGCCGCTTTCAGCGACTTGAGGAAGCCGTCCGTGTCGATCTGCGGCCAGCCTTCCTTCTCGTCTATCCAGAACACGTCGTGATAGGACATCACGATGATCGCGAGATCCGCGCTCTTCGGCGGCAGGTACATGTGGCTGGCCTCGACGACCTTCGACTCGACGTTCTTCAGGTGTCCGTCGCCGAAGCGCTTGGCGATGCCGTCCTTCGAATACTGCAGGTACGGCACGTTGTTGATGGCCAGCACCTTGCCGTTCGGGCCGACGGCGCCGGCCAACAACTCGGTCCAGTAGCCGCTCGCGGAGAACACGTCGAGCACGGTCATGCCGGGTTTCACGCCGGCGAAGGCCATGATCTCGGCGGGCTTGTCGCGCGCGTCGCGATCGCGGTCCTCCTGCGTGCGTGCGGGGCTGTCGATCGCGGCCTTGAAGTCGTCGGCGGCAAAGGCCGGCGCGGCGAGGATGAGCAGGGCGGTGAAGGCGAAACGGGTTTTCATGGTGATTCTCCTTGGCGCGCATTATGCGAGAGCCGGCGCGATTCGCGGAACCTCGTCCACCGCGTGCGGTACTCACCTCGGCGAACCGTCACTGGAGGTTTCATGCCCATCCCTCATTCATCGCGGCGAGTGTCCCTCGTCCTCACCACCTTGCTGATGGCCGGTCCCGGGTTCGGGGCAGGCGGCGGCTCGATGCCATCCGGCGGCGGCATGTCCGACCTGCCGGCGAGAGCGCCGGTCTCGCCCGAAGACCAGGCGCGCGATCAGTACAACGCCGGCGTGCGGCTCATCGAGAAGGCCGACGGGCTGATCGCTGACGCGTCGCATCAAGCGGACGCGAAGAAGCAGCAGAAGCTGCGCGACAAGGCGGCGAACGGCTACGAAAACGCGCTGAAGAAATTCGGCCGCGCCACGGAGCTGCAGCCGTCGATGTACCAGGCGTGGAACTACCTAGGCTATTCGCACCGCAAGCTCGGCCGATACGACGCGGCGCTGGCCGCCTACGACCGCGCGCTGGCATTGAAGCCCGGCTACGCGGAGGCCATCGAGTACCGCGGCCATGCGTACCTCGGTCTAGACCGGCTCAGCGACGCCCAGCAGGCGTACCTGACGCTGTTCTCGTCGAACCGCAAGCTGGCCGCGCAGCTGCTCGCCGGCATGCAGGAGTGGGTCGGCGCGCATCGCGACGATGCGCAGGGCCTCGACGTCGCCGCCTTCGCCACGTGGGTCAGCGAACGCGGCGTGATCGCCGGGCAGACCGCGAGCCTCGGGCGCGAAGGAACCAGCGCGGCCTGGTGATGACGCGGCTGACGCTGGCCCTGGTGTTGTCGGCGGCCGCGGTCGCGGCGCACGCGGCCGACACCTGGCACTGGAACCTGCCGCGCGGCTTTCCCGAGCCGGTCGTGCCGGCCGACAACCCGATGAGCGCGGCGAAAGTCGCGTTGGGCGCGCGGTTGTTCGCCGATCCGCGGCTGTCGGTCACGGGCCGATACTCCTGCGCGAGCTGTCACGATCCGGCGCGC
>DATJTW010000124.1:0-24443 GCA_035502995.1 Steroidobacteraceae bacterium | reverse complement strand
ATTCGAACAGGTCGGCGAGCGTCGCCTGCGTGCCCTCGATCTGCGAGGACAACACGGCTTCCTTCCGGACGAACGCGTAGAGAAACCAGTCGAGCGACGGCACCATCTGGGCGACCAGATCGAGATTGCCGATGGCGGCTTCGGCGGCAGCCGATCGCGAGATCGGGAGCTCGATGGCGGGCGTCACCGGCAGCGGCGCCGGGATGAATGCCCGTACCTCCTCTCCGCTGGAGGTGGTCGAAATGTAGGTGCCGGAGGAACGTGCCAAGTTGCTTTACCAATCGGATCTGTTGGTAAAGCATTCTTTCTTTACACGGCGGCTAAGTCAAGAATTCTTTCCTAGAGACGACCGAGCGAAGCATTCAGGGCCACGGCCATGGCGGCGTCGCCGTTGGCGAGGTCGGACCAGCGCAGGTCGATGCCTTTACGGCGGCCCTTCCGGGTCAGGTGCAGGCCGTCGGGGTCGATCGTGATCACGTGCGGTTTGCCCTTGATCTTCACTTCGCGCTTGAGTGGCTTGTCGAGTCGGGTCATGGCGGTCACCTCACGCCGGAGATTGAGGCGCGAACGAAGTACGGACTGAAGGCCGACGCAACAATCGTGTGTCAGCGTCAGCCGCGCACCAGCCGGCCGCCGTCGTTGAACCAGAGTCGGCGCTCGGCGGAGGACAGCTTGACGCCCGCAGCCCAGTCCTCGATCGGATTCGCCGGGTAGTTCGACGCCCCGCCCTTCAGCACGTCCTTCCCGAACGGCGTCAGCGCCACTTCGGTATTGCGGATGCTTTGCCGATCGCCGGACAGCTCGATCAACGGCTGCGGATTGCTCTCGCTGCCCAGCCGCATCAGCCGGCCAAACAAGTACCAGTCACCGACCAGGTCGCCGAACTCGAACGTCTCGGCCATCGTGTAGCCGATGATCGTCGACGCGCCGGGGCCGAACTTCTCGACGCGCGACAGCAGCGCGTGGTCCCAGTACGTGAGACCGGTGCGTTTGTCGGGAAAGCGGCGCGACATCAAGCGGATCGCGAGCTTCAACCAGCGATTCGCCTCGGGATGATCGCGCGCGAAGCCGACGAGCACTTCGGGGTCCGAAGACGTCAGCGCCTCCCACGCATTCAGATATTCCTGGATGACGTCGACGGTCATCGGCTGCGGATCCGGCGCCTCGCGGAACTGCGCCTCGTCGAGCTCGCCGAGACCAACGACGCGCTTGCCCTCGGCCTTCTCGAACGGCACCAGCGCCAGCTTCTCGACATCGCCGCCGACGAGCTTCATCAGCTGCACGACGAACGCGATGAACAGCTGCTCGCTGACGCCGGTGGCGGCCCAGATGTGCACGCGTTCGGCGTCGGCGAGGCGCTGCGCGTTGTCGACGAGATTGAAGCGCGAGTGGACGTGTTCGCCGGCCTGGCCGGGGACGAAGCTGGTCCAGTAGTCGAGCCGCAGGCGGTTCCAGGTAGTGAGGTCGACGAGCGGCGGCGTCGGGCCGCAGGAGAGGACGTCCTGGTCGATCAGCAGGCGGTCGCGGGCGAAGAACACGCGCGTGAAGATGCCGCCGGCATTGTCGCCGAGGAGGATGTGGAGGCCGGGCGGGAGCAGCTTGATCACGGCGCCGCCCGGCGGTTGATCAGGAACTCACGGGCCGTCGGCACTCGCTCTCGAACGCTCGTTGTTGTGGCTGGTGGGGGCCATGTCTGAGCAATACACAAGTTGTCTCGATTCGCCAACCGAGCGATGGGAATTGGCGACAGTCGATTCGTCGAATTCACTTGAAGTTGCGCGGCCCGCGGCCTGCGCCGTCAACGACTTGGGCCGATTTCCTCAGCACCGAGCTTCGGCACGGTGGATTGGGGATTGGCCCCAAACCGCCCTTTGGGGCCAATCCCCAATCCGCCACAATTGCGGCACGGCGCGGTCAGCTTCGCTCGCTTGAATGACCCTGCCTCGCACCACTCCGGGAGTCCTCGATGTTCCGCAAACTCTGCGCCGCCGCCCTGATCGCGACGGTGTTCGCCACGCTCAACGCCTGCTCCGGCGGCAGCACGCCGGCCGAACAGAAGCCGCGCCTCGCCCCACCCGACCCGACCTGGGTCACGGCGATCAGCCAGCACTCGAGCGGCGCCATCTCGCGGCAATCCCCGATCCGCGTGTTGTTCACGACGGACATCATCCCGCAGGAGAAGGTCGGCACCAGCGCCGCCGCGAACATCCAGATCTCCCCCGCCGCGAAGACGCGCGCCTCGTTCGTCAGCCGCCGCGAGATCGTGCTCACGCCCGAGACCGAGCTCCTGCCCGCCACCAGCTACAAGGTGCAGGTGCTCTCGGCCGGCCTCACCGGCGTCGCCGCCGGCTCCAAGCCCTTCGAGTTCCTCGTCACCACGCTCGGCGTCAACTTCGACGTCCACGTCTACGGCCTCGAAGTCGAGAACGACCGCAACGAGCTGATGGTGCTCAGCGGCCGCGTCCAGACCGCCGACCGCGAGAACCGCGACAAGGTCGAGAAGATCGTCAGCGCCACGCTCGACGGCAAACCCGCCAAGGTCAGCTGGGAAGGCAACGGCGACGGAACTTACTACTCGTTCTCGGTCCGCGACGTGCTGCGCACGAAGGCCGAGCAGGAGCTCGTCGTCTCCTGGAACGGTGCTCCGCTGAACGTCAAGAGCGAGGGCTCCCAGACCTGGCGCATCCCGGCGCTCGACGAATTCGCGGTCACGCAGGCGATCGCCACGGAGGAGAACGACCAGCGCCAGATCCAGGTGCGCTTCTCCGACGCGCTGGACTCGCGCCAGGACCTGAAGGGCCTGGTGCGTCTATCTACCGGCGAGTTCACCACCAGCATCAACCGCAACCTGCTCACGCTCTACGTCAACCAGGACCTCACCGGCGAAGTCACGCTGACGCTCGAGAACTCCATCAAGAGCCGCTCCGGCCAGCCGCTGATCGGCGAGCGCGAGTTCAAGGTGGAGTTCGTGAACACGAAGCCGCAGGTTCGCTTCGTCGGCCGCGGCGTGATCCTGCCCGACGCCGAGAAGCTCACCGTGCCGTTCGAAGCCGTCAGCGCGCGCGCCGTGCAGGTCACCGCGCTGGAGGTGTTCGAGACCAACATCCCGCAGTTCCTGCAGGTGAACGCGCTCTCCGGCACCAGCGAGCTCGGCCGCGTCGGCCGCGTGTTGTGGCGGAAGACCATCCCGCTCGCCTCGCCCGTGCCCGGCAAGTGGACGCGTTACGACCTCGACGTCACGCAGCTGATGAAGGAACACCCAGGTGGTCTGTTCCAGCTCTCGCTGTCGCTGACGCCGAAGGACGCCATCTGGACCTGCGACGGCACCACCGACAACACCGCCGCCCTCGACGACGGCGACATCAAGAACCAGGAAGACGGCGACACTTACATGCCGTCGAACTGGGACTACTACGAAGGCGACTACGACGGCGACGTGCAGTGGAACGAACGCGAGAACCCCTGCAAGCCGGCGTACTTCCGCTGGGGCGCGAACATCCGCGCCGCGCGCAATCTGCTCGCGTCGAACATCGGCCTGATCGCCAAGCGCGGCCAGAAGGGCAAACTGCTGGCCGTCGCGACGGCGCTCGATTCGGCGAAGCCGTACAGCAACGTTAGGATCAACGCGATCAACTTCCAGAACCAGGTCATCGCGACCGGCAACACCGACGGCGACGGCATGGTGCAGCTCGACGTCAAGGGCCAGCCGTTCGCGCTGATCGCGGAGAAGGACGGCCGCAAGGGCTACCTGCGCGTGGCGCCCGGCGTCGCGTTGCCGGTCAGCCATTTCGACGTCGGCGGTGAAACCGTCGTCGCGGGACTCAAGGGCTATCTATACGGCGACCGCGGCGTCTGGCGCCCGGGTGACTCCATCTACCTGGTGTTCGCGCTCGAGGACAAGACGAAGACGCTGCCGCCCAACCACCCGGTCACGCTCGAGTTCCGCAACCCGCGCGGCCAGCTCGTGCAGACGCTGACGAACACGAAGCCCGTCGGCCAGTTCTATTCGTTCGAGCTGAAGACCGCGCCCGACGCGCCCACCGGCAACTGGAACGCCACCGCGCTGATCGGCGGCGCCACGTTCCAGAAGACCCTGAAGGTCGAGACCGTGATGCCGAACCGCCTGAAGATCGAGCTCGATCTCGGCGACAAGCCGGTGATGGAGAGCTCGCCGATGAAGGGCGCCATCGACTCGCAGTGGCTGTCCGGCGCCACGGCGGCCGGCCTGCGCGCGAACATCGAGGTGCGCCTCTCCCCGGCCGCGACCAACTTCACGCGCTTCAAGGACTACACGTTCGACGATCCGGCGCGCACGTTCGAAGGCGCGCCGATCACCGTGTTCGACGATAAGCTCGACGACAACGGCCACGCCGTCTTCTCGAAGGACCTCGACCTGCCGAAGGACGTGCCCGGCATGCTGAACGCGACGCTGACCACGCGCGTGTTCGAACGCGGCGGCGCCTTCAGCATCAACATGGAGAAGAAAACCGTCGCGGCGTTCGACCGCTACGTCGGCGTCAAACTACCCCAGGGCGACGCCGCGCGCGACATGTTGCTGACGGACACGAAGCACACGGTCGAGCTGGCAACCGTCGATCTCGAGGGCAACCCGGTCAATGTGCCGCGGCTGCAGGTGTCGCTGTACAAGGTCGAGTGGCGCTGGTGGTGGGATTCGAGCGGCGACTCGCTGGCGCAGTACGCGCAGAGCCAGGCCACGGGCCTGCTGAAGAAGGAGATCGTCTCGACGAAGGACGGCCACGGCACGTGGCAGTTCGAGATCAAGTATCCCGAGTGGGGTCGTTATCTCGTCCGCGTCTGCGATGAAGACGGCGGGCATTGCACCGGCCGCGTGTTCTACGTCGACTGGCCGAGCTGGGCCGGCGCGCAGCGCGACCAGTCCGGGCCGGCCGCGAACATCCTGACGCTCACCTCGGACAAGCAGGAATACAAGGTCGGCGAAACCGCGGTGGTCAAACTACCCGAAGCCTCGGCCGGCCGTGCGTTGCTGACCATCGAGAACGGCAGCGGCATCCTCGAGCAACGCTGGCTGGAGATGACCGGCAAGAAGGACGCGAACCGCGTGCAGATTCCGATCACCGGCGCCATGGCGCCGAACGTGTATGCGGCCGTGACGATGGTCCAGCCGCACGCCGGCAAGACCAACGACCGCCCGATCCGCCTCTACGGCGTGATCCCGATCAAGGTCACCGACCCCGCGACGAAGCTCGCGCCGGTCGTCACCACCGCCGATGAATGGGCGCCGCAATCGAAGGCCACGTTCACGGTCAGCGAGACCTCCGGCCGCGCGATGGACTACACCATCGCCGTGGTCGACGAAGGTCTGTTGGGCCTGACGAACTTCAAGACGCCCAACCTCTACGCGGAGTTCTACAAGCGAGAGGCACTGGGCGTGTCCACGTGGGACCTGTTCGACGACGTCGCCGGCGCGTACGGCGGCCAGCTCGACCGCCTCTTGGCACTCGGCGGCTCCGACGCGGCCGGCAACACGAATCCGGACGAAGGCAAATCGCGCTTCCCGCCGGTGGTGAAGTTCCTCGGGCCGTTCTCGCTGAAGGCCGGCGAGAAGGCCAGGCACGACATCCAGCTGCCGCAGTACGTCGGCGCGGTGCGTGTGATGGTGGTCGCCGGCGACGGCAAGGCGTACGGCTCCGCGGATAAATCCGTGTTCGTGCGCTCGGCGCTGATGATCCTGCCGACGCTGCCGCGCGTGATCGGCCCCGGCGAGCAGTTCTCGCTGCCGGTGTCGGTGTTCACGAGCGAGGCGTCGATCAAGGACGTCAAGCTCGAGGTCACGACGGATCCGCGCTTTGCGCCGGTCGGCGCGCCGTCGACGACGCTGCAGTTCGCGAAGCCGGAGGAGAAGCTCGGCTTCCTGCAGCTGCGCAGCAACGCGCGGCTCGGCGCGGGCAAGATCCACGTCGTCGCGACCAGCGGCAAATACAAGGCCGAGAGCGACGTGTGGCTCGAAGTGCGCACGCCGAACGTGCCGCAGACGCGCTTCCAGCGCGCCAACCTCGCGGTCGGCGATTCGTGGAACGGGCAGCTGCCGAACTTCGGCCTGGCCGGCACGCAGATGGGCACGCTCGAGGTGTCCGCGCTGCCGCCGGTCAATCTCGACGAGCGGCTGAACTACCTCGTGAACTACCCGCACGGCTGCCTCGAACAGACGACGTCGAGCGTGTTCCCGCAGCTCTATCTACCGGCGTTGATCAAGATGGATCAGAACAAACGCCTGGAGATCGCCAACAACATCCGCGCCGGTCTCGTCCGGCTGCGCAGCCTGCAGCATCCCAGCGGCGGCTTCGCGTACTGGCCAGGTGTCTGGAACACGGACGTGCACGAAGACTGGCGCTCGAACTGGGGCACCACCTACGCCGGCCACTTCCTGCTGGAGGCCGAGAAGGCCGGCTACACGCTGCCGGGCGACATGAAGGCCGCGTGGCTGCGTTACCAGAAGAACGCCGCGCAGCAGTGGAGCCCGAACCTGCGCGACGTCCCGCCGGAGTACGACACCAAGCAGTGGGTCGAGGCGTCGCGCTACGCGCAGGTGTACCGCCTGTACACGCTGGCGTTGGGCGGCTCGCCGGAGCTCGGCGCGATGAACCGCATGCGCGAGCAGAAGCTCACGCTGCCGGAAGCGTGGCTGCTGGCATCGGCGTACAAGCTCGCGGGCAAGGACGACGTCGCGCGCCAGCTGGCGGACTCCGCCGGCCAGGTGCAGGCGTTCGTGTTCATCGACGCGAACCCTTACACGTTCGGCTCGTTGCTGCGCGACCGCGCGATCGTGTTGATGGGCATGACGGTGTTGGGCCGCGACGCGCAGACCGCGCCGATCCTCGACGACGTGTCCGCGCAGCTGTCCGGCGGCGAGTGGTACAGCACGCAGTCGGTGTCGTTCGCGCTGGTGGCGGTGGCGCAGAACACGGGCACGAAGCCGTTCAAGGGATTCAGCTTCGACTGGACCGCGGGCGCGCCCAAACTACAGACGGTGAAGGCCGACGCGCCGCTGGCGTCGCTCTCGCTGCCCGCCCCGCCCGCCGCGGGCCTGCCGCTGTCCGTGAAGAACACCTCCGACCGCAAGCTGTTCGTGACCGCCGCGATGCGCGCCACGCCGGCGAGTGGCGAGGAGGACTCGTCGTCGAATGGTCTGTCCATCGACATCAAGTACACGAACGCGAACGGCGACGACGTGGACGTGCGCAAGCTGCCTCAGGGCACGGACCTCATCGCGCAGCTCACCGTGAAGAACCTCGGCAAGCGCACGCTCGACAACCTGGCGCTGACGCAGCTGGTCGCCGCGGGCTGGGAGATCCGCAACGACCGGCTCGAGGACGCGCCGACGGAGGGCAAGCGCACGCAGGAACCCAACGACGTCCGCGGCCGCTTCTGGTGGGTGCCGGGCGCGTGGCGCAACCGCATGCGCACGGCGGAATACACGGACATCCGCGACGACCGCGTGCAGCGCTACTTCAGCCTGAATCCGGGGGAATCGATCTTCTTCGAGACGCGGCTGAACGCGGCCTATCTCGGCAGGTTCTATCTACCCGGCACCGGCGTGGAGGCCATGTACGACGCCACCCAGCACGCGCGCCAGAAGGGCCAGTGGGTGGAAGTGGTGACGGGCAGATGAAACGACTCTGGCAACGGCTGCCGTTGGCGCGCCGCTGGCTGTGCGGGGCGATCGCCCTCGCCTGGCTGGCGGCGGGCCTGTGGTGGTGGCGGCTGTTGCCGGAGCCGCTGTTCTCGACGCCGAGCTCGACCGTGCTCGAAGCGCGGGACGGCACGTTGCTGTCGGCGCGCATCGCGGCGGATGGGCAGTGGCGGTTCCCGGCGACGAACCACGTGCCGGACAAGTTCGCGCGCGCGTTGCTGGCGTACGAGGACAAGAACTTCGAGCGGCACCGCGGCGTGGATCCGCTGGCGGTGGCCCGCGCGGTGAAGCTGAACGTCGGCGCGGGGCGCGTGGTGAGTGGCGGCAGCACGCTGACGATGCAGCTCGCGCGACTGGCGACGAACCAGCCGGGGCGCAGCGTCGGCGAGAAGATCGGAGAGGCACTGCTGGCGCTGCGACTGGAGACGCACTACGAGAAGGCGGAGCTGCTGGCGCTGTATTCGGCGAATGCGCCGTTCGGCGGCAACGTGGTCGGGCTCGAGGCGGCGGCGTGGCGCTACTTCGGCCGGCCGCCGGCGGAGCTGTCGTGGGCAGAGGCGGCGACGCTGGCCGTGCTGCCGAACAACCCGGCGCTGGTGCACGTGTCGCGCAACCGCGCGCGGCTGCAGGCGAAGCGGGATTTCGTGCTGACGCGGCTGCACGAGAACGGCGTGCTGAGCGCGACGGATCTGGACCTGGCGTTGTCCGAGCCGCTGGTGGCGAAGCCGCACGATCTGCCCGATCTCGCGCCGCACCTGCTCGAGACGCTGCGCGTGCAGGATCCATCGCGGCACCGGCTGCGGACGACGCTGGATGCGCGTCTGCAGGCGCGCGCGACGGCGCAGGTGAGCGAGCACGTGACGACGCTGGCGCGCCAGCAGGTGCACAACGCCGCGGCGCTGATCGTGGACAACCGGACGTTCGAAGTACTGGCGTATGTCGGCAACCGCGGGCCGGATAATGGGGACAGTCCCCATTTTGGAAAAATGGGGACAGTCCCCGGCTCGTCGTATGTCGACATCATCCGCCGCCCCCGCAGCACCGGCAGCATCCTCAAGCCGCTGCTCTACGCCGCGATGCTCGAGGACGGCGCGCTGACCCCGCGCATGCTCCTGCCCGACGTTCCCACGCACTACGAAGGCTTCTCGCCGGAGAACTTCGACCGCCAGTACCGCGGCGCCATCCGCGCCGACGAGGCGCTGGCGCACTCGCTGAACATCCCCGCGGTGCGCGAGCTGCAGACGTACGGCGTCGCCCGCTTCGCCGACCTGCTGCGCAACGCCGGCATGTCCACGCTCTCCCGCCCCGCCGACGACTACGGCCTCACGCTGATCCTCGGCGGCGCCGAGGGCAACCTCTGGGACATCTCCGCGATGTACGCCAGCCTCGCCAACATGGCGCGCGCAACCGAGGCCGACCCCGCGCCGCGTTTCCACGAGCTCACCGTGCTCGCCGGCCAGCCTGCGAAAACCCGCGGCGACTCCCCCATCGGCCCCGGCGGCGCCTGGCTCACGCTCGACGCGCTGCTCGAAGTCCCGCGCCCCGGCGAAGAAGGCGCGTGGCGGAGCTTCGCGTCGTCCCGACGGATCGCCTGGAAGACCGGCACCAGCTTCGGCCTGCGCGACGGCTGGGCCATCGGCTCGACGTCGCGCTACACGGTCGGCGTCTGGGTCGGCAACGCGAATGGCGAAGGCCGCCCCGGCCTCACCGGCTCGACGATGGCCGCACCGCTGATGTTCGGCCTCTTCAACGGCCTGCCCGAGAGCCCGTGGTTCGACCGCCCGACGTACGCGCTGCGCGCCATCGACACCTGCGTCAACGACGGCTACCTGCGCAACGCCGGCTGCGACACCGAGCGCACCTTCATCCCGCGCGACAGCCATTTCGACGCGCTCTCGCCAAACAACCTGCTCGTGCACCTCGACGCCGCCCGGGCCGCGCGCGTCGACAGCGACTGCGAGTCCCCGTTCGCGATGCGCCACCAGAGCTGGTTCGTGCTGCCGCCCGCGCAGGAGTACTACTACCGCCGCGCGCACGCCGAATACCGCGTGCTGCCGCCGACGCGCCCGGGCTGCCAGGCGGCGCGCGACCCGGGAAAGAGCGCACTGGCGCTGCTGTATCCGGAGCCCAATGCGCGCGTGCTGATCCCGCAGGAGATGGACGGCCAGCGCGGCCGCGCCGTGTTCGAGGCCGTCGCGCGGCGCCGGGACGCCACGCTCTACTGGCATCTCGACGGCCAATACCTGGGTGAAACGCACACTTTTCACCAGCAGTCGTTGGACATCGAACCGGGCGAGCACATACTGACCCTGGTGGATGACACCGGTGACCGGATCGCCCGGAAATTCCAGGTGTTGGCCACGCGTGAATAGGCCAGTGCCGAGGGTGCCGTGTTCGATGGATTCAAGCTCGAAACGATAGAAACCGACGAAGTCTCGATCCGCCTGCGCCATGGCGGGTCCGGTCCCCCGCTGCTGCTGTTGCACGGGTTCCCGCAGACGCACGCGATGTGGTCGAAGGTCGCGCCGCGGCTCGCGGAGAAATTCACCGTCATCTGCCCCGACCTGCGCGGCTACGGCGGCTCGAGCAAGCCCGAGTCCAGCGCCAATCACGAAACGTATTCCAAGCGCGCGATGGCGCGCGACCAGGTCGAGCTGATGAAGAAGCTCGGCTTCGACATATTCGCCGTCGCCGGCCACGATCGCGGCGGCCGCGTCGCCTACCGGCTCGCGCTCGATTCTCCGCAGAACGTCACGAAGCTCGCCGTGCTCGACATCGTCCCGACCGGCGACGCGTTGCGCCGCGCGGACTGGCGGTTCGGCATGGGCTACTGGCACTGGTTCTTCCTCGCGCAGCCGCATCCGCTGCCGGAGAAGATGATCAGCGCGGATCCGATGTCCGTGTTGTTCCGTCACGGCCAGGCGTCGTCGGACTTCGAGGCGTACGAGGACTATCTGCAGAACGCCCGCGACCCGCAGGCGATCCACGCGATGTGCGAGGACTATCGCGCGGCGGTCAGCGTCGACTTCCAGCAGGACCAGGCGGATCGCGGCACGCGCAAGATCGCGTGCCCGACGCTGGTGCTGTGGGGCTCGAAGGGCGTCATCCCGAAGTGGTATGACGTGCTGACGACGTGGAAGGAATGGGCGGGCGACGTGCGCGGCGAGGAGATCGAGAGCGGGCACATGCTCGCGGAAGAAGCGCCGGACGCGACCACGGCGGCGCTGCGCGCGTTTTTCGAAGTGGGCTGAAGCGGCCTCACGGCAACAGGGACGGATCACGCGATCCGTCCCTGCTTTCCTGCTGCGGATTGCCTGGCGGCATTTTCACCGCCGCCTGCTAGTGCGCCGTGGGCCCGCGCTTCTTCAGCGCCGGATCCTCGCCCTTCGCGTGGCTCTTGCCCTCGGCCTCCGCCGCTTCGAGTTCGGCGGCTTCCGCCGCGCTCTCCGGGGCGGCGCGTACGGCGGCTTTCTCGACGTCGTTGTTCTCGACGTATTCCTCGACGCGTTTGCGATGGCGGCGCGCGGCGTCGTAATCGCCTTCGCCCTGCACCTTCGGCTTCTCTTCCGTGGCCATGTGAGTTCTCCGTTGGGGACCGACGGTTTATTAGAGCCGATGAACGGCGTGCGAAAAGCGACGAACGGCGCCGTCCTACGCGACTTTCAGCGGCTGCGAAGCAGTCGCGGAACAAACCGCGGGCGAGACTGCACTAACCGGGAAAGGAAGCTCGCTGGAGCCTCACATGGCCAGATCCGTCAACCTCGAATTCAGCAATCGCGCCGGCGAATACGCGGCGTGCCTGTCGCCGTCCGCGCTGGAGCAATTCAAGCTGGAGCGGCTGGTGGAGCTGCGCGCGGTCATCGATAGCCTGCGATCCGAGCGTTCCTCGACCGCGATCCCGCCGGCCAAACCCCGCGGCCTGGGCTCGCGGCAATAACCTGCCGCGTTAGCGCCCCGGGCCGCCCGCCCGGTGGCGTTGCCAGCCGCGTCGCCGGCCGGCGACGGCTCTCCAACCTGCGTCGATTGCCCGCGCCATTGTTCGCCTGCGAGAATGCGCGCCCATGAACGCGCGCCTCCGTGTTCTCGTCGCCGAAGACAACGAAGACCTCCGGGATCTCCTGGTCACCATCATTTCCGCCGAGCCCGACCTCGAATGCGTGGGCACGGCCGCGAGCGTCGACGACGTCATCGCGAGCACCGCCGAGCGCAAGGCCGACGTGCTGGTGCTGGATCTCGAGCTGCAGGGCCGCTCCAGCATCGACGTGCTGAAGACCGTGCGCGGCAACGGCGGCAAGATCTCGATCATCGTGTTCTCGGGGCATTCGCATCCCGAAATGATCCGTCACACGCTCGCCGCCGGCGCGGATGCCTACGTGCCGAAGACGGGCGACTACGAGTTGCTGCTCGACGCCATCCGCGACAGCGGCGGTGGTGTTGGAGGTGGTGTCAGAGGGGCGTAACAGGCATGACTTTATCGGGTGAATGCAAAAGGGCGCGCCGGTTGGCGCGCCCTTTGCGTTTGATCGAGCGGTGTCAAAGTTATGCCTGTTACGCCCCTCTGACACCACCTCTTCGCTTCTCAGAAGCGATACGCCGCCGTCAGCCACAGCGCATCCGCATCGTCGAGCCGCTCGAGATCGAAACGCTCGTACTCGAGACGCAGGTTCAGCTTCTCGCCGATGTTGGCGCCGACACCGCCGCCCCACACCAGGTCCTCCGACTCCTCGTCGAATTCCACGCGATTGTTCAGCGCATCGCGCGTGCCGACCGTCGAGTCGTAGAAGTAGTAGCCCAACCGGCCATACACCTCGAAGTACTTGCCGAGCGGGAACGTGCCGACCACGTACGGCGCGAAACCGTCCACCGACGCATCCGTGTTGAAGCCCGGGATCGACGCGCCCGACGGCTCGCCGAGGTTGATGTAATCCGCCTCGAACGCCAGGAACGGATTCAGGCGATAGCCGGCAAACACCTTGTATGCCGTGTCGTCTTCGTCCCAGCTGTCGACCGTGTTGTCCACCTCGTCGACGTCGTCGATCTGCGCATTGAATTTTCCAATGCCGCCGCCGACGTAGAAACCCGAGACTTCTTCCTGTCCCTGGGAGAAAGCCGCCGGCGCCAGTGCGATCGACAACAAGGCGAGTCCTGCCGTGATCTTGAGGTTCATGAATTACGTCCTTGGATTGACTAACAAGGTTCGCAAACTACCGGCCCGCCGTGGCCGCCACACCCGGGATCGACGAGCCCTTGGTGTCATCCGTCTCCGTCGGCCGCACCCCGTGGGCGGCCTCCGTCGGAGCATGCGAAAAGCGTTGCGCGCGGCACACGTTCCCGGCCGGCACCGACGGCGGATTCCGACCTGCATGCGTCGCCGTCCGACGCTGTGCAACAGCCCCACTCGGCACCATCATCCCGCCCACTTCACGAACGAACACGTCCACACAGGAACCCGACCATGTCCACCGACGTCTCCCAGCAAACCTATCCGTTCACCCTGCCGCCGCTGCCGTACGCGAACGACGCGCTCGAACCGCACATCGACGGCAAGACGCTGCAGATCCACCACGACAAACATCACCAGACCTACGTCACCAAGCTGAACGAGGCGCTGGAGAAGCAGCCGTCGCTCCACTCGCTGACGTTGACCGAACTACTGAAGTCGCCGGACAAACTACCCGACGCGGTGCGCACGGCCGTGAAGAACAACGGCGGCGGCCACCTGCTGCACGACATCTTCTGGAACGCGATGTCGCCGCAGGGCGCGCGCGAACCGCAGGGCGAGCTCGCCGCGGCGCTGACGAAATCGTTCGGCTCCTTCGCCGACTTCAAGAAGAAATTCGCCGACGCATCGGCCAAACATTTCGCGAGCGGCTGGGTGGCGCTGGGTTTCGATCCGAAGTCGAAGGCGCTGGAGATCGCGGACCTGAAGGATCACGAGACGCTGGTGCCGCGCGGCCTGACCACGCTGCTGATCCTCGACGTCTGGGAGCACGCGTATTACCTGAAATACCAGAACCGCCGCCCCGAATTCATCGACGCCTTCTGGAACGTCGTGAACTGGGACTACGCCGCCGGAAAATTCCGGTAGCGCATTGCAGCGCAGCTGTAGGACACTTCTGACTCAGGTATCGCCGCAACGCCGGACAGGCACCTCATCTGTCGAAGGTATTCTTCTGGCCATGCACGAGAGAACACAACAAGTTGTGGAGACGTCCCGGCCCATGAATCGCACCAGAGTCATGATTGTCGACGACCACCAGGTCGTTCGCGCCGGCCTCAAAACCTTGATCAACGGACAGCCCGATCTCAGCGTGGTGACTGAGGCGAGCTCCGGCCGGGAAGCGATGGAACAGCTCCGCCAGCACACGATCGACGTGTTGCTGCTGGACCTGTCGCTCCCGGACGTGTCCGGTCTCGACGTGCTCAAACACGCCAAGGCGCACTACGAGTCGGTGGGCGTGCTGATCCTCAGCGCCTTCCCCGAAGCGCAGTACGGCCTGAACGTGCTGCGCGGCGGTGCCAGCGGCTTCGTCGGCAAGGGTACGGAGGAGTCGGAACTGTTCCGCGCCATCCGTACCGTCGCGCGCGGCGGCCGTTATGTCGGACCCGACCTCGCCGACCTGCTGGTCGCCGGCGTCCGTGGCGATCCGAATGCCCCGCTGCACAGCATCCTGTCGGAGCGCGAGTTCCAGATCTTCTGCAAACTGGCCCAGGGCGAGTCGGTGTCGGAGATCGCGAATCGTCTTTTCCTGTCGGTGAAGACGGTGAGCACCTACCGCAGCCGTATCCTGGAAAAGATGTCCATGAAGAGCAATGCCGACATCACCACTTATGCGCTGCGGAATAACCTCGTCCAGTAGTTAGTCGCCTTTCCGGACTTACATGGACGAGGTCATGCTCCATCCCCAAGCGAATACCGCGGGCCACCCCGCCGCAGGCTTCAAGCCCTCGGCGGGCAGCGTCCCGCGCAAGAACGGCGTTCCGGGAAAGCCGCTGCGCATCCTGCTGGTCGAGGATTCGCCGCTGCTGCGCGGCCGGCTCGAGAACATGCTCTCGCAGCATGCGGCCTTCAAGGTCACGGGACTCGCGGCCGCCGAATCGGAAGCGGTCGAGAAGCTGGATTCCGTGCCCTACGACGTCATCGTCGTCGACGTGGAGCTGCGTCCGGGTTCGGGCATCGGCGTCATCCGCCAGGCCCGCCAGCGCAACAAGGCCGGCCAGGACGGCGCCCACGTGTGGATCATCGTGCTGACGAACTACGACCTGCCGACGGTGCGCGAGCGCTGCATGCAGGCCGGCGCCGATCATTTCCTCGACAAGATGCGCGAGATCGACCAGCTGATCCCTATCTTGCAGGGGATCGCGGGACGTAAACCCTGAGCTGATTGCCCTGCCCGGCGCGCGACTCGTAATCGAGCGTGCCGCCGGCGCCCTGGATGCGGTGACGCATGCCCACGAGCGATCGCTGCATCGGTTCGTTCGCGGCACCGCCGTCGTCACCGATGGTCATCGAATACCCCTCGCCTTCCGCCTCGATCACGAGCTCGATGTGTTTGGCTTCGCCGCGCGCCAGCACGCACGACAGCGTCTCCTGCGCGACGCGGAACAGCGCGAGCTGCGACGCCGGCGCGAGGTCGAGCGTCTCTTCCGGCAGCGTCGCGACGTATTCGAGGCCGGACCTGCCGCAGTTCTCGTCGAGATGGCTGCGCAGCGCGACCGGCAACCCGAAGTGATCCAGCAGAGACGGCCGCAGCGATTCGACGACGCGGCGCTTCAGCGTCATCGCCTGGTTCAGCATCTGCACGACGGAACGGAATTTCTCGTCACTGGCCGGATCCAGCGCGTTGCCGATGTGCGCCTGCAGCCAGGCCATGTCCATCTTCGCGGCGGTGATCAGGCCGCCGAGCTCGTCGTGCAGCTCCTTGGCGAGCGACGAGCGCTCGGCCTCCGCGCTGTTCAGGAGGTGCGTGGCGAGCTCGGAAAGTTCGCGGGTACGCGCATCGGCGACCGGATGCTCGTCCGGTTTGAGGGCGGTGCTCATCGGTTGACTCGGAAAGGGTTGACCCGGAAGGCTCGTGTAACTGGCGTCAATCTTTCGGCAAGTCTTCGAGCAAATCAACGAGATCTTCCGCGTGCTCTTCTTCCTGCGCGAGGATCGACTCCATCAGGCGGCGCGTGGTCGGATCCTTGGCGCCGATGAAGGTCACCATCTCGCGGTAGCTCTCGATCGCGATGCGTTCGGCCACCAGGTCGGCCTCGAGCATGGCGCGCAGCGACGTCTCCTCGTCGTATTCCGAATGCGAGCGCGTCAGCAGCGTCGCCGGGTTCAGGTCCGGATCCTCGCCGAGCTGCACGATGCGTTCGGCGATCTGGTCGGCGTGCGCCTGCTCCTCGTTGGCGTGTTCGAGGAATTCGGCGGAGACGAATTTCGCGCGGATGCCGTGCGTCGCGTAGTAGTGACGCTTGTAGCGCAGCACGCAGACGATCTCGGTCGCGAGCGCCGTGTTCAGCAGCTCGATGATCGCCTGGCGATCGGCTTCCGGGTAGCTCGGTGTCACGGCGCCCTTCATGATCTGGTCCTTCGCCCGCGCACGCAGCGCGGTGAGATCCGAGATGAAAGCCTGGCCGCCCGTGGCCGGCTGTTCCTTGAGACTGCTCGCCATGACTATTTTTCCTTGTGAGAGTTGCGGCGGAAGAACTTCAGCATGAGGCTGAGACCCATCAACCACATCGAGCGGTGTTTGAGCAGCGACAGGCCTATCTTCCCGACGTTGAAGGCGTTGAGGCCGGCCCAGGGCGACTTGCGCGCCTCGTGCGAGAACTCGCGCAGCGACAGCTCGAGCCAGGCGCGTTGCAGCTGCATCTCGGCGTCGAGGACCTTGGCGCGGGTGTTGGGGGCGATCACTGGACGGACCCCGGCGGTGGAGAGTCGGTTGAGGAGCGCGGCGGCGCCGCTGCGCCGGGTGGCGAGGCGCCGGGCGCCGGGTCGTGCCGATGCGCGAGCACGCGGGACAGCACTTCGAAATCGAGGCGCAGGCCATCCAGGAACCAGCGCATGGAACCGACGTCCTCGCCAGTCAGCTTCTTCTTGGCCTGCCACTGCGCCCAGGCCGCGCCGCCCGCGAACAGCAACACGACCACCGCCAGCACGGGCACGCGGTACGGCTCGGGCAATGCCACGGCCAGCAGCACGATGGCGCCCCAGATCGCGATGAACAACGCGCCGGCCGCGAGCAGGCGCAACTGCATGCGCGAGCTGAACGTCTGGACTTCGGTGTTGATCGCGATGCCCGCCGCGTCCATGCGCGTCTCGAGCATGCGCAACAGGTGCAGCGTCAGCGCGCGCGCCGGGCCGTCCGGCTCGGGCACGCCGGCGGCGCCGTTGGCGTGCGGCGCGGCATCGGGCGTGTGCGGACCTTCGCCGTTGATCATTCGCGACGGTTGGCCTTGGTGAACAGGTAGGTCACCACGCCGCCTAACAACGCGGCGATGGCGACGGACTGCCACGGGTTGCGGCGCACGTACGAGTCGGTGCGGTCGGCGAAGGTCTCGACGACGGCTTCCGCTTCGACAGCGGTCGCGGCGAGCCGCGCGCGCGCCTGCTGCAGCGTTTCGTTCACGCGGTCGCGGACGGCCTCCGCGGCCTGGCCGCCCTCGGCGCTCAACGTGCGCAACAGCGTTTCGGCCTGGGCCACGATGTGGTTCAACTCGTCGACGGTCTTGTCGGCCGCGGCCTGGAAGGCGGGCTCGTTCGCGGGTGCGTGCATGGGAACTCCTCTTGGTGCGGCGAGGATGGACCCGGGCCAGAAACGTCACACTAAGACAGGCCGCGCACGACCTGTAGGAATCGACCGACGTCCTGATGGCGGGTCGGCCCAAAGCGGTGCGCGTCCCGGTATCGGATACTGACGCGGTCTAGTGGAGAGATGTGGAAGCGTGACGCGACGAGCCCCTCCCCTCGAAATACATTCGCGTCAGGTTTTCACGAGGCGGTCCGTCCACCGGCCGATCGGTCGGTGGGCGGCCTTGCTTTTCCTGGGCCTCACCCTCGCCCTCACCGGCTGCAAAACCCTCCCGCAGTACCGCTTCGCGCGCTCGCTGCCGCTGTCGCGCTCCTCGCAGCCCGTCGATGTAGTTAGCCCGGACGGCATGGTGAGCCGCGCCGAGCGCATGCGGCTGTCGAAGCGGCTCGAGAACACCGGCGACACCGCGCTGCTCGACTACCACCTCGGCGCGATGCAGGAGCTCGGCGCGCCGCCGCTGCTGACCGGCAACGCCGTCGACCTGCTGATCGACGGCCCGTCCACCTACCGCGCGATGTTCGCCTCGATCGAGAAGGCGCGCGACTACGTCTTCGTCGAGAGTTTCATCTTCGAGGACGCCGTCGAGGGCGAGCACCGGCTGTCCGCCGTGCTCGCGGACGCGGCGAAGCGCGGCGTGAAGATCTTCGTGTTGTACGACGCGGTGGGATCGCTGGGCACGGAGGCGGTGTTCCTGGACGGGCTGACCCAGGCGGGTATCCAGCTCTGCGTGTTCAACCCGATCAATCCGCTCGATGACCGCTTCTCGAGCCTGAACCAGCGCGACCACCGCAAGATCGTCGTCGTCGACGGCGACGTCGCCTTCGCCGGCGGCATGAACTTCAGCCGCGCGTATCGCCTGACGTCGGCGCAGGTGCGGCGACGGCAGCTCGACGAGAAGGAAGCGCTGGCCTCGGGCTGGCGCGATACGCACGTGTCGATCCGCGGCACCGGCGCCGCCGAGCTCGAACGGCATTTCCGCGAGAGCTGGACCAAGGTGAAGTGCCCGACCGGGCTGCCCGCCACCCACGGCGCGCCGCGCCGCGAAGGCAACACGCTGGTGCAAGTCGTCGCGGGCACACCGGCGGACACGACCAACATCCTGTACGCCACGATGTTGTCGGTCATCACGTATGCGCAGCGGAGCATCGACATCACGATGGCGTACTTCGTGCCGGACGACGCGCTGGAGAAGGCGTTGATGGACGCCGCGCGGCGCGGCGTGAAGGTGCGCATCATCCTGCCGTCGTACAGCGATTTCTCCGGCGTGTTCTACGCCGGCCGCGCGCACTACAAGGAGCTGCTGGAGGCCGGCGTCGAGTTGTACGAGCTCGAGAAGGCGTTCCTGCATTCGAAGAGCATCGTCGTCGACGGCGTGTGGTCGTCGGTGGGTTCGACGAACTTCGACTGGCGCAGCTTCGTGCACAACGACGAGATCAGCGTCTGCGTGATCGACACCGGCTTCGCGAAGCGCATGGACGAGACGTTCGCGCGCGACCTGGCGGATTCGCGGCAGATCACGCGCGAGGCGTGGAAGAAGCGCGGGATCAAGGAGCGGTTCAAGGAGCTGATGTGGCTCCCGATCCAGTACTGGCTGTAGAGTCGGAAATGGGGACATTCCTCGTTTCCTAGCAAACGGGGACAGTCCTCAATCGAAGACTTCCGAGGACTGGCCCGTTTTGCCCGCTGCGCCGGGAAACGGGGAAGTCCGCAGTTCCCCCACCCGGCCCACGCCAACAACAGGGAGAGATCGATGACCGGATCCGCGGGATTGAAAGTATTGGCCGTGGCCGGGTCCCTGCGACGAGGTTCGTACAATCACCAGCTGGCGGTGGCCGCGGCATCGCTGGCGCCCCCGGGCATGACGATCACGGTGTTCGACGATCTCGCGTCGGTGCCGTTGTTCAACGAAGACGCGGAGGCGGATGGCGGTCCTGCCGGTGTGCGGGATCTGCGCGCGGCCGTGGCCGCGTCCGATGCCTTGATCATCGCAACTCCCGAATACAACCAGTCGCTCCCCGGTGTGACGAAGAATCTCGTGGACTGGCTGTCACGCGGCGACGAAGCGGTGCTCGACGGCAAACCCGTCGCGATCATGGGTGCGACGCGCGGACCGTGGGGCACGCGGCTGTCTCAATCGGTATTGCGCCACACGCTGGGCGCGTGCAACGCGCTGGTGATGCCGACGCCGCAGGTGTACGTACGCGGCGTGGCGGAGCTGTTCGATGCGGACGGCGCGCTGATCGACGACCGCACGCGCGCCACCTTGACGAAATTCCTCGCGGCCTTCGCGCTGTGGATCGCGAAGGTCGGATGAGTGGGTGCCGGGGTTGGGGGAAATGGGGACATTCCTCGTTTCCCCGCGATGCTAGGAAACGAGGAATGTCCCCATTTCCGCGACGATCAATCCCCCGGCAGCACCCGCTCGATGCTGTGCCACGCCGAGCGCACCGCCTTCTTGGCATCCAGCCAGGCGAGCTTCGACTTGCCCTTCGCGATGTCCCAGCCGGCTTCCAGGCGCTGCTCGACATCCTCGAACTTCGCCTTCGGGTTCTCCTCGTACGACTTGTACGCGTACCGGTAGGCCGGATCGTAGTCATCCCACGAATAGCGCGAGTCGTAGTACGGCTCGGCCGTGTAATCCTTCTTCCAGTGCGTCGTGAATTTCTCGATGCGGTTCTCGCTCATGACTGACTCCTTCTGAAAATGAAACGGGGGCCGAGAACTTGCGCTCCCGGCCCCCGCTGGTTCGGCTTCGTCCTGAAGCCTTACTTCTTGACGCTCAGCTCGTTGTCGACGCTCTTCACGTTGTCGACCGCACGGGCCAGCTCTTCGGCCGTCGACTTCGCTTCCGAGTTGTCGACGAAGCCCGAGAGCTGCACCACGCCTTCACGCGTCTCCACGTTCACCTGGTGCGCCTTCGTGCGCGGGTCGCCGGCGAGAGCCGCCTTCACCTTGACGGTGATGGCCGAGTCATCGACGACGTCCGACGCCGTGCGCGGATCGGTCTTGACCGTGAGGTTGTTCTGCACCTTGTTCACGCCCTTGGTCCCGCGGGCGACTTCCGACGCGCGCTCCTTGCTGGCCGACGAATCGACGAAGCCGTTCAGCTGCACCGTGCCCTTGAACGTCTCGACGTCGATCTGGTGGGCCTTGGTCGTCGGGTCCGCGATCAGCGCCGCCTTCACGCGGCCCGTGGTCACGGAATCGTCGACCGCCTCACCCGGCGACTTCTGGGTGCGCGTGGACGCGCAAGCAGCCATCGCGAGCGTCATGACGAACGCGACAGCGGCGACAAAGCCTTTGGACTTATGCATGGGAACCTCTACTCCTGCCTGAACTGTTTGTTGACTGGTTGAAAAAGGGGTTGATCAGCGTCGCGCCGTATTGGCGATGAAGCTGACGACCGCGAGGATCAGGAATACGAAGAACAGGATCTTCGCGATTCCCGCCGCTCCCGCGGCAATGCCGGCAAAGCCGAACACGGCAGCGATGAGCGCGATGACGAAAAAGATGACTGCGTAGTGAAGCATCGATATCTCCGCTCTAGTTAGGCACCGGGCTCGGTGCCGGCGGAGTGCATCTTCCCGGTTCGCGCAAAACCGCAATGCCGGTTTAGTGGCGGAAAAATCGTAGGAGCAGGCCGACAATCCTGTAATCCGCGAGGATTACAGCCGTGGGAATCGAGCGGAACGGCGTGTAGTTGTTAGGCCGGGCGGCCGGCTAGTCGGTGAGATCGACGACTTCGTCGCACTGCCGCGCGAGCGAGGGATCGATGCGCGTGCGGTCGTCCGCGCCGATCAGCACGACGCCGCTGTACTTCTCGATGCGCTGGCGCAACCCGGCGATGTCGAGGTTCGCGAAACGACCCGAGTCCTCGGGCGACACGCTGGCGCCGAACAGGTGATCCTTGTCGTCGAACAGCAGCACGGCATCGGCGGCGGACGCTGCGTTGAACAGCGCCTCGAGATTCTTCTCGGTGTCGCCGACGTATTTGCTCACGAGGCGCTTGAGGTCGATCTCGAACAGGTCGGCCGCGAGTTCGTGCGCGAACAACTGCGCCGCGAGCAGCTTGTTCTTGCCGGAATTCCCCGTGAACAGGACGCGCAGTCCTTTCGGCGTGCCGTTCTGGGTTTCTTCGACCTTGGCGCGGCGGGTTGCCAGGAGCCTGTCCAGCACCGGCCGCAGTTGTTCGTCGTGCATCGAAAAGAACGCCCTCCCCGGCGAATCCCTCGAATTCGCGCTGACTATACTCCCGGCCCTGCGACCGATCGACTGGGCTGCGGAGAAAAGCGCGTGATCGACCTCTACTTCTGGCCAACTGGCAACGGCAAAAAGATCTCGATCATGCTCGAGGAGACGGGTCTCCCTTACCGCGTGATCCCCGTGAACATCAACAAGGGCGACCAGTTCACGCCGGAATTCCTCGCGCTCAGCCCTAACAACAAGATGCCGGCCATCGTCGACACGGAAAACGGCCTCGGACTGTTCGAATCCGGCGCGATCCTGCAGTACCTCGCCGAAAAGACGGGGAAACTCTTACCGACCGACACCCTCGGTAAATACGCAGTGCTCAAGTGGGTGTACTGGCAGGTCGGCGGACTCGGTCCCATGGCCGGCCAGGCTCATCACTTCCTCAAGTACTCGCCGCAGAAGATCGAGTACGCCATGCATCGCTTCCAGACCGAAGTCGCGCGGCTCTACAAGGTGCTCGATACGCAGTTGGGCAAGACGGAATTCATCGCCGGCGACTATTCGATCGCCGACATCGCGGCGTGGCCGTGGGTGGTTAGATACGACTGGCAGGGACAGAAGCTCGAGGACTTCCCGAACGTGAAGCGCTGGTTCGCCGAGGTCGGCGCGCGGCCGGCCGTGCAGCGCGGCGCTGCCGTCGGCGCGGACCTGATGAACGCGGCGCCTGCACCCAGCGACGAAGACCGGAAGCGCCTGTTCGGCTTTCGCGACAAGGACCTGAATTAGCCGCGCTCGTCTAGAATCCCCGGCGTTCGAATCCAGGGAGTTCCGATGCGTAGTTTCGTCGCGTTGCTGCTGGCGTTCGCCAGCGGTGCGGTTTTCGCCGCGCCGTCGATCGATGCCCCCGCCACCGCGCTCGCCGGCGCGAAGATCACCATCAAGGCCACCGGCACCGGCAACCCGCGCGAGTTCGTCTCCGTGGTGCTGAAGGGCACGCCGGTCGGCAAGTACAACAACTACCAGTACCTCAACGGCCCCGGGCCGTACGAGCTCGAAACGCCGCCCGAGCCGGGCGACTACGAAGTGCGCATCTACGGCGCCGACAGTCCCTACGCCACCCTGCTCGCGAAGCCCATCAGGCTCGGCACGCCCACCGCCACGATCAAGGCACCCGCGCAGGTCGACGCCGGCCAGGAGATCGAGATCTCCTGGACGGGACCCAACAACGAGCGCGACTACATCGGCATCGGCGAGACCACGCCGAACGGACAGAAGTACCTCGCGTATTTCTACGTGCGCTTCGGCAGCCCGCAGAAACTGCTGGCGCCGGAACGTACTGGCAAATACGAGATCCGCTATTTCCTCGGCTCGGGCGACAAGATCATCCTCGCCGTGCCCTTGCAGGTCGGTGGCGTCACCGCGAGCGTGAGCGGCCCGGCGCAGGTCGGCGCCGGCGGCAAACTCAAGGTGAGCTGGACCGGCCCCGCGAATCCGCGCGACTTCGTCACCATCGTCAAGGAAGGCACGCCCGAGAAGACCTTCGACCGCTACCAATACGTGACGGTCGGCAACCCCCTCGACTTCATCGCGCCGGATTCGCCCGGCAACTACGAGATCCGCTACCTGACCGGCGGCCAGTACCTGACGCTGGCGCACGCGAAGCTGGTGGTCACCCCGACCTCCGGCGCGTTGACCGGCCCCGCCACCGTCGTCGCCGGCGAGGCGTTCAAGGTCGGCTGGAAAGGCCCGGACAATCCGCGCAACTACGTCACGATCGTCGCGAAGGGCGCACGCGAAGGCGACTTCAGCGCGTCGTACGCGTACACGGACGCGCGGAACCCGGTGACGCTGCTGGCGCCGCTCGTGGCGGGCGACTACGAGCTGCGGTACCTGACGGCGCAGGAAAACCTGACGCTGGCGCGCGCCGCCATCAAGGTGACGCCGGCAAAGAGCGAGCCGGGCAAGGTCGCCGTCACGCTGGCCGCGGGCACGAAGGCCGGCGGCGCCGTGGAGATCATCCTCGACGCGTCCGGCAGCATGTTGCAGAAGCTCGGCGCGCAGCGGCGCATCGACATCGCGAAGGCCACGCTGACGAAACTCACGACGACGACGATCCCGGCAGGCACGCCGTTCGCGCTGCGCGTGTTCGGGCGCGAAGTGGATTCGTGCCAGACGGACCTGGACGTCGCGATCGGACCCTTGAACGCGGCCGCCGTGAAGGCGCGCATCGCGGCGCTGAACGCGAAGAACGGCGCGAAGACGCCGATCGGCGAATCGCTCGTGAAGGCGGCGGACGACCTGAAGAGCGTCGGCGGCGAGAAGCTGATCGTGCTGATCACCGACGGCGAGGAAACCTGCGGCGGCGATCCCGCCGCGGCGATCGCGGCGCTGCGCAAGGCCGGAGTATCGACGCGGGTCAGCATCGTCGGTTTCGCGCTGGAGGATCAGCAGTTGGCGGCGACGTTCAGGCGCTGGGCCGATGCGGGCGGGGGCGCGTTCTTCGCGGCGAACGATGCGGCGGGCCTGGACAAATCGCTGACGGAGGCGCTGCGGCCCGGCTTCGAAGTCGTGAACGCCGCCGGCCAGGTGCTGGCGAGCGGCATCGTCGGCGGTGAACCGGTGACGGTGCCGGCGGGCAATCACAACGTGCGATTGAAGGGCCGCGCCGGGGCGCCGAAGCCCGTGGTCGTGAAGCCGAAGGAAACCGCGACCGTCCCGTTCTAGGTTCGCGTCCGGGCCGCGCGCGCGATCTCCTTGACGCGACCCCTGGCGGTGGT
>DATJTW010000123.1:0-91057 GCA_035502995.1 Steroidobacteraceae bacterium | reverse complement strand
CGTCGTGCTGCTGCTGCAGTACCGGCTCTGGCTGTCGGGTGATGGCGTGCACGAGCTCTCGCGGTTGTCGGATGCCGTCGAGAAACAGAAGGAAGAGAACGGCGAGCTCGCCGCGCGCAACCAGCAGTTGGTGGCGGAGGTCGCGGACCTGAAGGCGGGCATGGCGGCGATCGAGGAGCGCGCGCGCAGCGAGCTCGGCATGATCGGCCGCAACGAAACCTTCTACCAGGTGGTCCCGACTCGTCCCGCCGGCGTCGCACCGGCCAAACCCATCGCACACACCCAGACCGCCGCGCGTTAACCTTCGCGCGTGCGCTACTTCGTCGTCATTCCGGCCGCGGGCAGCGGTCGCCGGTTCTCGTCGTCCGTGCCCAAGCAATACGCCGCGCTCCTTACGTCGACCGTCATCGAACACTCCCTCGCGCCCTTCGAAGCCGATCCCGATTGCGTCGGCATCGTCGTGGTCGTGTCGCCCGGCGATGCGACGTGGCCGACGATCGCCGCGCGCCGGTCGCGATTGATCGAGACCGCGCCGGGCGGCGCGGAGCGTGTGCACTCGGTGCGCGCCGGCCTGGCGGCGCTTGCGAAACACGCGCGCGAGGACGACTGGATCCTGGTGCACGATGCCGCACGCCCGTGCTTCGCGCCGGCCGATCTCGCGGCGCTGAAACGCGAGCTGGCCGCGCACGAGGTCGGTGGCCTGCTCGCGATTCCACTGGCCGACACGCTGAAGCGCGCCGCGAACGCCGCGGATCCGCCGACGGTCGACGCGACGATCGAGCGCGCGGGACTGTGGCGCGCGGCGACTCCGCAGGCGTTTCGCCACGGACATCTCGCGCGGGCGCTCGACGCGGCGCTGGCGGCCGGCAGGATTCCGACCGACGAGGCGCAGGCCATCGAGTGGGCCGGCTTCCGGCCGCGACTCGTCGCGGGCCGAGCGGATAACATCAAGGTCACGACGGCCGACGACCTCGCGCTCGCGGCCGCGATTCTCGAGACGAGGGAGAAGAGTTGATGCGCATCGGTTCGGGTTTCGATGTCCATGCCTATGGTCCCGGCGATTCCGTGGTGCTCGGCGGCATCCGCATCCCGCACACGCGCGGCGTGGTCGCGCACAGCGACGGTGACGTGGTGCTGCACGCGCTCTGCGACGCGATGCTCGGCGCCGCCGGGCTCGGTGACATCGGGCTGCATTTTCCGGACAGCGATCCGATGTGGAAAGGCGCCGAGAGCCGGCGCTTCGTCGCGGCGGTGCTGGACATGCTGGCCGTGCGCAAGCTCAAGGTGGGCAACGCCGACATCACGCTACTCGCGCAACTGCCACGCGTCTCGCCCTATCGACTCGAGATCCGCCGCTCGCTGGCGCAGATGCTCGGCGTCACCGAGAACCAGGTGAACATCAAGGCGACCACCACCGAACACCTCGGGTTCATCGGTCGGAACGAGGGACTCGCGGCGCAGGCCGTCGTGCTGCTCGAGAGCGCGTGATCCCGGATTCCTGGCGGCGCGCCGCGCTCGCGCCGCCCTTCGCCCATGGGGGTCCGCTCGCCAGCGGCGTGCTGCGTTCGGTTCCGCAGGACTTCGTCGTCGACGAAATCCTGGGCTTCGAGGCCGGCGGCGACGGCCCGCATGCGTTGCTGCACGTCCGCAAGCTCGGCGCGAACACCGAGTGGGTCGCGCGCGAGCTGGCGCGCGCCGCCGGCTGCAAACCCTTCGACGTGGGGTTCGCCGGCATGAAGGACCGCAATGCCGTGACCACGCAGTACTTCACCGTGCCCCGCGGCAAACGTACCGCCGCGGAATTCCTCGGGCTGGCGGGCGAGGGCTACGAGGTGATCGCGGCGGCCGCGCACCAGCGGAAACTGCCGCGCGGCGCGCTGGCCGGCAATCGCTTCGAGATCGTCGCGCGCGGCGTGACCTGCGATCCGGCGGCGCTCGCCGAGCGCATCGCCGGCATCGCAACCGGCGGCGTGCCCAACTACTTCGGCGAGCAGCGGTTCGGCCGCGACGCGGGCAATCTCGCCGACGTGATGCGAACGGCGGAACGCCTGGCATCCAGCGCCGGTGTCCGCCCTCGTTCGCGCGGTCGTGGCGACGCCGGGTTCATGTTGTCCGCCGCCCGCAGCCTGGTGTTCAACGCGATCCTCGGCGAACGCGTGGCCGACGGCAGCTGGAACCGGCTGCGCGCGGGCGACGTCGCGAATCTCGACGGGCGCGGCAGCGTGTTCGCGGTCGACGCCGTCGATGGCGATCTCGCGGCCCGTGTCGCCGCGCTCGATGTGCATCCCACCGCGCCGCTGGTCGGCGAGGGCGAGTCGCTGGCGACCGGCGACGTGCGCGCGCTCGAGGAATCGGTCGCCGCGCGTTTTCCCGAGGCGCTCGCGGTGATCGCGTCCGAGCGCATGAACGCCGAACGCCGCGCCATGCGCCTGCGCGTCGGTGCACTGCACAGCGAGTATTCGGGCGACGTCCTGCGGCTGCGCTTCGAACTCGCCGCCGGCAGTTTCGCGACCACCGTGCTTCGCGAGATCATCGCGGCCGGCGACGGAGAATCCTGATGCTCGACATCCTCGAACACCCCGGCCGGATTCGCGAGCTGCGGTTGGCGCGCCCGCCCGTGAACGCGTTGAACCTCGAGCTGCTGAAGCTGCTGTCGACAGCGGTCGGCGCCGCGAAGGACGACGCCGCGATCGTGATCAGCGGTGCGGCCGGCGTGTTCACCGCGGGGCTCGACGTGCGCGCGATGCTCGAGATGCCGAAGGACGGCGTCGCGCAGGTGTTCGTCGAGTTGTGGCGCGCGCAACGGGCGATCGCCACCAGTCCGGTGCCGGTCGTGTTCGCGCTGACCGGGCATTCACCGGCGGGTGGCACCGTGCTCGCGATCCACGGCGATTACCGCGTGCTGGCGCTCGGTGATTTCAGGATGGGGTTGAACGAGGTGCAGGTCGGTCTCTTTCCCGGGCCGGTCATCCATGGCGCGTTCCGCCGGCTGGTCGGCGGTCACGCGGCTCAGTTGCTGACGCGCGGGGCGCTGGTCGATCCGGCGACGGCGCTGCGTGTCGGCCTGGTCGACGAGCTGTGCGACGCCGCGCAGGTGATTCCGCGCGCGCTCGAGGTCGCCCGTGAATTCACCGCGCTGCCGCGCGAACCGATGCTGCGCACGCGCACGCTGGCGCGCGCCGACCTCGTCGAGCTGTTCGGCAATCCCGGGCACGCCCTGATCCGCGAACGCGAGTTCGGCGCAATCGGCGCGGAACTGTTCTGCGTGCCGGCGACGCAGGAGCGTCTTCGCGCGCTGTTCAGGAAGAAGTAACCGGCGACAGCAACACGTTGATCGCGCCGGTGCCGCCATCGACACGGCGCGCCGACGTGAACGCGACGACCGGGCCGGTCTTGCGCAGGATCAGGTTCACCGCGGTCTTCAGTACCGGGCCGCGCGGCCCCGAACCCTTGCCCTTGCCGTGGATGATGCGCACGCAACGCAGCCGGCGTCCCAGCGCGTCGGCGAGGAATTCACGCAGGTGCGCCTTCGCCTCATCGACCCGCAGGCCATGCAGGTCGCAGACGTCCTCGACGCGATACTCGCCGCGCTTGAGCTTGCGCAACACGCCGTCCTGCACGCCGTCGCGACGGAAGACGATCTCGTCGCCGGTGTCCGTGAGGTCGCCATCCAATCCCTGCAGGCTCTCGACCAGCACGGCGGCGCGATCGGCGGCCGTGAACAACGCGCGCGCCGGCGGTTTGCGGCGCGCCGGCACTGCACGTTCGCGGGGCGACATGGGTTTGACGTCGCGCACCGCCTCGCGAAACAGCAGCGCTTCGGGGTCGTTGCGTTTGCCGCTCAAGCTACCTCCGTGCAGTCGCATTGAGTATATTGCGCGCCGGTGCGAATCCTCATATCCAACGACGATGGTTACCGCGCCCGCGGCATCGTCGCGCTGCGCGACGCGCTCGCGGGACTCGGCGAGCTGACCGTCGTCGCGCCGGACCGCAACCGCAGCGGCGCCAGCAATTCGCTGACACTCGAAGTGCCGCTGCGCGTCGCGCAGGCGGAGACGGGCGTGTTCTACGTCCAGGGCACGCCCACCGACTGCGTGCACCTCGCGATCTCCGGCCTGTTCCCGTTCGAGCCCGACATGGTCGTCTCCGGCATCAACGACGGTTCGAATCTCGGCGACGACGTGTTGTATTCGGGTACGGTCGCCGCGGCGACCGAGGGCCGGTTCCTCGGCAAGCCTGCGGTCGCGATCTCGCTGAACACCGACGGCCTGCGCGGCGACGCCACGCGCCACTTCGAGACGGGCGCGCACTTCGCGCGCGTGATCGTCGAGCGGCTGCAGGCGAATCCGTACGGTCGCGCGGTGCTGAACGTCAACGTGCCGAACATTCCCGTCGACCAGGTGAAGGGCATCAAGGTGACGCGGCTCGGCAATCGGCATCGCGCCGAGGCGGTCATCCGCGCCGAAGATCCGCGCGGCCGGCCCGTCTACTGGATCGGTCCCGCGGGCGCAGGCCAGGATGCCGGGCCGGGCACGGACTTCCATGCAGTCAGCGAGGGCTATGTCTCCGTCACGCCGTTGACCGTCGACCTGACGAATCATGCCGCGCTCGCCGAGCTGCGCACCTGGGTCGGGCCCGACGCGTGACCGAGCGGCGCCACGCGGGCATCGGCATGACGTCGGCGCGCACGCGCGACCGGCTCGTGCACCGACTGCAGGAGCAGGGCATCACGAATCTCGCCGTGCTCGATCGCATCCGCAACGTGCCGCGCCACATCTTCGTCGACGAGGCGCTGGCGTCGCGCGCGTACGAGGACACCGCGTTGCCGATCGGTTTCAGCCAGACGATCTCGCAGCCGTACATCGTCGCGCGCATGACGGAAGCGCTGCTCGAAGGCGGCCGCAAGATCGGCAAGGTGCTCGAGGTGGGCACGGGCTGCGGCTACCAGACGGCGGTGCTCGCGCCGCTGGTGAAGAAGATCTACTCGATCGAACGCATCGCGCCGCTCGCGAAGCGCGCGCAGGCGACGCTGAAAGAGCTCGGCATCAAGAACGTGAAGGCCAAACACGGCGACGGCACCGTCGGCTGGAAATCGCAGAAGCCGTTCGACGGCATCCTCGTCGCCGCGGCACCGCTGGCGGTGCCCGAGGCGTTGTTCGCGCAGCTCGGCAACAAGGGACGGTTGATCGTGCCGGTCGGTCCGGAAGGGCAGCAGCAGCTGATGCGCTTCACGCGCAACGGCGATCACATCGATCGGGAAGTGCTGGGCCCGGTGGCCTTCGTTCCTATGCTCGGCGGCATGGCCTGACTTCTCGCTGCGCCACGGAATTCGAGTAAATTCTCGTATCCGAAAGCGTCTCTAAGTAATTGTTTTTCCGGACCGCTGCGCCGCCGAAATCGTGCCACGTTTGTTGGCATGGCCGGCCGGGCTTGTCAGTCGGCATTTAACATGTTTTGATGTCGCCCGATGCCGACATGGGCCTCCGCTGACGCGAGGGGTTCCGGATGAAGGCACAGGGGAGATCGGGGAAGTCGCGGTAATAAGAAGAACAAGCCGAACAGAAGAAGAAAAAATTCGCCAGTCAATCGAGTCTGTCAGCTTCGAAACATTGGCCTCGCTAAACAACTTTCTCCCCCTGTGCTTTCTTTCGGAACCCTTCGCGGTTCCGGCCGCTGACGAAAACGCCGGCTAGGGCAGCAGCACCGCCGCCACCACCTTCCGCTCTTCGGCCACCAGCACGTTGTACGTGCGGCTTGCAGCGCCGACTTCCATGATCTCCAGGCCGATGCGCCGCGACGCGAATTCCGCGCGCAGCGCCGCGCGCGGAAACGTCTGCGTGGCACCAGTCGACAGCACCACGACTTCCGGCGCCAGATCGAAGATCGCGGCCAGGTGTTCCACCGATAGTTCGCCGACGGATCGCGGCGGCCAGTCGCGGATCAACACGGTCGGTGACACGAGGCAGCTGCGCCGGATCTCTTCGTTTCCTACCGTGATGAAGTCGGCGCCGTAGCGGCGGATGAGATGCGCGCCCTCGGGGCTTTGCTGAGTGAGCTGCATGGCTCCGATACGATACCGGCATGCGGCGGCTCACGTTGATCCTTTCCGATCTCTATCTCCAGCCGGAGTCCGACGCGGCGGAGGCGGCGTCGCCGCTCGTCCTGCCGAATTTCGAGTGGCTGCTGCGCGTCGCGTCGCGCCGGGAATTCACCGGCGACTGGCGGCGGGCGTTCGCGCCAATCACGGCGCCCGCGGCCGTGGCTGCCCGAGGCCTGCTCGCGCCGGACGACGCCGACCGTGCCTGGTTCGCCACGCCCGTGTCGCTCGATCTGCACATCGATCACGTGCGCCTGAATCCGCGCGGGCTGCTGCGATTGGCGCCGGGCGAGGCGGCGGTGTGGTGCGCCGCCTTCGCGCGCGATTTCGGTCCGGGTCATGCGTTGCACGACGGCGGATCGCGCGGATTCTTCCTCACCGGCCTCGCGGCGACCGCGGCGCCGACGGTCGATCCGGCGCGGCTGCTCGGCGGTGACGTCGCTCCAGCACTGCGGCGTCCGGGCGAGCCCGACCGCCTGGAGCTCGCGCGCCTCGCCACCGAGATCGAGTTCTGGCTGCACGCGTCGCCGCTCAACGCGGCGCGCGAGGCCGCGCGGCGGCCGCGCATCACGACGTTGTGGCTGTGGGGTGGCGGACCGCCGGGGTCTGCGTCCGCCCAACTACCCGCGGCGACGCGCGTGTTCGGCGCCGATCCATTCCTGGTCGGGCTGGCCCGCGCCTCCGGCGGAATGGCCGCGCCCGCGCCCGATGGATTCGACGCGTTGCCCGAGGCGGCGGAGATGATCGTCGAGCTCGCGCCGATGTCCGGACCGCGCGCCGAATCGCTGGCGACGCTCGACGCGCGCTGGTTCGCGCCGGCGCGCGCCGCGCTGTCCCGCGGTGCGCTCGAGCTCGACATACGCGCGAACGACCGGCGCTGGTGCATCGGTCGCGGCGCGGGCTGGCGCTTCTGGCGGCCGCGCCGTCCCTGGCTCGCGAGCCTCGCGCACCCGGCTGCCGCGACGAAGGCATAATCGCCGCGTGGAACTCGTCATCGAACGCCGCTCGCCGGTGGACAACGCGATCGTGGATGTGACGCTGCACCCAGTCCTGTGCCGCGCCTACGCGGCGCGCGGCGTGCGCGACCGCGGCGAGCTCGCGCTGACGCTCGATCGCATGATCCCGGTGAGCACGCTCGACTCGATAGACGCGGCCGTCGCGCTGATCCTCGCGCACCGCGAGCGCCGCATCCTCGTCATCGGCGACTTCGACGCCGATGGCGCCACCAGCACCGCGCTGATCGTGCGTTGCCTGCGCGGCTGGGGATTCGCCGCGGTGGACTTCCTCGTCCCGAACCGTTTCGAGTTCGGCTACGGGCTTACACCCGGCATCGTCGCGCTGGCCGCCGAGCGCGCGCCATCGCTGATCGTCACCGTCGACAACGGCATCTCGAGCAATGCCGGCGTCTCCGCCGCTCGCGCGCTCGGCATCCAGGTACTGATCACCGATCACCATCTGCCCGGCGCCGAGTTGCCGGACGCCGACGTCATCGTCAATCCCAACGTGCCGGGCAGCCGCTTCGGTTCGCGCGCGCTGGCCGGTGTCGGCGTCGCGTTCTACGTGATGGCCGCGGTGCGCCGCGAGCTCGAGCGACGCGGCAGCGCGGTCTCGCCGCCGGTAACGGAATTCCTCGACCTCGTCGCGCTCGGTACCGTCGCCGACCTGGTACCCCTCGACGCCAACAATCGCGTGCTCGTGTCGCAGGGCATCCGCCGCATCCGCGCCGGCCGCGCGGTGGCCGGCATCCGTGCGCTGCTTTCGATCGCTCAGCGCGGCAACGCGGAGCTCACGGCCGCCGATCTCGGTTTCTCCATCGGCCCGCGCCTGAATGCGGCCGGGAGACTCGACGACATGTCGATCGGCATCCGCTGCCTGCTCGCCGATTCGGAACCGGAAGCGATCGAGCTGGCGACGCGACTCGACGCACTGAACGCCGAGCGGCGCGAGATCGAGGCGAAGATGCAGGGCGCGGCGCTGGCCGCCGTCCAGTCGCTGCGCGACGCGGGCGCCGGACCGGCGCGGGCCGGCGTGTGCCTGTTCGATCCGGGTTGGCACCAGGGCGTCGTGGGCCTCGTGGCGAGCCGCATCAAGGACCGCATCCGCCGACCCGTGATCGCGTTCGCGCGCGCGGGCGATGGCGTCCTGCGCGGCTCGGCGCGTTCGGTGCCGGGCATCCACATCCGCGACGTGCTCGACGGCATCGCCGCGCGTCATCCCGAGCTCATCTCGAAATTCGGCGGCCACGCGATGGCCGCCGGCATGACGATCGACGAGGCACACCTCGATGCGTTCGCGCGCGCGTTCGATGCCGAGGTCACGCGCTGGCGCGATCCTGCGATCCCGGCGAACCGCGTGGAGACCGACGGCGAGTTGTCCAGCGACGAGATCGCGCTCGAGACCGCGCAGGCGCTGCGCGATGGCGGACCGTGGGGCCAGGCGTTCCCGGAACCGAGCTTCGACGGCCGCTTCGCCATCAAGAACGCCCGAGTGGTCGGCGAGAAACACCTCAAGATGTGGGTCACGACGCACGACGAGGCGCGTGCCTTCGACGCCATCGCCTTCAACTTCAAGGGCGCCGACGAGAATCCGCCGCTGCCGCAGGGCGAGGTGCGGCTCGTCTACCGCCTCGACATCAACGAATACCGCGGCGAGCGGCGGCTGCAGCTGCTGGTCGACCACGTCCTCGCATGACCACGACTAACTACATCATCCGGCCCGGCAATCCGCTCGACACCGAGGTGCGCGCGCTGATCGACGAGCTCGACGCGTTCAACACCGCGTTGTACCCGGCCGAGAGCAACCACTTCGATGCGCCCGAGACGCTGGCGGCGGCGCTGTCCGGCTCGCAGGGTGTGTTCCTGGTCGTCGAGCAGGACGGCGAACTGGTCGGTTGCGGCGCGGCGAAACACTGCGGGCAATGGGCCGAGTTGAAGCGCATGTATCTCAAGCCGAAGGCGCGCGGCGGCGGCATCGCGCTGGCGATGCTGGTGAAGCTGCTCGACTGGGCGCGCGGGCAGGGGCTGCCGGTGGCGCGGCTCGAGACCGGCAATGTCAGCGTCGGCGCGCTGAAGCTGTACCGGCGCGCCGGCTTCAAGGAAATCCCGGCGTTTCCGCCGTACCGGCCGGATCCGCTGTCGATATTCATGGAGCGCGCACTCAGGTAAAGTGCGCGCCCCACGGAGAATCGCCTTGCCATTGGAACTCGGACAACTGAAGCGTCAACTCAAAGACCTGGAGGAGCGCATGAGCTCCTTGAGGGGGTTTCTTTGAGTACGACACCAAGAAAGAGCGGCTAGAAGAAGTCAGCCGCGAGCTCGAGGATCCCGCCGTCTGGCAGAAGCCGGAGAAGGCGCAGGAGCTCGGCAAGGAACGCGCGCGTCTCACCACCGATCTCGCCGACATGGACAAGTCCACCGGCGCCATCAGCTCCGCCACCGAACTGCTCGAGCTCGCCGAGGGCGAGAACGATGAAGGCATGGCGAAGGAGATCGAGCGCGATGCCGCGAAGCTCGAGAGCGACGTCCGCAAGCTCGAATTCAAGCGCATGTTCCGTGGCGAGATGGACTCGCACAACGCCTTCGTCGACATCCAGGCCGGCGCGGGCGGCACCGAGGCGCAGGACTGGGCGCAGATGATCCTGCGCATGTACCTCAAATGGGCCGCGCAGCGCGGCTTCGACGCCGAGGTCATCGACAGCAACCCCGGCGAAGTGGCCGGCATGAAGAGCGCCACCGTCGAGATCAAGGGCGAATACGCCTACGGCTGGTTGCGCACCGAGACCGGCGTGCACCGCCTGGTGCGCAAGTCGCCGTTCGATTCCGGCAACCGTCGCCACACCTCGTTCGCGTCCGTGTTCGTGTCGCCCGAAGTCGACGACGACATCAAGGTCGATCTCAACCCGGCCGACATCAAGATGGACGTCTACCGTTCGAGCGGCGCCGGCGGCCAGCACGTGAACAAGACGGAGTCCGCGGTGCGCCTCACGCACGGCCCCACCGGCATCGTGGTGGCGTGCCAGAACGAGCGCAGCCAGCACAAGAACCGCGCCACCGCGATGAAGATGCTGAAGGCCAAGCTCTACGAGCTGGAATTCAACAAGCGCAATGCCGCGGCGAAGGTGCTCGAGGATTCCAAGAGCGACGTGAGCTGGGGCAACCAAATCCGCTCGTACGTGCTCGATCAATCGCGCATCAAGGATCTGCGCACCGACGTCGAGATCGGCGACACCGGCAAGGTGCTCGACGGTCACCTCGATCCATTCATGGAAGCATCATTGAAGGCGGGACTGTGAGTCAGAACTCGGACAATCCTCCGAACAAGCCGGACACGCAGGACGAGAACAAGCTCATCGCCGAACGGCGTGCGAAGCTGGCGCAGTGGCGCGAGACCGCGAAGGCCGCCCACACGCCCGCGTTCCCCAACGATTTCCGCCGCGACGTGCTCGCGACGCTGCTGCAGACCGAATACGGCGACAAGCCGGCCGAGTGGTTCGACGCGAATCCGCCGATCCGCCTGCACGTCGCCGGCCGCATGATGTCGCAGCGCGTGATGGGCAAGGTCAGTTTCGCGAAGCTGCAGGACCGCACCGGCCAGATCCAGGTGTTCCTGCAGCGCGACGCGCTCGGCGAGGCGTACGAAGCATTCAAGAAGTTCGACGTCGGCGACATCCTCGGTGCCACCGGCACGTTGTTCAAGACGAAGACGGGCGAGCTGTCCGTTCGCGCGGATTCCGTCCGCCTGCTCACGAAGTCGCTGCGTCCGCTGCCCGACAAGTGGCACGGCATGGCCGACGTCGACACGCGGTATCGCCAGCGTTACGTCGATCTCATCGTCAACGAGCAGAGCCGCAAGGTCTTCACGATCCGCAACCAGGTGCTGCGTTACCTGCGCGACTTCCTCGACTCGATGGGTTTCATGGAAGTCGAGACGCCGATGCTGCAGAGCATCCCGGGCGGCGCGGCCGCGCGGCCGTTCAAGACGCATCACAACGCGCTCGACATGGACATGTACCTGCGCATCGCGCCGGAGCTGTACCTGAAGCGGCTCACCGTCGGCGGCTTCGAGCGCGTCTACGAGATCAACCGCAATTTCCGCAACGAGGGTGTGTCCACGCGGCACAACCCCGAGTTCACGATGCTCGAGTTGTACGTCGCCTACGCCGACTACAACGACCTCATCGTGATGATCGAGCGCGCGATGCAGGGTCTCGCCGATGTCGTTCTCGGCTCGCGCCTCGTCGAGTACCAGGGCAGGACGTACGATCTCGGCAAGCCGTTCACGCGCATCAGCGTCATCGACGCGGTGGCGAAATACGTGCCGGGCGGGTTCGACATGGCGCGCGCCCGCGATGTCGCGTACCTGCGCGAGCTGTGCACGACGCACGGCATCAAGTTCAAGCCGGGCGACGGCGCGGGCAAGCTGCAGATCGAGCTGTTCGAGAAATTTGCCGAGGACACGTTCGACGAGCCGACGTTCGCGTATGCGTATCCCGCCGAGGTCAGCCCGCTGTCGCGCGCCAACGATTCGGATCCGTTCCTCACCGACCGCTTCGAGTTCTTCCTCGCGGGCCGCGAGCTGGCGAACGGATTCTCGGAGTTGAACGACGCCGAGGACCAGGCCGCGCGCTTCCGTGCGCAGGTCGAACGCAAGGACGCGGGCGACGACGAGGCGATGTACTACGACGCCGACTACGTGCGCGCGCTCGAGTACGGCATGCCGCCGACCGCCGGTCTCGGCGTGGGCATCGACCGGCTCGTCATGTTCTTCGCAAACGTGCCGTCGATCCGCGACGTGCTGCTGTTCCCGCACATGCGTCCCGAGACGATCTGAGCGTGGCCGGCGCCGGCAGCAGCCTCGCGCCCATCGGCGTCTTTGATTCCGGTGTCGGTGGCCTGACGGTGCTGCGCGCGCTGCAGGTGGATCTGCCAGCCGAGGACTTCCTGTATCTCGGCGACACCGCGCGCCTGCCGTACGGGACGAAGAGTGCCGAGACCGTCGCGCGGTACTCGGTGCGTGCCGCCGAGGCGCTGGTGGCGCGCGGAATCAAGGCGCTGGTCGTCGCCTGCAACACGGCTTCGGCGTCGGCACTGCCGGCGCTGCGCGCGAAATTCCCGGAATTGCCGGTCATCGGCGTGATCGAGCCGGGCGCCCGCGCCGCGACCGACGCCTCGGCGAGTGGCCGCATCGCGGTGCTCGCGACGGAAGGCACGGTGCAGGGCGGCGCCTACATGCGCGCCATCCACGCGTTGCGACCGGGCGCGCACGTCACGCAGATCGCCTGCCAGATCTTCGTCGCACTGGCCGAGGAGGGCTGGAGCGAGGGCGCGGCCGTGGACGCCGTGACCGAACGTTATCTCGCGCACCTCGATGCGCGCGTCGATACGGTCGTGCTGGGCTGCACGCATTTTCCGCTGCTCGCCGGCGCCATCTCGGCGCGCCTCGGACCGATGCGCCGCGTCGTGGATTCGGCGGCGACTACGGCGAAGGCCACGCGCGCCGAGCTCGACGTGCGGCGGCTCGCGACCGCCGGCACCAGCGCCGGAAATCTCGTCCTGATGGCCACCGACAGCCCGGATCGCTTCGCGCGTGTCGGCGCCCGGTTTCTCGGTTCTTCGATCGCGGCGAAGGACGTCGAGATCATCGATCTGTAGATTCCCGCATTCCGATTTAGAGACTTTCCATAAGCCGGTTACACTTGGCGCCCCGGCGGGTCGGCCGGTGCAAGAACACGAACAAGGGAAGGCTGGATGAGAGAGAGAACCGGGGTTGCTCACGATCGCGCGGTCATGCCGATGCGCTTCGGCTTCGCGGACACGCTCACGGGCCAGCTGCATTTCCGCGCCTGCGGTGCCGGACCCGACATCGTGCTGCTGCCCTGGCTGCCGGCCAGCGGACGCATGTATGACGCGCTGATGCCGCATCTCGCGCGCGCCGGCTTCCGCGCCATCGCCTTCGACATCGCCGGCACCGGCCGCTCGCACAAGAAGAACCGCAACTGGACCGTGCAGCAGTACGCGCAGGACGTGCTCGAGGCCTGCGGCTCGCTGCACACCGTGCCGTACACGGTGGTCGGCGGACGGTTCTCCGCGTCGATCGCCGTCGAGATGTTGTTAGCCTCGCCCGCGCAGGTCACCGGCGCGGTGCTCGACGGCGTCCCCGGCCTCGCGCCCGAAGAGCTGCGCAAGATGCAGTTCCCGACCGGCGGGTTGTCGCCGAAGCTCGCCGACGACGGCGGCCATCGCAGCTTCGCGTTCGACGTGATGCTGCGCACGCTGAAGGAATGGGATCCGTCGTTCGAGCTCACGCCCGAGACGTTGCCGCTGGTGCTCGAATACACGCGCGACTATCTCGAGCTCGGCTTCGACGCGATCAACGCCGGTGCCGAAGCCGACGCGAAGAACGCGAAGCCGGCCTACGACGTGCTCGCGCGCCTCGGCGAGGTGTCGCAGCGCGTGCTGGTCATGACTTCCGATGCCGACGTGCTCGCGCCGGCCTACAACCGCGCGCTCGAACGCGCGCGCAATTCGCGCGGCCACAAGTTCGAGGGCAACCACCCGGTGCTCACGCCGGCGCGCGCCGCGGAGTACGCGCAGATCCTGGTGTCGTTCGCGCGCCGCTAGCTACTCGGGCAGGGAATAGGGCAGCGGCAACGGCCCTTCGACCGCAACCGCGGACTCCGTCGCGCCCGTGTCTGCAACCTCGGCGCCGGGCGCCCGCGTTTCGGCGGCGGCGGTCGCCGGGCCGAATGCGCCGACGGCGAGAATCTCCTGGCCCGACTCCACACGCGCCACCCGCACGACCGCCAGCGAGCGTCCATCCGGACCGCGCGCCGTGTCGCCGGGTTTCAGCTCGGTGCCAGTGGCGTTCAGCCAGCGCTGCAGCCGGCGCTTCACGCGGCCGCGGTAGTGCGCGCGGGCGATGACCTCCTGCCCGGTGTAACAGCCCTTGTCGAACGCGACCGCGCCTAACAAGTCGAGGTTCAGCATCTGCGCGACGAACGCCTCGCTGGTCGCGGCATAGACCTGCGGGAAACCCTGGCGCAGATCGGCGAGGTGCCACGACGAGACGTCGCCCGCGCATTCGATCTCGCGGGCCGCCAGCAGCAGCTGGCGATCGCCCCAGCGGAATGCGTACGAGCCGTGCGGATCGCCACCGGCCGGCGCGCCGATCGGCTGCAGCGTCGACTCCTCGATGCGCACCTTGGCGCGGAACACGAACTTGCGCAGTTTCCCGGTCACCGTCGCGAGCAGTTCGCGCGGCAGGACCGCGAAGATGTCTTCGGGCGAGAGCCGCGCCAGCGTGAGCAGGGCGATCGCGCGGCCCTGCGGGTTGTGCAGGCCGGCCAGCGTGCTCGCACCGGACGCGAGATTCTCCACGTCGGCCGACAACTGGCCCTGCAGGAAGCGCGCGGCATCGGGTCCGCGGAAGGCCAGTACGCCCAGGCCGCCGTCGCCCGCGCGGAGATCCACGTTTTCCAGGGTGCTCATCTTTGTTTTTGAAAGGGTTTCGAGTGGTCCGGGGCGG
The DNA here is from genome assembly GCA_035502995.1 of Steroidobacteraceae bacterium. Taxonomy (GTDB): domain Bacteria; phylum Pseudomonadota; class Gammaproteobacteria; order Steroidobacterales; family Steroidobacteraceae; genus CADEED01. The sequence goes on along the minus strand of DATJTW010000123.1, from coordinate 76,437 downwards.
GCGATTCTGGCAGAATTCGGGCCCGTGCCGAATGTCCAGCCCGAAGCCACGAATTCCGCGCCCGCACCTGCTGCAGGCGATGTGCGGGCGATCAACGGACAGGCAACACCCGCAGCCGAAACCGGCCCGCCGCGCCGGCCCGAGATCGGCGGTCCCTCCGGACCCGAGCCCACGCGTTACGGCGACTGGGAACGCAAGGGCCGCTGCGTGGATTTCTAGGAGTCGCGCTTGAGTCAGCCCCGTCCACTGTCCCCGCATCTCGGCGTGTACAAGTTCATGTACACGATGTCGCTGTCGATCCTGCACCGGATCACGGGCGTCGCCGCCGCGTTCGGTTTCCTCGCGCTTGTGTGGTGGCTGATGGCGCTGGCCTCGGGTCCCGAAGCCTATGCACGCGCGATGACGTGCCTGTCGACGCCGCTGGCCAAACTACTTCTGGTCGGATTCACCTTCGCGTTCGTCTTCCATTTCTGCAACGGCATCCGCCATCTCGTCTGGGACACCGGCCGCGGTCTCGAACGCGCGCAGGCCAGGCGCAGCGCCGCGCTGGTCATCGTTGCCGCGCTCGTGCTGACGGCGCTGATCGTCTGGTTCGGCTGCCGTGCCATGGCGGTGACGCCGTGAGCCTGCGCACGCCGCTCGGCCGCGTGCTCGGCAAGGGTTCCGCCGGCGACGGTGTCGGCCACTGGTGGGTCCAGCGCGTCACGGCGGTCGCCTTGCTGCCGCTGACGGCGTGGTTCGCGATCTCGCTGCTCGGCAAGCAGCTGCAGTCGTACGACGCGATGCGCGGCTGGCTGGGTCAGCCGTGGATCGCGGTGCTCGCGTCGCTGCTGGTCGTCACGCTGGCCTGGCACTCGAAGCTCGGCGTGCAGGTGGTCATCGAGGACTACGTGCACGGCAAGGGCGGCAAGACCACGCTGTTGCTGCTGTCGACGTTCATCCACATCGCGGCCGCGGCGGCCGGCCTGTTCGCCATCCTGCGCATGGCGCTGGCGTGATTCTCCGGACACCATGAGCAAAGACTACGAATTCATCGATCACACCTACGACGTCGTGGTCGTGGGTGCCGGCGGCGCGGGCTTGCGCGCGACGCTCGGCCTGGCGGAAGCCGGGCTATCTACCGCCTGCCTGACGAAGGTCTTCCCGACGCGCAGCCACACGGTGGCCGCGCAGGGCGGCATCTCCGCCGCGCTCGGCAACATGGGTGAGGACGACTGGCGTTTCCACTTCTACGACACGATCAAGGGCTCGGACTGGCTCGGCGACCAGGACGCGATCGAGTTCATGTGCAAGGAGGCGCCGGCCGCGGTCATCGAGCTCGAACATTACGGCGTGCCGTTCTCGCGCACCGACGACGGCCGCATCTACCAGCGGCCGTTCGGCGGCATGACCACGAACTACGGCAAGGGCATCGCGCAGCGCACCTGCGCCGCGGCGGACCGCACCGGGCACGCGATGCTGCACACGCTGTACCAGCAGTCGATCAAGAACAACGCCGAGTTCTTCATCGAGTACTTCGCGCTCGATCTCATCATGGAGAACGGCGCCTGCCGCGGCGTCGTCGCCCTGGACATGGCGACCGGCAAGCTGCATCGCTATCGCGCCCACACCGTGATCCTCGCGACCGGCGGATACGGCCGCGCGTATTTCTCCTGCACGTCCGCGCACACCTGCACGGGTGACGGCGGCGGCATGGCACTGCGCGCCGGCCTGCCGATGCAGGACATGGAGTTCGTGCAGTTCCATCCCACCGGCATCTACGGCTCGGGTTGCCTCATCACCGAAGGCTCGCGCGGCGAGGGCGGTTACCTCACGAACTCCGACGGCGACCGCTTCATGGAGCGGTATGCGCCGAACGCCAAGGACCTCGCATCGCGCGACGTCGTCTCGCGCTCGATGACCATCGAGATCCGCGAAGGCCGCGGCGTCGGCAAGCAGAAGGACCACATCTTCCTGCACCTCGAGCACCTCGGCCCCGAGACCATCCACGCCAAACTACCCGGCATCGCCGAGACCGCGCGCATCTTTGCCGGCGTCGACGTGAACAAGGATCCGATCCCGGTGCTGCCCACGGTCCACTACAACATGGGTGGCGTGCCCTGCAACGTGCACGGCGAAGTCGTCACGTTCAAGGACGGCAACCCCGACAGCGTGGTGCCGGGCCTGATGGCGGTCGGCGAAGCCGCCTGCGTCAGCGTGCACGGCGCGAACCGGCTCGGCAGCAATTCGCTGCTCGATCTCGTCGTGTTCGGCCGCGAGGCCGGCCGCCATGCCGCCACCGTCGTCAAACCCGGGCAGCGCCATGCGCCGTTCGCGAAGGACGCCGGCGATTTCGCGGTGGCGCGGCTCGACAAATTGCGCAATTCGAAGGGTTCGCGCCCGACGGCGGAGATCCGCCTCGAGATGCAGAAGACGATGCAGCGCGACGCCGCGGTGTTCCGCACCGGCAAGACGCTGCAGGAAGGCGTCGACGCGCTGGCGAAGACCTTCGCGACGTTCCCGGACGTGCGCGTGAACGATCGCAGCCTCGTCTGGAACACGGATCTCATCGAGACCATCGAGCTCGACAACCTGCTCGGCCAGGCCACGGCGACCATCGTCAGCGCCGCGAACCGCACCGAGAGCCGCGGCGCGCACGCGCGCGAGGATTTCCAGAATCGCGACGACGCGAACTGGCAGAAACACACGTTGTGCTGGGTCGACGCCGCGGGCAAGACGCGCATCGAATACCGGCCGGTGCACATGAACACGCTGACGACGGACGTCGAGCCGATCCCGCCGAAGGCGCGCACTTATTAATGAGTCCCACCCATGGTTGAACTGACGCTGCCCGCCAATTCGAAGATCGACAAGGCCGCCGGCAAGACGCACAAGGCGGCCGCGGGTGCGAAACGCGTCCGCAAGTTCGTCATCTACCGCTTCGATCCGGACTCCGGCCAGAACCCGCGGATGGACACGTACGAAGTGGACATGGATGCCTGCGGCCCCATGGTTCTCGACGCGTTGCTCAAGATCAAGAACGAGGTCGACTCGACGCTGACGTTCCGCCGTTCCTGTCGCGAGGGAATCTGTGGCAGCTGCGCGATGAACATCGGCGGTACCAATACGCTCGCCTGCACGAAGTCCTGCGACGAGGTGAAGGGCGACGTGAAGATCTATCCACTGCCGCACATGCCGGTGGTGAAGGATCTCGTGCCCGACCTCACGAATTTCTACGCGCAGTACGCGGCCGTGAAGCCGTGGCTGCAGACGCGCACACCGGCGCCGCCGGACCGCGAGCGTCCGCAGTCGAAGGAAGACCAGGAGAAGATCGACCGTCCGTCGGCCTGCATCCTCTGCGCCTGCTGTTCGACGTCCTGCCCCAGCTACTGGTGGAACAGTGACCGCTATCTCGGCCCCGCGGCGCTGCTCGCCGCGTATCGCTGGATCATCGACTCGCGCGACGAAGCCACCGGCGAGCGGCTCGACGAGCTCGAGGATCCGTTCCGCCTGTATCGCTGCCACACCATCATGAATTGCACCGAGGCCTGTCCGAAGGACCTCAACCCGGCGAAGGCGATCGCCGAGATCAAGAAGATGATGGTCGATCGCCAGCACTGATTGGACACGCCGCTGCCGGCGGAGGATCTCCGCAAGCTCGAGTGGCGCTGCCGCCGCGGCATGAAGGAGCTCGATCTGCTTCTGGTGCCTTACGTGCGCGAGCACCTGCCCACGGCGTCCAGCGACGAACTCGCCGCCTTCGTCGAATTTCTCGAGTTGCCGGACCCCGACATCGCGCGTTATCTGCTCGCGGGTGACGTCCCCTCCGACCCGCGCCACGCGGCGCTGTGCCGCGCGCTGCTGCGGGCGAATTGAGCTCCAGCCATCGGGCCGACTGGCCGCCGCCTGGCTGCTGTGGCTGGCCGCCTGTGCAGGGGCGCTGCTCGCCGGCGTCACCGGACCCCTCGCGGTCCGGGTCGCGCTCTGCCTGGCCCTCGGCCTGCCGAATCTCCGGGCGCTGCGCTCCACCGTCCTGCTGCGGGGCGGACGCGCGGTGCGCGGTCTCGAGTGGGAGGCGGAGGGGAAATGGCGCCTGCGGCTGGGACCGGCTCGCCGCCGCTCGCCGGCGGCGATGACGGCCGCGTCTTTCCGGCTCGGCGCCGGCGGTCTGTGGGTGCTCTGGTTCACGACCCCGGGTGGATCCCGGGTCGTCCTGATCGACGCGGGCCGTCAGGACCCGGTAGCGTTCCGCAGGCTCAGCCGGCACCTCGTCCGGGGGGAGCTGCTACCATCCCGGCCCAAGGTATGAAGTGCGTCACGCAGCGTTGAAAATCATTCGATTAGACCCGCGGGAAGGGGAAACTTTCGACCGCGTTCAGGGTCTATTCAGCCAGTTCGGCGCCGGAGTGCTCCGGTGACGGCCGAAGAAAGTGACCTGGTCCTCGTCAAGCGCGTGCAGCGCGGAGACAAGAGCGCGTTCGACCTGCTGGTGCGCAAGTACCAGCACAAGGTGGTGAAGCTGGTGTTGCGTTACGTGCGGAATCCCGCGGAAGCGGAAGACATCGCACAGGAAGCCTTCATCAAGGCGTATCGGGCCCTGCCGCAGTTTCGCGGTGACAGCGCCTTCTACACCTGGATGTACCGCATCGCCATCAACACGGCCAAGAACAGCCTCGCGTCCCGCGATCGCAGTCCGATCCGCTACGACCTGGACCTGACGGACCCCGAGGAATCGCACGGCGTGCAGACGAAGCTCCAGGATCCCGATACGCCGGAGGGCATGGCCCTCACGGAAGAAATTCGCGGCATCGTGAACTCTGCGATCGATGCGTTGCCTGAAGAGCTCAAGACGGCCATCGTGCTGCGCGAGCTCGATGGCCTGAGTTACGAAGAGATTGCGGCCGCCATGGAATGCCCCGTCGGCACCGTGCGTTCGCGGATTTTCAGAGCACGCGAGGCGATCGACAAACGCCTGCGTGAAGTGTTCGAAGGCGGCCTGGGCCGTACAGAGGAAATGGTATGAACGAAGAGCTCGACAGCCAGCTCTCCGCGATGTTCGACGGCGAATTGCCCGGAGGCGAGTGCGAGTTGATCGCGCGCCGCCTGTCGCGCGATGAAGCCCTGCGTTCCCAATGGTCCCGTTACTCCATGATCGGCGCCGCCATCCGCGCGGAGCGCGGCGTTGCGCTGCACGACCGCGTGGCCTGGCGCGTCCAGTCGACCATCGCCGCGGAACCGGTCTACGGTGACGGCGCGGACGTCGGCTCGACCAACGCGCGCACGGCGGCCGTGGTTCCCGCCGAAGTCCTGCGTCGCGCGTCGACGCGTCGCTGGGCGCGGTTCACGCGTCCGCTGGCCGGCGTCGGTATCGCGGCGAGCGTCGCAGCTGCTGCCATCCTTTTCCTGCGCGTGCAGGGCGGTGATTCGGGCGAGATGCTCGCCGAGAACGCGGCCACGCCGACGCAGAGCATCGTCCTCACGCCGGAACCCGCGGCCGTGACCGCCGGCGCCGCCGTACAGCCGGAACGTGTCGCCCTGTCGTCGAACGGTCGCGAACCGGACCGCTACACCACGCCGGCGCCGTCCACGCAGACGAACCTGGCGCAGAACGCCAGTCTCGCGAACTACGTGGTCGCGCACAGCGAATATTCGGGCCCGATCTCGCGCCGCATGGCGCTGCTCGGCCTGCTCGGGTCGGAGAACGGATCGGCCGCGCTGCCGGAGTCGACTGCCGCGAAGGATGCGGGCGCCGAGGCACCGGATGCGCCTTGATCGAGTGACGTCCGCGCGCCTCGCCGCGCTCTCGTTCCTGCTCGGCGCGGGTCTCGTGCTCGCCGCGGAGCCGAAAGAGTGGCTCGAGCGCATGAACAAGGCGCTCACCACGCGCAACTACGTCGGCGTGTTCACGCACGTGCGGGGCGATCGCGCGGAGACGCTGCGCATCATCCACCGCGTCAAGGGCAGCAACGTGTCGGAGCGGCTGCTGTCGCTCGACGGATCGGAGCGCGAGTTCATCCGCGAAGGCGACGAGCTCACCTGCTATTTCCCCGACCGGCGCGAAGTGCTCGTGGAGCGCGGCGCCCCGGATAGTCCTTTGCTCGCGCTGCCGTCGCTCGACGAAGGCGATTCCACCGTCTATGAAATCCAGGGCGGCGATCGCCAGCGCCTCTCGGGCCGCAATACCCGCGTGGTCGCGCTGACGCCGCGCGACGAATACCGCTACGGCTACCGGCTGTGGATCGACGAGGAATCGTCGATGCCGCTGAAGACGCAGCTCTGCGACCAGTCGGGCAAGGTCATCGAACAGATCCTGTTCTCCAACATCGACCTGCCGGAGCGCATTCCGGACTCGATGTTCAAGCCGTCCGTCGATGCGTCCAACTACCGCTGGCTGCGCGCCGAGCGCCAGCTCGCGTCGAACGCCTTGCCGACGCCGTGGGAAGCCATGCGCCTGCCGCCGGGCTTCCGCATGCAGATCCGCGGTGCGCAGTCGATGCCGGGCTCGAACGAGCCGGTGGCGCATCTCGTGTTCACCGATGGTGTCGCGTCGGTATCCGTCTTCGTCGAACCGCGCAAGGCGGACGCCCCGGCGCCGGGTCCGGCGCGCGTGGGCTCGTCGTCCGCGTTCTCCACCGTCGTCGATGGCCACCAGGTCACGGCGGTCGGCGAAGTGCCGCCGAACACCGTGCAGTTCATCGCCACCCAGGTGAAGTCGACGCTGTCGACGTCGAAGACGGCTACGGCGCCGGCCACCCAGGGCCTGGGCCTCACGCCGGCGCCTCCGCGTCGCAAGTGAGCCGCCCGTGATCCTGCCGGCGGGCCTCGTGGTGGTCAGCCGCGAGGGCTGCCACCTCTGCGAGGAGATGCTCGAAGCGCTCGCGACGCTCGAACGCCAGCAGCGGATTCCGCCGGTCGCTGTCGTCGATGTGGATACGGACGCCGAGCTGGTCCGCCAATACGGGCTCAAGGTCCCGGTCCTTCTGCTCGATGGCAGCGTGATTTGCCATTACACGCTGAATTCCAACGAACTTTTAAGGCTGGTCAGCCGCACCCCGGCTATACTTCCGCGCTAATTTTTTGCCGGGCGTTCCGGCAGGCCCACCTCAGGTCCTAATGCAGCGGATCCGCAACTTTTCGATCATCGCCCACGTCGACCACGGCAAGTCCACGCTCGCCGACCGATTCATCCAGATCTGCGGTGGTCTCGAAGCCCGCGAGATGCAGGACCAGGTCCTGGACTCGCTCGAGCTCGAACGCGAGCGTGGCATCACCATCAAGGCCCAGTCCGTCACTCTTTATTACACGTCGAAGCGCGACGGCCAGCGGTACCAGCTCAACCTCATCGACACGCCCGGGCACGTCGACTTCTCGTACGAAGTCTCACGCTCGCTGGCCGCCTGTGACGGCGCGCTGCTGGTGGTCGATGCCACGCAGGGCGTCGAGGCGCAGAGCGTCGCCAACTGCTACACGGCCACCGAGCTCGGCCTCGAAGTGGTGCCGGTCATCAACAAGATCGATCTGCCATCCGCCGACCCGGCGCGTGTCATCAAGGAGATCGAGGCGGTCATCGGCATCCCGGCCGACGATGCACTGAAGGTCTCCGGCAAGACGGGCGAGGGCGTCGAGGACCTGATCGAACAGCTGATCGAACGCATCCCCGCGCCGAAGGGTGATCCGGATGCGCCGCTGCAGGCGCTGATCATCGACTCCTGGTTCGACAACTACGTCGGCGTCGTCACGCTGGTGCGCGTCGTCAACGGCACCATCAAGCCCGGCGAGAAGATGCGCGTGATGTCGACGGGCCGCGCGCACCTGGTCGACAAGGTCGGCCGCTTCACGCCGAAGTCGGTGCCCGCGGCGTCGCTCGGCCCGGGCGACGTGGGTTTCGTCATCGGCGGCATCAAGGAGATCGACGGCGCGCCCGTCGGCGACACGATCACGCTGGAGCGCGCGCAGGCCACCGAGGCGCTGCCCGGCTTCAAGCAGGTGCAGCCGCGCGTGTTCGCCGGCATGTTCCCGATCTCGACCGACGACTACGAGAAATTCCGCGACGCGCTGGCGAAGCTGCGCCTCAACGACTCGGCGCTGCACTACGAGCCCGAAGTGTCCGGTGCGCTCGGCTTCGGTTTCCGCGTCGGCTTCCTCGGTCTCCTGCACATGGAGATCGTGCAGGAGCGGCTCGAGCGCGAATACGACATGGACCTCATCACGTCGGCGCCGACCGTGATCTACGAGGTCACGACCACCGACGGCAACGTCGTCAGCGTCGACAACCCGGCCAAACTACCGCCGGTGGACAAGATCGAGGAGCTGCGCGAGCCCATCATCCTCGCCAACATCCTCGTGCCGCCGGATCACGTCGGCGGCGTGTTGCAGCTGTGCGCCGACAAGCGCGGCGTGCAGAAGAAGATGCTGTATCTCGGCACGCAGGTGTCGTTGCAATACGAACTGCCGCTCGCCGAGGTCGTGCTCGACTTCTTCGATCGCCTGAAGTCGACCAGCCGCGGCTACGCGTCCTTCGACTACGACTTCAGCCATTTCCAGCCGGCGCCGCTGGTGAAGCTCGACGTGTTGATCAACGGCGACAAGGTCGACGCGCTGGCGCTGATCGTCCACAAGGACAGCGCCTACGATCGCGGCCGCCAGCTCGTCGACAAGATGCAGGAACTGATCCCGCGGCAGATGTTCGAGGTGGCCGTGCAGGCCGCCATCGGCAGCCACGTGATCGCGCGCGCGACGGTGAAGGCGCTGCGCAAGAACGTGCTCGCGAAGTGCTACGGTGGCGACATCTCGCGCAAGAAGAAACTTCTCGAGAAGCAGAAGGAAGGCAAGAAGCGCATGAAGAACGTGGGCCAGGTCGAGATCCCGCAGGAAGCGTTCCTCGCGGTACTGAAGGTCGGCAAGAAATGAGCGCCGTGTTCGCCGCGTTGATGAAGATCCTGGCGTGGATCGCGTTGCCGGTGTTCGTCGCGGCCGCGTACGAGAAGTGGGTCGCGGCGCCGCGGCGACCGAAGGACGAGAAGGGCGTGCCGCTGCCCGCGCCGTGGTGGGCGCAGGCCGCCGATTGGCTGCTGATCCCCTGCATCTTCGCCGTCGTGCTCGCGATCGGCTTCGCGAGCGTGCTCGACTGGGCCAAGCAGGTCGCCGAACCGTTGAGCATCCTCGCGCCGCCGGTCGGCCTGTGGCTGCTGATCGACAGCTGGTTCCTCGCGCCGCGCCGCCGCGCGCGCGACGGCGCCGACGCGCAGGACCCGGTCATCCTGCGCATCGCGTATGCCGTGTTGCCGGTGCTGGTCGTCGCCGTGATCGTGCGCATGATCACGGCCGAGAAACTCGATTTCAGCCTGGCACTGCTGGAGCTGTCGGTGGCCACCGGCGTGATCTGGCTCGCCGACAACCTGTTCTTCCGCAAGGGCCGCGAAGCGATGCTCGCGAAGACCGTGCCCGCCGGGGAGCCGGTGCCGGTGCCCGGCACCGTCGACAATGCGCGCAGCTTCTTCCCGGTGGCGTTCGTCGTGCTGATCGTGCGCGCGTTCATCTTCGAGCCGTTCCGCATCCCGTCCGATTCGATGATGCCGACGCTGCTGGACGGCGACTTCATCGTCGTCAGCAAGTACGCGTACGGCCTGCGCTGGCCCGTGATCAACGAGAAGTTCTTCGCCACCGGCGAGCCGCAGCGTGGCGACGTCGTCGTGTTCCGCCATCCGCCGAACCCCGAGGTCAACTTCATCAAGCGCCTCGTCGGTCTGCCCGGCGATCGTGTCGAAGTCCACGACGACTACCTGATCATCAACGGCCAGACCATCGAGCTGAAATCCGACGGCCGTTACAACGACGGCTGTTATTCGAACCTCCGGCTGTCCACCGAGAAGCTCGGCGAACACACGCACCAGGTCATGTCCTGCCGGTCCAGCCACGGTCTCACCACGCCGAACGGCCTGCGTTACCAGGGCATCGAGCCGCCGCCGCTGGCCTGCGACCGCAAGGCCGTCGCCGAGAAGGTGGGCGGCTGGTACTGCATCGAGACCCCGCCCGAGGCGGGCCCGGACACCGGCGACTATTCCATCGACGTCGTGCCCGCCGGTTTCTACCTGATGGTCGGCGACAACCGCGACAACAGCGACGACGGCCGCATGTGGGGCCTGGTCCCCGACAAGAATCTGGTCGGCAAGGCGACACGAATCTGGTTCAATTTCGATTCGCAGCGCTCCAGCGTCTTCAACTGGGGTCGCATCGGCACGAAGATCGAGTGACCGGCATCCGGGAGGAACATATGCGCAAACAACGTGGCGTGACGGCGATTGGCTGGGTTTTCCTGCTCATTCCCATGGCCCTGACCATCTACGCGGCGATCCGCATCGGTCCGGTCTATCTCAATTACTGGCGAATCGTCGACTCCATGCAAAAAACAGCCACCGAACTGAAGAGCGACGAGTCGCTCAGCCCGCAGACCATACGCAATTCTCTGGCGAAGCGTTTCGACATCGGCTACGTCGAGAAGATCTCGTCGAACGACATCGACGTGAGTAAGGGCGACAAGGGCTGGCAGATGACGGTGGGCTACGACGGCGAGGCGCCGTTGTTCGCCAACATCAAGCTCGTCGTCGCCTTCGACAAGACGGTCGTGATCAACTGATGCCACGCGCATGGGCATGACGTCATCCAGCCAGGCGGACAAGCTCGCCGCCCGGCTGGGTTACGTGCCGCGCGACCGCGAGCTGTTCGTCGTCGCGCTCACGCATCGCAGCGCCGACGGGCCCAACAACGAACGCCTCGAGTTCCTCGGCGATTCCGTGCTGAACCTGCTGCTGTCCGAACGGCTGTACCGCGAGTATCCGGCCGCCACCGAGGGCGATCTCTCCCGCCTGCGCGCGCGGCTGGTCAGCGAGGAACCGCTGGCCGAGGTCGCGTCGCAGATGCAGCTCGGCGAGCTGCTGTCGCTGGGCTCGGGCGAGCTCAAGACCGGCGGCTTCCGCCGCCAGAGCATCCTCGCCGATGCGTTCGAAGCGCTGTGCGGGGCGTTGTTCCTCGACGGCGGGCTCGAGGCGCTGCGCGAGCGCGTCATGCCGATGTTCGAGCCGCGGCTCGCGGCGCTGCCCGCGCCGTCGACGCTCAAGGACGCGAAGACGCGCCTGCAGGAACTGCTGCAGTCCGAGGGCCGGCCGTTGCCGTTGTATACGGTGAAGAGCACGAGCGGCGAACCGCACGAGCAGGTGTTCCGCGTGTCGTGCGCCGTGCCGCATGCCGACATCGAAACCGAGGGCGAGGGGCCGAGCCGCCGCCGCGCCGAACAGATCGCCGCCCAGGCCGCATTGACCGCGCTCGAGGCGCAGCACCATGTCTGACTCCGTTCCTTTCCGCGCCGGATTCGCCGCCCTGGTCGGCCGGCCCAATGTCGGCAAGTCCACGCTGCTGAACGCGCTGATGGGCGAGAAGCTGTCCATCGTCACGTCGCGGCCGCAGACGACGCGCCATCGCATCCTCGGCGTGCTGAACCGGCCGAACCTGCAGGTGGCGTTCGTCGACACGCCCGGCCTGCATCTCGGCGAGCGGCGCGCGCTGAACCGCGCGATGAACCGCACCGCCGCCGCGGCGCTGGCCGATGCGGATCTCGTCGTGTTCGTGGTCGAGGCGCTGCGCTTCGGCGAGGAGGACGAGGCGGTCCTGCAGCGCATCCGTGACGCCGGCCGCGAATCGATCGTCGTCATCAACAAGGTCGACAAGGTCGCGCAGAAGGACAAGCTGCTGCCGTTCACCGCCGAGCTCGCCGCGAAGCACGGCTTCCTCGACGTCGTGCCGGTGTCCGCGGAGAAGGGCGTGAACGTCGACCGGCTGATCGACGTGATCGCCGGCCGTCTGCCGGAGTCGCCGGAGCTGTTCCCGCCCGACCAGCGCACCGATCGCAGCGTCGACTTCCAGATCGCCGAGACCATCCGCGAGAAGCTCACGATGGAGCTGGTCGAGGAAGTGCCGTACGGCATCGCGGTGGAGATCGAGAAGCAGGAAGTCGTCGACGAGCAGCTGGTGATCCACGCGGTGATCTGGGTCGACCGAGAAGGGCAGAAGCCCATCGTCATCGGCGCCAAGGGCTCGCGGCTGAAACGCATCGGCCAGAAGGCGCGCGAGGAACTGAACCAGCGGCTCGGCCGCCGCCTGCATCTCAATCTCTGGGTCAAGGTGCGCGAGGACTGGGCGGACGACGCCCGCGCGCTCGCGCAGCTCGGCATGGAGTGACGATGCAACCGCGCGAGCGCATCAACCTCGAGCCGGCCTTCGTGCTGCATCATCGCGAGTATCGCGACACCAGCCGGATCCTCGACGTGTTCAGCGCGCGCCACGGCCGTCTCACGTTGTTCGCGCGCGGCGCGCGCGGACCCAAGTCGAAGACGGCGTCGCTGCTGATGCCGTTCCGCCCACTGCTGGTCTCGTGGACCGGGCGTGGCGATGCCGCGCAGCTGACCGGTGCGGAACCCGACGGCGAACCGCTGACGCTGCCGGCGCGGCAGGTGTTGTCGGGCTTCTACCTGAACGAGCTCGTCATCAATCTGACCACCCGTCACGATCCGCAGACGCAGCTGTTCGAGGACTACACGCGGGCGCTGCGGCGCCTGTGCGCGGAGCCGCAGCCCGAACCGGTGCTGCGCGTGTTCGAGAAGCGCCTGCTCGAGAGCATCGGCTACGGGCTCGAGCTCGACGTCGTCGCCGGGTCTCACTACCACTACCGTCCCAGCGACGGGCTGCGCGAAGTGCGCGAGGACGCACCCGGCGCGTACGCCGGCCGTTGCCTGCTGGCGCTGCGCGAGGAATCGCTCGACGACGGCGCGTCGCTGGACGTCGCGCGGCGCGTGTTGCGCCAAGCGCTGGATCACTGTCTCGAAGGCCGCGAACTGCGGACGCGCACGGTCGCGCGTTCGATGACGCGGCGGGGAAATGCATCATGAGTTTTGCGGTGGCCGGCGGTATCGAGCTCGGCATCAACATCGATCACGTCGCAACCGTCCGCCAGGCGCGCCGCGCGCCGTACCCGGATCCGGTGCATGCCGCGCTGGCCGCCGAGCAGGCCGGCGCCGACAACATCACGCTGCACCTGCGCGAGGATCGCCGGCACATCCAGGACCGCGACGTGCGCGCGCTGCGGCCGTTGCTGCTGACGCGCATGAACCTCGAGATGGGACTGACGGACGAGATGATCGGCATCGCGCTCGACGTGCGTCCGCACGATTGCTGCCTCGTGCCCGAGAAGCGCGAGGAGGTGACGACCGAGGGAGGCCTCGACGTCGCCGCCGACATCGCGCGCGTCGCCGCCGGCGTGCAGAGACTGTCCGCGGCCGGCATCCGCGTCGCGTTGTTCATCGCGCCGGACCCGGCGCAGATCGACGCGGCCAAGCGCACGGGCGCGCCGGTCATCGAGCTGCATACGGGCACGTACGCCGACGCCACCGGTGCCGCGCAGGCGCGCGAGCTCGAACGACTGAACGCCGCGGCGAAGCGCGCCGCCGGTCTGGGCATCGAGGTGCACGCGGGGCACGGCCTGACGTACCACAACGTGCAGCCGGTGGCGGCGATCCCCGAGATCGTCGAGCTGAACATCGGCCACTGCATCATCGCGCGCGCGATCTTCTCCGGTCTCGACGCCGCGGTGCGCGACATGAAGGCGCTGATGACCGGAGCGCGCCGGTGATCTTCGGCATCGGCGTCGACGTGCTCGAAGCCGCGCGCATCAAGAAGGTCTTCGACAAGTACGGCGATCATTTCGTGCAACGGCTGCTGATGCCGGCCGAACAGGCGCAGATGGCCAAAACGAAGCGCAAGGAGCGGTTTCTCGCGATGCGTTTCGCGGCGAAAGAGGCCATCGTGAAGGCGCTGGGCACGGGCTTCGCGCACGGCATCTGGATCCGCGACGTCGGGGTCGTACAGAACGCCTGGGGCAAGCCCGAGGTCGTGTATTCGGCGCGTGGCGAGAAAGTGCGTCGGAAGCTCGGCGTCGGCGGCGGGCACGTCACGCTGACCGACGAGGCCGGGCTGATCGTCGCGGTCGCGGTGCTCGAGTCTGCGCCGGCCGCCAGGAAGACCCGTCGCAAGGCGAAGCAGAAAACCTCACGGACCCGCAAACGATGAACACCCTGGTCTTCGACATCGAAACCGTGCCGGACGTCGAGTTCGGCCGCCGCCTGTACGGCCTCGAGGGATTACCGGACGACGAGGTGGGCAAGGCGATGCAGGCACGGTCGCGCCAGGAATCCGGCAGCGATTTCCTGCCGCACGACCAGCACCGCATCGTCGCGATCTCCTGCGCGTTCCGTTCGCGCGACGGCTTCCGTGTCTGGAGTCTCGGCGACGAGAGCGCCGGCGAACGCGAGCTCGTGCTGCGTTTCTTCGACGGCATCGACAAATTCACGCCCGAGCTCGTCAGCTGGAACGGCGGCGGCTTCGACCTGCCGGTGCTGCATTACCGCGCGCTGCGCCACCAAGTGGCCGCGCCGCGTTACTGGGAGGTCGGTGAAGAGGACACGTCATTCCGCTTCAGCAACTACCTCGGCCGCTTCCACTGGCGGCACATCGACGTGATGGACGTGTTGTCCGGCTACCAGAACCGCGCGCGTGCCGCGCTCTCGGACATCGCGGTGCTGCTCGGGTATCCCGGCAAGCTCGGCTTCGACGGCTCGCAGGTCTGGGACGCGTACCTGAACGGCGAGCTGACGCGCATCCGCCGCTACTGCGAGACCGACGTCGTCAATACCTGGCTAGTCTTCCTGCGCTTCCAGCACATGCGCGGCCGGCTCACCGACGACGGCCTCGCCGACGAGCTCGCGCGAACGCGTGCGTGGCTGACCGAACAGCACCTGCCGCACTTCGACGAATTCCTCGCGGCCTGGCCGGCCGGAGCCGCGCCTTGAGCAAGGCTTCGCGCGCGGCGAATGCCCAGCCGGAATCGGGCACCGTCGCCGATCTCACGCACGAGGCCGAGGGCGTGGTCCGCGCCGCGAACGCCAAGACCGTGTTCGTCGCCGGCGCGTTGCCCGGCGAGCAGATCACGTTCCGCCGCCGCGGCTTCCACAAGAGCCACGACGAAGCGGAACTGTTGTCGATCGAACACGCGTCGCCCGACCGCGTCGCGCCGCGCTGTGCGCACTTCGGCGTGTGCGGCGGCTGCGCGATGCAGCACCTCTCGCCCGAGGCGCAGCTCGTCTCCAAACAGGGCGAGCTCGCCGCGAATCTCGAACGCATCGGCAACGTCACGCCCGGCGACTGGTTGCCGCCGCTGCGCGGCCCGCACTGGAACTACCGGCGCCGCGCGCGGTTGTCGTCGCGCTACGTGTCGAAGAAGGGCCGCAGCCTGGTCGGCTTCCGCGAGAAGCAGGGCAAGTACGTCGCCGACGTCACGCGCTGCGAGGTGCTCGCCGAACCCGTCGGCGCGCTGGTCGGCACGATCGCCGAACTACTCACGTCGATGGACCGGCGCGAGAGCATCCCGCAAGTCGAGGTCGCGCTGTCCGATGGCGAACGCGCCCTGGTGTTCCGCGTGCTCGATCCGCTGACCGAGGCCGACCTCGGGAGGCTGCGTGCATTCGAGACCGCGCACGGTCTGCGACTCCTCCTGCAGCCGGGCGGCCTCGACTCGATCGCTCCCCTGACGCCGGGTCCCCTGGACCTGCACTACCGGCTCGACGCCTTCGACCTGAAGCTCGACTTCGGTCCGACGGACTTCGTCCAGGTGAACGCCGCCATCAACCAGTCCATGGTCGCCCGGGCCATCGAACTACTGGAGCTGGGGCCGGCCGACCGGGTGCTGGACCTGTATTGCGGCCTGGGCAATTTCACGCTGCCCATGGCCCGCCGGGCGGCCGCGGTCACCGGGGTGGAGGGCGAGCCCGCGCTGATCGAGCGGGCCCGGGCCAACGCCCGGGCCAATGGCATCGGCAACGCGGATTTCCACGTAGGAGACCTGTCCCAGCCCCCCGACCGGACCCTGTCCTGGATGAAGTCCCGGTACGACGCGGTGCTGTTAGACCCGCCGCGCGTGGGCGCGCGCGAGGTTTTGAGCGCCGTGGCACATTTGGCCCCGCGGCGAGTGGTGTATATCTCCTGCCACACGGGCTCGCTGGCGCGCGACCTCGGGGTCCTCGTTCACGAACATGGCTTCCGCTTACGCGCCGCCGGGGTCCTTGATATGTTCCCGCACACCACTCACGTGGAGTCGGTCGCCGTATTGGACCGGCCTTGACGGCCAGTCCATAGCAGACAGGAAAGTGATGCCCCCATGACCCTGGGCCCTTTGATGGTCGACGTGGCCGGTCTCGAGCTGACGCCCGAGGACCGCGACGTGCTGCGCCATCCGCTGGTCGGCAGCGTCATCCTGTTCACCCGCAACTACCGCGACAGCGCGCAGCTCGCGAAGCTCGTCGCCGACATCCACGCCGTGCGCAGTCCGGCGCTGATCGTCGCCGTCGACCAGGAGGGCGGGCGCGTGCAGCGCTTCCGTCCCGAGTTCTCGCTGTTGCCGCCGCCGCGCCGCATCGGCCACGAATACGATCTCGACAAGAAGACCGGCCTCACGCTGGCGCGCTCCATGGGCTGGCTCATGGCCGCCGAGCTGCGCGCCCATGGCGTGGACCTGTCGTTCGCGCCCTGCGTCGATCTCGACTACGGCGTCAGCGAAGTCATCGGCGACCGCGCGTTCCATTCGAATCCCGAGGCCGTCGCCGATCTCGCGCTCGCCTACCTCAAGGGCATGCAGGACGCGGGCATGGCCGCGACCGCCAAACATTTTCCCGGTCACGGCGCCGTGGTCGCGGACTCGCACCTCTCGTTGCCCGTCGATCGCCGCAACTGGAACGAGATTTCTGCCGACATCCATCCGTACCGCAGGCTCATCGCCAACGGCCTGCCCGGCGTGATGGTCGCGCACGTGTTGTTCCCGGCGGTGGCGCCGGAGCCGGCCAGCCTGTCGCGTCGCTGGATCCAGAACGCGCTGCGCGAGGAGCTGCGGTTCGAGGGCTGCATCTTCACAGACGATCTCTCGATGGGCGGTGCGAAGGAATTCGGCGACGTGGTCGCGCGTGCCACGGCCGCGCTCGACGCCGGCTGCGACGTGCTGCCGGTGTGCAA
Source organism: Steroidobacteraceae bacterium (assembly GCA_035502995.1). Lineage (GTDB taxonomy): Bacteria > Pseudomonadota > Gammaproteobacteria > Steroidobacterales > Steroidobacteraceae > CADEED01. Next base: position 59,349 of record DATJTW010000123.1, on the reverse strand, counting down.
CGACCGCGCCTCCGTCGCCAAACTACTCGACGAACTGGATCACGAGATCCAGCCGAGCTCGCACCTGCGGCTCGTGCGCATGCGCGGCAAGGCCGCGCCGGAACGCGGCGAGCTGCTGGCCGGCGATCCCTGGCGCGCGAGCCAGGAATTGCTGGCGCGCTCGAAGGCGGCGCCCGCGCTGAAGCTGACGGCGGGCAACGCATGAACGCTCCCGCTGCGAATGGATTCGTCGGGGACTTCCTGCGCGGCGCGCTCGACGTGGCGCCGGAAGGCGTGCTGATCTGCGACGCCGAGGGCGAACGCAACGTCGTCTACGTGAACGCCGCGTTCTGCCGGCTCACCGGTTACGAACCGCACGAACTGCTCGGCAGGAACCCGCGGCTGCTGCAGGGCGACGACCGCGAGCAACCCGAGCTCGACGCCTTGCGCGAATCGCTGCGGCACTTCGAGCCGGCGCGCGTGTTGTTGCGCAACCAGCGCAAGGACGGCACCGTCTTCGTCAACGACATGCAGATCTACCCGCTGCGCAACGCCGAGGGCAAGGTCACGCATCTCATCGGTTATCACCGGGAGGGCGGCACTCGAGCCAAGTCCACGGGCGAGAGCGGCATCCGCGGCCTGCCCACGTGGGTGCGCGAAGACCGGCTCACCGGGCTCGCGTCGCGTTACTACTTCGAGGACGTGCTGAAGCGCGATTTCGCGCTGGCCCAGCGCGACAAGACCGAGATCGCCTTGCTGCTGTTCGACATCGACCAGCTCGGGCCGTACAACGAGATCTTCGACCGCGCCGGCGGCGACGCCGTCGTCAAGCGCGTGGCGCGCACGATCGCCGGTTCGTTCCGCCGCGGCACGGACATCGTCGGCCGCTGGGAAGGCGCGAGCGTCATCGTGCTGATGCACGGCACGCCGTCCGACCACGTCATCCAGCACGCCACCACCATCGCGCAACGCGTGCGCGAGCAGCAGATCCATCACCCGCGCTCGCAGCAGAAGTACGTCACCATCAGCGGCGGCGTCGCGATCCATACCGCGCGGGCGGAAGACAACGCGGACCGCTTCCTGCGCGCCGTCGAGCACGCGGTGTCGCGCGCGAAGGAGCAGGGCCGCAATCGGGTCATCGTCGCCGAGGAAGGCGACTTTCGTTAACGGGAGACAGCATGGCGGGTAACAAGGGTGATGTTGGCAGCGCGCCGGGCAGCTACCTGGCGGGCGAGAAGATGCCGGACAAACTGGCGTCGGCCATCGAGAGATTGTCGGGCATCGACGTGAGCGACGTCCGCGTGCACCGCGGTTCGTCGGTCCCCGAAAAACTCAGCGCCACGGCGTACGCGCAGGGCACGCATATCCATCTCGGTCCGGGCGAAGATCGCTACCTCGCGCACGAAGCCTGGCACGTCGTCCAGCAGCGCCAGGGACGCGTGCAGCCGACGATGCAGTTGGGTGGTGGCCGGCCGATCAACGACAACGCCGATCTCGAAGCCGAGGCAGATCACATGGCCCGGCGAGCGATGGCCGAAGCGGGCTGACCCTGTTTCAGCGGCCGCCGGTCGACCGGTTGGCCGGCGTCACCAGCGCGATCACGCCGAACGCCGGGTGGTCGTAGTAATTGCGCTCGAAGAACTTCACGCGCCGCGATTCGTTCATCGTGAAGACGGTGCCCGGCGCCGCGCCGAGGCCGGCCGGCGGGTTCGGCGCCTGGTAGCTGAGCGCCATGCCGAGATGCAGGTAGCTGCCGCGCTCCAGGTAGATGGTGCCGGTGAGGCCGGGCACGTTGCCGGCCAGCTTGGCCACCGTGAATCCCGCGCGCGAACCCCACGAGCTCGCCGTCTGTTGCCACGCGAAGTGCGCCACCGGCTGGTAGTTAGCCGTGTTCTGCAGGCGGGTGCCGATGTCGTTCAACTGGAACTGCGTGCCCGGCAGGGACTGCACGAAGCGGCCGGTGACCGGTGCCTCCGGCGTCTCCGGCCCGCGCGCGATGGACTTCGCGCTCCAGTCCTCCTGGCCACCCGCGCCGGAGAGGTTCCGGAACACGATCACCTCGATGGTGTACACCGACGGTGACTGCGCGGCGGCCTGCGCATGGACGGCGCCCGGCGACACGACGCCCACCACGTAGGCCAGCAGCGCGATGCCGAAACGGCGGAGAACGGAGGTGCGCAGGCGGGAAGGGCCGGTATGCGTCATGGCGGCGAGTATAGCGGGTCAGCGGCGCTTGCCCGGCGCGGGCGGCTTCGGCGCCGCGGGCGCGGGCGCGGGCGGCTTCGCGGCGGCGGTGGGCTTCGCGGCCGCGGCCGGCTTCACCGGTGCCGGTGCGGTCGCGGTCGCGGGTGGCGAACGCAGCGTCGCCAGGAACGTCTCGGCGAATTCGAAGCGTTCGGCGTCGGTCTCGTTCTCCACCGTGATGCGCAGCTTCAGCGGGCCTTCCAGCTTGTAGTCGCGATCCGGGTGCTGGATCAGCTTGATGATGGCGCGCGGATCCGCCTGGTTCTTCTCCTCGAACAGGGCATAGCCGCCTTGGGCCCCGAGATCGAGTCGGCGGATTCCGAGGGCGCGGGCCTGCAGCTTGAGTCGCGCCACGCGCAGCAGGTTGGTGGCCGGCGGCGGCAGCGGCCCGAAGCGGTCGACGATCTCGGCGGTGAGCTCGTCGATGGTGGCGTTGTCCGGTGCCGCGGCCAGCCGCTTGTACATCGCGAGGCGTACCGGCACGTCGGCGACGTAACTCTCGGGCAACAGTGCCGGCAGGCGCAGCTCCACCTCGGCGGTGGCCGCGAGCGGCCGGTCGAGATCCGGCTGGCGGCCTTCCTTCAGCGCCTTCACCGCCTGCTCGAGCAGATCGAGGTACATGGTGAGGCCGATCTCGGTGAGCTCGCCGCTCTGGTTCTCGCCCAGCAGTTCGCCGGCGCCGCGGATCTCGAGATCGTGCGTCGCCAGCACGAAACCCGCGCCGAGGTCCTCGAGCGACTCGATCGCCTCGAGCCGCTTCACTGCGTCGAGCGACAGCGCCTTGCGGTTCGGCGTCAGTAGATAGGCATAGGCGCGGTGGTGCGAACGGCCGACGCGGCCGCGCAGCTGGTGCAGCTGCGCGAGGCCCAGCTTGTCGGCGCGGTCGATCATGATCGTGTTCGCCGTCGGCACGTCGATGCCGCTTTCGATGATGGTCGTGCAGACCAGCAGGTTGAAGCGGCGGTGGTAGAAATCGACCATCAGCTGCTCGAGGTCGCGCTCGCGCATCTGGCCGTGGCCGACGCGGATCTCGGCCTCGGGGATCAGCTTCGACAGCTCCTGCGCCGTCTTCTCGATGGTCTCGACGACGTTGTGCACGAAGTACACCTGGCCGCCGCGGCGGAACTCGCGCATCGCGGCCTCGCGCAGCGTCGGCGCGTGCCACTCGGTGACGAACGTCTTGATGGCGAGCCGCTCGGCCGGCGGCGTCGTGATCAGCGAGAGATCGCGCAGGCCGCCCAGGGCCATGTTGAGCGTGCGCGGGATCGGCGTCGCGGTCAGCGTCAGCACGTGCACCTCGGCGCGCAGCGTCTTCAGCTTCTCCTTGTCGCGCACGCCGAAGCGGTGTTCCTCGTCGACGATGATCAGCCCGAGGTCCTTGAAGCGCACATTGGCATGCAGCAGCTTCTGGGTTGCCACGACGATGTCGACGGTGCCTTTCTCGACGCCGTCGAGCACCGCGTTCGTTTCCTTGCCGCTGCGGAAACGCGACAGCGATTCGATGCGCACCGGCCAGTCGGCGAAGCGATCGCGGAAGTTGTTCGTGTGCTGTTCGGCCAGCAGCGTCGTCGGCACGAGCACCGCGACCTGCTTGCCCGCCTGCGCCGCGACGAACGCCGCGCGCATCGCCACCTCCGTCTTGCCGAAGCCGACGTCGCCGCAGACGACGCGATCCATCGGCTTCTCGCTGGCGAGATCCTGCAGCACCTGGCGGATCGCCTCGGCCTGGTCCGCGGTCTCCTCGAAGGGAAAGCTGGACGCGAAGGCCTGGTATTCCAGCTCCTTCGACGGCAACGGCGGACCCTTGCGTGTCTGGCGCTGCGCGTAGAGATCGAGCAGCTCGGCCGCGACGTCGCGGATCTTGTCGGCCGCGCGTTTGCGCGCCTTCGCCCATTGGTCGGTGCCGAGCTTGTGCAGCGGCGCGTGATCACTGCCGGAGTAGCGCGAGACGAGATGCAGCTGCTGCACCGGCACGTACAGCTTGTCGCCGCCGGCGTATTCGAGCACGACGAACTCGCCGTCCTGTCCCGCCACCTGCATCACCTGCAGCCCGACGTAGCGGCCGACACCGTACTCCTCGTGCACGACCGGCGAGCCGGGGCCGAGCGCCGTGAGATCGCGCAGGATGGCCTGCGGATCGGACTGCACGCGGCGGCGACGCCGTTCCTGCCGCGCGCGCTGACCGAACAGCTGTGACTCGCCGAGCACCGTGATCGGCGGCGTCAGCACGTTGAGCCCGGCCATCTCCGGCGCGATGCAGATCGCGAAGGGCACCGCGCCATCGACGAACTCGCGCCAGCCGGCGACCGTCGGCGGCGCCAGGCGCAGCGGCCGCAGCATCTCCAGCAGGACCTCGCGCCGCCCGGCGGAATCCGCGGCCAGCAGCACGCGGCCCTCGTACGTACGCACGAAGTCGTCGAGCGGCGCGAGCGGCTGCTCCGCGCGCAGGTCGATGCGGAATTCGGTCGGCTTGCCGGTCGGGAAATTGTGGCCGTCGTGGCCCTCGAGATCCGGGGCCTTGAAGCTCTCGATGTCGACGCGCGCGAACGCGTCGAGCCGCGCCGTCAGTTCGTCCGGCGGCAGGAACAGTTCGTCGGGCGCGAGGATAGGGCGCTCGACGTCGTGGCGCCGCTCCTCGAAGCGTTCCGCCACGTCGCGCGCGGCGCGTTCGACCGCGCCGGCCAGCTCGACGCCGGCGGCGACCACCGTGCCGGTCGGTAGATAGTCCAGCAGCGTGTCCGTCGTGTCGAAGAACAGCGGCAGGTAGAACTCGATGCCGGGCGGTGCCAGGCCGTCGCTGACCCCGCGGTAGATGATGCTCCGCGTCGGATCGCCCTCGAAGCGCTTGCGGTAGCGCAGCCGGAATGCCTTCACCGAATCCGCGTCGAGCGGCAGCTCGCGGCCCGGCAGCAGGCGCACCTGCTTCAGCGACTCACCCGAGCGCTGCGTCTCCGGGTCGAACTCGCGGATGATCTCGATCTCGTCGTCGAACAGGTCGACGCGCAGCGGCGTCGACGCGCCCATCGGGTACACGTCGAACAGCGAGCCGCGCAGCGCGAATTCTCCCGGAGCGCTGACCTGCGACACCGACGCGTAACCGCTCTCGATCAGCCGCGCGCGCAGCGGGTCGAGCGGCAGCCGGTCGCCGACCGCGAGGTTGAACGTGCGCCCGTCGACATAGCCGCGCGGCGCGAGGCGCTGGCCGATCGTGTCCGCCGCGGCGAGCAACACGCCGCGCAATCGCGGCAGCTCGGCCAGCGCGGCGAGGCGTTCGGAGATGATGTCCGGGTGCGGGGAGAAGACGTCGTACGGCAGCACTTCCCAGTCCGGGAGCACGTGGATCGCGCGCGCGCCATCGAGGAAGAAGCCGAGCTCCGCGCGCAGGCTGTCGAGCTCGCGCGCATCGCGGGCGATGACGAGCCAGGGACGGTCGTCCGCCGCGATGGCTTCCGCCAGCGCGAGGCTGCGCGCGGAGCCGTACAGCTGGTGCCAGCGTTGCCGGCCGCCGGCGGCGGGACGAGGGGGTTGGAGCAGTGCGGACATTCGAACCGGGCAAACGAAAAGCGCGGCAGCTTACTCTGCCGCGCCGCGCGTGGATATTGACCGGAGGGTGGAAATCGGCCGGAGGAAGGATGCCGGTTTCCGCCGGCACCCGGACGGGTCAGCCGCCGACGACGACCGCGTGCAGGACCTTGTCGTTCTCGAAGACCACCACGAAGTTCGGATAGAACCACTTGGTGATCGGCGGCGTGCCGACCGGGCCGGACTTGTTCGACGGCGCACCGAACTTCGCCTCGACGGCCGCCATGGACGAGCCGCGCTGCGGCGTCTCGACGCCCGAAGGTTTGATCGCCACCTGGCCGTCGATGGCGAGGGTTTCGCCGAACACCGGCGCGGCGAGCAGGCCGACGGCGGCCGCGGCGACCAGCATGGATTTCGGGGTGCGGGCTTGCATGGTTTTCTCCCTGTCGGATGTCCGACTCGCTGGCGGCAATATACGCCGCGCTGTGGCAAAGTCAGCCGCTGTCGCCGGGGACCGACTCTGCTAACAGCCCTTTTTGTGAAACCCGTCCTGTTTTTCCCGCAAACTCTCCGCCGATGCTGAATTCGCTGTCCTGGTTCGTGGGGCTGCGCTACGTCCGCGCGCGCTCCCACAAATTCTTCGTGTCGTTCATCACCTGGGTCTCGCTGCTGTGCGTGTGCCTGGGCGTGACCGCGCTGATCGTCATCCTGTCCGTCATGAACGGTCTCGAAGGCGACCTGCGCGACCGGCTGCTGGCGCTGTCGGCGCATGCGCGCGTCTTCGTGACACCGGCCGGGGACGCGGCCCGACCCGCATCACCCGACTGGCGAGCCCTGGGCGACCGGGTGCGCGGCGAGGCGAACGTCACCGGCGTCGCGCCGTTCATCGAGATCGAGGCCCTGGCGGTGCGCAAGCCGGAGATGCTGCCGGTGCGCCTGCGCGGTATCGATCCGGGCCACGAAGGCGAGGTGGCGCGTGTCGCGCGCGCGCTGATCGAAGGCAAGCTCTCGGATCTTTCTGCCGGCACCGACCGCGTCATCGTCGGCCGCACGCTGGCGCAGATGCTCGGCCTCGGCATCGGCGACCCGCTGCTGGTACTGGTGCCCACCACCAATGCCGCCGGTGCGCCCGAGCCGCGGCTGCGCGAATACACCGTGGCCGGCGTGTTCGAATCCGACCAGCCCGAGTACGACTCGGGTCTGCTGCTGGCGGCGCTCGACGACGTCCGCGCCCTGCTGCCGGATCCGGACGCGCGCATGTCGCTGCACGTGAACTACACCGACGCGATCGGCGCGCCAAACTACTCGGCGGCGCTGGCGAAGACCCTGCCGGCCGGTCTCGAGGTGCGCGACTGGACGCAGGATCACGCCAGCTACTTCCGCGCCATCCGCATCGAGAAGACGATGGTCGCGATCATCCTCATGCTGATCGTCGCGGTCGCCGCGTTCTACCTGGTCGCCATGCTGGCCATGGTCGTCACCGACAAGCGCACGGACATCGCGATCCTGCGCACGCTCGGCACGTCGCCGCGCCGCGTGATGTCGGTGTTCCTGATCCAGGGCGGCGTCATCGCCTGGCTCGGCGTCGCGCTCGGCGTGTTGCTCGGCTGCCTGATCGGCGGCAACGCCGGCGACGTCGCGGCGTTCCTCGAGCGGCTGTTCCGCTTCGAGATCTTCGATTCGAACGTGTACATCGTGACGAAGCTGCCGTCCGAGCTGCGGCCCGAACAGGTGCTGTGGATCGCGGGCATCGCCATGGCGATCACGCTGCTCGCCACCCTCTACCCGGCGTACCGCGCCTCGCGCGTGCCGCCGGCCGACGCGCTGCGGTACGAGTAGACGCATGGCGCTGCCGTACGAATGGCTGGTCGGTGTGCGTTATCTGCGCTCGCAGCATCGCAGCGGCTTCGTGTCGTTCGTCGCTTCGATGTCGGTCATCGGACTGGCGCTGGGCGTCGCGGTGCTGGTCGTCGTGTTGTCGGTGCTGAACGGATTCGAGACCGAGCTGCGCAGCCGCATGCTGAGCGTGACGTCGCACGCGACGATCTCCGGCCTCGACGGCGCGATCGTCGACTGGCGCGAGGCGCAGACGCAGCTGGCGAAGACGCCGGGCGTGCGCGCCGTCGCTCCTTATATAGAGGCCCGCGGCCTGCTGGCGCACGGGCAGGCCGTCACCGGCACGCTGGTGCGCGGCGTGCTGCCGGCGGAAGAGGCGGCGACCAGCGGGCTCGCCGGCCGCCTGCGCACGGGCAAGTTGTCGGACCTCGAACCCGGCAAGTTCCGCATCATCCTCGGCGCCGCGCTGGCCACCGAGCTGGGGGTGCAGACCGGCGACGGCGTCGTGCTGATGACGCCCGAGGGCACGGCGACGCCGGCCGGCCTGATGCCGCGCATGCGCCGTTTCGTCGTCAGCGGCATCTTCGATTCCGGCATGTACGAGTTCGACCGCGGTCTCGCGCTGGTGCACCTCGGCGACGCGGCGAAACTCTACCGGCTCGGCGACGACGTCAGCGGCCTGCGCCTCGCGCTGGACGATCCGTTCGCCGCGCCACACCTGGTGCGCGCCGCCGCGCAATCGCTCGACATCGCCAGCAACCGCAACGGCTTCTACGTCAGCGACTGGACGCGCGACCACGCGACGTTCTTCCGTTCGATCGAGCTGACGAAGTCGATGATGTTCTTCATCCTGCTGATCCTCGTCGTCGTCGCGGCGATCAACCTGATCGCGACGCTGGTGATGATCGTCAAGGAGAAGCAGACGGACATCGCGATCCTGCGCACGATCGGCGCGGCGCCCGGCAACGTGCTGAAGATGTTCGTCGTGCAGGGCGCGCTGATCGGGCTGGTCGGCACCGTGGCCGGCTCGCTGCTCGGCTGGGTGCTGGCGCTGAACGTCACGGCCGTGGTGCACGGCATCGAGAAGCTGTTCGGCGTGCGGTTCCTCGATCCCGCGGTCTACCTGATGAGCGACCTGCCGTCCGAGGTGCACCTCGCCGACGTGTTGCAGGTCGGCGGCGTGGCGCTGCTGCTGGCGGCGATCGCGACTATCTACCCGGCCTGGCGCGCGTCGCGGACGCTGCCGGCCGAAGCCCTGAGGCACGAATGACCGACTCGTACGACACCGTTCTCGAAGCCCGCGACGTGCGGCGCGCGTTCCGCCAGGGGCCCATCGATCTCGAGGTGCTGCGCGGCGTGAACCTGAAGGTGGGGGCGGGCGAACGCATCGCCGTGATCGGCGCGTCCGGCTCCGGCAAGACGACGCTGCTGCAGATCCTCGGCGGACTGGATCGCCCGACCACCGGCAACGTGCTGGTCGCGGGCCAGGACATCCACCAGCTCGCGGAGAAGCCGCGCGGTGCGCTGCGCAACCACACGCTCGGCTTCATCTACCAGTTCCATCACCTGCTGCAGGAGTTCTCGGCGCTCGAGAACGTGGCGATGCCGCTGCTCGTGCGCCGCGTGCCGAAGCAGGAGGCAGAACGGCAGGCGCGCGAGGTGTTGCAGCGGGTCGGCCTGGGCGAGCGGTTGATCCATCGGCCGCACGAGCTGTCGGGTGGCGAGCGCCAGCGCGCCGCCGTGGCGCGCGCGCTGGTCACGAAGCCGCGGCTGGTGCTGGCCGACGAACCGACGGGCAATCTCGACGGCGGCAACGCGGAGGCGGTGTTCGAGCTGCTGCTCGAGCTCAACCGCGAGTACGGCACCAGCCTCATCGTCGTCACGCACGATCGCCAGCTCGCGGCACGCATGGATCGCGTGCTGACGCTGGATCGCGGGAATCTGGTCTAACGCACCCGATCAGGGGCGTGCGGCGCCCGCGCGTTCGCGGTATCTCTTGCGCACGCTGTAGCGCCACAACACGTCGAGCAGCGCGTAGCCGACGAGGCCGACGAGCGCCCCGGTCACGCCGCAGCCGACCAGGAACGGTTTCCACATCGGCCCGAGGCCGTGCTGCACCCAGTTCCAGCTCATCTGGAACTTGAAGGCATGTTCCGGCGCGCGCGTGACGATGACGCCCACCTTGTACGCCAGCAGGTAGACGGGAACGATGGTCAGCGGATTCACCGTGATCAACGCCAGCATGATCGTCGGCACGTGGATGCGGCAGAAGATCGCGACCATCGCCGCCAGCGGGATGTGGATGGGCAGCGGCACGAAGCAGATCGCGAGCCCGGCGCCGAACGCCGGCGCCACCGTGCGCCGCTGCAACGACCACAGCCGCGGGTCGCCGAAGAAGCGCCGGAACGGCTTCATCGCCCAATGCTTGCGCACCGTCTCGTGGCGCGGCGTGATCTTGCGGAACAGTCCCCGGGGCATCGGCGCGCACTCTACCACCCGGTTCGTGACAGCGTGATCGGCGGACTGGCGCTGCTCGCGGGAGTCCTGGCGGGTCTCGGGATGGCGCGTCCGCCGACGCCAGCCTGGCTGCTCGCTGCCGCCGTCGTCGTGGCCGTCGCGGCGTCGATGGCGCGTGGCAGGCCGGCGGTGCGAGCACTGGCGGCGTTCACGCTCGGCGCCGCGATGGCCGGCGGCACCGTGGCGTCGTGGAGCGGGCGGGTGGTGACGCCGGCGCAGGCCGATGCGCGCGTGTTGCTCGAGGCGCGCATCGTCGACACGCCGGCGCGGGCGGGCACCGAGCTGCGCTTCGATGCCGACGTCACGGTGCTCGAGGGCGCCGTCGATGCGCGGCCCCGTCGTGCTCGCCTGGCGTGGCGCGATGCGCCGTTCGCGCCCCGTGCCGGCGAACGCTGGCGCCTGCTGGTGCGGCTCGCACCGCTGGGCGATACGCACAACTTCAGCGGCCCGGACCTGGAACGCATCGCGTTGCGCGACCGCGTGCACCTCGCCGGGCGCGTGTTGCCGGCGGCGCTGAATGAAAGACTCGCGCTGGCGCCGGACTCCGTGAACACGACGCGCGCGCGGATCGCGCTGCGCATCGGTGATGCCGTCGCCGATCCCGACGCGGCGGCGCTGCTCGCGGCGCTGGCGGTCGGAGTCACCGACGGAGTGAGCCGCGACCAGTGGCGCGTGTTCAATGCGACGGGCACCACGCACCTCGTCGCGATCTCCGGCATGCACGTCACGCTGTTCGCGGTGCTGGCGTTCGCGGTGGCGCGGTCCGGCTGGCGACTGCTGCCTGCGTCGTTCCTCGATCGCGAGACGTTCGCCGCCGTCGCGGGCCTGGCCGCGGCCGGCGCGTATGCGCTGCTCGCCGGGTTTTCCGTGCCGACGCAACGGACCTGGCTGATGCTCGCGATCTTCGTCGTCTCTCGCCTGGCGGCACGCGTCGTCGGCGCGGCGCGGGTCTGGTCGCTGTCGTTGATCGGCGTGTTGCTGCTCGATCCGCTCGCGCCGCTGGCGTCCGGATTCTGGTTGTCGTTCGTCGCGGTGGGCGTGCTGCTGTTCCTCGGGCAGGGCGCGGTCGTGCATGCGCCGCCGACCTGGTGGTCGCGCGGCCGGACCGCCCTGAGGTTGCAGATCGGCGTGATGACGTTGCTGGCACCGCTGACGGTCGCCGTGTTCGGCGGCGTCTCGCTGGCGGGACTGAGCGTGAACCTGGTGGCGATCCCGCTGATCTCGTTCGTGTTCGTGCCGGTGATCCTGGCGGGCGCGGTGACGAGCCTGGTGTCGCCGCCGCTGGCGGCCGCGTGTTTCCATGGCGCGGCGTGGTTGTACGAGCGCTCGTGGCCGCTGCTGGTGGCCGCGGCGGATGTCGATCATGCGCTGTGGCGCGTGACGCCGCCGGGCTGGTGGTACGTCATGGCCCTCGTCGCCGGAGCGCTGCTGCTGCGACGCTGGCCGTTGTCGTTGCGCCTGACGGGGTTGGTGGCCTCGTGGCCCTTGTTGTTCCCGACGTCGACGGTGCCGCCCGACGGCCGGGCGCGCATCGAAGTGCTCGACGCCGGCCGCGGCCAGAGCGTGCTGATCGAGACGGCGTCGCGGCTGCTGTTGTACGACACCGGGGATTCGTGGGGCAGCGATGGCGCGCGCACGCGGACCGCGGTGTTGCCGGCGCTCGGTGCGCGGCTGCGCGCCATCGATCGCGTATGGCTGCCGTCGCTCGATCCCGATCGCGCCGCCGGCGTCGCCTTGTTAGCGGAAGAGCGCGGATTCGCCGATCTGCGTGTCGGCGGCGGCTGGCGTGCCGCCTCGCTGCCGGCCCGGCCTTGCCGGGATTCGGCATTCACCACGGACGGCGTGCGCGTCGAAACCTGGACGGCCGGGCGGGGCGGCGAGTACTGCGTGTTGCGCATCGTGGCCGGCGGGCACGCCGTGCTGATCGGCGGCGACCTCGACGCGGCCGCGGAGCGCGGCCTGGTGGCGCGGCTCGGCGCGGCGGCGCTCGCGAGCGACGCGGTCCTGCTGAGCCGGCACGCGAGCGCGCTCGCGTCGTCGCGACAGTGGATAGAAGCGAGCGGCGCGCGGCTGGCGATCGCCAGCGGCGGAACGGCTTCCGGTTCCCGGGCCACCGCGCTCGAACGCTGGCGACGTGCCGGCGCGCGGATCCTCGACACGCGCATCGACGGCGCCCTGCGGCTCGAGCTGGGAACGGACGGGCTCGACATTCGGGCCACCGCGCGACGGTCGCGATATCCCTTCGCCTGGCGGCGTTGGCCGTGACGGTGTCCGGCGGTGTCCGGTATAGTCCCGGGCCATGTGGGAAATCGTGCGGGCCGGCGGCCCATTCATGGCGCCGATCATTCTGTGCTCGGTCATCGCGGCCGGAATCCTCTTCGAACGGTTGTGGACGCTGCAGCGGAAGCGGGTGCTGCCGCAGGAGCTGATCAAGCGCGTCACCGATCTGGCCGACAAGAACCAGGTCACGCCGAAAGTCATCGAGGCGCTCGAGAAGAACTCGCCGCTGGGCCGCGTGCTGGCCGCGGCACTGGCGAACCGCGACCGCGGCCGCGCGATCATGATGGAGCGCGTCGAGGACACCGGCCGCCACGTGGTCTTCGAGCTCGAGCGGTTCCTGAACACGCTCGGCACCATCGCCAGCATCTCGCCCTTGTTAGGCCTGCTGGGCACGGTCGCCGGCATCATCCACTCGTTCAACGCCGTGATGCTGGGTGGCATGGGCGACCCGCGCATGCTCGCGGGCGGCATTTCCGAGGCCCTGATCTGTACGGCCGGCGGTCTCGCCGTCGCGATCCCGTCCTTCATCGCGTTCCGCTACCTGCGCGGCAAGGTCGAGGGCATCGTGATCGACATGGAAAAGATTGCGGTGAAGTTTGCCGACTCGCTCGGTGCCACGCCGCAGACAGAAGCGGCGGCCTGAGCGCGTGAAGCTCCAGACCCGCAAGCCGAAGGAAGATCCCGAGATCAACCTGATCTCGCTGATCGACATCTCGCTGCTGCTGGTCATCTTCTTCATGTTGTCGTCGACGTTCCTCCAGGAGGGGCGACTCAAGATCGAGCTGCCGCAGGCCACCCTCGCGCCGACGGGCAAGCAGAAGACGGATCCGCTGGTCGTCAGCGTCACGCAGGAGGGCACCTACCGCGTGAACGACCGCGAGCTCATCAACAACAGCCCGGACACGCTGCGCGCGGCCATCCTCGAAGTCGCCGGCGCCGACCGCAACAAACCCGTGACCGTGCGCGCGGATGCGCGCTCCACGCACCAGTCGGTGGTGAGCGCCATGGACGTGCTCGGCAAGCTCGGCTTCGTGAAGATCAACATCGCGACGGTCGAAGACTCCAAAGCGCAGAAATGAGCGCCAGTCCCCCGGTCGCGCCCATCGACGCCGGCCGCGTCTATCGACGTCTGCTCGCCTACGCGCGACCGCACCTCGGCATGTTCCTGATCGGCATCGTCGGCATGGCGATCTTCGCCGCGACGGGCCCGGGCTTCGCCTGGCTGGTGCAGAACTTCGTCGACCTCGGCTTCGTGAAGAAGGACCCGACGGTGCTGTGGCTGGTGCCGCTGGGCGCACCCGTGTTGTTCCTGATGCGCGGCATCGGCGACTACGTCGGCGTGTATTTCCCGGGGTATGTCTCGCGGCAGATCATCAAGGCGATGCGCCGCGACCTGTTCCGGCAATACCTCAACTTCCCGGCGAAGTACTACGACCGCGAATCCTCCGGCGCGATGTTGTCGCGGCTCACGTTCAACATCGAGCAGGTCGCCGAGGCGACGACGAACTCGACCGGCGCGCTGATCCGCGATTCGTTGACGATCATCCTGCAGATCGGCTGGCTGTTCGCGCTCAACTGGAAGCTGGCGCTGTTCGTCGTGATCCTGGCGCCGCCGCTGTCGTTCATAATCCGCATCGTCACGAAGTCCTTCCGCCGGTACAGCGCGCGCATCCAGACCTCGATGGGCGACGTCACGCGCGTGACCAAGGAAGCGCTCGACGGGCACCGCGTCATCAAGGTGTTCAACGCGCAGGAGCAGGAAGGAAACGATTTCGAGCACGTGAACGAGGGCAATCGCCGCAGCAACATGAAGCTGATCTCGGCGAAGGCGACCAGCAACCCCGTAGTCCAGTTCATCGCGTCGATCGGTCTCGGCGGCGTGTTGTGGATGGCGCTGGTGCAGGTCAACGACCACTCGATGACCGTCGGCCAGTTCTGGGGCTTCCTCACCGCCTTGCTGCTGACCACCGCGCCGATGCGCACGCTGGTCACCGCTTTGGGTCCGCTGCAGCAGGGTCTCGCGGCCGGCGCCAGCGTGTTCGAGGTGCTCGACGAACCCACCGAGGATTTCACCTCGGGCCGCAGGCTCGGCCGGCTGCAGGGCGCCATCGAATTCCGGCACGTCAGCTTCGAGTACACGGCCGAAAAGGGGAAGGTGCTGCACGACATCGTGCTCGAGGTGCCGGCCGGGAAGAACGTCGCGATCGTCGGTCGATCGGGCAGCGGCAAGTCGACGCTGGTCGGCCTCGTCGCGCGCATCTACGACGCGACGTCGGGACAGGTGCTGGTCGACGGCATCGACGTGCACGACTGCAACCTGCGCGACCTGCGCGACAACGTCGCGCTGGTCAGCCAGGACGTCGTGTTGTTCAACGACAGCATCCGCAACAACATCGCGTTCGGCGTCGCGAATGCGACGCCGGAGAAGATCGAAGAGGCCGCGCGCGTTGCCTATGTCGACGAGTTCGCGAAGGAGTTGCCGCAGGGCCTCGACACGCCGGTGGGCGACAAGGGCGCGTTGCTGTCGGGTGGCCAGCGGCAGCGCATCGCCATCGCGCGTGCGTTGCTGAAGGACGCGCCGATCCTGATCCTCGACGAAGCGATGTCGGCGCTCGACAACGAGTCCGAACGCCGCATCCAGCAGGCGCTGGTCGAGCTGATGCGCAACCGCACGACGCTGGTCATCGCGCACCGGTTGTCGACGATCGAACACGCCGACGAGATCCTCGTGATGGAAGACGGCCGCATCGTCGAGCGCGGCCGGCATGCCGACCTGGTCGGCGGCAACGGCGCCTACGCCAGCCTCAAGCGCGCGGAGTTCCGCGCGTGAGTCCCGCTTTCCGGGCCATCGGTGTCCGGGACGCGGCCCGCGGCCCTCGCTGATGCGCTCGGCGATCGAACGGATGTGGTACGGCGGCGCGGGACCGGTCTGGCTCGCGCCGTTGTCGTTCCTGTACGGCGCCGTCATGGCGGTGCGCAGCGTGCTGTACCGGCTCGGTCTGCGGCATCGCGTGCGCGTCGGCGCGCCGGTCATCGTCATCGGCAATCTCACCGTCGGCGGCACGGGTAAGACGCCGCTGGTCGCGTGGCTGGCGACGCAGCTCGCCGCCTTCGGCATGCGCGTCGCCATCGTGTCGCGCGGTTATGGCGGTCGTGCGCGCGGCGTGAATCGCGTGACGCTGCATTCGCGCGCGTCCGAGGTGGGCGACGAGCCGTTGCTGCTGGCGCGGCGGTCGCAGGCCACCGTCTTCATCGGCAAGGACCGCGTGGCGGCGGCGAAGGCGGCCGTCGCGGATCGCGCCGACATCGTCATCTGCGACGACGGACTGCAGCACCTCGCGTTGAAGCGCGATTGCGAGATCGTGGTCATCGACGGCCAGCGCGGCTTCGGCAACGGGTGCCTGCTGCCGCGCGGACCGTTGCGCGAACGGCCCGGGCGGCTGCGCCGCGTGAACGCGGTGGTCGTGAACGGCGCGGTGACGCGGCCGGGATTCGAATTGCCGAACTTCGTGAAGGGCACGCATTTCGCCATGAGCCTGCGGCCCGGCGACGCGTTCCCGGTGTCGGGCGGCGCGAGCCTGCGGGCGTTGGCGAGCTTCCGTGGCAGCGGCGTGCACGCGGTGGCGGCGATCGGCAATCCGCAGCGGTTCTTCGACATGCTGCGCAATGCCGGGATCACCGTGTACGAACATCCGTTGCCCGATCATCATCCGTTCAAGCCGGGCGACCTGAACTTCGGCGACACGTTGCCGGTGCTCATGACGGAAAAGGATGCCGTAAAATGCGCCGCCTTCGCCGACGAGCGTTGCTGGTTCGTGCCCGTCACGGCCGAGTTCCCCGACGGCGAGGCGCGCGGGCTGGTCGACCTGGTGCTCGCGCGCGTGCATGCCCACGACATGGCGGGAAAAAAGAGTGGATGACCGGTTGCTCGATATCCTCGCGTGTCCCGTCTGCAAGGGACCGCTGAAGTTGAACCGCGCGGGCGAGGTGCTGATCTGCCGCGCCGAGCGGTTGGCGTTCCCGATCCGCGACGGCGTGCCGATGATGCTGGAAGAGGATGCGCGGCAGCTGTCGTCCGACGATCCGTTGCTGGAGCGTTGAGCCCCACGATGCCATTCCGCGCCGTCATCCCCGCCCGATTCGATTCCTCGCGATTGCCCGGCAAGGCGCTGTTGCCGCTGGCGGGCAAGCCGATGTTGCAGTGGGTGCACGAACGCGCGCGTGCGTCGCGTGCCGTGGAAGTGCTGATCGCAACCGACGACGACCGCATCGCGAAGGCGGCGGGCTCGTTCGGTGCCGAGGTCGCGATGACCGCGCGCACGCACCTGTCCGGCACGGATCGGATCGCCGAGGTGGCGGCCGCTCGCGGCTGGAAGGACGACGAGATCGTCGTCAACGTGCAGGGCGACGAGCCGCTGATCCCGCCGGCGATCATCAGCCAGGTGGCCGAGCTGCTGGCCGCGAATCCGCGCGCCGACATCGCGACGCTGGCGGGGCGGCTCGACAACGTCGCCGACCTGCAGGATCCCAACGTCGTGAAGGTGGCCTGCGATGCGACCGGTCGCGCGCTGTATTTCTCGCGCGCGCCGATTCCCTTCAACCGCGACGCGCCGGCCACGCTGACGCCGGCGTCGCTGCGGCACGTCGGCATCTATGCGTATCGCGTGGCCGCGCTGCGGCGGCTGGCGTCGCTGACCGCGAGCCGTCTCGAGCTGATCGAAAAGCTCGAACAGCTGCGCGCGCTCGAGAACGGCCTGGAGATCCGCGTGGCGCTGGCGGTGGAGAAACCGCTCGCCGATGTGAATACGGCGGCGGATCTCGAACGCGCCGAGCGCGCGCTGGCGCTGATCGGGGGCGGGGCGGGCCCGGGAAACCGGGATAGTTAGATGCGGGCCGCCGCCGCGACGCTGACGGATCTGTACACGTATCCGGTGAAGTCGTGTCGCGGCATCCGCCGGGATCGCGCGCGACTGGAACCCACCGGCCTGGCCGATGACCGCCACTGGATGCTGGTGCGGCCGAACGGTCGCTTCATCACGCAGCGAGAGCTGCCGCGCATGGCGCTGATCCTCACGTCATTGGATGCGGAGGCGTTGACGTTGACCGCGCCGGATCGCGCACCGCTGAGCGTGCCGCGCGACGCGAACGTGGCGACGATGCAGGTCACCGTGTGGGGCTTCGACGGCCGCGGCATCGACTGCGGCCCGGTGGCGGCGGAGTGGGTCTCGGATTTTCTCGAGACGCCGCTGCGACTGGTGCGCTTCGATCCCGACGCGCCGCGCGTGTGCAGTCCGGAATGGACGCCCGGCGCGACGGCGGTGACGGAATTTTCCGACGGGTTTCCGATGCTGATCATCTCGCGTGCGTCGCTCGCCGAGCTCAACATGCGTCTGCCGAACGCGCTGCCGATGGAGCGATTCCGCCCGAACCTCGTGATCGACGGCGTCGACGCCTATGACGAGGACCGCATCCACGAGCTGCGCGCCGACGGCGTGACGATCCGCCTCGTGAAGCCCTGCGCCCGCTGCGCGATCACGACCACCGACCAGCAGACCGGCGAACGCGACGGCGTGGAACCGCTGCAGACGCTGCGGGAATTCCGGTTCGACCGGAAGCTGCGCGGCGTGTTGTTCGGGCAGAACGCGATTCCGGTGGCTGGCGCCGGAAGCGATCTGCGCGTCGGCCAGCAGTTCGAGATCGTCTGGCGCTAGTGCAAAGCGGACGGTTCGGCCGTTCCTGATTTCTCAGGAAGCGGGACGGGCCGATGAAGCCGCTTGCGCGGTCCTCGATGACTGTCCCCTTTTGCTAAGAAACGGGGACTGTCCCCATTAGCGCTGGCGGTTCACGCCAGCGGTGATCGCCACGGCGCCATGCCGCGCCGGATTGAAGATCTCGCAGCGATCACGCCCCTGCGTCTTCGCGACGTACAACGCGATGTCGGCGCGCCGCGCGACTTGGTCGAACAACACGTCGCCCGTCTCGTAGCTCGCGAGTCCCAGGCTCAGCGTCACCGTCACGTCCTGCTCGTCGACGCGCAGCCGCTGCTCGCGCAGGCTGATGCGCAGCCGCTCCGCGGCCTGGCGCGCCTGGTCGAGCGTCGTGTCCGGGAACAACACGAGGAATTCCTCGCCGCCGTACCGGCCGAACACCTCGCGCGAGTGCAGCGACGTGCGCAGCGCCGCGGCGAACCGCTGCAGCAGCTGGTCGCCGACCGCGTGGCCGAAGCGGTCGTTGATCGACTTGAAGTGGTCGAGATCGACCAGGCCGATGATCAGCGTGCCCTTCGATTCGCGCGCCCGGGACAGGAACTCGACCGCCTTGCGCACGATCGCGCGGCGGTTCAGCAACCCGGTGAGCTCGTCGCGCTCGGCGAGACGGATCAGCTCGGCGCGGTGCCGGCGGTGCGAGAGCAGGGCGTAGCCGAGGAAGAACGCTGTGATGAGGCCGGCGAGGCCGGCGATCGCCACCAGCTGCGTCGTGCGCGTCTGGCTGTTGAGCCGCTCCTCGGCGAGCTTCTTGTCCTTCTCGAGCAGGACGATCTTCTGCTTTTCCTGGTCGTTCTCGAACTGCACGCGCAGCTGCGCGACTTCGCGGATGCGGTCGAGCGTGCCCTGCTCGCGCATGCGGCGCAGGAACTCGCCCTGGTCGCTGAACGCGGCGGAGTAATTGCCGACCGCGGCATGCGCGCGCGAACGCAGCTCGTACAGCTCGGCGATGTCGTCGGCGGGCTGCGCGCCACCGGGCGCGATGGCGCGATCGAACTGCCCGACGGCGTCCTTCGAGCGTCCGAGCGCCAGGAACAACCGGCCGCGCAGCGCGGCCAGCGTGCGGTAGTCGTTGTCGTCCATGCCGGAGGTCTGCGACAGCGTGAGCTCGGCGCGGTCGCACCAGCGGCTGGCTTCCTTCAGCGCGTTGCGCTCGATCTCGACGCCGCACATGCGCATCTGCGAGAGACCGGTGCCGACGCGATCGCCGATGCCCTCGTGGATGCGCAGCGCCTCGGTGGCGGCGATCAGCGCCTCGTCGAGGCGACCGGCGGCCTTGAGGATCGCGGCACGGCGATCGAGCGCGGTGGCGAGGCGCACGGGCGCCTTCTCCTCGCGGAAGAACGCGACGGTCTCGTCGACCAGCGACAGCGCCTGCGGATAGTCGCGCACGCTGAACTGCGCCATCGACAGGCGGCCGGCGGCGACCATCGCTTCCTCGCGGCTCGCGTTCCGGCGCAGCAGGGCGTAGGCGCGCAGCAGGTCGTCGAGTGCCTGGTCGGGATTGCCGTCGCGGAAGTTCAGCCAGCCGCGATCGCGCAGCACGCAGCCGAGTGCGAGCGGGCGGTCGCGGATCGCATCGATGACGCGGGTCAGTTCGACGGCCGCGGCGTCGATGCCGCCGACGTTGGTGCTGACCAGCGCGCGCACGGTGCGCATGCGCACCGCGAGATCGGACATGTCACCGGCCGGCAGCAGTGCGAGGCCGGCGTCGGCGTGCGTGATGCTCTGACGGCTGAAGCCGAGCTGGCGCGCCGCGTCGGCCGCGATGGCGTGCAGGGCGGCGCGTCGCGTCGCCGGCATGTCGGCCGCGGAGGAGAGGGTGTTGGCGAGCTCCGGCAGCGCCTTCGCGGGGTCGCGGAAGGCCCGCTCTTCGAGGTCCGCGAGATCGCCGGATTGCTGTCCGACGCAGGCGGCGTGGGCCGCCGGCATGACGAAAAGCGCCAGGGTCAGGAAGCCGCTGACGCGCAGCCGGACCTTCCTGGTAGAAGCGCGATTCACGCGCGTAGTCTACGCGCGCGACCCGCGGATCGCTCAGTGCTGTTTTACCGAATCCGATTTCTGAGCAATGGTTCCGGCATCGAGCGGGATCGTGAAAAAGCCGAAAGCCGTGCCCTCGGGCATGTCCATCGTGACGAGCACCCGTACGGTCGAAACCGGGCCGGTGCGCGTCAGCGAGTACTGCTGCCGGTAGACGCCCTTCGCCAGGACCTTCTGCTCGGACAGCGTCTCCTTCGAGATCTCGAGGCCGGCGGCGGGCTTGATCTCGACGTTCAGATGGGTGCCATCGACGCGCGGAATGGCCGCCACGTGCAACGTCACGGGCTGGCCGGGCGTCGGCGACCCGTCGAACGAATACCGGAGGTCGGCGGCCACGCTCATTTTGGCGCTCGGGCGGGCCATTTTCATGGACTCGACCGGGACGTTCGCGGCGGTCGGTTTCGGGGCCGGTGACGGGTCGGTCGGCGCCGGGGCGTCGGGCGCGGGCTGGGCCGGCGCGGCCGGCGTCGTGGTCGGGTCCGGGGCGGTGGTCGGCGCGGTTTCCGCCGGTGCCGCGGGCGCGGCGGCGGGGGCGTCGGTGGCCGGCGGCGGCGGCACGTCCTGCGGCTGCTGGGGCTTGCAGCCGGCGAGGGCCAGGGCTAACAAGAGGGCGGAGAGGGTGGTCTTCATCGCGTTGCCTCAGTTGACTGCCACGGTGATGTCGTAATCGCCCGGCGTGCCGGACGTGTCGTCGTAGTTCGAATATTCGTAGACGTCGAAGATGTACGTCCCGGCCGTCGTGATCGTGAACGATTCGTTGCCGATGTCTTCTTCCTGCGAGACGAACGTGCCGTTGCGGTAGACGATCGCATCGGCATCGAGGTTCGCGGCCGTCGAGATGGTGACGGTCTGCGAGGTCGCGCTGGACTTCACGTAGCGCACGAAGCGGTGGTTGCCGAGCGCGTTGTAGGTGCCGGCGTCATTGACGCTGCGCACCGTCACGGGCGTGCCGGCCGTCAGCGTGGTGTACACCGGCAACGCGCCGGCGCTGGCGACTTCCGTCGGGAAGTGCGTCTCGGTCGTCGCGAACGCGTCCATCGTGCCGCTCGTGATGTTCTGCGCGTTGACCAGCGTGTTGATCGCGCCCACCGAGTCCGGCTGCGTCGATTTCACCGCGGTCACGAAGCTGAAGATGCTGGTCATCGCGGTGGTGCTGCGCTGCTGGTTGACCAACACGTCCCACATCGGCCGGAAGCCGAGGGCGACGGTGTCGTTCGTGTCCGCGGCGCCGTCGTAGAGATCCCAGAGGATCGACCACACCGACGACTCGCTGCACCAGCAGCCGTAGTTGCCGGAAGTCGTGCCGGGCGCGCTGGTCGACGGATTCGTCTCGACGTTGAACGTGCTCGATACCTGCACACCACCGGAGACGAACGAATCGCGCGCCACCGGATCCTTGAGCACGATGGCCGCGAACGCGTAGCCGAAGCCCTCGCCGAACGCGACGCGGATGTCGAGCTTGTCGCCGAGACCGTGCGCGCCGCCGATGTTGTCGGCACGCGAGAAGTTGTCCTCGATGTAGTGGCCGAACTCGTGCGCGATGACGTGCGGATCGAATTCGTCGCTGTCGTCGTCGGGATCGGCGGACAGCACGATGGTCTGCGACGCGCTGTCGAAGAAGGTGTTGCCGCCTTCGTTGTCCTCGGCCCAGTCGAGTTTCAATGCCGGAAAATCCGTGGTCGGTGCTGCGCTCAGCACGCCTTGCACGGCCGCGTAGACAGTGTCGAGCACCGCGAACGGGCCGGACGCGCGCACGCCGGTGGGTGTGCGGGTCGCGCCGAAGCCCGACGGGATGTTCATGTCGTGCGTCGCCCCGGTCGCGGAATTGACCGGCGCATCCTTGAATTCATACGGCGAGTTCGGCGTGTGGTCCTTGTCGACCACGGTGAAATCCCAGCGCGGCAGCGGCTGCGGCGTGAGCCGCGTCATGCGCGCGATCGCCACGACGTCGACCGACGTGTTCGCCGGGACGGTGAGCACGTAGTTGCCGTCGGAATCGGTGCGGTTGGACGCGAGCACGGTCGCGGTGCCCGCGGCCCGCGCCTCGACGAAGATCGCCCGCGCCGGCTGGTTCACCTGGTTGGTGTAATCGAGGCCGAGATTCAGCGTGGTGTTGAACTTGACGCGCGCGAACGTGATGCGGCCGGTCAGCAGCACGTTGCCGGCGGCCGGCGCCTGCACGGTGACGCGCACGGTGCTCGGCGCACTCGCCGCGGTCCCGTCGTTCACGATGAGGCTGAAGGTGAGGACGGTGTCGGCCGTCACCGCGGGGGCGACGAAAGTCGGCGTGGCGGTGTTCGCGCCGGTCAACGTGACGGCGGTGCCGCCGGTCTGCGTCCAGGCGAACGTCAGCGGGTCGCCCTGGGGATCGACGCTCGCTTCGCCGGATAACCGCACGGTCGCGCCCGAATACGCCTGGACGTCCGGGCCGGCATTCGCGGCCGTCGCCGCGGCGACGCCGGAGATCGTCACCGCCGCGCTGGCCGGGTTCGAGGTGCCGCCGACGCCCGCGCAGGTGATCGTATAGGTGGTTGCCGCAGTGATGTTCGAGATCACCTCGGTGCCGCTGACCGCCTTGGCGCCGGTCCAGCCGCCGGAGGCGGTGCAATCGGTGGCGCGGTTGGAGTTCCAGGTGAGCGTGGTGCTCGAGCCGGACGCGACCGCGGTCGGACTGGCCGTCAGCGTGACGGTGGGCCGCGTGATGACCGAGTCGCCGTTGCCTTCGCCACCGCCGCTGCTGCCGCAGGCGGAGAGAACGAGGGCCGCGAGGCCCGTGAGAGCGAGTCCGTTGATGCTGTGTCGCATATCGCCTTATACCCATGCGCGAGACGGTCGGGGAAGCCGGATGCTGTCCCCGAACGGCGAAAGCCGCATCAATAGTTTGACGGAAACGTGAGAACTGTCACGACCCGTCCGCGGGGAATGCGCGTGCCCGCCGGAAGTGACGGGGCAGGCGAAACGCCGCGCGACGCGGCAACATGTGGCCATGAAGCTGCTGTTCGTCTGCCTCGGGAACATCTGCCGCTCGCCCACCGCCGAGGGCGTCGTGCGCGGCATCGCGGCGCGGGAATTCCCGGAGCTCGACGTGACGGTCGACTCGGCCGGCACCGCCGACTACCACGTCGGGGAACCGCCCGACCGGCGCAGCGTGGCCGCGGCGCGGCGGCGCGGCTACGACATCGCCGGTCTGCGGGCCCGACTGGTGACGGGCACCGACTTCTCGAAGTTCGATTACGTCCTGGCCATGGATCGCGCGAATCTCGGCGAGCTCGAACGGATCGCGGCCCGCGGCCGTGCTCATCTCGGGTTGTTCCTGGAATTCACGCCCGGCCCGGACGACGAGGTTCCCGATCCCTATTACGGCAGCAGCGAGGACTTCGAGCGCGTGCTCGACCTGTGCGAAGCCGGGGCGCGCGGTCTGCTGCGCTCGTTGTCCGCGCACCAATGAAAAGGCCCGCGCGTCTGCCGACGCGCGGGCCCTTCCCCGGACGCTAACTACTCGTCGCGACGACCGCCGGCACTGTCCGACGGCGACGACGACCACACCACGAACGGCTTGGAGGCCGGCGGCGGGGGCAGGTCGAGCGGGGCCTGCGTGCCTTCGTTGCGCGATTCGCGCGGCTCGCGCGGCTCGGAACGCTCGGCGGACTCGCGCGGCGCCGTTTCGCGCGCCGGTTCGTCCGAGTGGCCGCCATGGCTCTGCATCGCGTGGAACTCGCGCTCCTCGGGCGACGCTTCGCGCGCTCCCGAGAATTCGCCCTGGCTTTCGCCGCCCATCGCGTTCTGCGACTGGCCACCCTCACGGTTGCGACCGCCACGACGGCCACGACGGCGACCGCGACGGCCGCGGCCCTCGCCACGCTGGCCATCCGCGCCGGCACCCTCGGGAGCACCGCCGCCGGCGTCATCACCCGTCACCTGGCCTGCGCCGGCCGCGGCAGCCGCGGTGGCCGTGCTCGCCGCGGCGGCGGCGGCCTGCTGTTCGCGCTGACCGTCACGGTCGCGTTGGCCGTCCCGATCACGCTGGCGATTGCGGTCGCGCTGGCCGTGGCGCTCGGCATCACGCTGGCCATCGCGTTCGCGGTTCTGCTCGCGCTGCTGGGCCTGCGTGGCGTCGCGACCGGCGTGATCGCGCGGGCTCTCCTTGTCGCGCGGACCACCGCCGCTGCGGCCGCCGTCGCGATGGCGATCACGATCCCGGTTGCCGTCCCGGCCGCGGTCGCGATCGCGGCCGTGCGCCTGGCGATCCCGACCCCGGTCGCGGTCCCGGCCGTGCGAGCGGTCGCGGTCGCGATGACGATGGCCGTCGCGGGATTCCTTGCGTTCACGCGGCGCGGCCGGTTCGGCGACCTTCACGCCGTCCGGCAGCTTGCCCGTGAATAGATAGGAGAGGCGGGCGAAGAAACCCAGGCCCGGCGGCGGCCCGACGGGCGCGGCAGGCGCGGTCGACGCCGGCGCCGGCACGTGCACGATGACGGGGGCGGCCGTCGTCGGTGCGGTCGGCACGACGGCGGCGGGTTCGAGCTGCGGCTTCTCCTGCTTCGTACCGGACGGGTCGGCCACCGTGGGCGCGACGGGCATCTTGTACGAGAGCTGCTTGTTCTCCGGCAGATCGACCTCGTCCGTGCGGACGCGCTTGATCGAATACTCCGGCGTCTGGATGTGCGGGTTCGGGACGACCAGCAGCTCGACGCCGCCCTTGTCCTCGAGCGTGCGCAGCCATTCGCGTTTCTCGTTGATGAGGTACGTGGCGACCTCGACCGGGACCTGGGCGACGACCTGCGCCGTCTTGTCCTTGCGCGCTTCCTCGCCGATGAGACGCAGGATGGCGAGCGCCATGGACTCGACGCCGCGGATGCTGCCGATGCCGGTGCAACGCGGACACATGAGGTGGCTGGACTCGGCGATCGACGGCCGCAGACGCTGGCGCGACATCTCGAGCAGGCCGAACCGCGAGAGCCGGCCGATCTGGATGCGGGCGCGATCCATCTTCACGGCGTCGCGCAGGCGGTCTTCGACGTCGCGCTGGTTCTTGGACGACTCCATGTCGATGAAGTCGATGACGATCAGGCCGCCGATGTCGCGGATGCGCAGCTGGCGGGCCACTTCGTCGGCGGCTTCGAGGTTGGTGTTCGTCGCGGTCGTCTCGATGTCCGAGCCACGCGTGGCGCGCGCCGAGTTGATGTCGATCGACACCAGCGCCTCGGTGTGGTTGATGACGATCGAACCGCCGGAGGGCAGCTCGACCTTCTGCGCGTACGCCGACTCGATCTGGCTCTCGATCTGGAAGCGCGTGAACAGCGGGATGTCGTCGGTGTAGCGCTTGAGACGCTTCTGCGCCTCGGGCGGCATGAACCGCGTCATGTATTCCTGCGCCGTCTGGAACGTCGCGTCGTCGTCGACCAGCACTTCGCCGATGTCGTCGGTGAGGTAGTCGCGCAGCGAGCGCGTGACCGCGTCGCTTTCGCGATACACGAGGTAGGGGGCCGGACGGTCCTTGGTGGCCGCGTCTATCTGGTCCCACTGGCCCTTGAGGTTGTCGAGGTCCCACTGCAGTTCCTGCACGGCGCGACCGACACCGGCGGTGCGCACGATGGCGCCCATGCCGTCGGGGATCACGAGCTCGTCCATGACCTGGCGCATCTGGTCGCGGTCTTCACCTTCGATGCGACGCGACACACCCCCCGCGCGCGGGTTGTTCGGCATCAGCACGAGGAAGCGGCCGGCGAGGGAGATGAACGTGGTGAGGGCGGCGCCCTTGTTGCCGCGCTCTTCCTTCTCGACCTGGACGATGACTTCCTGGCCTTCGGAGAGCAGGTCGCGCATGTTGCCGCGGCCGCTGTCGGAGCCCTTGCGGAAGTAGTCCTTGGAAATTTCCTTCAGCGGGAGGAAACCGTGACGGTCCGCCCCGTAGTCGACGAAACAGGCTTCGAGCGAGGGCTCGATGCGCGAGATTCGTCCTTTGTAGATGTTGGCTTTCTTTTGTTCCTTGGAAGGGATTTCGATGGAAAGATCGAACAGTTTCTGACCATCAACGAGGGCGACGCGCAACTCCTCTTGCTGTGTCGCATTGACGAGCATTCTCTTCATTTGAATTGGACCCTAATGACTTCCGGGCCAACTCGAATCGAACGGCGGATATCCTCACGGACGGCACGTCACACGACCGCGCGACGCGGGGGGACATGCCGTGAGGCCAAAGATTGTTGTGGGGCGGCGTGTTGATCACGTTGTTGTCCGACCCGAGATGGGTCAGAGCGCCAAAACCCTTTGGGCTACTTCACCGACGCCGCGCTCGTCGCGTCTTTTGGACCGGCAACGAGCACGAGATTCCAGTCGGCCTTCGAGCGATGGCCTCGTTACCGAGGACCAACTAACATGCGTCGCCTTCGAGTCGTCTTATGGTTGCGATCGTCTGCGCCGCGGCATCGCGTCGTCACACACTGCTGGGGACGACGACGGCGCGGATCATAGCCCGAGACCCTGAGTGAAAACAAGACGTTACGAATCCCCTGTGGCGCGCAAGCGTCAGGACCCGCCGCCACCCGCTCCGCCGCCGACACCGGTGGTCAGAAAGGTCCAGCAGGTGGAGGTGGGCGAGCGCGGCGACGGCCAGCGGCTCGACAACTTCCTCTCGAAATTCCTCGCCGATGTGCCGCGCAGCCTCGTTTTCCGCGTGATTCGCAAGGGCGAGGTGCGCGTGAACGGCAAACGCGCGAAGCCCGAACAGCGGTTGCAGGCAAGCGACATCGTGCGCGTTCCGCCGGTGCGCGTCGGCGATGCGGCACCGCCGCGGCGCGCCCCGTCGGGCCTCGTCTCGGGAGTCACCGGGGCCATCATCGTCGAAGAGCCGCGGCTGCTGGTCGTCGACAAGCCGGCCGGGGTCGCCGTGCACGGCGGCAGCGGCGTCAGCTTCGGCGTCATCGAGGCGCTGCGCGCGGCGCGGCCCGACGAGGAGCTGGAGCTCGCGCACCGGCTCGATCGAGAGACCAGCGGCGTGTTGCTGGTGGCGCGCAAGCCGTCGGCGTTGCGCACGTTGCACGCGTTGTTGCGCGAAGGGCAGGTCGAGAAACGCTATCTGGCGCTCGTGAAGGGCAAGTGGGATCTCGGCCGGAAGCGCATCGACGTGCCGCTGCGCACCGACATCCGCGTCGGCGGCGAACGCACCGTGAAGGCCGACGCGTCGGGCAAGGAAGCTGCGAGCGTGTTCAAGCCCGTGCAGTTCTTCGGCAAGCGCGCGACGCTGGTCGAGGTCGAGCTCGAGACCGGGCGCACGCACCAGATCCGCGTGCACGCGGCACATGCGGGACACCCCATCGCGGGCGACGAGAAATACGGCGACGAGGAGTTCAACGCGACGATGCGCGAGCTCGGGCTCGCGCGCATGTTCCTGCATGCGCACCAGGTGAGCTTCACGTGGCCGGAATCCGGCACGGAGTTCAGCGTCAACGCGCCGCTGCCGCCGGAGCTCGCGGCGGTGGTCGACGTGCTCGCCGACCAGACGCGACGCTAGGGAACGGCGAAGCCCACGGCGCGCAACGCGCTCGCCAGCCAGATGAGTGGCAGGCCGACGATGGCCGTCGGGTCCTCGGTGTCGATGCGTTCGAACAGCACGATGCCCAACGCCTCGGCCTTGAATCCGCCGGCGCAATCGAACGGCTGCTCGCGCTCGATGTAGCGGTCGATCTCGGCATCCGACAGCGGCCGCAGCTTCACCGCCGTCGTGTCGACGTGCGAGAGCTTCACGCCGGTCTCGATGCAGCGCACGGTGCACGCGGTATAGAACTCGGCGGTCGAACCGGACAGCAGCTTGAGCTGTTCGCGGCAGTTCTGCGCATTGCCGGGCTTGTCGAGGATGGTCGTGCTGGTGGCCGGCACCTGGTCGCCGCCGATGACGATGGCGTTCGGGAAGCGTTCGGCCACGGCTTCGGCCTTGGCCTCCGACAGCCGGAAGGCCCGGCCGCGCGGTGTTTCGCCGGCCCGTTCGCCTTCGTCCACGCCGGGACCCTGCGTCTCGAAGCCCAGTCCGAAGCGCTGCAGCAGGCTGGCGCGGTAGCGGGACGTGGACGCGAGGATCAGGGGACGCGGGGCCGCGCTGGGGCTCATAAAAACAAGGACTTGGAGTAAATGTTGTTTTGACTTGGGGGGAAGCGGTGCCTATCATACGCGCCCCATGTCACTGGGCTGGTCCCGACGCGCTCCTGTCGACACCCTGGTTGGCACTGACACCGCGCTGGATTTCCAGATCCCGCTGGCGCAGTTGCCCCGGGTGGCGCACGAGTTGACGTCGACGGACGGCGAGGCCAGTGGCCACGTGCAGTTCTCGCGGCAGTCGGGCCAGGCGGTCGCGGATCTCGAGGTCGACGCGGCGCCGGAGGTCATCTGCCAGCGCTGCATGCAGCCGATGCGCTGGCCGGTGACGGTGAAATCGCGCATCGCGCTGGTGAGCGACTACGACGCCGCCGATCGCGTGCCGGAGGGGATGGAAGTTTTTCTGGTCGAGGGCGACAGCATCAGCGTTCGCGACCTCGTCGACGAGGAAGTCATGCTGGCGCTGCCGCACGTGGCGCGACACGACGAAGACAGTGACTGTGCGGGCCGCCCGTTGGTGTTGCCCGGACAGGAGTCGGAAGCCGAAGAAGCGGCCGACGACCAGGTTCGAAAACCGTTTGCACAGTTGGGCGAACTGTTGAAACGCAAGTAACGATCGCCCGGAAGAGGATTGAGTCATGCCCGTTCAGAAGAGTCGTAAAACGCCGTCCAAGCGCGGCATGCACCGTTCGCACGATGCGCTGTCTAAGCCGGCGCTGTCCGTCGATCCGCAGTCGGGCGAGACCCACCTGCGTCACCGCATCACCCCGGACGGCTTCTATCGCGGCAAGCGAGTCATCGAGAAGCCGGCCGAAGTCGAGACCGAAGACTAACTAGTCTCCCGGCGCATGGCGTCGATCGCCGTCGATGTGATGAGTGGCGACGCCGGCGCGCCGGAGTGCGTCCCGGGCGCATTGCGTGCGCTCGCGGCCGACCCCGCCCTCGAGCTGATCCTCGTCGGCCAACCCTCCGTGATCGAGCCCGCGCTCGCCGGCGCGTCCGCCGCCGTGCGGGCGCGCATCGGCTTGCACGCGGCTGCGTCCGTCGTCGGCATGTCCGAGCATCCGCGCGACGCGATCCGCCGCCGCAAGGATTCCTCCATGCGGCTCGCCATCGACCTCGTGAAGGAGGGCAAGGCGGGCGCGATGATCAGCGCCGGCAACACGGGCGCGCTGACCGCGATGTCGCACTTCGTGCTGAAGACGGTCGGTCCCGTGGAACGCGCGCCCATCATGTCCGCGGTACCGGCGCGCAACGGCGGCCACACGCACATGCTGGATCTCGGCGCGAACTCCAAGGCCAGCGCGCTGCAGCTCGCGCAGTTCGCCACGATGGGTTCCATCGTCGCGCGCGACGTCTACGGCATCGCCAACCCCAGCGTCGGCCTGCTCAACATCGGCGAGGAAGACACGAAGGGTCACGAAATCGTGCAGGCGGCACACGACCTCATCCGCAACGGCGGCGTGAACTACGTGGGATTCGTCGAAGGCCACGACATCTTCGACGAGAAGGTGGACGTCGTCGTCACCGATGGTTTCACGGGCAACGTCGCGCTGAAGACCATGGAAGGCCTCGCCAAGCTCATCGTCGAGCAGATGCGCACCGAGTTCTCGCGCAACGCGTTCAGCAAGCTCTCCGGGTTGCTAGCCCGGCCCGTGCTCCGGCGCGTCGGCGCCGGGCTCGATCCGCGCCGCTACAACGGCGCCTGCATGGTCGGACTGACCTCGGTCGTGGTAAAAAGCCACGGCAGCGCCGACCGTGTCGCTTTCGCCCAGGCCATCTCGACGGCGGCGACGGCGATGCGCCGGGGGTTGCCGGCCGCCATCGCGAACGCGCTGGCGAAGACGCCGGCGGACGCGCCGGCCGCTGCGCCGACTAACAACGTCACGGCCGACTGAAGGGTCAACATGTATTCACGCATTGCCGGCACCGGTTCGTACCTGCCGGAGAAGGTCGTCTCGAACCACGATCTCGAGAAGACCATGGATACCACCGACGAGTGGATCCGTACGCGTACCGGCATCGAGCGCCGCCACATCGCCGCGGAAGGCCAGACCACCGTCGATCTCGCGGAGATCGCCGCGCGCCGCGCCATCGAGGCCGCGGGGGTCACGCCGGCCGAAGTCGACTTCATCGTGTTCGGCACCACCACGCCGGATCTCGTGTTCCCGAACTGCGGCACGCTGCTGCAGGCGCGCCTCGGTGCGCGCGGTTGCCCCGCGTTCTCCGTCGAGACCGCGTGCAGCGGTTTCATCTACGCGCTGTCGATCGCCGACAAGTTCGTGAAGTCGGGCGAGGCCAAGTGCGCGCTGGTGGTCGGCGCGGAGACGTTGTCCCGCATCACCGACTGGTCGGACCGCAGCACCGCCGTGTTGTTCGCGGACGGCGCCGGTGCCGTCATCCTCAAGCCGTCGGCCGAGCCGGGCGTCATGAGCACGCACCTGCATTCGGACGGCACCTATAAAGACCTGCTGTACGTCGAAAGCGGCGTGTCGAAGGGCTTCCAGGTCGACCCCGCGACGCAGAAGGTGAACATCGGCATCCGGATGGCCGGCAGCGAAGTGTTCAAGGTGGCGGTGACCAAGCTGGGTTCGGCCGTCGACGAGGCGTTGGCCGCGAATGGCCTCGATCGCTCCGCGGTGAACTGGCTGGTGCCGCACCAGGCGAACATCCGCATCATCGGCGCGATGGCGAAGCGGCTGGAGCTGCCGATGGAGCGCGTGATCGTCACCGTGCAGGACCACGGCAACACGTCGACGGCCTCCGTGCCGCTGGCGCTGGATACGGGTGTCCGCGATGGCCGCGTGAAACGCGGCGACCTGCTGCTGCTGGAAGCCTTCGGCGGCGGCTTTACCTGGGGAAGCGCGCTCGTCCGGTTCTGAGCGTCGGCACCGAACTACCTCGCCAACCTATTACCTCGACCCGATCTTCAGCATCTCGCGCTCGAGATCCTTGAGCAGCGACGCCACGTCTTCCTGCCCGCCGCCGTCTTCCTCTTCGACGAGGATCGCGCCGTCCTCGTCCATGTCGATCTTCGTGATGCCCGGGTTCGCCTTCTCGAGCTCTTCGAGCAGGTTCATGTTCTTCTGATGCTCCATCAGCAGCTTGCGGCTCTGCGCGACGAGCTGCTTGTGCTGCAGGCCCTGCAGGATGGTCATCTGCAATTCCGTCGGATGACAGGGCTTCAGCAGGAAGCGGTAGACCTCGCCCTCGTTGATCGCGCGTACCGCCGCTTCGAGATCGGCCTGGCCAGACAGGATCATGCGGATGGTGCTCGGCCACTGCTTGCGCACTTCGGCGAGGAACTGCGAACCGGTCATGCCGGGCATGCGCTCGTCCGAGACCACGACGTCGATGTCGTTGCCGGCGAGGATCATCAGGCCCTGCTGCGCGGAGTCCGCGGTGAAGATCTCGAACTGCTTGCGGTCGAGGCTGCGCACCAGTGCCGAAGTCAGGTTCGGCTCATCGTCGACCAGCAGAATTTTTGCCCTTTGCATGACGCTACGTCCCGGCTCTCAATCGAGCACTTTCACGGAAACACGGATCGGCTCGACGACACCGACGCCACTGGCGACGGCCTTGAGTCGTTCGAGAACGGTGGAATTCACTTCGGTGCCGGCCGGCACCAGTCGCGTGCCGCGCGCGCTCATCACGTCGGCGTCGATGGTCATGCCGACCTCGAGCTCGCGCAGGCTGACGGCGCGCGTGATCACGAGGCCGGAGTCGTTCGAGATGGCATTCGCCATCGCCGCGGTGATCGCCAGCGGCAGGCCGGGTGCGGCCTGGTTCACGAGCTGCGCGGCCTGCTCGGGCATGCGGCCCTGGCTCACGTAGCGGTCGAAACGCACCGCCGCCCAGAGGATCGCGGCGCCTATCTTCTCGGGGCTCCACGTCGACGGATCGCCGGTGGCGATGTCGCGGCCCGGCACCTGCATCTGGCCGGCGACCATCGCGGCCACGGCCTCGAGGCGCGGGATGGAGCCGATCAGCTTGCCGGCGACTTCCGGGTGCGATTCGTAGATGCGCTTCTCGTCCTCGGCGAGCGACGCGCCGCCGTAGGCACGCGCCAGCGCTTCGGCCGGCATCGTGATGCAGCCGAGCTGCGACATCATCGCCGCCAGGCGGTACTGCCACATGCCGGCCGGTAGTTTGAGCGCCTCGGCGGCCGCCTCGGCGAACCGCTGGATCTGTTTCGCGCGGCGCTGCGCCACCGGGTTGACGATGCCGAGCATGTCGCACAGCACCTTCACGGTGGCGTTCAGCGTGTTCTCGAGCAGGTGCTTCTCGGCGTTGACCAGCCGGTACTGTTCGATGCCCGTCTTCACGACGCCGAGCAGCGTCTCGGAATCGCAGGGCTTGAGCAGGAAGCGGAAGATGCGGCCGTCGTTGACGGCCTTGATCGTCGAATCGAGATCCGCCTGGCCGGTGAGCACCATGCGCACGCTCTCGGGCGCCATCTCGTTGACGTGCGTGAGGAAGCGCGCGCCGTCCATCTCCGGCATGCGCATGTCGGACACGACCACGGCGAACGGACCGCGCGAACGGATCAGCTCGAGACCGGCCGCGGCGCTCGTGGCCGTTTCCAGGTCCACGCGGTTGCGCAGCTGGCGGCGGATGCCGTCGAGCACGTTCGGCTCGTCGTCGACGAAGAGGACGCGATCTTTCACTTGGCATTTCCTTGGGCGAGGGCGTCGCAACACAGCTCGCGCCACTGGTTCCAGTGGCCGGCGCGATTGTTCTTCGCCAGGTATTCGACGTTCAAGCACAGCTCGGGCGCGTTCGGATCGGCCACGTCCGGGTGATGCGCGATGCGATCGGCGACGTGCACGATGCCGGGCAGCCCGAAGCTCGCGACCTTCGACTGGCCGGGATCCTCGTGGTACGCGATCGCCTCGGCGATGGTGTTCGGCAGGCCCCACAGGCCGACCAGGTACGCGCCGACGTCGGAGTGCGACGCCTGCAGCTCGAGCATCTCGAATTCGAGTTCGCGCGCCGGCGCGGTCTGCGCGGCGGCGAGCACGCGGCCGTAGTGCTCGGGCATGCCCATCGCGAGGACGAGTTTGCCGAGGTCGTGCAGCATGCCGGCGAGGAACGCGGCGGAGATCCGGTCCTTCTCGAGGTCTTCCTCGATGGCGATGCGATGCGCGGCGGTGGCGGTCGCGACGCTGTGTGCCCAGAGCGCATCGAGGCTGAAGCCCGGCACCTTCGGGACCTCGGCGCCGGAGAAGATGCCCTGGCCGAGCACCAGCGCCATGATGCGGTCGATGCCGAGCAGGCTGCCGGCGCGGGACACGTCGGCGACCGGTTTCGCGAGGCCGAAGTACGCGGAGTTCACGACCTTCAGCAGGCGCGCGGTCATCGCCGGGTCGCGCGAGATGATCTGCGCGACCTCGTCCATGCTCGAGTTCGGATCCTTGAGGCAGTCGACCAGCTTCTGGTAGGTGGCCGGCAGCGTGGGTAGTTTGTTGATGCGGGCGACCAGCGTCTTCACGGCGCTGTTGCCGGCGAGGTCGCGCAGCGCGAACGCGCGCGAGATCGTGCCCTGCAGGATCTCCGCGTCGCAGGGCTTCGACAGGAACTGGTGCGAGACGCCCAGCGCCTTCATCACGGAATCGGTCTCGGCCTGGCCCGAGAGGATCAGACGGATCGTGTCGGGGTAATCGCGCTGCACGACCTCGAGCAGCTCCGCGCCGCTCATGCCGGGCATGCGCATGTCCGTCACCACGACCTCACGCGGCTGCTCGCGCAGCGCGTCGAGCGCGGCCTGCGCGCTGTTCACGAACGTCATGTCCCACTCGTTGCGCTTGGGGCGAAGCATGCGCTTCAGCCCCTCGAGCACGCGTGGTTCGTCGTCGACGAAGATGACGCGGATCGAATTCAAGCCGCGGCCTCGGCGGAATTGTCGGCATCGTTCTTCATGCCGCCGATCGGCAGGCGGATCGAGAACGTCGTGCCCTTGCCGGGCGCGCTCTGCACCTTGATCGTGCCCCCGTGCTTATCAACAATAACGTTGTGAGCGATGGCCAGGCCCTGCCCAGTGCCCTTGCCGACTTCCTTGGTCGTGAAGAACGGCTCGAAGATGCGCTGCTGCACGTGCGCGGGCATGCCGGCGCCGGTGTCGCTGATCTCGACGATCGCCCATTCGCCCTCGGAGCGCGTCTTCACGCGGATCTTTCCCTTGCCCTTGGCGCCGTCGCCGACCACGTCGCTGATCGCGTGCGCCGCGTTCACGACCATGTTCAGCACGACCTGGTTGAACTCCGCGGGCGAGCAGTGCACGGACGGCATGTTGGTGTCGAGGTCCATCTCCACCTCGGCAACATACTTCCATTCGTTGCTGGCGACCGTGATGGTGCTCTGGATCGCGCGATTCAGATCCGTGGCGGTCTTCTCGCGGGCCGGGTGCGAGAATTCCTTCATGGCTCGTACTATCTTCGCGACGCGGTCGACGCCTTCGAGCGACTGGTTCAGCGCGCGCGGGATCTCTTCCTTCAGGTAGTCGAAGTCCGCGTCCTCGAGCAGCTTGCCGGCCGGCTTGCCGCCGACCTTGACGAGCTCGGTCAGCAGGCCGTCGAGCTCGCCGAACGATTCCTTGAGGAAGCGCAGGTTGTCGCCGACGTATTGCGTCGGCGTGTTGATCTCGTGCGCGATGCCGGCGGCCAGCTGGCCGATCGCTTCGAGCTTCTGCGCCTGGCGCAGGTTGTCCTCGAGGCGGTCGCGCTCCTCGAGCGTCTGCTTGAGCATCGAGATGTCGGTGACGCAACCTTCCCAGCCGGCGAACGACTGGTTGCCGTCGTACAGCGGGGCGGCGTTGACGAGCACGTTCAGCTTCTCGCCGTTCGCGCTCTGGATCGTCGTCTCCCAGCCTTCGACCGTGCGCTGGCGCGACATGAGGTCGAGGAAGTGCGCGCGCTTGCCGGGCTCGAGCAGCAGGTCGAGGAAGTTCACTTCCGTGACCGCCTTGCCCTGCGCGGAGATGAGCTTCACGAACGACGCGTTCGCGGTGCGCAGCTTGCCGTCGTTGTTGGCGGTGAACAGCGCGACCGGCACGTTGTTGAAGAGGTCCTGGTAGCGGCGCGTCGCGCGCACCAGGTCGCGATGGAACGAGCTGCGCTCCACGGAGTAGGCGACGATGCGCGACAGCATGCCCGCGTTCACGCGGCGCTTCTCGAGATAGTCCTGCGCGCCTTCGCGCACGGCGACGAGGCCCTGCTTGTAGTCGTCGGAGCCGGTGAGCACGATGATGGGAGTGAGGTCGGCGACCGCGCGCAACGCGCGGAGCGCCTGCAGTCCCTGCGCATCCGGCAGCCCGAGGTCGAGCAGCACCAGGTCGTATTCGACGGTCTGCAGTCGCTGCGCGGCATCGCCGGCGGTCTGCACCCAGTCGCAGGTCACGTTGTTGAGGCCGGCATCCTTGAGGTGCTGGTTGACGACGCGCGCATCGGCGGCGTTGTCCTCGACCAGCAGCAGTCGGATGGATTTCAGATCGATTTCGTTGTTGCTCATCGGCGCATGGACCTGCGGTGACGGGATGAATATCCGTTACGGTGGCGCAGACATCCCGGCACTACGCCACACGCTGCATATCGGCTTCCAGCGCCAATACCTTAGGACGCGGAACGACTTTGCCGTGGCATACGACCCCGATCACATATCGGCGCCGGAACCTACGGCTTGACCCTACGGGAGCGAGTTTTGCGCGGCGTTTCACGACGATTTTCCGCGGCGGTATCCAGACTCCGCCGACGCGGCCGATTAAGTCGCTCCAGCCATGTCGAATCTCGCCGAGAAAATCAGTCCTTCGCATTTCGAAGCCCTGCCGGTGGGAGCGTTGCTGCTCGCGTCGAACGGCGCGGTGATCGACGCCAATGCGGCAGCGCACGTGTTGCTCGGCGCCGCGCCCGGCGCGCTCGCCGGTCGTTCCGCCGCGCTGCTGTTCCCCGAGTTGTGGAGCGGCTCCGCGCGCCACAGCGAGGAGTTCCGCGACACGGATCCGCCGCGCCGCGTGCAGGCGCGCCGGCTCGACGGTGGCGAGATCGCGTTGCGCCTGCGCTTCGCGTCGTTCGCGGCCGATCGTTTCCTGGTGACGCTCGAGGACATCGCCGATTTCGAACGCGAGATCGCCGAACGGTCGGCCGAAGTCGTCGCCGCGAACCGCGAGTTCGAGAAGTTCATCGACATCGCGGCGCACGACCTGCGCGCGCCGCTGCGCATCCTCACCGGTTTCGCCGACGCGCTCGAGGACGAATGCGCGGCGGTGCTGAACGAAGACGGCACCACGTTCCTGCGCGAGATCCGCACCGCGGGTTCGCGCATGGAAGGCATCATCGACGGTTTGCTGGCGATCGCGCGCTCGGGTCGCGCCGAGATGGCCTGCGAATCGCTGGATCTCACGACGCTGGTCGAACTCGTCTGCTACGAGCTGCGTCATTCGGATTCGACCCGCGAGGTCGACTGGCAGATCGCGCCCGACCTGAACGCCTGGGGCGACGTTCGATTGATGATGACCGCGTTGCGCGCGCTGCTCGGCAACGCGTGGAAATTCACCGGGCGTACCGGGAACGCGCAGGTGCGTTTCCATGCCGAGCAACGCGAGGGCGTCACGTGGTTCTGCGTCACCGACAACGGCGCGGGCTTCGACATGGCGCACGCCGGCCGGTTGTTCAAACCGTTCACGCGCCTGCATCGTCAGGACGAATTCCCCGGCCACGGCATGGGGCTCGCGACCGCGCAGGTCATCGTGCGCCGGCATGGCGGACAGATCGACGCCGAGTCCGTTCCCGGCTCCGGCACCACCGTGCGGTTCACGCTCGCGCCGCGCCCGGAGTGAGACCGGTTCCACGCGCCATCGCGGTGCGAGGGCGGTCGGCGCGCGGGCCGCGAGCCATTTGTTAGAACTGGCGCACACTCCGGCCGCGAATTCGTTGACCCAGGCGCAAAGTCCTAGGGATTCCCATTTGCCAGAATGGGGCCCATGAGAGCCAAAACCCTTTTGACGGCCCTTGCCGCCGTCTCCGCGCCGGTGTTCGCGCAGTCGGTGGATTCGTCCGCCGCGCCGGGCACGGCGACCGCGCCGTATCTCGTCGATGCCAGCGCCATCAACACGGGCGACACCGCGTGGATGCTCGTGTCGTGCGCGCTCGTGCTGCTGATGACGCTGCCGGGCCTCGCGTTGTTCTACGGCGGCATGGTGCGCAAGAAGAACCTGCTGTCGACGATGGCGCAGAGTTTCGCGATCGCGTGTCTCGTCACCGTCCTGTGGGTCGTCATCGGCTACTCGCTCGCGTTCACCGAGGACTCGCCGTGGCTCGGCGGCACCGCGCGGTTCGCGCTCGAAGGATTGTTCTATGCGAAGGGCGGGCAGGTGTCCGTGTCGCACCTGGCGCCGAACATCCCCGAAACCGTCTACATGATGTTCCAGCTGATGTTCGCGATCATCACGCCGGCGCTGATCACCGGCGCGTTCGCGGAGCGCATCAAGTTCTCGTCGATGCTCGTGTTCATGGCGTTGTGGTCGCTGTGTGTGTACGTGCCGATGGCGCACTGGGTCTGGTCGCCGGATGGCTGGCTCGCGTCGCTCGGCATGCTCGACTTCGCGGGCGGCACGGTCGTGCACATCAACGCCGGTGTCACGGGTCTCGCCTGCGTGATCATGCTCGGCGAGCGCAAGGGCTACGGTACCGAGCCCATCTTCCCGCACAACCT
Source organism: Steroidobacteraceae bacterium (assembly GCA_035502995.1). Classification (GTDB taxonomy): domain Bacteria; phylum Pseudomonadota; class Gammaproteobacteria; order Steroidobacterales; family Steroidobacteraceae; genus CADEED01. The sequence goes on along the minus strand of DATJTW010000123.1, from coordinate 21,370 downwards.
CGCGCTGACGATCACCGGCGCCGCGTTGCTGTGGGTGGGCTGGTTCGGATTCAACGCGGGTTCCGCGCTGGCGGCCGACGGTCGCGCCGGTCTCGCGTTCGCCAACACGCACTGCGCGGCGGCGACCGCGGCGCTGACGTGGATGGCGATCGAGTGGGCGGCGCGCGGCAAGGTCAGCGTGCTGGGCATCGCGTCCGGCGCCATCGCCGGCCTGGTCGCCGTCACGCCGGCCGCGGGATACGTGGGCATCGGCGCCGCGCTGGTGCTCGGCGTCGCCGCGAGCCTCGCGTGTTTCGGCGCGGTGGTCGGACTCAAATCCTGGTTCGGTTACGACGACTCGCTGGACGCCTTCGGCATCCACGCGGTCGGCGGCATGGTCGGCGCGATCCTCACGGGCGTGTTCGCATCCGTGTCGATCGGTGGCGTGGAAGGCAACATCACGGCGCAGTTGATCGGCATCGGTGCCTGCGCCGCGTACGCGCTGGTCGTGAGCCTCATCCTGCTCATGCTGATCTCGGTGACGATCGGCCTGCGCGTCAGCGAAGAGGCCGAGGCCGCCGGTCTCGACGTCAGCACGCACGGCGAGAGCGTGGAGTGAGCCATGAGCCAGGTCGCCAGCACGGGTGAGAAGCTGCGGCGCGCCACGCAGCTGTGGCACGCGTTCCTCGCCAGCACCGGCCAGCGGTTCGAGCTCGCCCAGTTCCTCAACGATCCCGCGGTCGAGAAGCGCACGATCGAGGCGGCGCTGGCCAGCGGTGATCCCAGGCTCGCCGGACTGGCGCAGGAGTGGCTGCTCGGCACCGGTCAGGCGGCTCCGGCCATGACGGCGCCGCGCGGCGCACCGGCCGCGACGCCGGCCACGGCCCAGGCCGAGGCGAATCCTGCCGCGAAACCGTCGCGCTACCTGAAAGGCGTGCGCTAGTTAGGCGCGTCCGCCAGCCACGGGCTGGCGAGGCTCCAGAAGATGATGTCGACGCCGAGGTAGTCGCGCGCGAACTCCACGAATTCGGCGCGGGTGAACTTCCGCTGCGTCTTCGGATTGGTGTACGTGAGCGTCGGTTCCTGCACGGCCATCGCGACGACATCCAGCCTGCCGCGATAGCGGTTGAAGAACGGATACGAGTTGTTCATCTGCGCCCGCTGCCACGGCACGATGTCGGGGCCGCCCAGCCCGAGGCGCTGTCGCGCGGCGAACTCGAAGAACCGGGACATGTAGCGACGATCGTCGTTCCACTCGCAGGGCCAGAAGTTCACGTACTGCACGACGCGTGACTCGCGGAACGCCTGCCGCGCCACGCGCGCGTTCTCCATTTCGGCCGCGAAGTAGGCGTCGCAGTCGAAGCCGGTGCGGTCGTTCTCGCGATCGATGTCCGCCGACGATTCGGGCAGGTTGATGCCGTACACGCGGCCGTCGAACCGGCGCGCGAGTGCGCGCAGCAGCGCCTGGAAACGCGCGCGCACCGCGGCATTCCACTGCATCGCCACCCAGCCGTGGCCTTCGGGCTGGCCTTCGCCCGGATTGTCCGCCTGCGGTGCGAGGCCGCCGCCGTACTCGGGTCTCTCCAGCAGGTAGCGAGGCACGTTGCGCGCGGTCGGCAGGAAGAAACGGTCCTGGACCTGCACGAACAACTTCTTCCCGCGCTGCGACAGGAACCTCAGATCCGTTTCGATCTGCGAGAAGTCGTATTCGTCCGGCGCCGGCTCGAGCGACTTCCACGTGTAGACGATCTGCACGCCGGCGATGTCGGCGCGCTCGAGGGTCCGCGCGTGCGGCGCGAGCGAATCCGAATCCGCGAACAGGAAATTCAGCGGCTCGCGGCCGGGCGCCGCGTACGCCGGCGCGAGAGTCGCCAGCAGGCAGACGAGCAAGGTGATGCGCATGAAATTCCGGCCGCCAAAAGAAAACGCCGCGCAGGTGCGCGGCGTCTTCACGAGCTCTTGAACGCTCTTACTTCGAGATCGAGCGACGGAACATGCGGTCGATCTTCTCGTTGGTCGCATCGCAGCAGGACTGCGACGCCTGGGCGGCGGCGAGAGCCTGGTTGGCGGCGCTCTGCGCACCGCTCGCCGTCGACGACGCCGACTGCGCGGCGGCATTGGCGGCATCGGCCGAGCTCTTGGCAGCCGAGAGATCGGCCTGCAGGCGGCTAACCTGCTGTTTGAGGTTGTCGACGTCGGCTTGCAGAGGCTTCAAGTCCTGGCAGCCGGCCAACACGGTGAACGCTGCAACGGCAGCAACCTTGATAAGCGCACTCTTCATAACGATCAATCCCCTTATTGGTGGTTGAGCAAGTCAACTTCGCGCAACACGCAAACAAAGTCCATGTGGTGAAGCTGGAAGTCTATTAGGCGGGCGCAACTGCAACAAATCCGCGAGTCGATTGCAACTGAAATTTTCCCGATGTCGGCCCATGGCGACATTGGCGAGTGGCGAGCTATTAGGGCAACTAACATCAGGACCGGCGGTCGCGAAGAATCTCTCGCGCCGCGTTGTGCCCGGGGATTCCAGTCACGCCGCCGCCGGGATGCGCGCCGGAGCCGCACAAATACAGATTTTTCACGGGCGTGCGGTAATCGCCGTAACCTAACATCGGTCGCGCCGCCCACAATTGATCGAGTCCGAGCGCGCCGTGGAAAATATCTCCACCTGCTAGGCCGAGTTTTTCTTCGAGATCGAGCGGGCTGAACGCCGAATGACCGACGACGCTGCGGCTGAAGTTGGGCGCGTACGAATCCACCGTCGCGAAGATGCGGTCGATTGCACTCTGCTTTTCCTGACGCCAGTCGCGGCCGCCCGGCAGGTTGTAGGAGAAATGCTGACAGAACAACGAGGCGACATGGGCGCCCTTTGGCGCGAGTGTCGGATCGAGCGTCGACGGGATCAGCATCTCGACGATCGGCTGTTTCGAGATTCCCTCGAGACGCGCATCCGCGTACGCGCGGTCCATGTATTCGAGCGTCGGCGCGAGGATGATGCCCGAGCCGTGATGCGCGCCGCCGTCGTCGCGCGGCGCGGCGGTGAACTTCGGCAGCTCCGACAGCGCGACGTTCATGCGGAACGTGGCCGAGCCGACGCGCAGCCGCTCGATGCGGCCGCGCAGCTCCGCGGGCACGTCCGATTCGGCGAGCAGTTTCAGATAGAGCAGCTTCGGCCCGACGTTCGATGCGATCGCCTTGCCCTGGATGACGGTGCCGTCCTCGAGTTCGATGCCGGTCGCCTCGTTCTTCTCGGTCACGATGCGCCGCACCGGCGCGTTGATCGCGAGCTCGACGCCGAGACGGCGCGCCTCCGTCGCCATCGCCTGCGTGATCGCGCCCATGCCGCCGAGCGCGTGACCCCACACGCCGGGTTTGCCGTTCACCTCGCCGAACACGTGGTGCAGCAGCACGTAGCCGCTGCCCGGCGTGTACGGGCTCGCGAAGTTCCCGACCACCGCGTCGAAGCCGTACAACGCCTTCACGGCGTCGGTCTCGAACCAGTGGTCTAACAAGTCGCCGGCGCTGCGCGTGAACAGCTCGTGGATGTCGCGTTGCACGGCGGCGTCGAGCTTGCGGAAGTGGCGGCCCATCTGCAGCGCGCTCCACAGGTCGCGCAGGCGGCGCGGATCCGCGGGCGGCGTTTCGAGCAGCTGGCTCTTCAGCAGTTCGACCGACGCGTCGAGCATCTTGTAGTAGGACGACAGCCGTTCGGCGTCGCGCGGCGAGAAGCTGGCGACCGACGCCTTCGTGCGCGCGCCATCCGGGCCGGCGACCAGGGCGCGGCCGTCGGGCATCGGCAGGAAGTTCTGCATCGGGCGCTCGACGACCTTCAGGCCGTGCTCGGCCAGGCGCAGATCGCGGATCACCGTCGGGTTCAGCAGGCTGACCGTGTAGCTCGCGGTGGAGTTGCGGAAGCCCGGATGGAATTCCTCGGTGACCGCCGCGCCGCCGAGGATGTCGCGGCGTTCGAACACGCCGACGGACAGACCCTTTTTCGCGAGGTAGCAGGCGCAGGTGAGGCCGTTGTGGCCACCGCCGACGATCACGACGTCGAAGCGGGTTTTCGAGCTTGACCTGTATGAATTCACAGTGTACAAATCCTCAGCCATGATTCTTCTTTAAAGGAATCCGCCATGTCCGATCTCACGCCCCGCCAGACCGAAATCCTGCGTCTCATCCAGCGAGCCATCAACGAGACGGGCATGCCCCCCACGCGCGCCGAGATCGCCGGCGAGCTCGGGTTCAAATCGCCCAATGCCGCCGAGGAGCATCTGCGTGCGCTCGCGCGCAAGGGCGTCATCGCGCTGGTGCCCGGCGCGTCGCGCGGCATCAAGCTCATGGACACCATGCGCGAGCAGCTCGGTCTGCCGCTCATCGGCCGCGTCGCCGCGGGCCGTCCCATTCTCGCCGAAGAGAACATCGAATCGCGTCTCGACATCGATCCTTCCATCTTTCAGCCCCGGCCGCACTACCTGCTCAAGGTCGTCGGCATGTCGATGAAGGATGCCGGCATCCTCGATGGCGATCTCGTGGCCGTGCATCGTACGCCGGAAGTGCGCAATCGCCAGATCATCGTGGCGCGCCTGGAAAACGAAGTCACCGTGAAGCGCTACAAGCAGGAAGGTCCCGTCGTGTGGCTGTTGCCCGAGAACGAGGACTTCGAACCCATCAAGGTCAACGTGAAGGAAGACCCGTTGATCATCGAAGGCGTGGTGGTGGGCGTGCTTCGTCGAGGCAAGGCGCTGTCGTAATGCGGCGCCGGTTGAGATAAGAAGAAGAGGGCATTCTGGATGTTATTAGGTCTTCGAACCGCCATTTACCGCACGCCGGATCTGGCCGCGGGCAAGTTGTGGTACACGAAAGCGCTGGGTTTCGCGCCGTACTTCGACCAGCCGTATTACGTCGGCTTCAATGTCGGCGGCTACGAGCTCGGGCTCCTGCCCGATGCCACGCAATCTACCGTGGGCGTGTATTGGGGCGTCAAGGACATCACGAGCGCCTATGCGCGTCTGCTGGAGCTCGGGGCGGAGCCGCGCACGGAGATCACGGACGTGGGTGACGGCATCCGCGCCGCGGACGTGCTCGATCCTTTCGGCAACGTCTTCGGGATCATCGAAAACCCGAACTTCAAGCTCGCCGACCCGGGTGCCGCGCCATGAAGCGTGCCACCGGCAGTTTCGAGGTCACGCTGCAGCCGCTGTCGAACGCGGATGCGTCGAGCAACCCCATGCTCGGCCGCGTGCTGTTGACGAAGAAATTCAGCGGCGATCTCTCGGCCGCGGCCTGCGGACAGATGCTGTCGGCGGGCACGAACACGCGCGGCTCGGCCTGTTACGTCGCCATCGATCACGTCACCGGCGAGCTCGAGGGGCGCAAGGGCAGTTTCCTGCTCCAGCACACGGGCGTGATGAATCGCGGTGAGCCGTCGCTGTCCATCAACGTGGTGCCGGATTCGGGCACGGAGCAGCTCTCGGGCCTCACCGGCACGTTGAGCATCAACATCGTGAACGGCCGGCACTTCTACGATTTCATCTATTCGGTTCCGGCGAGTTGAGGACCGTGCCCGCGGCGCGCACTCCATGTCGACCCACCAACGACAACTCGACGAGTTGCTGGCCCACCCGTCCGTGTGGCGAGGCCGGAGCCGCGCCGCCATCGCGACGTTGTCGACGGGATATGCCGCGCTCGACGCCGGGTTGCCGGGCGGCGGCTGGCCGCGCCATGGGCTCATAGAGGTCCTCACGCCGCGCCCCGGCGTGGGCGAGCTCTATCTACTGCTGCCCGCGCTCGCCGCGCTGTCGCAGGCCGCGCCCGCGCGCTGGTGCACGTGGGTGTCGCCGCCGCACGAGCCGTACGCGCCGGCGCTGAAGGCGCACGGGGTCGCGCTCGATCGCATGCTGGTGGTGCGCACGCACCTGCCGTTGTGGGCGCACGAGCAGGCGCTGAAGTCCGGCGCCTGCGAGGCGGCACTGGCCTGGCTGCCGCGCGCCAGCCCGAAGGCCATCCGCCGCCTGCAGCTCGCGGCGGAGCAGGGGCGCACGCTCGGCGTGTTGTATCGCAGCCTGCGGTTTGCGGACGTGGCGTCGCCCGCGGTGTTGCGGCTCGTGCTGGAGCCGCACACCCAGGCGGGCCGTCATGGCGCGCGCGTGACGTTGCTGAAGAGTCGCGGCGGGAGTCGCGAGCCGATCGATCTCGCCTGGAATCGCGCGGCGTAGGGCCATGCATCCGCGTTCCCTGCGCCTGGTCATCGAGCCGGATCTGTTTGAACCGTCGGTCGAGAGAGCGGCGCCGTCCGTTTTACGGGTGCGGCCGGCGCCGCCTCCGCCCGCGGGGCCGCCGCGCGGGCCCCAGGACCAGGCGGCGCTGGTTCTCGAGCCGCGCGAGTTGTGGGTCGCCGCACACGTGCCGGATCTGCCACTGGCCGCGCTGCAGACTGCAGCGTCTTCCGCGGATCGTTCCGCGCCGCTCGTCGTCGTCGACGCGACGGATCGCAACCAGCGCGTGATCGCCGCCGACGCGCGCGCCCGCAACGCGGGGGTGCGCGTGGGCATGACCCTCGGTGCCGCGTTGGCCGCCGCGCCCGACATCGATCCCCGGCCGCGCGACACGGCGCGTGAGCTCGCGCTGATGCAGGGTCTCGCGGCGATCGCCGCCACGTTCACGCCGCTGGTCTCGCTCGCGCCGCCCGACGGCCTGCTGCTCGAGATCAAGCCGAGCATCCGGTTGTTCGGCGGGCTGCGGCAATTGTGTCGGCAATTGCGCGAAGCCTGTCTGGCGAGCCCAATGTTCGCCGCGGGCCAAGTCCCGCCGCATTTCACGCTCGCGCCCACGGCGCTGGCCGCGCTCGCGGCCGCGCGGGCCGGCGCGCGCTGCTTCATCACGGATCCGGCCGTGCTGCCGGCGCGCCTCAAACCGCTGCCGCTCGACGTGTTGCGCTGGCCGGAAGCGGAGAACCAGCGGCTCGCCGCGATGGGCGTGAACACGCTGGGCGAATTGATGCGCCTGCCGCGCGCCGGGTTCGCGCGGCGTTTCGGTCCCGCGCAGCTCGCGGACCTGGACCGGCTGCTGGGCCGGCGCGCGGATCCGCGCCAGCGCGTCGCGAAACGCGAGCGGTATCGCGGCAGCCGCGATCTCGACCACGAGATCCACGAGCACGAGCGGCTGCTGCGCGCGCTCGAACCGTTGCTCGCGGAGCTCGAGGAATTCCTGCGCGCACGCCAGCGCGGCATCACGAGCCTGCGCTGCCGGTTCCGTCATTACCGCGCGGAGCCCACGCTCTGTGTGCTGCGCCTCGCGCAACCCGAGGCCAGCGCGGCACGGCTCGGCGCGTTGCTGCGCGAACGGCTCGCGACCCTGGTCCTGCCCGAGCCCGTGCGCCGCTGCGAGCTGGCGAGCGGCGCGTTGACGGCGCGCGATGTCGCCAGCCAGTCGTTGTGGTCGCCGGGCGAACACGGCTCCGCGCCGACCGGCGAGATGCCGGCGCTGGTGGAGCACCTGCGCGCACGCCTGGGCCCGGCCGCGGTGTATGGCCTCGCGCAGGTCGCGGAGCATCGGCCGGAGCGCGCCTGGCGGGCGAGACAGGGCACGGATCTTTTCATCGGCGGCCCGGACAATCGCGCGACGGGCGCGTCTCCCGCGTCTCCCGCATCGATCGATGGAGCCGGCTCCTTCGCGCGCCCGCTCTGGCTGCTGCACCAGCCCGAGCCGCTCGGTGCGCGGCGCGGGCGACCGCAGCACGGCGGGCCGCTCGAACTACTCGCCGGACCCGAACGCATCGAGAGCGGCTGGTGGGACGGCGCGGACATCCAGCGCGACTACTACGTCGCGCAGTCGGCCGCCGGTACGCGCCTGTGGATCTACCGCGACGCGCCCACGCACGCCTGGTTCCTGCACGGGATCTTCGGATGACCTCCGCGGCTGCACCGGCCTACGCCGAGCTGCATTGCCTGAGCAACTTCAGCTTCCTGCGCGGTGCCTCCCACGCCGAAGAGCTGATCACGCAGGCGCGCGAACTCGGCTACGCGGCGCTGGCCATCACGGACGAATGCTCGTTCGCCGGCGTGGTGCGCGCGCATACCGCGGTCAAGAAGATAGGCGGCGGCATCAAACTGCTGATCGGCACGGAGCTCGCGCTCGACGACGGGTTGCGCCTGGTGGTCATCGCGCGCAGCCGCGCGGGTTACGCCCGGCTGTCGCGGCTGATCACGCGCGGCCGGCGCGCGGCCGACAAGGGCAGCTACCGGCTCGGCCGCGCCGACGTCGCGGAGCTGCTCGGCGCCGGCGCCGTGCCCCGGGGAGGCGAGAAGGAGGGCACGGACGTCGCCGCCGGCACGCTGGTGCTCTGGCTGCCGGCGCTGGGTTCCCCGCCGCTCCTCGACGCCGCCTCGCTCCATGCCGACCAGGCCGCCTGGCTGCGCGCGCACTTCGCGGATCGCACCTGGATCGCGGTCGAGCTGACACGCGACGGCCGCGACCGCGAACGTCTCGCCGGGGCCCGCGCGCTCGGCGCCGCGCACGCGTTGCCGCTGACCGCCGCCGGCGACGTGCACATGCACCTGCGCGAGCGCCGCCCGCTGCAGGACGCGCTGACGGCGGTGCGCCACGGCGTCACGCTGGCGGAGGCGGGCGCGCACCTGCATCCGAACGGCGAACGTCACCTGCGCAGCCGCGAGCGGCTCGCCCGGCTCTATCCACCCGAGCTGCTGGCCGAGACGGTGAAGATCGCCGCGCTCGCGGATTTCTCGCTCGACGAGCTGCGCTACGAATATCCGCGCGAGCTCGTGCCGGCCGGCGAAACCCCGGCCTCGCACCTGCGCAACCTCACGGCGGCGGGCGCCGCGAAACGCTGGCCGGCCGGCATCCCGGCGAAGATACGCGCGCAGATCGACTACGAACTCGAGCTCATCGGCGATCTCGCCTACGAGTCGTACTTCCTGACGGTGCACGACATCGTCTCCGAGGCGCGCCGCCTGAACATCCTCTGCCAGGGGCGGGGTTCGGCGGCGAACTCGGTGGTGTGTTACTCGCTCGGCGTCACGGAGGTGGATCCGTCGCGCGGCGAGCTGCTGATGGAACGTTTCATCTCGCGCGAACGGAACGAACCGCCGGACATCGACATCGACTTCGAACACGAGCGGCGCGAGGAGGTCATCCAGTACCTGTACCGCAAGTACGGCCGCGACCGCACGGCGCTGACGGCCACGGTCATCAGCTACCGGCCGCGCAGCGCGTTGCGCGACATGGCGCGGGTGCTGGGCCTCGATGCCGTGCAGGCGGAGCGCCTGGCCGGCGCGATGCAATGGTGGGACACGTCGGTGGACGAGGACCGCATGCGCGAGGCCGGCTTCGCGCCGGACAACCCTCAGGTCAAACTACTGCTGGCGCTGGCGGGGCAGCTGCTCGGCTTCCCGCGGCACCTGTCACAGCACGTCGGCGGATTCGTGATCTCGCAGGGCCTGCTCGAGGAACTGGTGCCGATCGAGAACGCGGCGATGGCGGACCGCACGGTCATCGAATGGGACAAGGACGATCTCGACGACCTGGGGCTGCTCAAGGTCGACGTGCTCGGGCTCGGCATGTTGTCGGCGCTGCGCCGCGGGCTGGCGCTGGTCAGCGAGTTCCGCCGAAAATCCTTCACGCTCGCGGACGTGCCGCGCGAGGACGCACGCGTCTACGAGATGATCTCGCGCGCCGACACGATCGGCGTGTTCCAGGTGGAATCGCGCGCGCAGATGTCGATGTTGCCGCGGCTGAAGCCGGCGAAGTTCTACGACCTCGTGATCGAAGTCGCGATCGTGCGCCCGGGGCCGATCCAGGGCGGCATGGTGCATCCATATCTACGCCGGCGACAGGGACTCGAGCCGGTCACGTACCCGAGCGACGCGGTGCAGGGCGTGCTGGAACGCACGATGGGTGTGCCGATCTTCCAGGAGCAGGTGATGCAGCTCGCCATCGTCGCCGCGGGTTTCTCGCCGGGCGAGGCGGACCAGCTCCGCCGCAGCATGGCGGCGTGGAAACGCCGCGGCGGTCTCGGCCACTTCGAGAAGCGGCTCATCGAGGGCATGCGCGAGCGCGGCTACGGCGAGGATTTCGCCCGGTCGATCTTCAGCCAGATCCAGGGCTTCGGCGAATACGGTTTCCCGGAATCCCACGCCGCGAGTTTCGCGCTGCTCGTGTACAGCTCCGCGTGGCTGAAGTGCTTCGAGCCGGCGGCGTTCACGGCGGCGCTGATCAACAGCCAGCCGATGGGTTTCTACGCGCCGGCGCAACTGGTGCGCGACGCGAAGGAACACGGCGTCGAGGTGCGCCCGATCTGCGTCTGCCACAGCGACTGGGACTGCACGCTGGAACGACGCGCGCCCCCTGCCGATGGGAAAACCGTCGACGGAACCGCCGCCGCCGATCCGGCGCTGCGTCTCGGCCTGCGCCTGGTCAAGGGCCTGGGCGAGGAGGCCGCGCAACGCCTCGTCGCGGCGCGCGCCGCGGCGCCGTTCGCCAGCGTGCAGGACCTCACGCGCCGCGCCGCGCTCGACCGCCGCGAGCTCGAGGCGCTGGCCGATGCCGCCACGATGCGCGAGTTGTCGGGCAATCGTCACCTCACGTTCTGGCAGGTGGCCGGCAGCGAGCAGGAGCTGCCGCTGGCACCGGTGCCGCGCACGGGCGAGGGCACGCCGCTGCTCGCGCCGCCCACGGAGGGACAGAACATCGCGGCCGACTACCGCTCGGCGGGACTGACGCTCGGGCGCCATCCGCTCGCGCTGCTGCGCGGTGAGCTGGAGGAGGCCGGCATCGCGACGTCGAAGGCGCTGCAGGACCTGCCGGACGGGCGCGAGGTGCGCGTCGCCGGCATCGTCACGGCGCGCCAGCGGCCGCAGAGCGCGGGAGGCGTCATGTTCATCACGCTGGAGGACGAAACCGGCGTCGTGAACCTGATCGTCTGGGAGCGCGTGTGGTCGAACGCGCGACGCATCGCGAGCGGCTCGCGATTCCTCGAGGTGCGGGGGAAGCTGCAGAAGGAGGGGCTGGTCACGCACGTGGTGGCGCACCAGCTCGCGGACCGCACCCGCATGCTGGGGGCGCTGGTCACGCGGTCGCGGGACTTCCGCTAGCTGCCGAAATCCTTCGGGATGTTCATGCGCTGCGCGACGGTGGAGTCGTCGCTGATGTCGTAGTCGTCGAAGTCGCTGGTGAGCTCGGCGGTGTTCTTCTCTTCGCTGCGGCGCTCGAGCTTGCGCCAGGCGGGATCGCCGGCCTTCTGGCCGCGCTTCTTCGCCGCGTCGAGATCCTTGGCGAGTCGATCGAAATCGACTTCGCTCGTGGCCTCGAAGGCGGCTTCTTCGCCGTCTTCCTCGAACTCTTCTGACTCGGGTTTCTCGTTCATCGTGCGAAACGGCGCGTCCTCAGATGGGCGCGTTATAAAACGAGACTTCCGATCATGCAATGGGGTTTATCGACGAATGCTCACCGGATCAACGTGTTCATCTGGAAGATGGGCATCAGCATTGCAAAGACTATGCCCATGACGAAGAGGCCCATCACAACAATGAGAAGCGGGCCGAGCAGGCCCACCAGTGCGCCGATCATCGAGTCGAGCTCGCGCTCCTGGTTGGTCGCGGCGCGGTCGAGCAGCGTGTCGAGTTCGCCGCTCGCCTCGCCGGAGGAGATCAGGTGCACCGTCATGGGCGGAAACAGGCGGCTGGTCTGCAGGGAGCGCCCGATCGGTGCACCTTCGCGCACGCGCTGCGCGGCCGCGGCGACGGCATCGCGCATGGGTAGATTGGTCACGACCTCGCCGGCGATACGCATGCCCTCGAGCACGGGCACCGCGCTGGCCGTGAGGATGCTGAACGTGCGCGTGAAGCGCGCCGTGTTCAGGCCGCGGATCAGCTTGCCGACCAGCGGCACGCGCAGCAGGAAACGGTGGAACCGCCGCCGGTTGTCGATGTTCCGCACCCAGTAGATGAACGCCACGATGGCGAGCACGATGCCGATGACCAACCAGATCCCGTAGTTGCGCAGGAAGTCGCTGACGAAGATCAGGATCTCGGTGGCGAGCGGCAGCTTGCCCTTGCTCGATTCGAACACCTCGATGACCTTCGGCACGACGTACACCATCATCATCGTGACGATGCCGAGACAGACGAACGACAGCACGATCGGGTACAGCAACGCGCCGAGCACCTTCTGGCGCGTGACCTCGCGGTTCTCGGTGTAGTCGGCCAGGCGTTCGAGCACGCCGTCGAGGCGGCCCGAGCTCTCGCCCGCGGACACCGTCGATCGGTAGATCTCCGGAAACACCTTCGGGAACTCGGACAGGCCGTCGGCCAGCGTGTGGCCCTCCATGACCTTGGCGCGCACGCCGAGCATGATGCTCTGGACGCGCGGCTTCTCCGACTGCTGCGACACCGCCAGCAACGCCTCCTCGAGCGGCAGGCCGGCCTTCACCAGGGTCGCGAGCTGGCGCGTGAGCAGCGACAGGTCGCTGGCCGAGACGCCGCGGCGGAGCGAGAAACCGCGCTGGCGCTTCGCCTCGCCGTGCTTGACCTCGGCCACCGTGACCGGCAGCAACGAGCGCTCGCGCAGGATCTGGCGGACGTGCTTGACGGTGTCGCCTTCGACGACGCCATTCTGTTCGCGGCCCGCGCTGTCGAGAGCGGTGTACTCGAAGGCTCCCATCGGAACTCCGGATCAGTCCTCGCGCGTGACGCGCAGGACTTCTTCGATGGTGGTGTCGCCGCGCAGCACGCGCGCGAGGCCGTCGTCGCGGATCGACGGCGTCATGGTGCGGGCGTAGCGCTCGAGCTCGTGCTCGGCCGCCTCGTCGTGGATCATCGTGCGCATCGTGTCGTCGACGATCACGAGCTCGTAGATGCCGGTGCGGCCGCGGAACGCATTCGGCCCGTCCGCCGGCTTGTACAACGTCGGCGACGGGTCGCCCGGCTGCAGACCGAGCAGGCGGCGCTCGTATTCGCCGGCGACGAACGGCACCTTGGTGTCCGGGTTCAGCGTGCGCACCAGGCGTTGCGCGACGACGCCGATCAGCGACGACGACAGCAGGAACGGTTCGATGCCCATGTCGCGCAGGCGCGTCAGCGCGCCGACGGCGGTGTTCGTGTGCAGCGTGCTCAGCACGAGGTGGCCGGTCAGCGACGCCTGCACGGCGATCTGCGCGGTCTCGAGGTCGCGGATTTCGCCGACCATCACCACGTCCGGATCCTGGCGCAGGATGGCGCGCAGCCCGCGCGCGAAGGTCATCTCCACCTTCGTGTTCACCTGCGTCTGGCCGATGCCGTCGATGTAGTACTCGATTGGGTCCTCGACCGTCATGATGTTCTGCGTGTTGTCGTTCAGGTGCTCGAGACCGGCGTACAGCGTCGTGGTCTTGCCGGAGCCGGTGGGCCCGGTGACGAGCATGATCCCGTGCGGCTTGCGGAACAGGTCGGCGATGCGCTGCTCGGTGGTCGGGTCCATGCCGAGCGCCGACAGGTGCAGGCGGCCCGCCTGCTTGTCGAGGATACGCATCACCACGCGTTCGCCGTGACCGGACGGCAGCGTCGACACGCGCACGTCGACCGAGCGGCCGGCGATGCGCAGCGAGATGCGGCCGTCCTGCGGCAGGCGCTTCTCGGCGATGTCGAGCTTCGACATGACCTTGATGCGCGACACGACCAGCGGCGCGACCGCGCGCTTGCTCTGGAGCACCTCGCGCAACACGCCGTCGACGCGGAAGCGCACGACGAGCCGGTTCTCGAACGGCTCGACGTGGATGTCCGACGCGTTCTCCTTCACGGCCTGCGTCAGTACCGCGTTGATGAGGCGGATGATCGGCGCGTCGTCCTCGCTCTCGAGCAGGTCCGCCTGCTCGGGCAGGTCCTGCGCGAGATGCGCGAGATCGGTGGATTCCTCGACGCCCTCGGCCGCTTCCATCGCGTCGTTGCCGGCTTCGTAGGCGATGCGCAGCAGTGAATCGAAATCCGCTTCCGCGACCTTCTCGAGCTTCACCGGCACGCCGAGATGGCGGCGGACCTCGGCAACCGCGAGCGGCGCGGCGCCGGGCCGGTACACGCACTCGGCGATGCCATCGTGCACGCGGCGCACGAGCACGCCGTGACGCTTGGCGAACGCGAAGCCGACGCGCTGCGGGCGGGAAGGCGTCTCGGGCGCGGCGTCGACGACCGAATTCATGGCTTCGGCGGCGGGGCCGGCGCTGGGGTCGTCTTGTCGTCGACCGGCGCTTCGGCGGGCTTGTCGGCCGCGGTGCCCTTGTCCGACGCGGCATCCGGCGGCGGCACGGGCGGCAGCAGCGGGTCCTTGTTGAACGGGATCAGCGGCAGGATCTCACCGGGGTTCGCGCCGGCCTTCTTCTGCTGCTCGCGCATGTAGTTGTACTTCGCGCCGGTCTCGATCGCGGTCTGCAGGCCGTCGCGCAGGATCTTCGGGCGGATGAAGACCATCAGGTTCGACTTCTCGCGCTTGCGGCTGCGGGTCTTGAACAGCTCGCCGATGATCGGGATGCGGCCCAGGTAGGGCACGCGACTCTCGCCGCGCAGCGCGCTGTCGCGGATCAGGCCGCCGAGCACGACGATGCCGCCGTCCTCGATCAGCACGTTGGTGTTCACGGTGCGCTTGTTCGTGATCAGGCTGTTCGCGTCGCCGGTGGAGTTCGACAGTTCCGAGCTCTCGAGCTCGATCTTCATCTGCACCAGCGCGCCGCCTTCGTTCACCTGCGGCGTGATCTTGAGGATGGTGCCGACTTCTTCGCGCTGGATGGTGGTGAACGGGTTCACGCTGCCGTTGTTGTTCTGGTTGCCGGTGTTCGAATAGCTGCCGGTGACGAACGGCACTTCCTGCGCGACCTTGAGCTCGGCTTCCTGGTTGTCCATCGTGACCGCGTGCGGCGTGGCGATGACGTTCGTCGTGCCATCGCTCTGGATCGCGCGCAGCATCGCGGCGAAGTTCACGCCGGTGGCGGCGATGCGGCCGATGCCGAACGTCGAGCCGGTCTGCAGGCTGGTGTTGCCCGCCGCCGTGCTCGGATCGTCGATGGCGGAGGCGAGCGTCGCCAGGTTCACGCCGCCGACCGGGTTGATGAAGCTGCCGATCGGGATGCGCGTGTCGTTGTCTTCCGACCAGACGGCCCAGTTCACGCCCAGCTCGGCGTTCTTGTTGACGCTGACGTCGACGATGATCGCTTCGACCAGCACCTGCGCCCGGCGGATGTCGAGCTTGTCGACCACGGCCATCAGCGACCGCATGATCTTCGCCGGCGCGGTGATGACCAGCGCGTTGGTCTCGGGCTCGGCCCAGATCGTGGTGGAGCGGTCGGCGCTCGCGGCGACGCCGGACTGTGCCGCGCCGCCCGCGGCCGGCGCGCCCGAGGTGATGGCCACTGTCGCGGAGATCTGTTCCTTCAGCTTGGTCGCGATCTTCTCGGCATCCGCGAACTGCAGGTAACGCACCTGCGTGTCGCCGCCGCTCTCGAGCGGCGTATCGAGGTGCGTGACCAGCGCCTTGATGCGCAGGCGCAGCGACTTGTCGCCGCCGATCAGCACGCTGTTCGAACGGTCGTCGGCGATCACCCGCGCGGGGGAACCACCACCGGCGTCGCCGCCGCCGGGCGCCTGCTGGAAGAACGTGTTGATCACGCGCACGACCTCGCCGGCGGTCGCGTGTTGCAGCGAGATGATGTCGACCTCGTTGTCACCCTGCTGGTCGATGCGCTTGATGATGCGCATCACCCGCGCGACGTTGCTGGCGCGGTCCGACAGGATGAGGATGTTGGCGGGCGTGTAGGCGGCCATGTGGGCGGCCTGGGGCATCAGCGGACGCAGCACCGGCACGAGCTGCGCGGCGTTGACGTTCTGGATGGCGACCACCTGCGTGACCAGTTCGTCCGAGCCGTTGTTGATGCGGTCGGGCAGGTCGATGTTCGGCATCTGCCGCGCGTTCGCGTCCGGCACGATCTTGATGATGCCGCCGGATTCGACGGCGACGAACTGGTGCACGGACAACAAGGCGAGGAACGCTTCGTAGAAGGCGTCCGGCGACATCGGCGTCTGCGACAGCATCGTGACCTGCGCGCGCACGCGCGGGTCCGGGATGATGGTCTTGCCGGTGGCGGCGGCAACCGCCTCGATGACCTGGCCGATCTCCGCGTCCTTGAAGTTGGGCGTGATGCGCTGGCCGTTGTTGCGGCCGCTGGTCTGGGCGCCGGCGATCGTCGCGGACAAGGCGAAGAGCGCGACGAGCAGTGCCGAGCGGAAGGGCGTTCGATTCATGGTGCGGTGATTCATGCTTCTTCTTATTCGTTCCCGGGAGGCACATCGGGCGGCGCCTCCTGCATGGGGATATTGCCATCGGCGCCATTGCCGAGTTGTTCTGCTTCAGCGGCGACCGACGCGAGATTGAGCACGAGCTCCTGCTGGCGATTGGCGCGCGTTATGGTGACTCGCGCCTCGGTGGAGGAATTCAGCGTGCCGAAGATTTCCTGCGCGCGATCCTTGTCGGTGAGCGGCGTGCCATTGATGGCAGTGACGAGATCGCCGGCACGCAATCCGAGGCGCGCGAACGCCTGGCGATTGGCGCCCGGGTAGACGCGGAAGCCGCGCATCTGGCCGCCGGCGAACACCGGCTGCGGACGCATGAGCTGGCTGAGCGCGCCGGGGTTGTCGTTCACGAGCTTGCGCATGCGATCGAGCATGGCCTCGTTCCCGTCGTTGACCGGGGGCGCGGGCGGCGGCATGCCGACCGGACCGCCGCCGGCCGTCCGGCGCGGCAGGTACACGGACTCGAGGACGCCACCGCGGTCGATGATCGCGCGGTCCGAATAGACCGAGTGCAGCTGCGCGCCACCCGGTACCTGCTGGCCGACGGCGACGACCTTCGCCGCGGTCGCACTCTCTCCGATGATCGCCATACCTTCCTTGGGGTCCGGGGTCGCCAGCACGCCCGCGAGCACCAGCGGAATGCTGGTGGGCGGCGCGTTCGCCGCATCGCCGGTTGCCTGCACGGCAGCATTGCCGAACAGGTGCGCGTTGACGAGGCCCCCGATGTCGAAACGCTGCACGGGCGCCGCGGCGGTGGCCGCTGGCGGCGCCGTCTGACGGCCGCGGGCGGTGAAGCCGACCAGAATCAGCGCGAGCTGTGCCGCGATGGCCAGAGCGAGGATGAAGGTGACGACTTGCGGCGCGCGCGCGATCGCCTGCGAGCGCCAGTCGCCCCCGCCGCCGCTCGCGCCCGTCCAGGTGTTTGCCGTCATTTCCATGATGATACGTTTCGCTCCGCAGCAGCCTCAAGCGCTTGTTTTGTCTTTACAAACCGACGTCGGAGCCCTCGTACTTGTGTTGCCATACGACGACCCCTATAAAGAGCGCCAATGCCCAGCTCCGAAACCGAACGCCCCGACCACGGGGGCGCGGGCCTCGCAGTCGAAGAAGCCGAGCCCAAGACGAAGCAGCCGCCGTTATATCAGGTGGTCCTGCTCAACGACGATTACACCCCGATGGAATTCGTGGTCGACGTGCTCGAGAAGTTCTTCCGGATGGATCGAACGACTGCGACGCGCGTCATGCTGGAAGTACATACCCAGGGAAAGGGCATCTGCGGTGTGTTCACATACGAAATCGCTGAAACCAAAGTGGCCCTGGTGACCTCTTACGCGCGTGACCATCACCATCCCTTGATGTGCACGCTCGAGGAGGCCTAGGTACGGCGAACAGCCGCCCATGAGTAGGTAACGGTGGAGAGGACTGAACGGTGTTAAGCCAAGAGCTCGAATTCTGTCTGAACGACGCCTTCGCCAAGGCGCGTGATGCTCGCCACGAATTTCTGACGGTCGAGCACCTGCTGTTGTCCATCCTCGATACGCCGAAGGTGCGCGAGATCCTGCGGGCCTGCGGTGCCGACCTGAACCGGCTCAAGGATGCGCTGAACGACCACCTGGATCGCACCACGCCGCGGCTGCCGAACGACGAGGATCGCGAGGTGCAGCCGACGCTGGGCTTCCAGCGAGTCCTGCAGCGTGCCGTGTTCCACGTCCAGTCGTCCGGCAAGAAGGAAGTCGGCGTCGCCAACGTGCTGATCGCCATCTTCAGCGAGAAGCAGAGCCACGCAGTCCACCTGCTGAACCGCGCCGAGGTCACGCGCCTCGACGTGGTCAACTTCGTGTCGCACGGCCTGTCGAAGATCGCCGAGGAGAAGACCAGCAAGGAAGAGCCCGCCGGCGAGACCGAGCGCGGCGAAGAGGGCGGCAGCGCGCTCGACAAGTACACGACCAACCTCAACCAGCAGGCGCAGGACGGCAAGATCGATCCGTTGATCGGTCGCACGCTCGAGGTGGAACGCACCATCGAGATCCTGTGCCGACGCCGGAAGAACAATCCGCTGTACGTCGGCGAGGCGGGCGTGGGCAAGACGGCCATTGCCGAAGGCCTCGCGCGCATGATCGTCGAGGGCAAGGTGCCCGACGTGTTGTCGGACTGCACTATCTACTCGCTCGACATGGGTTCGCTGATCGCCGGCACGAAATACCGCGGCGATTTCGAGAAGCGGCTCAAGAGCGTCATCGCCGAGCTGAAGAAGCAGCCCGGCGCCATCCTCTTCATCGACGAGATCCACACGGTGATCGGCGCCGGCGCGGCCTCCGGCGGCGTCATGGACGCGTCGAACCTCATCAAGCCGGTGCTGACGAACGGCGAGCTGCGCTGCATCGGTTCGACCACGTACCAGGAATACCGCGGCATCTTCGAGAAGGACCACGCGCTGGCGCGTCGCTTCCAGAAGATCGACGTCGTCGAGCCCTCGGTGACCGAGACCATCGACATCCTGATGGGCCTGAAGCCGCGCTTCGAACAACATCACGGCGTCGGCTACACGAACGAGGCGATCCGCGCCGCCGCGGAGCTCGCCGCCCGGCACATCAACGAACGCCATATGCCCGACAAGGCCATCGACGTCGTCGACGAGGCCGGCGCGCGCCTGCGGCTCAAGCCGGCGAACGAGCGCGAGCCCGCGGTCGATGTCAAACACATCGAGGACGTGGTCGCGCGCATGGCGCGCATCCCCGCGAAGAGCGTGTCGCAGTCGGACAAGGAAGTGCTGCGCAATCTCGAGCGCAATCTCAAGCTCGTCATCTTCGGCCAGGACAAGGCGATCGATTCGCTCGCCGCCGCCATCAAGATGGCGCGCTCGGGTCTGGGCGACCAGCGCAAGCCGGTGGGCAGTTTCCTGTTCGCCGGTCCCACCGGCGTCGGCAAGACCGAGGTCACGCGCCAGCTCGCCATCGCGATGGGCATCGAGTTCATCCGCTTCGACATGTCGGAGTACATGGAACGGCACACGGTCTCGCGCCTGATCGGCGCGCCGCCGGGTTACGTCGGCTTCGACCAGGGCGGCCTGCTGACGGAAGCCATCGCCAAGCATCCGCACTGCGTGCTGCTGCTCGACGAAGTCGAGAAGGCGCATCCGGACGTGTTCAACCTGCTGCTGCAGGTCATGGACCACGGCACGTTGACCGACAACAACGGCCGCAAGGCCGACTTCCGCCACGTCGTCATCGTGATGACCACGAATGCCGGCGCGTTCGAGATGAACCGCTCGTCGATCGGCTTCGTGCAGTCGGACAACGCCAGCGACGGCATGGAAGCGCTGAAGCGGCTGTTCTCGCCGGAGTTCCGCAATCGCATCGACGCGATCATCCAGTTCGCGCCGCTCGACATGCCGGTCATCGAACGCGTGGTCGACAAGGTGATCGTCGAGGTCGAGGCGCAGCTCGAGAAGAAGGGCGTGTCGATCATCCTCGACGACGACGCGCGCCGCTGGCTGGCCGAAAAGGGCTACGACCCGAAGATGGGCGCGCGCCCGATGGCGCGGCTGGTGCAGGAGCAGATCAAGCGGCCGCTGGCGGAAGAGCTGCTGTTCGGCAAGCTCGCGGCGGGCGGCACCGTGAAGATCGGCGTCAGCGCGGACGGCAAGGAGCTGACGCTCGAGTCGATTCCCGCCGAGACGCCGGCGCTGCCGGCGACCCTGCAGTAAGAGGTCGGTGCCGGGTGCGAGAAATGGGGAGTTAGCGGGAGCGTGCCTGGTTCGTCGTGGGTCGCGGGGCTAACTCCCCATTTCCCCCACCCGGCACCAACTCCGAATCAGCGGCCGCGGTAGACGATGCGGCCCTTGCTCAGATCGTAGGGCGTCATCTCGACGGTGACCTGGTCGCCCGTCAGGATGCGGATGTAGTTTTTGCGCATCTTTCCCGAGATGTGCGCCGTGACGACGTGGCCCGTCTTCAGCTTCACCCGGAAAGTGGTGTTAGGCAGCGTCTCGACGACTTCGCCTTCCATCTGGATCGCATCTGCCTTCGACATCCGGAACCTGGGGCAACCTTGAAGGCCGCGAATTCTGCCAGAAAAGCCGCGACCGGGAACTAGTTTCCGGTGTCGGAGAACAGGGGAACGTCGGGTACGGCCGTTCCTTCGTGGACCCGTTTGCTGAATTCCGCCCGGTCCATCGGCTGGCTGCCCAGGGAGCGCAGGTGCGGGGTAGGTAGCTGGCAGTCGATCAGTGTGAGTCCCGCAACAACGCCGCGTTCGACCAGCCGGGCCAGCGCCACCTTGGACGCGTCGGTGACCCGGCTGAACATGGACTCGCCGAAGAACACCGAGCCCAGGTGCACGCCATACAGCCCGCCGACCAGCGCTCCGTCGAGGCGCACCTCGACGCTGTGCGCGTGTCCGCGCTCGTGCAGCCGGGTGTACGCGGCGTGCATTTCGCTCGTGATCCAGGTGCCGGTCGAATGCTCGCGGCGAGCCGCGCAGGCGTTCACCACGCCGGCGAAATCCCGATCGAACGCGACTTCGAAGCCGCGATTCCGTATGGATTTCGCGAGGCTGCGCGAACATTTGAATGCGGCTGGCAACAGTACTTCGCGCGGATTCGGCGACCACCACAACACCGGCTGGCCGGCCGAGTACCAGGGGAAGATGCCGCGGCGGTACGCCGCCAGCAGCCGCGCCGGAGACAGATCGCCGCCGGCGGCCAGCAGGCCTTCGGGCTCGTCGAGCGCCTGGTCGAGCGGCGGGAACCAGTCGCCGCCGTCGGGCGACAGCCAGGTGATGGACTTGTTCACTTGTCGCGCGCCTCACGGCGGGCATCGCGATACGGGACGTGGCGGCCGATCTCCTCGGCGTAGTTGCCGACGTGTTCGCCCTCGCGTTCGAGGTAGTCGCCGATGGCCGCGCGGAAGCGCGGGTCGACGATCCAGTGTCCGCTGTACGTCCGGGTCGGCACGAAACCGCGACTGACCTTGTGCTCGCCCTGCGTGCCGGGTTCGAAGCGGGCGATGCCGCGTTCGATGCAGAAGTCGATGCCCTGGTGGTAGCAGAGCTCGAAATGCAGGCTG
>DATJTW010000122.1:0-9553 GCA_035502995.1 Steroidobacteraceae bacterium | reverse complement strand
CGGTACCGAAGGCAAGCTCGGTGGCCAGGCGGAAGTGACCGGTGTCTCTGGCGTGTGGAAGGACCTCACGGACAACGTCAACGGTCTCGCGTCCAACCTCACCGGCCAGGTCCGCAACATCGCCGAGGTGACGATCGCGGTCGCGCAGGGCGACCTGTCGCGCAAGATCACGGTCGACGTGCGCGGCGAGATCCTGCAGCTGAAGGAAACCATCAACACGATGGTGGACCAGCTGCGATCGTTCTCGTCTGAGGTAACACGCGTCGCTCGCGAGGTCGGCACCGAAGGCAAGCTCGGCGGCCAGGCCGAAGTGCAGGGCGTGTCCGGCGTGTGGAAGGACCTGACGGACAACGTGAACTCGATGGCGTCCAACCTCACCGGCCAGGTGCGCAACATCGCCGAGGTGACGACCGCCGTCGCGCGCGGCGACCTGTCGCGCAAGATCACGGTGGACGTGCGCGGCGAAATCCTGCAGCTGAAGGAAACCATCAACACGATGGTCGACCAGCTCAACGGCTTCGCGGCCGAGGTGACGCGCGTGGCGCGCGAGGTCGGCACCGAGGGCAAGCTCGGCGGCCAGGCGACAGTGACCGGCGTCGCCGGCACGTGGAAAGACTTGACCGACTCCGTGAACGCGATGGCCACGAACCTCACGGGCCAGGTGCGCAACATCGCCGAGGTGACCACGGCCGTGGCGCGCGGCGACTTGTCACGCAAGATCACCGTCGACGTGCGTGGCGAGATCCTGCAGCTCAAGGAAACCATCAACACGATGGTCGACCAGCTGAACTCCTTCGCGGCCGAAGTGACGCGCGTGGCGCGCGAGGTCGGCACCGAGGGCAAGCTCGGCGGCCAGGCGAACGTGCGCGACGTCTCCGGCGTGTGGAAGGAACTCACCGAAAACGTCAACGTGATGGCCAACAACCTGACGGAACAGGTGCGCGGCATCGTGAAGGTCGTGACCGCGGTCGCCAACGGCGACCTGCGCCAGCGCCTCACCGTCGAATCGAAGGGCGAGGTCGCCGCGCTCGGCGACACGATCAACTCGATGACGACGACGCTCGCGATCTTCGCCGACCAAGTGACGTCCATGGCGCGCGACGTCGGCGTCGAAGGCCGCCTCGGCGGCCAGGCGCACGTCGCCGGCGCGTCCGGCACGTGGAAAGATCTGGTCGCCAACGTGAACATGCTGGCGGCGAATCTCACGACGCAGGTGCGCGCCATCGCCGAAGTGGCCACGGCCGTGACCAAGGGCGACCTGACGCGTTCGATCCAGGTCGAGGCGCGCGGTGAAGTGTCCGAGCTCAAGGACAACATCAACGCGATGATCAACAACCTCCGTCACACGACGGACCGCAACACGGAACAGGACTGGCTGAAGACGAACCTCGCGAAGTTCAGCCGCATGATGCAGGGCCAGCGCGACCTCGTGACGCTGGCCGAAACGCTGCTGGCGGAGTTCGCGCCGCTGGTGAACGCGCACCAGGGCGTCATCTACGTCGTCAGCTACGAAGAAGGGCAGCGTTACCTCAAGCAGCTCGCCAGCTACGCGGATTCGCGCGAAGGCAGCGAGCCGCGCCGTTACCGCTTCGGCGAAGGGTTCGTCGGCGAGTGCGCCGTGCAGCGCCAGCGCGTGCTGCTGACGCGCGTGCCGTCGGACGCGATCCGTCTCGGCAGCGGGCTGGTCGAGACGCAGGCGCGCAACGTCATCGTGTTGCCCGTGTTGTACGAAGGCGAGATCAAGGCCGTCATCGAGCTGGCGTCGCTGTACGAATTCACGGGACCGCATCTCGCGTTCCTAGAACAGCTGACCGGCTCCATCGGCGTGGTGCTGAACACGATCGAAGCGTCGATGCGCACCGAGGGCCTGCTGAAACAGTCGCAGGAACTCGCCGGCGAACTGCAGGCGCAGCAGGTCGAGCTGCAGCAGGCGAACGAGGAAATGGCCACGAAGGCGCGGCTGCTCGCCGAGCAGAACGCCGAGGTCGAACGCAAGAACGTCGAGATCGAGCAGGCGCGAAAGGCGCTCGAAGAAAAGGCCGCCGAGCTGGCGCTGACGTCGCGTTACAAGACCGAGTTCCTCGCGAACATGTCGCACGAGCTGCGCACGCCGCTGAACAGCATCCTGATCCTCGGCCAGCAGCTGTCCGAGAACCCGGAGAGCAATCTCAGCGCGCGCCAGGTCGAATTCGCGAAGACCATCCACGGCGCGGGCACCGACCTGCTGAACCTGATTTCGGACATCCTCGATCTCTCGAAGATCGAGTCGGGCACGGTCACCGTCGAAAGCGAAGATCTCGCCTTCTCGACGCTGCGCGAGACCATCGAGCGCAACTTCCGCCACGAGGCGGAGGCGCGCCATCTCACGTTCACGACGGATTTCGATCCGCGCCTGGGCCGCACGCTGACCACCGACGCGAAGCGCCTCATGCAGATCGTGAAGAACCTGCTGTCGAACGCCATGAAGTTCACGGCGAACGGCAGCGTGCGGCTGCACGTCGGCCCGGCGATGCTGGGCTGGTCGGCGGATCACCCGGTGCTGTCGACGGCCAAGCAGGTGGTCGAGTTCGCGGTCACGGACACCGGCATCGGCATCTCGCCCGAGAAGCAGCGCATCATCTTCGAGGCGTTCCAGCAGGCGGACGCCGGCACCGCGCGCAAGTACGGCGGCACCGGTCTCGGCCTCGCCATCTCGCGCGAGCTCGCGCACCTGCTGGGTGGCGAGATCCGGCTGAAGAGCGCGCCGGGGCAGGGCAGCACGTTCACGCTGTACCTGCCGCTGTCGTACCAGGGCGCGGCGTATGGCCGGCCCGCGCCGACGTTGTCGAAGTCCGCCGCGCCGTCGTTGCCGGCGCCGATGCTGCCCGTGCAGCACGCCGAACGCGTCGCGGACGATCGCGACGCGCTGGCGGAATCGCCCGAAGGCGAGGAACGCGTCGTGCTGATCGTCGAGGACGAGCCGCGTTACGCGCGCATGTTGCTCGACGCCGCGCACGGCAAGGGCTTCAAGGCGCTGGTCGCGCACAACGGCCAGGAAGCGTTGTCGCTGGCGCGCAAGTACCGGCCGAACGCCATCACGCTCGACGTGTTCCTGCCGGACATGCTCGGCTGGACGGTGCTCAACCAGCTGAAGCACGACCCGGCCACGCGGCACATCCCCGTGCAGGTGCTCACCGTCGAAGAGGAGCGCCAGTACGGCCTCGAGCGCGGCGCGTTCTCGTTCATGACGAAACCGTCGAGCGTCGAGGGGCTGCAGCAGGTGTTCGAACGCATCCAGACGTTCATCACGCCGCGCGTGCGCGAGCTGCTGGTGATCGAGGACGATCCGGCCGAGCAGACCAGCATCGGCGCGCTGATCGCGGCGTCGGACATCAACATCTCGACGGCGGCCAGCGGCGGCGAGGCGCTCGACCTGCTGCGCTCGAAGAAATTCGACTGCGCGATCCTCGACCTCAAACTACCCGACGTCTCCGGCTTCGACCTGCTGACCGAGATCCAGGGCGACGACTCGCTGCGCGACATCCCGATCGTCGTGTTCACCGGCCGCGAGCTGACCGCCGACGAGGAGACCGAGCTGCGCCAGCGCGCGAAGAGCATCGTGCTGAAGGGCGTGCAGTCGCCCGAGCGGCTGCTCGACGAGACCGCGCTGTTCCTGCACCGGCGCATCTCCGACCTGCCGGAATCCAAGCAGCGCATGATCGAGAAGCTGCACGACAGCGACGAGCCATTGCGCGCGCGCAAGGTGCTGGTCGTCGACGACGACGTGCGCAACATCTTCGCGCTGAACAGCCTGCTCGAACGGCACGGCATGAACGTGATCACGGCGACGAACGGCCAGGACGCGATCAAGATGCTCGACGACCACCCGGACGTCTCGCTGATCCTGACCGACGTCATGATGCCGGAGATGGACGGCTACGAAACGATGCGGCGCATCCGCGAGATCCCCGCGTTCCGCATGTTGCCGATCATCGCGCTGACCGCGAAGGCGATGAAGGGCGACCGCGAGAAGTGCCTGCAGGCGGGCGCGTCCGACTACGTCGCGAAGCCGGTCAATACCGAACAGCTCCTCTCACTGGTGCGGATGTGGTTGCAGCCATGATGAACCTCGGTGCCGAGAAGACGCCGGGCGGCGAAACGGTCGCCAACATCCTGCTGGTCGACGACCAGCCGGCGCGGCTGCTGACCTACCGCGCCATCCTCGAACCGCTGGGCCACAACCTCATCGAGGTGAACTCCGGCCTGCAGGCGCTGGAAGCGCTGATGAAGCAGGACTTCGCGGTCGTGCTGCTCGACGTGAAGATGCCGGGCATGGACGGTTTCGAGACCGCGGCGCTGATCCACGATCACCCGCGCTTCGAGACGATCCCGATCATCTTCGTGACGGGCGTGCACGTCACCGAGTTCGACCGCCTGAAGGGTTACAAGGCCGGCGCGATCGACTACGTGTACATCCCCGTGGTGCCGGAGATCCTGCGCAGCAAGGTGGCCGTGCTGATCGAGCTCGACCGCCGGCGGCGCGAGCTGACCGCGGTCAACAAGCAACTGGGCGAATCCAACCGCGCTCTCGAGGAGGCGAACTCGGCGTTGCAGCTCGAGAAGACGCGCCAGCTCGAGGAGATCAACGGGCACCTGCAGAAGGCGAACGAGGATCTGTCGCGCACGAACGCGTCGCTCGAGACGGAGATCCGCGAGCGCATCCGCGCGGAGAACTCGCTGAAGGAGGCCGTCGTCAAGCGGGACGAGTTCCTGGCGATGTTGTCGCACGAGCTGCGCAATCCGCTGTCGCCGTTGCGCAATGCCTCGCACATGCTGATGCAGGGGGAGACGCAGGATCCGAAGATCGTCTGGTCGCGCGGCGTCATCGCGCGGCAGCTGAAGCACATGATCCGTCTGGTGGACGACCTGCTCGACGTGTCGCGCATCGCGCGCGGCAAGATCGTGTTGTTGTCCGAGCCGGTGGCCATCAAGGACGTGGTGGGCGCGGCGGTCGAGACCGTGCAGCCGTTGCTCGAGAGCAAGCGGCAGCAGCTGGTCGTCGACGCGGCGGACGAGACGCTGCTGGTGCGCGGCGACCCGGTGCGCCTCGCGCAGATCGTCGGCAACCTGCTGCACAACGCGGCGAAGTACACCGGCGACGGTGGCGAGATCACGCTGACCGCGAGCGGCGCGGCCGGGCGCGCGCTGATCGTCGTGCGCGATACCGGCATCGGCATTCCGCCGGAATCCATCCCGCACATCTTCGAACTCTTCACACAGATCCCCAGCGAGCGCGCGTCGACGTCGGGCGGACTCGGCATCGGCCTCGCGCTGGTGCGCGCGCTCGTCGAGCTGCACGGCGGCGAGATCCGCGCAGAGAGCAAAGGCCAGGACCAGGGCAGCGAGTTCATCGTGTCGCTGCCGCTGCTGGTCCCCGACGCGCCCGCGGCGATCACCGACTCCACGACGAAACCGGAAGGCACCATGCAGGTACGACGCAACATCCTCATCGCCGACGACAACCAGGACGCGCTCGAAAGCCTCGCGCTGATGCTGCGCATGGAAGGTCACGAAGTGGTGTGCGCGTCGGATGGCGAGGAAGCGCTGGCGCTGGCCGGGCAGCGTCGGCCGGAGATCGTGGTGCTCGACGTCGGCATGCCGAAGCTCGACGGCTGCGAAGTCGCGCGCCGCATCCGCGCCGAATCGTGGGGCCGCGGTGCCATCCTCGTGGCGCTGACCGGCTGGGGCCAGGACGTCGACCGCCGCCGCTCGCGCGAAGCCGGCTTCGACATGCATCTCGTGAAGCCCGTCGACCCCGCCACCCTCTGCGACATGCTCGTCACGCAGTAATGGGGACATTCCTGATTTCCTAGGAAACGGGGACAGGGCTCGATTTTCGGGGACGGCCGGGTGGCGTGATCGATGACTCCAGGCCGAATTCCTTGATCTGTCGCTTGACCCAATCCTCTTCGCCAAAGGGCCGCTGGCGGTTTACGCAGGCGCGGAGCTCGGCCAGTTCCACGGACGTGTGCGGCTCGTTGACGTAGTGCCGCCAGTACGACGGCAGCGACACGGGCGACTGCGCGAGCCGCAACCGGGGTCGTGCCTCGCGTCGCCAGGCGAGGCTGCTCCATTCCCAGTCCTCCGCGCGCTCGACCAGGTTTGCCCGCAATGCGTTGCGCTCCACGTAACGCATGACGCTCAGCAGATGGTGGTCTTCCTGTGCCGCGAAGGCCTTGAACCGGCCCTGCCACACGCGACCCGTCGTGTCGTATTTCTCGTGATACCAACGGACGTGCGTCGTGAATGCCCAATGCATCCAGCGGGCGAGGTCATCGCCATCGCAGGGTCGCACGACGAGGTGGAAGTGGTTCGGCATCAGGCAGGCGGAGATCAGGGGCAGCTCGAGTCTTTGCTGCGCCCGCGCTAACAACGCGAGGAACTGCTCGTAGTCGGCGGGCTCGTGGAAGACGCGGGCCTTCTGATTGCCGCGATTGATGACGTGGTAGCAGTAGTTGCCGACGATGGCGCGCGAGGTTCTTGGCATGCGCGCAGCGTAGTTTGATCCGGGGCTGGCCGCGCCGCGGGAATCCGTCGCATTTCTCCCATTTGAGCCCTGTCCCCGTTTCCTGGGAAATCAGGAATGTCCCCATTATTCACCCGGGAGGACACCATGGCTCTATACGCATTCGACGGCACCTGGAACTCCGAGAAGGACGCCGGCCGCTACGACCTCAACACCAACGTCGTCCGGTTCAAGGACTGCTACACCGGCACCAAGTTCTTCTACAAGGGCGTCGGCACCAAGCACGGCTTCGTCGGCAAGCTGCTCGGCGGTGCCTTCGGCGTCGGCGGCCAGGACCGCATCGACGACGCGAAGCGCGACATGGCCAGGCAATTCGCCGCCGGCGACCGCGACATCGACATCGTCGGCTTCAGCCGCGGCGCCGCGCTCGCGACCCACTTCGCGAACGTCATCGGCGACGACGGCGTCAAGGTCAATGGCGTCGTGGAAAAACCCGCCATCCGTTTCCTCGGCGTCTTCGATGTCGTCGCCGCGTTCGGCATTCCCATCAACCTGCCCGGCATCAACGCCAACCGCATCAACCTCGGCTACAAGCTCGGCCTCGCGAAGGCCGTGCAGTCCTGCTATCACGCCATCGCGCTCGACGAAGCCCGCCAGGCGTTCCGGCCCACGCGCCTGATCGGCAGCCGCGAAGTCTGGTTCCGCGGCGTGCATTCGGACATCGGCGGCGGCAACGACAACCACGCGCTGAACGACATCACGCTGCGCTGGATGCTGAACAAGGCGATCGCGACCGGCTTGCCCGTCGCCCCCGACTGCGTCGCGAAGTTCTGCACGCGCGCCGACGTCAACGGAAAGATTGGCGACAACTTCGATCCGATACACAATCGCAACCGTGAACCGAAGCCGGGAGACTTCTATCACTACACCGTGTCGGCGCGCGCCAAGTGCGTGAACCCGCCGGATCCCTGCGAGCGCGAGACGGAGCTCACCGAGGCGACGAGGTGGACCGACACCTGAGGTCCGTCCGCCGGTGTTGACCGTCGCCGGCGTGGTCCTGATGTTCATCGCGGGCTTCCGGCTGGCGATGCTGTGGCAGCGCGGCCGCGAGCCGTCCGGCAAGGCGCACGTGATCGGCGGCAACAGGGCGTCGTTCGGCACCCGCCGCAACAAGCACGGTCTGTACAGCGTCCACGTGGCGGTCGATCTGCCCGTCGACCTGTCCTTCTCGCTGTACCGCGAAGGCGCTTTCGACCGCGTGGCGAAGGCTTGCGGCATCGCGCGCGAGCTGCAGACCGGCGACATGCCGTTCGACGGCCGCATCTACATCCAGAGCGAAGACCCCGCGCTGCACGAGGCGCTGCAGCTGCGCAAGGACCTGCGCAACCGGCTCTTCCACCTGATGCGCGAGCCGACCACGCGCGAGGTCAGCGCGGCGGGCGGACGTCTCTGGGTGGTCACCAAGGCTTACAACGACCTCGACGAACGCAACGACGACGTCATCGCGCCGGCCGTCATCGCTGATCTGCTGCCCGACATCCGCGCCGTGGTGACCGAGCTCGCGCGCGTTCGGGGCAGCGGCATGGACAGCCCGAGCGATCACACGCACGTCGTCCGCCGCCGCATCTCAATCGTCTTGACGGCCGGGTTCGTCGCCGCCGTCGCGGCGCTCGTCTACACGTGGCTGCGCCAGGATCACCAGCTCGTGCTCGCGGCGATTCCGCACGTCGCGCTGCTCGTCACGACGGCCGCCGCCGCGGCCTGGTTCGGCGTTCTGTACCTCGCGCTGGGCGCGACCGCGTTCACGCACCGCGTCGTGCTCGACGTGTTGCTGGCCGGCGTGCCGGCGGTCTGGGTCGCGACGATCGGCGGGCTGATCTGGTGCAACGAAACGATGGAAACCCGCGCCGCGCGCCGCGTGCCGATCCCGGTGGAGCGCGCGTGGGAGTCAAAGTCACGGAAGAGCCGCTCGTGGCACCTCGCGACCCCGGGTTGGCCGGACCCGCGCGCCCCGCGCGAAGTGCGCCTGACCCGCGACGAGTTCGACCTGGTCTCCACGCAGCGTTGCGTCGACGTGATCTGGCACGACGGCCGCCTCGGCGACGGCTGGGTCGAGGCCTATCTGCCCAGCAAGTCGCTGTCCTGCAGCGAGGCTGTGGAGCGCTGAGCGCGTGCGGTGGCGCCGGCCCCGCGCCGACGCCGCCCATCCGCGTCGCCGCCGTCAGCCCGCGAGGCTGGCCAACAGCTCGTCCAGCTGCGCGAACTGCTCGGGCAGTCCTTCCTCGGCGCCGCGCTCGGCCTCGAGCGCTTCCTTCGTCGGATACAGCTCGCTGAGCACGAGCAGCGTCTTCCCGGACTTCTCCGCGAACGTCACGGTCGTCACGGCGCCGTTCTCGCTTTCGGCATTCGTCCACACGAGCTTCGACGGCGGCGTGACTTCGAGGTACTTGCCGAAGAATGCGAACGGCGCCGGCGCCTGCGGGTGGCCGAACTCGAGCCGATAGCCGCCGCCCGTGCGCACGTCCATCTCGCAGGAGAGCAGGGTGGCGCCCATCGACTTCGGCGCCCACCATTTCCGGAACAACTCGGGTTTCGTCCACGCCTCGAACACGAGGTGCACCGGCGCGTCGAAGGTCCGCGTGACCACGATCTCGCGCTCGGATTTCCGTTCCGCTTTCGTCGGGTTCTTCATGGCGCGTTCACTTCCTCTTCCTGCGTCCATCGGTCTTCTCCTGTCGTTTCAATTCGGCGAGCACGTCGTCCAGCGCTTCGAAGCGCGCGGCCCAGAGCTGGTGGTACCGCTCGATCCATGCGGCTTCTTCTTCGAGCCGGCACTTGCCGAGCCGGCAGGTGCGCACGCGGCCTATCTTCTCGGTGACGACGAGGCCGGCGTCCTCGAGGATGCCGACGTGTTTCTTCATGCCCGTGAGGGTCATGTCGAACCTGTCGGCGAGATCGGTGATGGAGGCGTCCGAACGGGCGAGTTGCTCGAGGACGCCGCGCCGCGTGACGTCGGACAGGGCCGCGAACGAGGCGTCGAAGTGGCGG
>DATJTW010000121.1:0-24098 GCA_035502995.1 Steroidobacteraceae bacterium | reverse complement strand
ACGAACCCGCGCTCCGACATGGTCTGCGCGATGGACTCGTCACTCTGCGGCTCTTCTAATCCCATTCGAGCGCTCCCTTCTTCCATTCGTAGATGAAACCCACCACGAGGATGAACAGGAAGATGCCCATCGCGACGAGACCGAAGACGCCGATGTGCTGCAACACGACGGCCCACGGAAACAGGAAGGCGATTTCGAGATCGAAGACGATGAAGAGGATGGCGACGAGGTAGTACCGCACGTCGAACTTCATGCGGCTGTCTTCGAACGCCTCGAAGCCGCACTCGTACGGCGAGAGTTTCTGCGCGTCACCGCGCGTCTTCGATTTCCAGCGGCCGAGGATCAGGCCGAGACTCATCATGACGAGCGCGAGGCCGGTCGCGATGGTGAGGAAGATCAGTACGGGAACGTAGTTCTGCAGCATTTCCGGTCGTCTGCACCTGCATGAAAAGGGGCAGCAACTTCTCGTCGTCGAGAAGACAACCGCCCCCGGAAAAATTCGGGCGCGATTGTAACAGGGATAAGGAAAGTGATGGTGCCGACGGGGAGACTCGAACTCCCACGGATCGCTCCGCTAGCCCCTCAAGCTAGTGTGTCTACCAATTCCACCACGTCGGCAATGTTCGAAATGTCTACTGCTTTTCCGGACCCGGCTGCGGAGCGGGATCGGACGGCGCAACCGGCACCGAGTTCGCGTCCACGGGCGGCGCGACCGGAACCTGGACCGGAGCCGGCGCAGTCTGCTGCGCCTGGTCGAGCAGCGACGGCGCCCGCGTCTGGGCATCGCGCTGGAAGAGATACGTCAGCGCGAGGCTGTTCAGCATGAAGATCGCGGCAAAAATCGCCGTCATGCGCGACAGGCCCGTGCTCGCGCCGCGCGCACCGAACACCGTGCCGGAGGCACCGGCACCGAATCCCGCGCCGGCGTCAGCGCCCTTGCCACGTTGCAACAGCACGAGGCCGACGATGCCGACCGCCGATACGACCTGTAGGAATGTGAGAATGGTTCGCAACATCTGTGGTCTTCCGTCTCAGGCGCGAGCCGCGGCAATGATGGCGAGGAATTCTTCGGCCTTGAGCGAGGCTCCGCCGATCAATCCGCCATCCACGTTCGGCATGGAGAACAATTCCGCCGCATTCGCGGCCTTGCAGCTGCCGCCGTACTGGATGCGCACGAGGGCGGCGATCTTAGCATCGCGCTCCGCGATCCGCGCGCGGATGTGGGCGTGCACGTCTTCGGCCTGCTGTGGCGTCGCCGTCTTGCCGGTGCCGATGGCCCACACGGGTTCGTACGCGATGATCGCGCGCGAAAACGCCGCGACGCCGGAGAGATCCAGCACCGCGTCGAGCTGGCGATCGACGACTTCGAACGTGCGGTTGGCTTCACGCTCGGCGAGTTGTTCGCCGACGCAGAGGATCGGCGTGAGGCCGGCCGCGAGCAGTGCGGCGAACTTCCGCGCGACCAGCTGATCCGTCTCGCCGTACAACGCGCGACGTTCGGAGTGGCCAACGATGGCGCCCGCGCAACCGACATCGCGCAACATCGCCGCCGACACTTCTCCGGTGAACGCGCCCTGCGTCTCCGCGCACACGTCCTGCGCACCGAGCGTGACGCGCGAACCGGCGAGCGCGCGGCCGACTTCGGCCAGGTACGGGAACGGCGGGCACACCCACACTTCCGCGGAGTTGTCGGGCAGCTTGTGCACGATGGCATCGACCAGCGCCGCGTTTTCCGCGCGCGAGCCGTGCATTTTCCAGTTGCCTGCGATGACTTGGCGGCGCATGTATCTGCCGTGAGAAGGGGTCAAAAAGGGGCGCGGATTCTAACGACGCGCCCCTCAGGACGCAACGCGGCGCACCACCGTGGCGATTTCCTCGGCGCAGCGCACCGTATCCGTCTCGTCGCGGGCCTCCACCATGACCCGGATGACCGGTTCCGTGCCCGAGGCCCGCAGGACGACGCGCCCGTCGTCGCCGAGCTCGGATGACACCTTTTTGACGGTGCTCTCGACTTCCGGAACGGTCTTCGGATCGAAGCGCTTGGCGACGCGCACGTTGATCATCGTCTGCGGGAAGCGCGGCATGCCGGCGGCCAGCTCGGCCAGGCTCTGACCGGTTTCGCGCATGACCGCGAGCACCTGGAGCGCGGCCATCAATGCGTCGCCCGTGGTCGTCTTGTCGAGCAGCAGGATGTGGCCGGAGCTCTCCCCGCCCACCTCGCCGCCCGTCTCGCGCAACATCGCGAGCACGTAGCGATCGCCGACCTGCGCGCGCCGGAAGTCGATGCCTTCCTTGCGCAGCGCCACCTCGAGCCCGAGGTTGCTCATGATCGTCCCGACGACGGGACCGCGCAGCAGCCCGGCGCGTTTGCGCGCGGTCGCGATGATATAGATGAGTTGATCGCCGTCGATGATGCGGCCGAGGCCGTCGACCATGACGAGACGATCGCCGTCGCCGTCGAGCGCGACACCGGCCGCGGCGCGCACGCCGGGCACCGTCAACTGCAGCAGGCTCGGGGACGTCGAGCCGCAGCCGTCGTTGATGTTGCGGCCGTTCGGCGAGCAGCCGATCGGGATGATCTCGGCGCCGAGATCCGCGAGCGTGCGCGGCACGACCTTGTAACCCGCGCCATTCGCGCAATCGACGACGAGCTTCATGCCCTCGAGCGTCATGCCCTTCGGCAGCGATTCGGCGCAGAAGTCCTGGTAGTGGCGACGCGACTTGTCGACGCGCGACGCGCGGCCGAGATCGACGGAGGCGCGCGTGATCGCGCCGCGCTCGAGCTCCGCCTCGATCTTCTCCTCGATCTCGTCGCTGAGCTTGCCGCCGTTGGCGTCGAAGAACTTGATGCCGTTGTCGTCGTAGGGGTTGTGCGAGGCGCTGATGACGACGCCGAAATCACATTCGAACTTGCGCGTGAGGTACGCGATGCCGGGTGTCGGCAGCGGACCGATCAGCATGACGTTGACACCGGAGGCGACGAAGCCGGCTTCGAGCGCGGCTTCGAACATGTAGCCGGAGAGGCGCGTGTCCTTGCCGATCAGCACGGTGCCGCCGTCGGGCGCGAGCACACGGGCCGCCGCGCTCGCGAGCCGGAGTGCGAAGTCCACGGTCATGGGGTGTTCGCCAACCTTGCCGCGGACGCCGTCGGTACCGAAAAACTTACGTGCCATCGAACTGCTCTCCCTTGCGCACCGCAGCCGCGACGCGCACCGCGTCGACGGTGGCGGCCACGTCGTGGGCGCGCACGATACGCGCTCCATTGAGAACCGCAATGGCAGCCAGTGCGACACTGCCCGCAGTTCGGTCATCCACGCCGCGGCCGGTGAGCTTCGCCAGCATCGACTTGCGCGACAGCCCCACGGCGAGCACCGCGCCGAGCGCTTCGAAACGCGCGAGTTGTTTGAGCAGCGTGAGGTTGTGGACCGCGTTCTTGCCGAAGCCGAAGCCGGGATCGATGGCGATGCGCGCGGGTTCGATGCCGGCCTCGCGACAGGCGCGGATGCGCGCCGCGAGGAAGCCGGATACCTCGGCGACGACGTCGTCGTAGTGCGGCGCGTCCTGCATCGTGCGCGGCTCGCCGAGCATGTGCATGAGGCAGACGCCGGCACGGGTCGCCGCGGCAGCGGCCACGGCACCCGGCTCCGCGAGCGCGCGCACGTCGTTGATGATGTCCGCGCCGGCACTCACGGCCGCGCGCATGACTTCGGGTTTGCTCGTGTCGACGGAGACGAAAACCGGCGACTCGGAGCGCAGCGCCTCGATGACGGGCACGACGCGCGCCAGCTCCTCGTCGAGTCCGGCGGGATTCGCGCCCGGCCGCGTGGATTCGCCGCCGACGTCGATGATGCCGGCACCCTCGCCGATCATCCGCCGCGCATGCGCCAGCGCGGCATCGCGGCGCGCGAAGCGGCCGCCGTCGGAGAAGGAGTCGGGGGTGACGTTGAGGATGCCCATGACCACGGGCATCGAGAGATCGAGCGTCCGGTCTCCGCAGATCCACTCGGCGGCGGTGTTGAGCATGTCGCCGCCGAGCGGAGTCTAACTAGATGATCAGTGCTGACCTGCGGGCGAACCGATGGGTCCGCTGCCGGCCTCGCCCTCCGGACGCTTGGGCGCCTTCGGCGTGCCCACCGAATCGTCCCAGTCCGCCGGGGGCTTCGGCGCCCTGCCGGCCATGATGTCCTTGATCTGCTGCTCGTCGATGGTTTCGTACTTCACGAGCGCGTCCGCCATGATGTGCAGCTTGTCGAGGTTCGTCGTCAGGATTTCCTTGGCGCGCGTGTAGTTCGCGTCGATGACGCTGCGGATTTCCTCGTCGATGACGTGCGCCGTCTCGTCGGACACCTGCTTGTGCTGCGTGACCTGGCGGCCGAGGAACACTTCACCGTTCTCCTCGGAGTACGTGAGCGGACCCAGCTTGGTCGACAGGCCCCACTTCGTGACCATGTTGCGCGCGAGATCGGTGGCGCGTTCGATGTCGTTCGACGCGCCGGTCGTGACACCGTCCTCGCCGAAGATCAGCTCTTCGGCGCAGCGGCCGCCGAACAGCGAGGTGATGTGGCTCTCGAGGCGGCGCTTGCTGGTGCTGTAGCGGTCGCCTTCCGGCAGGTACCACGTGAGACCCAGCGCGCGGCCGCGCGGGATGATGGTGACCTTGTAGACCGGATCGTGCTCGGGCACGACGTGGCCGACGATCGCGTGACCCGCTTCGTGGTACGCGGTCATCTTCTTCTCTTCGTCGGACATGACCATCGAACGCCGCTCGGCGCCCATGTAGATCTTGTCCTTCGCGCGCTCGAACTCGTCCATGCCGACGATGCGCTTGTTCGCGCGCGCCGCGAACAACGCGGCTTCGTTCACGAGATTGGCGAGATCGGCGCCGGAGAAGCCCGGCGTGCCGCGCGCGATGTAAGCCGGCTTGACGTCGTCCGACAGCGGCACCTTGCGCATGTGCACGCGCAGGATCTGTTCGCGGCCACGCACATCGGGCAGCGGCACGACGACCTGGCGGTCGAAGCGGCCCGGGCGAAGCAGCGCGGGGTCGAGCACGTCCGGGCGGTTCGTGGCGGCGATGACGATGATGCCTTCGCTGCCTTCGAAGCCGTCCATCTCGACGAGCAACTGGTTCAGGGTCTGTTCGCGCTCGTCGTGACCACCACCGAGACCAGCGCCGCGATGGCGGCCGACCGCGTCGATTTCGTCGATGAAGATGATGCAGGGCGCGTGCTTCTTCGCCTGCTCGAACATGTCACGCACGCGCGACGCGCCGACGCCGACGAACATCTCGACGAAGTCGGAACCGGAGATCGTGAAGAACGGAACCTTGGCTTCGCCCGCGATGGCGCGCGCGAGCAGTGTCTTGCCGGTGCCGGGCGAACCGACCATCAGCACGCCCTTCGGGATCTTGCCGCCGAGCTTCTGGAACTTGGACGGGTCCTTGAGGAAGTCGACGATCTCGCCCACTTCCTGCTTGGCCTCGTCGACACCCGCGACGTCCGCGAACGTGACGTTGACCTGGTCTTCACCCAGCAGGCGCGCGCGGCTCTTGCCGAAAGACATGGCGCCGCGGCCGCCTGCCGAGCCCTGCATCTGCCGCAGCATGTAGACGAACACGAGGATCAGCAGCAGCGCCGGCGCGAGCTGCAGCAGCAGCTGCATGAGGAAATTCGGCTGTTTCGGCGGCTCGCCCTTGAAGTCGACGCCGGCCTTCACCATCGCCGTGATCAGCGCGGTGTTCTCGGTCTCGGGGTTGTAGGCCTTGAAGCGGGTGTCGTCCTTGCGCGTTCCCAGGATCTCGTCACCGCGGATCACGGCGTTCTTGATCCGGTTGTTCCGCAGGTCGTCGAGCACGGCCGAGTAGTTCACCTGCAGGGGTTCGGGACCGGTGGGCACGTAGCGGCTGAAAACCACCACCATGACCATCACGATGACGACCCAAAGCAGGATGTTTTTCGTCAAATCATTCAAAGGCTTACCCTCGAGAGCGACCGGCTGGGAGCCAGGGGATTGCAGGCACGCTACACCATCCTAAAACCGCTCGCCAGCAGGCAAAGCTCAGAACTGGAGGACCGGAGGTCATCAGGTTCGACGATGGGTATCGGAGTCTTTGAGTGAGGTTCGGGCCTTTGGTTTCAAGAGACTACGGTTTCAAACGACTACAATGCGCGCCGTGGAACTCTCCGAACGACAGCGCAAATATCTGCGGGGCCTGGGTCACGCACTCAATCCGGTCCTGCTCGTGGGACAACATGGCATGACCGAGGCGGTGATCGCCGAGGCCAGACGCGCCCTCCACGACCACGAGCTCATCAAGGTGAAGTTTCGTGGCGCGGAGCGCGACGCGCGTGACGCAGGTCTCAGCGAGCTCGCAACGGCCACCGAGAGCACCCTGGTGCAGCGGATTGGCCATACGGCCCTCTACTACAAACGCCGGACTGATCGTCCGGGAATTGTGATCCCCGACGCATAAAGGGCTGCCTCGACTGGCCGATCCAGTGACACAGGGCGAGGATCGCCCGACGGGAGTTATTGCCTAACTTCCAGTGGTAACGGTCTGGAATAAGTCGTATATCGGTCACACATGGCGGGTCACAACACACGCTCATTCGGGCGCGAAGCCCTGGCGGTCTATCTAGCCGCCGCGCTGGTCGTATTCGGAACCTGGGCCGCCTCCCGTTACCTCATCCTCCGCAAGTTCGAGAACATCGAGCAGAACGAGGTGTCGCGCAGCATCGAGGTGATGCGCAAGGCGCTGGTGACGAAGAACACCGAGATCGAAACCGTCTCGCGCGATTTCGCGCGCTGGGACGACATGTATTCGTACACGAAGACGCTCGACCCGAACTTCGAGTACCAGAATTTCAACGAGCCCGGGCTCGACGAGATGAACGTCGACCTCGTGTGGTTGCTCGACACGAAGGACAAGGTGCTCTCCTCCTTCGAGAACGACACCGACGACGCGCGATATCGCCATCCCGCCAGCGACTCCGTCATCTCCGAGGTGAACCGGCTCACGCCGATCGTGCGCACGGTGCTCGACCAGGAAGGCACGTTGCGCCTGGTGCAGATCAACGGCGCTCCCTACGTGATCGCCGCCCACACCGTCCTGCACAGCGACCGCAGCGGCCCGGCAGCCGGCACGCTGGTGTTCGCGCGCCGCATCGCGGCGCCGGAAATCGCCAGCATCGGCGCCGACACGCAGCTCAACGTCCATTTCGCGCTGCTCGACGACAAGTCGGTGGCCGCCGAGAAGACCGACCTGCTCGAGGCGCCGGATGGCCGCCGCATCGTGCGCCGGTCCGACAACGTCATCGAAGGCCAGCTGCGTCTCGACACGCTCGACAATCACCCGCTCGCGGTGCTCGCGACCACGCTGCCGCGCTCGGTCATGCAGAGCGGCCAGCAGGGTGTGCGTTACCTGGTCGGCTGGGTCGCGTTGCTGATCAGCATCGTCGTCGCCGCGTGGCACGCGTACAGCGGCCGTTTGAAGCGCACCTCCGAGCTCGCCGTCACCAACGAGACGCGTTACCGCGCGATCTTCGACCGCGCCGCCTCGGGCATCGTGCTGTTCGATCCGACCTCGCGCCGCATCCTCGATGCGAACCCGCAGGCGCAACGCCTGGTCGGTGCCTCACTCGACGAGCTGCGTCGCCGCGACGTGGCCACCATCTTCGATACGCCGGTGTCGCTCGCGCCCGGCAATCCGCACGACCTCGCCAACGACGCGCGCCCCGCCCAGGTCATGCGCGGCGACGGCGAGCGTCGCGACGTGGAATTCTCGATCGCCGACCTCGAGGCGGGCAGCGGCCGAGTGCACGCGATGCTGCTGCAGGACATCTCTCATCGCCGCGAAGCCGAGCGCCGCGCGCAGGAACATCAGCTGTCCCTGCAGCACTTGGCCACTCACGACGCGCTGACCGGACTGCCGAACCGGACCTTCCTCAACGAAGAGCTGCCGCGCCTCATCGACGAGGCCGCGCGGCGCGGCGATTCGCTGTCGATCCTCTACATCGACTGCGACAACTTCAAGAACATCAACGATTCGCGCGGCCACTCCGTCGGTGACGATTACCTGCGCAGCGTCGCGCGCCGCCTGCGCGATTCGATTGCCAGCCCGGACCTGGTGGTGCGCATGGGCGGCGACGAATTCCTGGTCGTCACGCGCCACTACGGTCTCGAGCCGGACTGTGCCGCCATCGCCGAACGTGTGGCCGCGGCATTGAAGAAGCCGGTACGCCTCGGCGAGGCCACCTACTCCGCCACGACCAGCATCGGTCTCTCGGTCTACCCGCGCGACGCGACGACGATGAGCGAGCTGCTGCGCTCCGCCGACATCGCGTTGTACGAAGCCAAGGCCCGCGGCCGCGACAACGTGCAGATGTTCGACTCGGCGATGAACAAGCGCGTGCACACGCGCCTCGCGCTCGAGCAGGACCTGCGCAGCGCCGTGAATCGCGACGCCATCGAAATCCACCTGCAGCCGATCGTCGACATCCGCAGCGGCCGTCTCGTCAGCTTCGAGGCGCTGGCCCGCTGGAACGATCCGCGCCACGGCCCGGTGCCGCCGCTGCAGTTCATCGAGGTCGCGGAAGCCTCGGACCTGATCGTCGAGCTCGGCGAATGCGTCATCCGCAACGTCGCGCGGCAGATCGCCGCGTGGCAGCGCGCGGGCCTGAAGCCGGTGCCCGTCGCCGTCAACGTGTCCGCGAAACAACTCAAGCGTTCGAACCTGCCGGAGCGCATCGTCGCCATCGCGCACGAGTTCGACATCGCCCCGCACCAGCTCGAGGTCGAGCTGACCGAGTCGGTCGCGATGCAGGATTCCGAGCAGCACGTGACCAAGCTGCACGCGCTGCGAGATCTCGGCGTGCGCGTGTCGGTCGACGACTTCGGCACCGGCTACTCGAGCCTCGCCTATCTACGCAACCTGCCGATCGACTACCTGAAGATCGACCGCACGTTCGTGCGCGACATGAACGTCGATCGCAACGACGCGGCCATCGTGCGCGCGATCATCAGCATGGCGCAGAGCCTGCACCTCGGCACCGTCGCGGAAGGCATCGAGACGCGCGAGCACGCATCGCAGCTGCTGGCGCTGGGCTGCTCGACCGGCCAGGGCTACTTCTTCTCGAAGCCGATGCCGGCGCACGAGACGAACGAGCTGCTGCGCACGATGCGCGGCGCCGCGCCGATGACGTCGAGCCCGAACCTCGAGATCGTCAAGGTCTCCTGAGATCCCCTTCGAACTCGGGCAGCGGCGGCGGCGGGTTCGCCTCCGCGTGCTTGCGCCGACGGCGGTCGACGAAGAAGCCGACGGCGATCAACAGGATCGTCACGCCGGCGGCGATGCCCAGATAGATTCCCAGCGAGCTCGTCTGCTCCGGCCCGCGGTCGAAGCGCTTGCTGACGACCGGGTACTCCGCGACGTCTTCCTTCGCGGGTGGCGGCAGCGCCGCGACATCGGCGCGGTATTTCGCGAGCCGCTTCTGGATCAGCGCGGCATTCGGCGCGCCGAACTTCAACGCTGCCTCGTAGTCCGGAACCGGATCGTCCTTGCCACCGTCGAGCGGTGTCAGCGCGCCCGAGATCATCAGGTCGCCGACCGACGCATGCAGGTCGCCGATGAACGGGTTCGGCGGGGCTTCGAATTTCGAGCGCTCCGCGATCTGGTAGCGCACCTGGTCGATCAGCTGTTGCGCGCCCTTGATGCGGCCATTCTCGATCGGCAGGATTTCCGGCGCAGTCGGGACATCGCCAGTGCCGAAGTCGAGCTCGAGCACGCGGTTCCTGTCGAGCCAGCGCGGATTCTCACGGACCGCCAGCTTCGCTTCGAGGATCCGGCCGTGCAGCCATTCCGATCCCTTGTGCTGGCTGGCGTCGCGCTTCGCGCTTTCGCGCACCCACTCGAGCGCCCGCTCGAGATCGCCCTTCAGCTCGAACGCCGTGCCGAGACTCGCGGCGACGAGCGAATCGCCGGCGACTTTCCTGTCGGTGTCTTCGAGCAGCGCGATCGCCTCGTCGAACTTGCCGGCAGCCAGCCACTGGTCACTCTTCTCGAGCGCGGCCTGCACCTGTTTCTTCTGCGCCTCGCTCTCGACCGCGACGGGCCGGGACGCCTCGGGGGATTTCGGCACCGGCGCAATGGCTGACGGCGGAACTGCCGATGGCGGTGGGGTCGCGGGTTGTGGAGACGGCGATGGCGCTGGCGCCGATGCGGCCGGCCTGGCGGCCGACAGCGCGGTTGCCGGCGCCGTCGCGGCGGGCGCAGCCGGCGCCTGCGCGAATGCCGGCCACGCGCCGGACACCAGCAGCGCGGCCGCGAACGCGCGCAGGGAGATCACACGAAATTGATTCATGCCGGGAGGATAACGCCGTGGACCGGCGCGCCGGGTTTTACTTCCCCGACTTGCCCGG
Organism: Steroidobacteraceae bacterium; assembly: GCA_035502995.1. Lineage (GTDB taxonomy): Bacteria > Pseudomonadota > Gammaproteobacteria > Steroidobacterales > Steroidobacteraceae > CADEED01. The sequence continues at coordinate 13,682 of DATJTW010000121.1, read as the reverse complement.
CACCCAGAAATCCTTCCAGCCCAGTCCGGCCGCCTTGATCGCCTGCAGCCGCGCCTTCAGACGCGCTTCGTCGACCACCGTGACGCCGCCCGAACTGAACACGACCTTCGTGCCCGCCGCCTTCGCGGCCTTCAGCAACGCGACGTCGGGCGCCTTGTCCTGGTCCACGATCACGATGACCGAACCCGGCAGGTCCGCCAACGCGACGGCCGGCAGCTGGCCGCCGAGCGTCAGGCCGTGGCGGCGCACATCGCTCCAGAACGCCGCGGCGTCCCCGGCCGGCGGCGCGAGGCCGAGATCGATCAGCGGGATGTTGTCGTTCGACGCCTGCGTGACGAGCACGTTGAGCTCGCGATCGGCGATCGGCACGAGTCCCGCCGGCGGGGCCGCGTCGTCCGGCAGCAGCTTCACCTTGATGTTCCTGAACTTCACCACGCTCGACGGATCGTGCGCCTGCAGCGCGAACGTCCCCGAGCCCAACAGCCGGCCCTTCTTGTCGTCCGGGCGGAACTCGTTGCTCGCCTCCGCGTATTCACACACGAGCTGGCCGTCGATGAACGTCTGGATGGTCTTGCCGACGACGCGGATGCGGTAGTTGAACCACTGGTTGTCCTTCGCCGGCGCGACCCAGGTGTTGCGCACGGCGTAGACGCTGCCGGTCATCTTGTGTTCGATGTAGCCGTCCATCTTCTCGGCCGGCGGATTCGAATTGATGACCTGCAGCTCATAGCCCGCGGCCGGCCAGCCCGGACCCTGCCATTTCGTGTGCACGTAGATGCCGCTGTTCGCGCCGGGCGACGTCATCACGTCGGCCGACAGCTCGAAGTTGCGGAACTCGTGTTTCGCCACCTTGCCGACGTAGAAGAGATGCGCGCGGTCGCCGCCCGAGACGAACGCGCCGTCCTGCACGGTCCACGACTGCGGATTCTCGGCGGGCTTCCAGCCGGCCAGCGACTTGCCGTCCTGCAGCGCGATCCACTCGTCGCCGAACGCGAGCGGCGCAACGAGCGCCGCGCAGATTCCGACCCATGCCAGACGCTTCATCACCGACCCCCTGCGAGACTAACTAGATGTAATGGACCTTGACGATCTCGTAGCTGTGCGTGCCGCCGGGCGCGGCCACGTCGACGACGTCACCGGCACTCTTGCCCACCAGCGCGCGCGCGATCGGCGAGGTGATGCTGATGCGATGGGCTTTGATGTCGGCCTCGTCCTCGCCGACGATCTGGTAACTGATCGTCTTGCCGCTGTCCTGGTCTTCGAGGTCCACCTTCACGCCGAAGATGACCTTGCCGTTGTCGGGCATCGTTGTCGGGTCGATGATCTCGGCCGTCGAGAGCTTGGCCTCGATCTCGCCGATGCGCCCCTCGATGAAACCCTGCTGCTCGCGCGCCGCGTGGTATTCCGCGTTCTCCGAGAGATCGCCGTGGCTGCGCGCCTCGGCAATCGCCTTGATGACCCGCGGACGATCCTCGCTCTTCAGACGCTTGAGCTCGTTGCGCAGCGCTTCGGCGCCGCGCAGGGTCATCGGATTGCGCTTCATGGACGGGCCTCTTTGTGCAGGTCTTGCAGCCGGTTCACGTCGAGCGCGTCGAGGTGCTCGAGCGCCTCGCACGTCGCCAGCGCGCCGGCCAGCGTCGTGTAGTAGGTCACCCGCTTGTGGACCGCTTCCTTGCGGATGGAATTCGATTCCTTGATCGCCGTCTTGCCTTCGGTGGTGTTCACGATCATGGCGAACTCGTCGTTCTTGATCATGTCGACGATGTGCGGCCGGCCCTCGCGCACCTTGTTGGCGCGCTTGCAGGGGATGCCGGCGTCGACGATGACACGCGCCGTGCCGTCCGTCGCCGCGAGCTCGAAGCCCTTCTCGTGCAGCTTCTTCGCCAGGACCACCGCGCCGGCCTTGTCGCGCTCGCGCACGCTGATCAGCACGACGCCCGAACGCGGCAGCGTCACGCCGGACGCGGCCTGCGCCTTCGCGTATGCCTCGCCGAACGTGCGGCCCGTGCCCATGACCTCGCCCGTGCTCTTCATCTCCGGACCGAGGATCGGGTCGGACTCGGGGAACTTGGTGAACGGGAACACGGCTTCCTTGACGGAGAAGTACGGCGGCACGACCTCGTGGGCGTTGTCCATCGTCTTCATCTTCTTGCCGGTCATGACGCGCGCGCCGATCTTGGCGAGCGGCACGCCCGTGGCCTTCGACACGAACGGCGCCGTGCGCGACGCGCGTGGATTCACCTCGAGCACGTAGATGATTCCGTTCTGGATCGCGAACTGGATGTTCATCAACCCGATGACCGACAGCGCCTTCGCGAGCTTGCGCGTCTGGTCGCGCAGATCCGCCAGCATCTCCGGCGTCAAACTATTGGGCGGCAGCGAGCAGCCGGAATCGCCGGAGTGCACGCCGGCCTGTTCGACGTGCTCCATGATGCCGCCGATCAGCACGTCCTCGCCGTCGCAGCAGGCGTCGACGTCGACTTCGATGGCGACGTCGAGGAAGCGATCGAGCAGCACCGGGCTGTCGTTCGACACGCTGACCGCGGTGTTCATGTAGGTGCGCAGGTCGTCTTCGTTGAACACGACTTCCATCGCGCGGCCGCCGAGCACGTACGACGGGCGCACGACCAGCGGGAACCCGACTTCGCGCGCCAGCTTCACGGCCTGTTCCTCGGTCCGCGCGGTCGCGTTGGCCGGCTGCTTGAGGCCGAGATTCTTGACGAGGATCTGGAAGCGCTCGCGGTCTTCGGCGACGTCGATCGAGTCCGGAGACGTGCCGATGATCGGCGCGCCGGCGGCCTCGAGCGCGCGCGACAGCTTCAGCGGAGTCTGGCCGCCGTACTGCACGATGACGCCCTCGGGTTCTTCCTTGGCGATGATCTCGAGCACGTCCTCGAGCGTCAGCGGCTCGAAGTACAGGCGATCGGAGGTGTCGTAGTCGGTCGAGACGGTTTCCGGGTTGCAGTTGACCATGATGGTCTCGTACCCGTCTTCGCGCAGCTGCAGCGCCGCGTGCACGCAGCAGTAGTCGAACTCGATGCCCTGGCCGATGCGGTTCGGACCGCCGCCGAGGATCATGATCTTGCGCTTCTTCGTCGGCTGCGCCTCGCACTCCTCTTCATACGTGGAGTACATGTACGCCGTCGACGTCGCGAACTCCGCGGCGCAGGTGTCGACGCGTTTGTAGACCGGCCGCACGTTGAGCGCATGGCGCTTCGCGCGGATCGTGTCTTCGTTCGTGCCCGTGAGCCGGCCGAGGCGGCTGTCCGAGAAGCCCTTGCGCTTGAGCTCGCGCAGGCGATCGGTCTCGAGCGCGGCGACGCCGCCCTCGCGCACGCGCGCTTCCTCCGTGATCAGCTCCTCGATCTGCGCGAGGAACCACGGATCGATGTGCGTCAGTTCCTCGATGCGCTCGCGCGACCAGCCGAGCCGGAACGCATCGGCGACGTACAGCAGGCGGCTCGGACCGGGCGCGCGCAGCTCGTAGGCCAGCTTGTCGCGCTCTTCTTCGGTGCCGAGATCCTTGAGGATCTCGTTGAGGCCGTCGAGACCCGTCTCGAGTCCGCGCAAGGCTTTCTGCAGCGACTCCTGGAACGTGCGGCCGATCGCCATCACCTCGCCGACCGACTTCATCTGCGTGGTGAGACGCGTGTTGGCGGCGGGGAATTTCTCGAACGTGAAACGCGGGATCTTCGTGACGACGTAATCGATCGACGGTTCGAACGACGCCGGCGTGGCGCCGCCGGTGATGTCGTTCTTCAACTCGTCGAGCGTGTAGCCGACGGCCAGCTTCGCGGCGATCTTCGCGATCGGGAAGCCGGTGGCCTTCGACGCCAGCGCCGACGAACGCGACACGCGCGGATTCATCTCGATGACCAGCAGGCGACCGTCCTTCGGGCTCACGGCGAACTGCACGTTCGAGCCGCCGGTATCGACGCCGATCTTGCGCAGCACCGCGACCGACGCGTTGCGCATGCGCTGGTATTCCTTGTCCGTCAGCGTCTGCGCCGGCGCGACCGTGATCGAGTCGCCGGTGTGCACGCCCATCGGATCCAGGTTCTCGATGGAGCAGACGATGATGCAGTTGTCGTTCTTGTCCCGAACGACCTCCATCTCGTATTCCTTCCAGCCGATCACCGACTCTTCGATGAGGACCTCCGAGGTCGGCGAGGCATCGAGACCGCGCTCGACGATCTGCTCGAATTCCTCGCGGTTGTAGGCGATGCCGCCGCCCGAGCCACCCATCGTGAAGGACGGGCGGATGACGCAGGGGAAGCCGAGCGTCTGCTGGATTTCCTGGGCCTGCGCCAGCGTGTGCGCAACGGCGGCACGCGGGCACTCGAGGCCGATCTCCTTCATCGCATTCTTGAAGAGCTCGCGATCCTCGGCCATGTCGATGGCTTCTCGCGACGCGGCGATCAGCTCGACACCATGGCGCGCCAGCACGCCCTCGCGCACGAGATCGAGCGCGGTGTTCAGCGCGGTCTGTCCGCCCATGGTGGGCAGCAGCGCGTCCGGTTCTTCCTTCTCGATGATGCGCGCCAGCGTGCGCCAGTTGATCGGCTCGATGTAGATGGCGTCGGCCATCCCCGGGTCCGTCATGATGGTCGCGGGATTCGAGTTCACGAGGATGACGCGGTAGCCCTCCTCCTTCAGCGCCTTGCAGGCCTGGGCGCCGGAATAGTCGAACTCGCAGGCCTGGCCGATGACGATCGGGCCGGCGCCGATGATCAGGATGCTTTCGATGTCGGTACGTTTTGGCATGTAAAGGTGTCGTCAGGCGGCCTTGTCAGGCGAGGGCTTCCCGCTGGACCGGGCCCGGAGCTTTTGTTGAAGGCGCCTCAGCATGAGGTGCACGAAGCGGTCGAACAGCGGCCCGATGTCGTGCGGACCCGGGCTCGCTTCCGGATGGCCCTGGAAGCTGAATGCCGGCTTGTCGATGCGCGCGATGCCCTGCAGCGAGCCGTCGAACAACGACCGGTGCGTGGCCTTCAGCGTCGAGGGCAGCTCGCTCTCGTCCACCGCGAAGCCGTGGTTCTGGCTGGTGATGAACACGCGGCCCGTCTCGAGATCCTGCACCGGGTGGTTCGCGCCGTGATGGCCGAACTTCATCTTCATCGTGCGCGCGCCGCTGGCGAGGCCGAGCAGCTGGTGGCCGAGGCAGATGCCGAAGGTCGGCATCTCGGCGACGATCAGCGCGCGGATCGCCTCGATCGCGTAATCGCACGGCTCCGGATCGCCGGGGCCGTTCGACAGGAACACGCCGTCGGGCTCGAGCGCCAGCACTTCCTCGGCGGTAGTTTGGGCCGGCACCACCGTCATGCGGCAGCCGCGGTCCGCGAGCATGCGCAGGATGTTGCGCTTGACGCCGTAGTCGTACGCGACGACGTGCAGGCGCTGGTGCGCGCGCATCACCGGGCGATTCTCAGGCTGCCAGATGCTGCCGTCGTTCCATTGATAGGAGCGCTTCGTCGTGACGACCTTCGCGAGGTCCATGCCCTTCAGGCCGGGGAATTTCTTCGCGAGCCGCACGGCGGCCGCGGCGTCGAGCTTGTCGCCCGCCATGATGCAGCCGGCCTGCGCGCCCTTCTCGCGCAGGATGCGGGTCAGCTTGCGCGTGTCGATGCCGGAGATCGCGACGACCTTGTGGCGCGTGAGGAACTCGCGCAGGTCTTCGCTCTTGCGCCAGTTGCTGGCGAGCGGCGGCACGTCGCGCACGACGAGACCGGCGGCATAAGCAGTGGGAGCTTCGAGATCTTCGGGCGTGGTGCCCGTGTTCCCGATGTGTGGATAGGTCAGCGTGACGATCTGTCTGGAATAGGACGGATCGGTGAGGATTTCCTGATAACCGGTCAGCGCGGTATTGAAAACGACTTCGCCCGTGGTGTTGCCCTTGGCGCCGATAGACTGGCCGCTGAAGATCGTTCCATCTTCCAGAGCCAGAACCGCGGTTACCGTCACGCGGATACTCCCCTCGAGCCTTTGAAGGCCCGACGTAAATGTGTCAGTGGATAGGTTGCTCTCCGCGCGGAGCGTACATGCACAAAGCGGGAGGAGTTCTCTCGAACATCCTCCCGCCCTGCGTTGGACTAACCCGTTTCGGATTAGGCGGCAATTTTACGAAGCGATCCCCGGGGTGTCCACGAAAGTTCTGAGTGGATTCGCCAAGAAAGTCTCTTGGAAAGTTCTAAAGCGGGGCTGCGAAAACCCGCTTAAGCGATTGTTTTTAATCCAAGTACGTGCCCCATGGTGTACCGGCCGGGTTTTTGCGCTGCAAGCCAGGACGCCGCCCGGACCGCCCCCCGCGCGAAGATCGACCGGTCCGTGGCCTCGTGGCCGATGGTCAGCCGCTCGCCGGACCCGGCGAAAAGCACCGTGTGGCTGCCAACAATGTCCCCGGCCCGCAGGCTGGCGATGCCGATCTCTCCCGGCCGACGCGCGGCCTGTCCCGCGCGACCGGCAACGACATCCGTGCGCGGATCCAGATGACGTGCGGCCGCCGCGGACTGCGCCAACGCGAGCGCCGTGCCCGACGGCGCGTCCACCTTGTGCTTGTGATGCGCCTCGGAGATCTCGATCTCGAACTCCGCCGGCAAGGCCGCGGCCGCGAGTCTCACCAGCTCCTGAGCGACGGCGACGCCGATGGAGGTGTTGGGCGCGACGAGCACCGCGATCTCGCGCGACGCGCCCGCGACCTTCGCCTCGAACTCCGCGCCGTGCCCCGTGGTGCCGACGAGGATGGGCACGCGCGCCGCACGACACGCATCGAGCGCGCGCAACGTGAGCTCGGGGCGCGAGAAGTCGATCGCGACCTGCGCGCCTGCAAGATCCGGCAGGTCCGCGGACACGGCAACACCGAGCGGCTTGAGTCCCGCGATCTCGCCGACGTCGCGCCCCGCCGTCTTCGTTGAACCGACCGCGGCGACGATGTCCAGCGACTGCGTCGCGGTGACGACCTGCACGATCGCGCTTCCCATGCGGCCGGTGGCGCCGATCAACACTGCTCTGGTCACGTTGTCTCCCTGGTGGTGGCGACAGTGTGCCGCAGCGCCCGCGGTCGTGCGAGACTCGGGCCCATGATTCGCATCGGCATCCTGGGCGCGGCGCGCATCGCGCCCCGCGGCATCGTCACGCCGGCCAACGCGCTGCTGGGTGCGGAAGTCGTGGCCATCGGCGCGCGCAATCTCGAACGCGCGCAGGACTTCGCCGCGCGGCACTCCATCCCGATCGCCGTCGGTAGTTATGCCGAGCTGGTCGCGCGCGACGATATCGACCTCGTGTACGTCGCGCTGCCGCCGTCGGCGCACGTCGAGTGGTGCGTGAAGGCGCTGCAGTCGGGCAAACACGTGCTCGCGGAGAAGCCGTTCGCGAACAACGCGCAGGACGCGGCGAAGGTCGTCGCCGCGGCGCGCGCCGCGGAACGCTTCTGCCTCGAAGCCTTCCACTACCGCTTCCACCCGCTGTTCGAGAAATCGCTGGCGCTGCTGCGCGGCGGTGCCGTCGGCAAGATCAGGCACATCGAGGCGACGTTCAACGCGAATCTGCCGGATACGCCGGGCGAGCTGCGCTACATCGAGGAGCTCGGCGGCGGCGCGTTGATGGATCTCGGCTGCTACTGCTTGCACTGGATCCGCACCGTGGCCGGCGACGAACCTTCCGTCGTCAGCGCCGCGGCGCGCTGCGTGACCCCCGGGGTCGACGTCGCCGTGCGGGCCGAGCTCGCGTTTCCCAGCGGCCCGACGGCGACGCTCGAATGCTCGATGCAGCCCGAGGACGGATCCCTGTTCCGCCGTTTGCGCGTCACCGGTGACAAGGGCGTCCTCGAAATCGAGAACCCGGTGTCGCCGCATGCCGGCGCCACCCTGTCCATCGAGGGACCGGACGCGCCGCTGCCGCAGATCGTCTCGGGTGGCGACACCACGTTCCACTTCCAGTTGCGCCACGTGCTCGAGGTCATCGAGGGCCGCGCGCAGCCGCTCACCGGCGGCGACGATGCGCTCGGCAACATGCGCGCCATCGACGCCATCTACCGCGCCGCGGGCCTCCGGCCCCGGGGTCTGCCCGCCTGAGTCGATGAACGCGCGCTACGTCCTCGCGCTGGACCAGGGCACCACGAGCTCGCGCTCGCTGTTGTTCGATGCGCGCGGTCGTATCGTCTCGCTCGCACAGCGCGAATTCGCGCAGCACTACCCGCGTCCCGGCTGGGTGGAGCACGACGCGCGCGAGATCTGGGACTCGCAACGCGCGACCATCGCCGAGGCGCTGCGCGGCGCCCAGGCGACGCCGCGCGACATCCTCGCCGTCGGCATCACGAACCAGCGCGAGACCACCATCTTGTGGGAGCGCGCGACCGGCGTGCCGCTGGCGCCGGCAATCGTCTGGCAGGACCGCCGCACCGCGGCGCACTGCGAGTCGCTGCGCGCCGCCGGTCACGAGTCGCGCATCAGCGCCGCGACCGGCCTGGTCATCGATCCGTATTTCTCCGCGACCAAGATGGCCTGGCTGCTCGAACACGTGCCGGACGCGCGACGCCGCGCGGCAACCGGCGAGTTGTGCCTGGGCACGATCGACAGCTGGCTCGTCTGGCAGCTCACCGGCGGCCGGCGCCACGTCACCGACGCGACCAACGCGAGCCGCACGATGCTGTTCGATCTCGCCCGCGGCGACTGGAGCGATGAACTGCTGGACCTGTTCGACATCCCCCGCGCCGCGTTGCCCGACGTCGTCGCGTCCTGCCTCGGCCCCGACTCCGCCATCGACATCTCCCTCGACGGTGTCGAAGTCCCCGTGGCCGGCATCGCGGGCGACCAGCAGGCGGCGCTGTTCGGCCAGGCCTGCTTCACACCCGGCATGGCCAAGAACACCTACGGCACCGGCTGCTTCGCGCTGATGAACGCGGGCCGCGCGCTGCGTGCGTCGCGACACCGGCTGCTGACGACCCTGGCCTGGCGGCGCGGCGAGGACTGCTTCGCGCTCGAGGGCGGCGTCTTCATGGCCGGCGCCATCGTGCAATGGCTGCGCGACGAGCTCGGCATCATCCGCAGCCCCGCGGAGATCGAGCCGCTGGCGGCCAGCGTGCCCGACAGCGGCGACGTCTACCTCGTACCCGCATTCGCCGGCCTCGGCGCGCCGCAGTGGGATGCCGCGGCGCGCGGCACCATCGTCGGCCTCACGCGCGGCAGCAACCGCGCACATCTCGCGCGCGCGGCGCTCGAGAGCATCGCGTTCCAGACCGCGGATCTCGTCGACGCGATGCGCGAGGACGCGGGACATCCGCTCGCCGAGCTGCGCGTCGATGGCGGCGCCTCGCGCAACGATCTGCTGCTGCAGTTCCAGGCGGACCTGCTCGGCGTGCCGGTGTTGCGTCCGGCCAATACGGAGACCACGGCGTTCGGCGCGGCAGCGCTGGCCGGGCTCGGCCGCGGTGTCTGGCAATCCGAAGAAGAACTCGGATCATTGTGGTCGATCGAGAAGAGGTTCGAACCGCGCATGTCACGCGCCGATGCCGCCGCGCGTCGCACTCGCTGGAACGACGCGCTCGCGCGCTCCCGCGACTGGGCTCGCCCATGAAGCTCGGCCGTCGGCTGTTGATCGGGTCGGCGGTGTTCGTCGTGGCGTTCGCCGCCGCGAACTGGTGGTCGCGCCTCAACGCGTTCAACTATCTCGACGGCGACACCGACGACTTCGTCGCCTCGTTCGCCGCGCCCTCGCCGCCCGGTTTTGCGGGCACGCGCGTCGAGCTCGACGAGTTGCTGGAGCTGCAACGCACGCGCACGAAGGCGCAGGTCGAGGCGGCGCAGGCCGACCGCAAGAAGGACGTGTCGCGTTTCTATGCGGCGCTGGGGCTGCCCGCGAAGAACGCGCCCGATCTGCCGGCGTTGCACGATCTCACCGACGACGTCGAGGACGACATCGCTCCGTACATCCGCGCGGTCAAGGGCAGGTTCCGCCGACTGCGACCCTACGAGATCGAGAAGCGGCTGAAACCGTGCATCGGCGACGTCCAGGGCGACATGTCGTACCCGAGCGGCCATGCGGCCTACGGCTACGTGATGGCCTATCTACTGGAAGAGCTGGTGCCGGAGCGGCGCGCCGAGCTGGAAGCACGCGCCGACGAATTCGCGCGCCAGCGGCTGGTCTGCGGCGTGCACTTCCGCAGCGACCTCGAGGCCGGCCGCGCCGGCGCACGCATGCTGGTCGAGCTGTTCGACGAGTCTCCCGGCTTTCGCGCCGACGAAGCCGCCGCTGCGCAGGAACTGCGCGCGGCGCTGAAGCTGCCGCCGCGCTCGTCCGACTGATCGCGACCGTCCGGTTCCGACCGGCGGGTCAGCTGGGCTCGCTCGAGAAGAAGCGCTTCACGCCCTCGAAGAAACTCTCGCCGCGCGGCGTGTGTTTGCCCACGTCCTTCTGCAGCGACTCTTCGAACTTGCGCAGCAGGTCGCGCTGCTCGGAATTCAGCTTGACCGGCGTTTCGACGACGACCGTGCAGAAGAGATCGCCGCGTGCGCCGCCGCGCACGGGTTTCACGCCCTTGTCGCGCAAGCGGAACTGCGTGCCCGACTGCGTCTCGGCCGGGATCTTCAGCGACACGTGGCCATCGAGCGTGGGCACTTCGACGCTGCCGCCGAGCACGGCGGTCGCGAAGCTGATCGGCACCTTGCACAACAGGTCGGCGCCATCGCGATCGAAGATCTCGTGCTCGCGCACGTGCACTTCGACATAGAGGTCGCCCGGCGGTCCGCCGTTGCGGCCCGACTCGCCCTCGCCCGAGAGACGGATGCGATCGCCGGTATCGACGCCGGCGGGGATCTTCACCGAGAGCTTCTTGCTGCGGCGAACGCGACCCTGCCCCAGGCAGGTATCGCAGGGATTCTTGATGGTGGTGCCGGTACCGCGGCATTTCGGGCACGGCTGCTGCAGCTGGAAGAAGCCCTGCGAGATGCGCACCTGGCCGACGCCGTTGCAGGTCTCGCAGGTGACGGGCGTCGAGCCCTTGGCGGCGCCGCTGCCGCCGCAGGTATCGCACTCGGCGAGCTTGGTGACGTCGATCTCGGTGGTGTGGCCGAACACCGCCTGGTTGAGATCCAGCTCGAGCTCGTACTTGAGATCGGCGCCGCGGAACACCTGGCGACCGCCGCCGCCGCGTCGCCCGCCACCGAAGATGTCACCGAACATCTCGCCGAACATCTCGCCGAAGGCGTCGCCGCCCGAGAAGCCACCGCGTCCGCCGCCCTGCCGCGAGGCGTCGATGCCCGCATGGCCGTGCTGATCGTAGATCGCGCGCTTGTCCGCCTCGCAGAGGACCTCGTAGGCCTCCTTGGCTTCCTTGAATTTCTCCTCGGCTTCCTTGTCGCCCGGATTGCGGTCCGGGTGGTATTTCATCGCCAGCCGGCGGTAAGCCTTCTTGATGTCGGCTTCCGTCGCGGTGCGCGGGACGTCCAGCACCTTGTAGTAATCGCGTTTCGACATTCGGTGCCGCCCCTCCCAGGGCAATCGAGATCAGCACGGGCGAAACGGCCGGGGCATGTCCCCGGCCGTCCCTCCAGCTAGTTAGGCCTTCTTCTTGTCCTTCACTTCCTCGAACTCGGCGTCGACGGCGTCGTCGTTGCCCTTCGCGGAAGCGCCCGGACCCGCGCCACCGGCGCTCTCCGGACCCGGGCCGGCGCCACCTTGCGCCGCGGCCGCCTGCTGCGCGATGTTCGACGCCGCGGCCATCAGGGCCTCCGACTTCTTCTCGATCGCGCCCTTGTCGTCGCCCTTGAGCACGCCGCGCAGATCCGAGATGGCGGACTCGACCTTGGCGCGCTCGCCACCGTCGACCTTCTCGCCCAGATCCTTCAGCGACTTCTCGATCGCGTGCACCAGCTGTTCGCCGCGGTTACGGGCGTCGACCAGTTCGCGCGTCTTCTTGTCTTCCTCGGCATGCGCCTCGGCGTCCTGCACCATGCGCTTGATCTCGTCCTCCGACAGGCCCGAGTTCGCCTTGATGACGATCTTGGCTTCCTTGCCGGTGGTCTTCTCCTTCGCGGTCACGTGCATGATGCCGTTCGCGTCGATGTCGAAGGTGACCTCGACCTGCGGCTGGCCGCGCGGCTGCGGCGGGATCTCCGTGAGATCGAACTTGCCCAGCGACTTGTTGTCGGCGGCGCGCGTGCGCTCGCCCTGCAACACGTGGATGGTGACGGCCGTCTGATTGTCCGACGCCGTCGAATAGGTCTTCGTCGCCTTGGTCGGGATCGTCGTGTTCTTGTCGATCACCTTGTCGACCACCGAACCTTCGGTCTCGATGCCCAACGACAGCGGCGTCACGTCGAGCAGCAGCACGTCCTTGACGTCGCCCGCGAGCACGCCCGCCTGGATCGCGGCGCCGACGGCGACCGCCTCATCCGGGTTCACGTCCTTGCGCGGCTCCTTGCCGAAGAAATCCTTCACGTACTTCTGCACGAGCGGCATGCGCGTCTGGCCACCGACGAGGATGACCTCGGCGATGTCCTGCGTGCCGAGGCCCGCATCCTTGAGCGCCGTGCGGCACGGCTCGATCGTCCGCTTGACCAGCTCCTCCACGAGGCTTTCGAGCTTCGCGCGGGTCAGCTTGATGTTGAGGTGCTTCGGACCCGACGCATCGGCCGTGATGTACGGCAGGTTCACGTCGGTCTGCTGGCTGGACGACAGCTCGATCTTCGCCTTTTCCGCGGCCTCCTTGAGGCGCTGCACGGCGAGCGGATCCTTGCGCACGTCGACGCCGGACTCCTTGAGGAACTCGTCCGCGAGGAAGTTGATGATGCGCAGGTCGAAGTCCTCGCCACCGAGGAACGTATCGCCGTTCGTCGACAACACTTCGAACTGGCGCTCGCCGTCGATCTCCGCGATCTCGATGACCGACACGTCGAACGTGCCGCCGCCGAGGTCGTACACCGCGATCTTGCGATCCTTGCCGGCCTTGTCGAGGCCGTAGGCCAACGCGGCCGCGGTCGGCTCGTTGATGATGCGCTTCACTTCGAGGCCCGCGATGCGGCCGGCGTCCTTGGTCGCCTGGCGCTGCGAATCGTTGAAGTAGGCAGGCACCGTGATGACGGCTTCCGTCACCGGCTCACCGAGGAAGTCCTCGGCGGTCTTCTTCATCTTCATGAGCACGCGCGCGGAGATCTCCGGCGGGGCCTTCTTGTCGCCCTGCGCCTCGACCCACGCGTCGCCGTTGTCGGCCTTCACGATCTTGTACGACACCATGTTGATGTCTTTCTGCACCACCGAGTCGTCGAAACGGCGGCCGATGAGGCGCTTCACCGCGAACAGCGTGTTCTGCGGATTCGTCACCGCCTGGCGCTTCGCGGACTGGCCGACGAGGACTTCGTTGTCCTTCGTGAACGCGACGATCGACGGCGTGGTGCGGTCACCCTCGCTGTTCTCGATGACGCGCGGCTTGCCGCTGTCCATGATGGCGACGCAGGAATTCGTCGTACCCAGGTCGATGCCGATTACCTTGCCCATAAAAAATCCTCTGAATCTTTCGTGAAAGCCTGGCCCCTTTCTGGTGACCGGGTGTTGTGTTTCAAGAATCGAACGGTCACTTCGCCGCGGACACGACCACTCTCGCCGGTCGCAGCAATCTGCCGTTCAACGTGTACCCGCGCTGGATCACGGCGAGCACGGTGTTCGCCGGCGCATCACTCGGCTGCGCCATC
>DATJTW010000120.1:0-26869 GCA_035502995.1 Steroidobacteraceae bacterium | reverse complement strand
GCCGTCAGCGGCCGACACCACGAGAATCGCGCCGTCCATCTGCGCAGCTCCCGTGATCATGTTCTTCACGTAGTCGGCGTGCCCGGGGCAGTCGACGTGCGCGTAGTGGCGCTCCTTCGACTGGTACTCCACGTGCGCCGTGGAGATCGTGATGCCACGCGCCTTCTCTTCCGGCGCCTTGTCGATCTGGTCGTACGCCATGAACGAACCACCGTTCGTCTCGGCCATCACCTTCGTGAGGGCCGCCGTCAGCGTCGTCTTGCCATGGTCGACGTGGCCGATCGTGCCCACGTTCACGTGCGGCTTGTTTCGTTCAAATTTCTCTTTGGACACGGCGATAACCTCTGAACCTGTACTAACTACTACCTGAGATACCCAGCAGAACTGGTGCTCACGAGCGGGATCGAACCGCTGACCTCGTCCTTACCAAGGACGTGCTCTACCAACTGAGCTACGTGAGCGCTTTGACTGGAGCGGGTGGTGGGAATCGAACCCACGCCATCAGCTTGGAAGGCTGAGGTTCTACCATTGAACTACACCCGCCAATGACGCCCACCACCGACCTAGCTACCCGAGATCCGCCACCAGTCCGCCCTCACACGAGAACGGAATGGTGGAGGGGGAAGGATTCGAACCTTCGAAGGCGTAAGCCGGCAGATTTACAGTCTGCTCCCGTTGGCCGCTTGGGTACCCCTCCCAGGAAAAACGAGCCGCGTATTCTCGTGGCGACCCCCCCGGAGTGTCAACGGCATTGGCGCGGGTTTTGCTATGACTTTCCGCACCCTGGAATCCGCCCCGACAGCCGACTCTTCTATATAGCGGGTGGAGCTGCCCCGGCTGCCGGCCGGACCAGGTCGGAAAGAACGCCCACCGCGGCCGCGTCCAGCCAGATATGAGCGCCAACGCGCAAATCCGGGGGTAAATCGACGCTTCCGTATCGTATACGGGCCAATTTGCTCACTTCGAACCCGACGTGTTCGAACAAACGCCGGACTTCGCGATTCCGCCCTTCGTGCAACTCGACGCGGAACCAGGCGTGGCTGCCCTCGCTGGACTCCAGGGTGATGCGGTCGAAAGCGGCCGGTCCATCGTCCAGCTCGACGCCGCGCCGCAGCCGGTCCAGCACCTCGGGCGGCGGGTTGCCGCGCAGGCGGACGCGGTACTCGCGGCTGACCTCGCCGGACGGGTGCATCAGGCGATGGGCGAGCTCCCCGTCGTTGGTGAACAGCAGCAAGCCCGAGGTGTTGACGTCCAGGCGCCCGACGACGATCCAGCGCCCGCTCTTGGGCGCCGGCAGGTGGTCGAACACGGTCGGCCGCGCTTCCGGGTCGCTGCGCGTGGTCACCTCGCCGACCGGCTTGTTGTACAGAAGGACTTCGACCGACTCGCGGCTCCCGCCGAGATCGAGCAGCCGCCCGTCGAGGCGGATCCGGTCCGATGCCGTCGCGCGATCGCCGAGCTGTGCGACGCGGTCGTTGATCGTGATCCGTCCGGCGCGAATCCAGTCCTCGATGCCGCGACGCGAGCCGTGCCCTGCGCCGGCGAGTAATTTCTGCAAGCGTTCGCTCATGAGGGCGCGCAGCATAACCAACCGTTATATCGGTATGCCAAGCCCGGGCTCGCTGATCGGCCCACCTCACACCTAGAGTCGCCCCACCATGATCTACGACAACATTCTCGGCACCATTGGCCGAACCCCGATCGTCCGCATCAACCGCCTCGCGCCGGCCGGTACGACGCTGTACGTGAAGTGCGAGTTCTTCAATCCGCTGTCGTCCGTGAAGGATCGCCTCGCGATCGCGATCATCGAGGACGCCGAACGTTCCGGCACGTTGAAGCCGGGGCAGACGGTGGTCGAAGCGACGTCGGGCAACACCGGCATCGCGCTCGCGATGGTGTGCGCCGCGAAGGGATATCCCTTCGTCGCCGTCATGGTCGAAACGTTCTCGATCGAGCGCCGCAAGATCATGCGCATGCTCGGCGCGAAGGTCATCCTCACGCCGGCCGCCGAACGCGGCCAGGGCATGGTGCGCAAGGCAGCGGAGCTGGCGCAGAAGCACGGCTGGTTCCTCGCGCGCCAGTTCGAGAACGCCGCGAATCCGGCCTATCACCGCAACACGACGGGTCCGGAAATCCTCCAGGACTTCGTCGGCAAGCGTCTCGACCATTTCGTCTCGGGCTGGGGCACGGGCGGCACGATCACCGGCGCCGGTGAAGTCATCAAGCTCGCGCGCCCGGACGTGAAGATCATCGCCACCGAACCCGAGGCCGCGCAACTGCTGGGCGGCAAGCCGTTCGCGCCGCACAAGATCCAGGGCTGGACGCCGGACTTCGTGCCGGCCGTGCTGAACCGCAACGTTCCCGATCGCATCGTCCCCGTGACCGACGCCGAAGCCATCGAGGCCTCGCGCGCGCTCGCGAAGAGCGAAGGCATCTTCGTCGGCATCTCGAGCGGCGGCACGTTCGCCGCGGCGCTGAAAGTCGCGCGCGAAGCCGGCCCGGGCTCGGTGACGCTGGCGATGCTCCCGGACACCGGCGAGCGTTACCTCTCCACTCCCCTGTTCGAGGGCATCTCGGACGGCGGCGACCCCGAGCCATGAGCGGATCGCCGCGCGAAATCATCGATCGTGGATTTCGCGCGGTCGCTCCCGAGTTGGCAGACGTGACTGTCGGTCCGGCCACGAAATTCGCTGCGCTGCCGGAGCCGTTCCACTTCTGGCGCGGCGGCGCGTTGTCCGACGGCCGCATCGCCTATGAAACCTGGGGCACGCTGAACGGCGCGCGCGACAACGCGATCCTGCTGTTCACCGGCCTGTCACCGTCCGCGCACGCCGCGTCGTCGCCGCAGGATCCGGCGCCGGGCTGGTGGGAAAAGATGGTCGGCCCCGGCAAGGCCATCGATACCGATCGCTATTTCGTCGTGTGCGTGAACTCGATGGGCAGCTGCTTCGGATCGTCCGGACCGGCGTCGATCGATCCCGCGACGGGCCTCGCCTACCGGCTCGACTTTCCGGACCTCTCGGTCGAGGACATCGCGCGCGGCGGCTACGAAACCATCCGCTCGCTCGGCATCGAAAAGCTGTCCGCGGTCATCGGCGCCTCGCTCGGCGGCATGACCGTACTCGCCTTCGCGGCGCAGTTCGCGGGCGTCGCGCGCCGTGTGATCAGCATCTCCGGCAGTGCGGCCGCGATGCCGTTCGCCATCGCGCTGCGCACGACGCAGCGCGACGCCATCCTCACCGATCCGGACTGGCAGGACGGCCAGTACACCGGCGACGTGCGCCCAACCACCGGCATGCGCATCGCACGCAAGCTCGGCACGCTGACCTATCGCTCCGCCGCCGAATGGAAACATCGCTTCGGCCGCCGTCCGGCGTCGGACCGGCGCTACGAAACGCTGCCCCCGGGTCGCGCACACTTCCCCGCCGAATTCGCGATCCAGGACTACTTGAACGCGCAGGCCGACAAGTTCGTCTCGACGTTCGATCCGAACTGCTACCTCTATCTGTCGCGTGCGATCGATCGCTTCGATCTCTCCGCGCATGGCGGCACTCCCGCGGCGGCGCTGAAACGCGCCGGCGCCGAACGCGCGCTGGTGATCGGCGTGGAATCCGACACGTTGTTCACCATCAACGAACAGAACGCGCTCGCCGAGGCCTTCGAAGCCGCCGGCACGGCCACGGAATTCGTTCCGCTGGCGTCGCTCGAGGGGCACGATGCGTTCCTCGTCGACATCGAGCCGTTCGCGAACGCGATCGGCCGCTTCCTCGCCTAGACCCCGCGCGGCGGCCCGCCGGCCGCCCGCCTCCCTCTAACTACAGCCGCGCCGCATTGTCACGGCACCGTCGCGTGCGGGTCATGTCGCCTCAACACTCCGTCGCCACCATGCGCGCGACAGAACATGGAAAGGACAGCGACAGGAGTCGTCATGAAATCTTCAAATCTCGCATTGCGCCTCGAGGAAGACTGGGAGGCCACGGAACTGGCCGAGTTGCGGGAACTGCCGGAAGCGCGCGCGGAAGAGCCGGGATACGGGCCGCGGCCCGGGTCGCCCGCCACGTCGTCGCGGCCGCGCCCGCGTTTCGACCGGCGGACCATCGTGATTCGCGACCAGGGCTTCCGGCTGTTCCGGATGAGCTGACGTCAGGCGTCGGCGAACGTACCGAGCAGCGGCGGCAGCGGGCAGTTCAACACCGCGCACACCGTGCGCAGCAGCTCGCCTTCCTCGAGTGACAGCTTGCCGTCGTGCGCCACGCAACGCGCGAGACCCTCGACCAGCCGCTTCTTCTCGAGCGGCCGCAGCGCCGAGAGACGGTCGAGCGCGTTGCCGAGCGCCAGCGGCCAGGCGTCGATGACGGCGGGAGCGCCGCCGGCACCGGGCAGCGCGGTAGTCAGCCCGGCCGAGTAGGCGGCGTCGGCGAGCGCGGCGTCGTCGGTGCCCTGGCGGGCGAGGATCGAGAACAGGGCGCGCACCGCAGCGGCTTCGTCGATCAGCGTCGCGTCGCCGTGCGGATCGGCGGGCTCGAGCTCGTCGCCGAGGCTCGCCGACAGCAGCAGCGACAAACAGCATTCGAACACGTCGATGTGCGCGTCGGCCGCCGCGAGCTCGCTGACGGTGTCGCGCAGCTGCGCGCGCTCGGCGCGCGACAGCCGGCGCAGCGCGGGGAACAGCTGCTGCACGGCCGGCAATCGCAGTTCCGGCACCAGCGAATCCGCGAGCGGCACGTTCGACAACACATGCGCGGCGAGCTCCGCGCCGTACACGCGCTCGAGGATGGCGCGCTGGCGCTCGCGCACGTCCGGATCGCGGCTCGCGAGCAGCGCGAGCACGAGCGCGCGCGCGTGATCGGCCGAGTCGGCGAACTCGCGCAGCGCCTCGGGGATGGCCAGGCGCGCGGTCTCGGCATAACGCACGTGTTCGTCTTCGAGCGCGCCGACCTGGCCGGCCACCTGGTCGAGCCCGCCGAGCGCGAGGCCGATCGGTCGCGCCAGCGCGCCGAGCGCCTGGGCAGGCCGTGGCTGCGGCTGTCCCCCCGCGCCCGCGCCGACGTTCGCGTCGGCCAGGCGCAGCCGCTCGGCATCGCGCGCCGCGTCGGCGGCCAATGCCGGCAGATCCTCCACGCGGAAATGGCGGTCGAGCTCGCGCAACCGTTCCTCGATCGGCGGATGCGTGCGCAGCAGCCGGTCGAGACCCGGCGCGAACAACATGTGTGCGATGTTCTCCGCGCCCGGCGAATTCAGCTGCGACCCTTCGGTGGTGCCGGCGATCTTGAGCAGCGCGCCGCTCAGTCCCTGCGGATTGCGCGTGAACTGCACCGCCGACGCATCCGCGAGCTTCTCGCGATGCCGCGACACCGCCGCCTGCAGCAGCCGCCCGAAGAACACGCCGAGGTAACCGAGCGCCATGATCGCGAGCGCGGCCAGCAGGATCACGGCGGCGCCGCCTTTCTTGTCGTCGCGGCCACCGCCGCGCGGGCCGTACTGCAGCGCCAGGCGCGCGATCGTGGCGATGGCGAGCAGGCCGAACGTCAGTCCGACGAGCTTGAGATACAGCCGCGAATCACCGTTCAGGATGTGGCTGAACTCGTGCGCCACGACGGCCTGCAGCTCCTCGCGACGCAGCCGGGTCACGGTGCCGCGGGTGACGACGATGGCCGCGTCGGCCGGTGAGTTGCCGGCCGCGAATGCATTGATGCCGTCCTCGTCCTCGAGCACGTACACCTCGGGCATCGTCACGCCCGACGCGATCGCCATCTCTTCGACGACGTTGTGCAGCCGCTTCAGCGCGATGTCACCCGTGCCCCGATCGATGCGCGTCGCGCCCATCGAACGGGCCACGCTCGCGCCGCCCGAGCGCAGCGCCAGCGACTTGAACAGGCTGGCGCCGCCGATGATCGCGACCACGATGATGGACGCCGCGATGACCGGCCCGCGCGGCGAGACGTCCTTCGCCGAGAAGCCCATGACGATGGCGATCACCGCGTCGATGGCGATGACGATGCAGACGACGCTGGCGAAGAACGCGAGCAGGAGCCAGCGCGTCGTGCGACGCGCCGCTTCCTGTCGCGCGAAGAAATCCACGGTGCGGGTCTGCCTCTGGGGGCTGTCTAAGGAGTCAGGTGAAACTGACCTTCGGCGCCTGGCGCGCCGCCGGCTCGTCGAGCTCGAGCAACTGCGCCGCCTGGAAATTGAACATGCCGGCGATCACGCTGCCGGGGAACATCTCGCGCTGGTTGTTGTAGCCCATGACCGAGTCGTTGTACGCCTGCCGCGCGAACGCGACCTTGTTCTCGGTCGACGTGAGCTCCTCGGAGAGCTGCATCATGTTCTGGTTGGCTTTCAGATCCGGATACGCCTCGGCGAGCGCGAACATGCGGCCGAGCGCGCCGGTGAGCTGCCCCTCGGCGCCGGCCAGGCCGCGCATCGCCGCGGCATCGCCCGGATTCGCGGCGGCCGCGCCGGCGGCCGACACCGCGCTGTTGCGCGCCTTGATCACGGCCTCGAGCGTCTCGCGCTCGTGCTTGACGTAGCCCTTCACGGTCTCGACCAGGTTCGGGATCAGGTCGTAGCGGCGCTTCAGCTGCACGTCGATCTGCGCGAAAGCGTTCTTGTATCCGTTGCGCGCGCCGACCAGGCGGTTGTAGAGCGAGACGACGAAGAAGATCAGGACGACGACGACGCCTAACACGACCCAGATCATGATGGACTCCTAGTACGCGCCCCGGGGCGCGCGTGAAATATGGGTTGCACGCGCCGGCAATGCAAGACGCATTATGTCGGCGCGCGGTGCGACGTGGTTCACGCTTCGCGGCCACTCATCGGCCGTGCCAAACCACTCGTCGGTGGGCCAACACGGGCTGCGACCCAGCGGTCAGCATTGCCGCCCATGAAAAGACGCAGCCGTGGTTTCACCGTCATGGAGCTCCTGGTCACGCTGGCCGTGGCCGCCGTGTTGCTGGGCGTGGGCGTGCCCTCGTTCCGCGACTTCATGCGCAACGGCCGCCTCACCGGCGCCGCCAACGACCTCCTGATCACCATCGTCACCGCGCGCAACGAAGCGGTGCGCCGCCAGACGGTCGTCTCGATCTGCCCGACCACCACGCCGGAGACGCCGGACACGGCGAACTGCACCGCCGGCGCGACCCAGGGCTGGATCGCCTTCATCGACGCCGACAGCAGCTGCCAGCGCGACGGCGCCGAGCTCGCCGACAACCAGAACGTCGTCGCGACGATGGCCAAGCACTCGCTGGTCACCACGACGAAGAACGGCAGCTGCATCTCTTTCGCCGCGAACGGCTTCCGCCGCGTCGTGACCGGCCAGCCCAACACGCTGCGCGTCATGTTCTGCGACTCGCGCGGCATCAACCCGATCTACGCGGGCATGCCCGCCGCGACGGCGATCTCCTTCGCGCGCGGACTGGAGGTGCTGCCCACCGGCCGCGCCTCCGTCAGCCGTCTCAACCAGGAACTCGGCGGCTGGGGTGTGGCATGTCCGTGAAACATCTGAATCGCACGATGCGCAGCCGCCAGCGCGGCATCTCGATGATCGAGGCGATGGTCGCGCTCGTCGTCATCAGCGTCGGCATGCTCGGCGTCGCCGGGCTGTATCTGTCGAGCCTGCAGGCGGGACGCGCGGCGAACCTGCGCACGCAGGCCGTGAACCTCGCCACCGAGATGGCGGACCGCATCCGCGCGAATCGCCTGGCCAAGACCGCGTATGCGAATGCCTCGGGCAACCTGCCCAGCTACGTCGACTGCCAGACGGTCTTCACGTGCACGCCCGAGCAGCTCGCGCAGATGGACGTGAACCTCTGGGTCAACGCCATCCGCAGCACGCTGCCCGGCGGCAACATCAACGCCACCGGCACGATCGTGGTCACGGACCTCACCGCGTCGGAAGGCGTGAAGCTGACGCGCTACCAGGTCACGGTGGGCTGGCGCGAAGCCGGCTCGGACATCAACTACTCCTATCCGCTGGTGCTCGAACTATGAAGACGCGGAACGCCCAGTCGGGCTTCAGCCTCATCGAACTGCTCGTCGCGATGGGCATCGGCATGTTCCTGATCATCGGCGCATTGACGGTGCAGTCGAACACGCGCAAGACGTTCACGGTCAACGAGAACCAGGCGCGCCTGCAGGAAACGGCGCGCTACGTGTTCTCGGTCATCGAGCCGGAGCTGCAGCTCGCCGGCAACTACGGCTATTCGAACGACGCCAGCCGGTTCCGGTTGTGGATCTCGTCCACGAACCGCCCGCGGCTCGCCGACATGCGCCTATGGAGCACGCAGGTCGGCAGCATTCCGGCCATCCTCGAACAGTGCGGCAAGCACTACGCGGTCGACCTGATGTCCGCGGTGAACGCCGACAACAACAGCTACACGCTCGCCTGCGCGGCGCAGGGCGGCGGCCACAACGGCATCTCCGACACGCTGACGATCCGGCACGCGATGCAGGCCGCCAGCACGGCCTCGGCGAGCAAGTACCAGATCCAGACGATCCGCACGAACCCGGCGCTCAACGAGGTGTTCATGAGCGGCGCCGTGCCGGAGACCACCACGTTCATCGGTGACGTGCAGGTCCGCGACATGGTCGTGGAGAGCTACTACGTGTCGGTCAACTCGGATGCGCGCGTCGGGTTGCCCGCGCTGCGCGTCAAGACGCTGACCACGAACGGCACCTCGCCCGTGATGACGGACCAGGAAGTGATCCGCGGCGTCGAGGACATCCAGGTCGAGTTCGGCGTCGACCCGGGCGTGGACGACGATCTCGACGGCAAGACCGACTACACCAGCGGCTTCACGCGCGAGTACGTCGCCCCCAACCACATCGAGGTCCGCAATGGCGCCGTCTCGTCCGCGCGCCTGTGCGTGCGCACGCGCGCCGAACAGGCGGAGCAGGGCTTCATCGACACCAAGACCTACGCCTACGCCGGCAACACCTTCGGTCCGTTCAACGACGGTTTCCGCCGCGTCGTGATGTGCCGGACCATCTACCTGCGCAACGCGCGCCAGTTCGAGTACGTACCGTGATGAAAACCCACACTCACCTGCGTCGCCAGCGCGGCGCCGCGCTCGTCATCGGCCTCATCCTGCTGATGATCATCACGCTGCTCGCGGTGGTCGGCATGAACATGTCGAACTCCGAGCTGCAGAGCGCCACGAGCGAACAGCTGCGCCTGCGCGCCTTCAGCGCCGCCGAGACCGGCAGCGAACGCGGCCTGCAGTCGCTCGGCGTCGTCGGCACGACGTGGCCGAGCACGGCGGTCGTCCAGGTCGGGCAGGACGTGCTCGGCGTGGGCAACAACACGACCGATGGCACGCCGCTGGCCCGCTACCAGAACACGCTGCAATACCAGGGCGACGGCCCCGCGCCGAACTCCAGCATCGGTTTCCGCGCCTTCCACTACACGGTGATCAGCACGGGCACCGCGAGCCGCAACACGGTCGCGGTGCATACGGTCGGTGCGTTCATCGTCAACAAGACATCCTGATCCAGGGAGAGACGTCCATGAAAGCCAACATCTCCAGTCTCGTCGTCGCTGCCCTGCTGCTCGCCACGGGCTCCACACAGGCCGCGCCGCCGCGCGTGCTCGAGGATGCGCGCGAAGTCGCGCCCTCCATGCTGACGCTGCCGTCGACCGCCGATGGCCGCCTCTCGATCCAGGGATGCTCGACCTGCAAACGCATCGATCTCGCGATGGCGCGCGACGTGCGGTTCTTCGTCGGCCCCACCGAGGTCACGTATTCCGATCTGCAGCGCCAGCTGCGCACCTATCCGAAGGCCGCCGTGCTCGTCGTGAGCCCGCGCGGACAGCTCGTCGTCACCCGCATCAAGATGGCCGCGGCCGTCACGCAGTAAGCGGAGAATCTCCATGCGCTTCACCAGCAAACTGATCTCGGCCGCCCTCGCGTGTTTCGCGTTGTTCGGCGTCGCCCCGCAAACCTTCGCCGACGACTCGGAGGTCTTCACGAACTCCGCGTTCGTGTCCGGCACGGTGCGCCCCAACGTGCTGTTCATCATCGACACCTCCGGTTCGATGGACACCGTCGTCAACACCTACGACAACACGGTGGACTACACGCGCAACTACGCCTGCCCCGACTTCGCGCGCGTCTACTGGTCGACGGTGAATTCGGCGGTGCCGCCGGACTGCAAGACCAGCACGCAGTACGTGAAGGCCGACAACAACGTCTGCCGCGCCGCATTCACCGGCATGACGAATGCCGGCTGGTGGAACGGCCGCGCCCAGCAGATGGCCGCCTCTTCGCCTTACTACTGGCAGAACCTCGTCGATCGCACCGATGCGAAGATCGAATGCCAGACCGACAGCGGCAACCACGGCGACCGGCCGGGCAGCCAGGCCGCGGGCAGCGAGAACAAGTACGCGCGCAACGGCACGGGCTCGTCGCAGTCCGACCGCTACGGCAACTCCGGCTCGAGCAGCCAGATCAGCTGGACCACGAAGCCGCGCTACTCCCTGTACAGCACTAACTACATCGCCTGGTACTACGGCGCCGGCGGCAGCACGCCGAAGACCCGCCTGTCCATCGTGCGTGACGTCGCGAACTCGCTGATCGCCAGCCTCGATGGCGTGAACCTCGGCCTGATGCGCTACGACTCGAACGCCGAAGGCGGCATGGTCACGTACCCGGTGAGCGAGCTCACCACGACGGCGCGCAACGACATGACGACGCTGCTCAACAGCTACACCGCCGGCGGCTACACGCCGCTGTCCGAGACGATGTACGAGGCCTACCAGTACTTCAGCGGCGGCAACGTCGTGTTCGGCAACAACTCGT
This sequence comes from Steroidobacteraceae bacterium, assembly GCA_035502995.1. Lineage (GTDB taxonomy): Bacteria > Pseudomonadota > Gammaproteobacteria > Steroidobacterales > Steroidobacteraceae > CADEED01. The sequence continues at coordinate 16,070 of DATJTW010000120.1, read as the reverse complement.
CGCCGGTGAAGAGCGTCGCGGGATCGCGCGTCGGTGGCCGTGCCAACGGCACGAAGTACGACAGTCCGATGGACTTCTCGTGCCAGAACAACTTCATCGTGTACCTGACCGACGGTCTGCCCACCCAGGACAACTCGGCCGACACGGCGATCGAGGCCCTGCCGAATTTCGCCGCCGACGGCGGTGGCCGTTGCCCGGCGCAGATCGACAACCCGGATCCGTCGTGGCCGACGGCCGGCCGCTGCTTCGAGAACCTGACGCGCTACATGCACAACCATGACATGCGTCCGGACAACGAAGTGATCGGCAAACAGACCGTCACGACGTACGTCGTCGGCTTCGGCGACGACATCGGCGCCAGCGCCGACTACCTCGACAAGGTCGCGGCCGCCGGCGGCGGCAAGGCGTACACGCAGACGGACGCGGCCGGTCTCGCCGGCGCGCTCGAGGAAATCTTCAACCAGGTGCAGGAGAGCGCGGACACGACCATCGTCGCGCCGACGATCGCGGTCAACGCGTTCAACCGCACGCAGAACCTGAACCAGCTGTTCGTGTCGGTGTTCGCGCCGTCCGCGAAGAAGCACTGGCCGGGCAACCTGAAGAAGTACAAGTTCATCGAGAACACGATCGTCGGCCAGGGCAACCGCCCGGCCGTCAATCCGGCCACCGGCTTTTTCTACGACTACGTCAAGGCGTTCAACACGCCGAGTGGCGATCCGGCGGACGGATCCCGCGCCAAGGACGGCGGCTCGGCCGCCCGCATCTCGTCCTCGGGCCGCAAGTTGTACACGTACCTCGGGGCGAGCTCCGATCTGACGTCGTCGGCCAATGCGGTCGTCGACGGCAACACCGCCATCACCGACACGATGATGGGCGCAACGGGCGCCACCGAACGAACTGCCATCATCAACTTCGCACGCGGACAGGACGCGAACGACGAGAACGAAGACGGCATCACGACCACGGAACGCAAGGCCATGGGTGATCCCATGCACGCGCGCCCCGCGGTGGTGATCTACGGCGGCACCGTGGATTCGCCGATCGGTACGGTCTTCACGCCGACGAACGACGGCTATCTGCACGCCTTCGACATGGCCACGGGCGACGAGCTCTGGGCCTTCCTGCCGGCCGAATTCCTGCCACGCCAGGCGCAGTTATTCGACAACCCGCCGATGGCGAATCGCGACTACGGCCTGGACGGCGACGTGCGCATCTTCCGCAAGGACACCGACCAGGACGGCGTCGTCGAGGCGAGCAGTCCCGACAACGACCGCGTCTACATCCTGTTCGGCACGGGCCGCGGCGGCCAGAGCTACTACGCGCTCGACGTGACCAGCCGCGAGTCGCCGGTCTTCAAGTGGCGCAAGACGCGCGGTGACACCGGCTACACCAAGCTGGGCAGCACGTGGTCGGCGCCGAACATCGCGAAGATCAACGTCGGCGGCACCGTCACGAACGTGGCGATCTTCGGCGGCGGCTACGACACGAACCAGGAAGGTTATTCGTACGGCACCGATTCGGCCGGCAACTCGGTCTACATCGCCAACCTGGAAACGGGCGCGGTGATCTGGAGTGCCAGCAACACGGGCGCGACGCTCAACGACACGCGCATGGTCCATTCCTTCCCGGCGAACGTCGCGGTGATGGACAACGACAACGACGGCCTCGCGGATCGCCTGTACGCGACGGACGTCGGCGGCCGTGTCTGGCGCTTCGACATCATCAACGGCCAGTCCGGCGCGAATCTCGTGAAGGGTGGCGTGTTCGCCAGCCTCGGCGGCGCGTCGTACGACCCGTCGGTGCCGACGAACGCGCAGAACCGGCGCATCTACAACACGCCGGACCCGGTGCTGATCTCGTTCCGCAACACGCCGTCGTTCATCAACGTGGCGGTCGGCACGGGTTATCGCGGTCATCCGCTCTACACGGCGAACCAGGACCGCTTCTACTCGGTGCGCGACTTCGACGTGTGGAACGTGCGCGCGACCTCCGACTACACCGACGCGAAGGTGGTCAAGGAGGGCGACCTCCTCGACATCACCACCCAGCTGGCCTCGCAGCAGGGCGGCCTGTCGCCGACGGCGCGCGGCTGGATGATCCGCATGACGGGCACCGGCGAGAAAGTCCTCGCCGAGTCGGTGACCGTCAACGGCATCACGATCTTCCCGACGTTCACGCCGCTCGACCCGGATCCGAGCAAGCCCTGCCTGGCGCGCACTGCGAACAAGGTGTACGCCGTGCTGGCGGTGAACGGCAACGCGGCCATCCGCTGGAACGACTCGAGCACCGCGCCGCTGGGCGTGGGCGACCGCGCCACGGACATCCGCACGGGCGGCATCGCGCCGAGCCTCTCGATCTTCGCGGATCCGCTGGGTTCGGTGCGCAGCACCGGCGGGTCGAGCAGTTCCTCGTCGAGCAGCTCCTCGTCGAGCGGTTCGAGCTCCTCGAGCGGCTCCAGCTCGTCCACGAGCTCCAGCAGCTCGGGTAGCGGTTCCGGCAGCGGCTCGGGCAGTGGCTCCGGCAGCGGCTCGGGCAGCGGCAGCGGTTCGGGCTCCGGCTCGGGCAGCTCGGGCGGCTTCCAGGGCATCGACAGCGACGGCGACGGCATCCAGGATGCCGACGATCCGGATGACGACAACGACGGCATTCCGGACGCGACCGACACGGACGCGAACGGCAATGGCGTTCCCGACGCGGAAGAGAAGCACGCCGACGACGAGAGCAACTGCCTCTTCGGCATGGCGACGATGAAGAAGTGTCCGAAGATCGGCGACGTGCAGCGTTCCTTCTGGGAGCATCGCTAATGAAAACGAAACATCTGACGCGGCTCGTGATGCGCAAGATGCGCGGCGTGACGCTGGTGGAGCTCATGATCGTCATCGCGGTCATCGCCCTGCTCGCCGCCATCGCGATCCCGAGCTATCGCCGCTACCTGATCCGGTCGCAGCGGTCGGAGGCGAAGATCGCGCTCATGCGCGTGCAGACGGCGCAGGAGAAGTTCTACCTGCAGTTCAACACGTACACGAGCAACGTCACCAACGCGATGAACGGTTCTCCGGCCGGCCTGGGGCTCAGCAACCAGTCCGAGACCGGCAAGTACACCATCGCGATCACGACGATCGGCGGCGACGGCCAGTCGTACACCGCGACGGCGGCGCCGCGCACCGGCGGCGGCCAGACCGACGACTCCCAGTGCATGAACTTCACGATCACCGAGCGCGGCACGCGCGGCGTGAGCGGGCCTCAGGGCTCGGAGTACTGCTGGAAGTAATCTCCGCTCGGCGGTCGACATGAGATAGTTGCGTGCATGAAAGTGCGCGCAACTTTTTTTTCGCCCGTTCTTTTTTCCTCGCTCGTCGCGGCCGCGTTCGCCGCGGTCACGCTCGAGACCGCTGCGGCAGCGTCGACGCCGGGATCACCGGCCCCCACTCTCAAGATCGCGACCTGGAATCTCGAGTGGTTCATGACGCCCGAAACGCTGCGCGCGTTGACGCCGGCCTGCACGCCGCGCGATGCGCCGCGTGACGGCGCCCGACGCGCGGTTCCCTGCGACGTCGCGCACGAGCTCACGCGCAGCAACGAGGACATCGCCGCGATGCGCAAGGTCGCGCAAGCGCTCGATGCCGACGTCGTCGCGTTGCAGGAAGTCGACGGCGCGGACGCCGCGCGACTGCTGTTCCCCGACTACGACTTCTGCTTTTCCGGTCGCGTCGCCGTGCAGAACAACGGTTTCGCGATCCGGCGCGGCGTGCCGTTCGCCTGCGGCGCGGATCTCTCCGAACTCTCGCTCGCCGACGACGTGCGACGCGGCGTCGAGCTCGAATTGTTTCCCGGCACACCGCGTTCGCTGACGCTGCTCTCCGTGCACCTGAAGTCCGGGTGCGCGCGCGACGCGCTGGATTCCTCGCGCGCAACCTGCGTGGAGCTCAAACGCCAGGCGCCGATCCTCGAGACGTGGATCGACGCCCAGGCCGCCGGACATAAGCCATTCGCGCTGCTCGGGGATTTCAACCGGGATTTGCAACATGAGCCTGCAGGCGAATCGTTCTGGCGCGAGATCGACGATTCCGACCCGCCCGCCGCGGATCTGGTGAACACCGCGGATGGCCAGACCTTCCGGAACTGCGCGCCGTCCCAGACTTTCACCGGCTTCATCGACTACATCATCCTCGGCCGGGACATGGCCCGGGGCCTCGTGCCCGGCTCTTTCGGGCGAGAAATCTACCGACCGCGGGACGCGGCGCGCCGGAAGTTGTCAGATCACTGCCCGGTATTCATACGAATTGCGGTGGATGCAATTTCTCTTGAAACCCATTAAGTTGAGTTCCGTTCTTTCGCCGTTCTTGCAAGGCAATAATCCTTAAGAGGAGAGCCTGATGAGCAAAACGACAACAGCGGGGATTCAGTCGGTGGAGCGCAGGTTGCATACGAGGCACCGCGCCCGGACGACGGTGTACATCACGACGCCCACGGGGCGTAAGAAGCTGTGTCGCGCGATCAATCTCTCGGCCACGGGTGTGTTCGTCGAAACCACGAACCTCGGGTTGAGAAAGGGTCAGCAGGTCGAGCTCGCGTTCGCCATCAATCTCGGCGCGGTGACGAAGCTGCACCGGCGCACCGCGGTGGTTGCCCACGTGTCGCGCGGCGGCACGGGCCTCATGATGGATGCCTACACCGCCCGCTAAGCCGGTTTCCCTCTTCTAACTATTCACGGACGCCGGCCCTTGGCCGGCGTTTTCCGTTGTGGAGCGTGAGCTCCTGACGATGGTCAGCCCTGAATCAAGCTGTCGAGCGCGACGGGCGGCGCGACCTCGAAGCTCTGCACGAAATCCACGCCGAGCGCGGTCAGCCAGTTCGAGTGGTCTCCACCCATGACGCGCTTGGCAACGGTCTGCAGACCCATGACCTTGGCCGTCTGCACGAGACCGACGACGCGCGCCTGAGTCAGGCGATGCTGGAGCGCGTTGGTCGTGAGCTCCGCGTCGAGCTTCAGCAGCCGCACGGCGGGGTGATCGAGGATCGGCATGCCGGCGCCGACCACGTTGAAATCGTCGATGGCGACGGGCACGCCGATGCGGGCGAACACTTCTAGCGCCGGCAGCACTTCGTTGGGATGTGACAGGCAGACGCGTTCGGAGAACTCGACGCCGATCAGGCCCGGCGGCAATGCGGCCTTGGTCAGGCAGTTCTCGACGAAACTGATGAAGTGCGGCTCGATGACCGCGGAGTCCGAGAGGTTCACCGAGAACGACGGCGGATCGCGTTTCCACACCGCCGCGTTGCGATGCAGCCAGCCGATGAGCTCACCCATCACCTTGCGGTCGATCATCGACGCGAGACCGTGATTCGCCGCCGTCTGCATGACGCGCTCGGGCGACTGCTCGACGCCGTCCACCACGTGCCGCAGCAGTACTTCGAAACGCCGCACGCCTTCGGCCTTGCGCAGGCGCATGAGCTGCTGCACGCGCAGCACGACTTCCTGTTCGCGGATCTGGGCGTAGACGGCTTCGAGCGGCAGCGGCACCGGTGGTCGTGGCTTCTGCGGCTTGGCGCGCGGCATCGCGTGCAGCGTCTGCGCGATCTCGGAGGCGACGTCGGCCAGGATGGTCTGCACGGCCGGCGTGAGGAATCGCGACGCCGGATCCTGGTCCTCGGGCGGCGTGTCCTCGACCACCAGCAGGCACACGCCCTGGAGCGCCGAATGCAGGTCGCGCAGCGCCAGCATGACGGCCGTGCGTGTGCCCTCGCCGCGCAGGAAGCGCGACTCGCGAGCGGCGCCGAGCACGAACGCGTCGAGCGCGTCGTTCAGGGCCTGGCGGAATTCGATGCCGAAGTCGGTCGACGTGCAGTGCAGGACCTCGCCGCGCGCGTCGTACAACGCGAGCGCGCGATACCGCGCGTGCGGCAACGCCGCCTCGAGGCTCGCGACCCAGCCCGGCGCGACTTCGATCACCTGTTCGTTGAGAACAGACGCGCGAATGGTCGTCTGGCCCGTCTCGATCGTACTGGCGGCCAAGCTGGACTGACGTGGATCCATGGGTGGCGGCAGGGTTACAGAATCCCGAAACGGCCGACGTGATGTGCCTCGCGGTCCCATCGGGAGGGTTAAATGGCGTCCGGTTATGTCGAATCGGCGCTTCCGTCGAAATCTTCACGAACGCGCAGATCTCGATCACAATCGCGCATCTTCGATCAGGGGGCGTCAGATGGGCAGCAAGATTTCGCGCCGGCAGTTCCTTTCGACGACTGCGGCAACGACCGCGGCGCTGAACCTCACTTCGCGAGCCGCGGCCGACACCCCCGCGCCGCCAGCCGTCCCGCCGAATCCGGCGCCCGGAAACTGGGTCCGTTGGCTCGACGATCGCGCCCCGGCGCTGCCGCAAGGTGTGACGTGGGGAACCGCCTGGCCGCGCGGCCGGCAGCGTCCGGCGCGCGCGTATTCGCTGCGCACGCCGTCGAACGAACGGCTACCCCTGCAAAGCTGGACGCTGGCGACCTGGCCGGACGGCTCGTTGAAATGGAGCGCCCATGCGCTCGCGCCCGGCTCGAACCCGGGCGACGGCCCTTTCGAGGTGGTCGCGCAGGCGGCGACCGTCAAACCGCCCAACGCCATCCGCATCACCGAGTCGCCCGAGGGCATCGACGTCGATACCGGCGCGATGTCCTGCCGCTTCCCGCGCGCCGGCAACGTCGTCATCGCCGCGGTCGCGCGCGATGGACGCGAGGCCTTGCGTGACGGCCGGCTCGTGCTGCTGCGCCAGGATCGCGGCGCGACCGATGGCGATGCACGGACGACACAGGAGACCTTCGAGGGCGCGATCGAGGACGTCACCATCGAACAACGCGGCCCGCTGCGCGCGGTACTCCGCATCCAGGGCAAACACGCGAACGCCGCGCGACGCTGGCTGCCGTTCACGCTGCGCGTCCATCTCCATGCGGGCAGCGAGGCGCTGCGCATCCTGCACACGATCGTCTTCGACGGCGACGAATCGCGCGACTTCATCCGCGGTCTCGGCCTGCGCTTCTCGGTGCCGCTGCGGGATCCGCTGCACGACCGGCACGTGCGGTTCGTCGGCCCGGACGGCGGCGTGTTCGGCGAGGCGGTGCGCACGTTGACCGGGCTGCGGCGCGATGCCGGCAAGGCCGCGCGCGACGCGCAGGTCGAGGGCCTCGCGGCCGCGCCGATCTCGGACGTCGTGACCAAACTACTCGGCTACGTGCCCGCGTTCGGCGACTGGACGCTGCACCAGCCCAATGCGAACTCCTTCGCGATCACGAAACGCACGACCGACGGCCATGCCTGGCTCGACAGCGCGCAGGGCACGCGCGCCTCCGGCCTCGGCTATCTCGGCGGGCCCGCGGGCGGCGTCGCGTTCGGCATCCGCAACTTCTGGCAGAGCCATCCCGCGCAGCTCGACATCCGCGGCGCGCAGACCGATACGGCGACCGTGACCGCGTGGCTGTGGGCGCCGAAGTCCGAGGCGATGGACCTGCGCTTCTATCACGACGGTCTCGGGCAGGATTCGTACGAGAAGCAGACCCAAGGCGGCCTCGAGATCACGTACGAGGACTATGAGCCCGGCTTCGGCACGCCGCTCGGCGTCGCGCGCACGAGCGAGCTCACGTTGTGGGCGCTGCCCGCCACGCCGAAGCGCGACCGCCTGGTCGCGTTCGCCGACGCGCTGGCGACGCCGGCCGTGATTGTGCCCACGCCGCAGACGGTGGTGGACGCCGGTGTATTCGCCCACGCAGTGTCGCTGCCGGCGGCGACTTCGCCGGCGCACCAGCAACTCGAGAAGCAGCTCGACTGGATGTTCGACTTCTATCGCGGCCAGCAGGACCAGCGCGGCTGGTACGGCTTCTGGAACTACGGCGACGTGATGCACACGTACGACTTCGATCGCCACACCTGGCGATACGACGTCGGTGGCTTCGCCTGGGACAACTCCGAGCTCGCGACCGACGTCTGGCTGTGGATGTATTTCCTGCGCAGCGGCCGCGCCGATGCGTTCCGCTTCGCCGAGGCGATGACGCGGCACACCGGCGAGGTCGACGTGCACCACCTCGGCCGCTTCGCGCCGCTCGGCTCGCGTCACAACGTCATGCACTGGGGCTGCAGCGCCAAACAACTGCGCATCAGCACCGCGCTGAACCGCCGCTTCTACTACTACCTGACGGCCGACGAACGCGTCGGCGACCTGATACGCGAGCAGCTCGAAGCCGCGCGCACGCTGCGCACGATCCAGCCGGGCCGCAAGCTGCCCGACGCGGCGTCGCGCCCGGCCGAGGATCCGTCCGGCGACTTCGCGCATCTCGGCTTCGGCACGGACTGGGGATCGCTCGCCAGCGCCTGGCTCACCGAGTGGGAACGTACCGGCAGCAAGCTCATGCGCGATCGACTGCTGGCGAGCATGAAGACCATCGGCGCGCAGCCGCGCGGCTTTTTCACTGGCGGCTCGCGGCTGAATCTTGCGACCGGCGCATTCGACGTCACCACCACGAACGAGATCAGCGTGTCGCATCTGTCGGCCGCGTTCGGATTACCCGAGGTCTGCGCGGAGCTGATCGAGCTGCTCGCCGTGCCGGCGTTCGAGCAGGCGTGGCTGCAGTACTGCGTGTCGTACAACGCGTCGGAGGACGAGCAGAAGAAGGCGCTCGGCCAGTCGCTCGGGCTGCTGAATCTGCAGCAAGGACATTCGCGACTGACGGCATACGCCGCGTATCGGCGCCGCGACGCGGCGCTGGCCGCGCGCGCCTGGTCGGAATTCACGGCGGGCCGCGCGGGCTACGGCCCGCGCCAGGCATTCACCACGACGCGCATCGGCGGACCCGCGGTGCTGAATCCGGTCGACGAAGGCGCAGGAATCTCGACGAACGCCTCGGCGCAGTGGGGCTTGGCCGGCATCGTCTGCCTGGCCTACGCGCGCGGCGCCGACTGACTCGGCGTCGCGCGCCAGCCCGGGCTCAGTGCGGGTCGGTCGCCCCCGGACCCAGTCGCGACTCGACGTCGATCGACGGACGCGCGGCATAGGGATTCGCGCGCGGCGTCGGCGACTCGCCGCGACGACGCTGCCACGGCTTCGGCCGGGCCACCCACGTCGCCGGCACCGCGAATTCCTGCTGGCGCGCCGCGCGTTCGACCGGATGTTCCGCCGGCGAGTTGTGGCCGAGCAGGTAACGGAACCCACGGAACAGGAAGCGCACGAACAGGATCGTGAGGATCGCCTCGCCGAGCGTCTGCAGGAATGCGACGAACGGGTTCAGCAGCAGCGCGCGCGCCCGGAACTTCAGCATGAACCGGTCGCGGTTCAGCTCGATGCTGTCGTAGAAGCTCGGGATCACGAGCAGCGTCAGCAGCGTCGAGGTGATCGTGCCGCCGATGATGGCCACCGCCATCGGACGATAGAACTCGCCGCCCTCGCCCATGCCGATGGCCACCGGCATCATGCCGGCGATCAGCGCGAACGTGGTCATGAGGATCGGGCGCAGTCGCACGCGGCCGGCGTGCATCAGCGCCTCTTCGCGATCGACGCCCTGCTCTTCCTCCTTGCGCGCGCAGTCGAGCAGCAGGATGGCGTTCTTCGCCACCAGGCCCATCAGCATGATGATGCCGATGAAGCTCATCAGGTTCAGCGTGCCGCGCGTGATGATCAGCGCCAGCACCACGCCGATCAGCGACAGCGGCAGCGAGAGCATCACGGCGATCGGCGCGGTGAACGACCCGAACTGCATCACCAGCACCAGGTACATCACGAAGATGCCCATGATCAGCGCGGTGAACATCTCGCTGAACACTTCCTGCTGGTCGCGCGATGCGCCGCCGAGCTCGATGCCGAACCCGGGCGGGAACTCGATGGCCTTCGCGATCTTCATCGCGTCGGCCGTGACCTCGCCGGCCGCGCGATCCTGCACGTTCGCCGACACGGTGACGGTGCGCTTGCCATTGAAGTGCTGGATCTGCGCCGGACCCTTGTCCATGGAGATCGTCGCGATCTGCTCGAGCGGCACCATCATGTTCGTGCCGGCCACCGGCACGGGCAGGTGTTCGATGTTCGACGCGTTGACGCGGTCATCCGGATGCAGGCGGACCGACACGTCGCGCGACTCGCCGATCGGATCGACCCAGTCGCCGACCTCGACGCCCGCGAATGCGACGCGCAGCGTCTGCGCCGCGTCGCCCACCGAGATGCCGAGCTGGTTCGCGAGGCCGCGGTTCAGCTCGATGCGCAGCTCGTCCTTCGGCTCCTTCTCGGACAGGCCGACGTCGACCGCGCCCTTGACGTTGCGCAGCTGCGCCATGAAATCGTTGGTGATCTCCATGAGCTTGCGCGTGTCGGCGCCGTAGAAGCGGATCTGTACCGGCTTCTGTGCGCCGTTGTTCAGGTCGTCGAGCACGACGTACTCCGCGCCGACCAGCGATTTGAGTTTTTCGCGCAGGTCGGCCGCGATCTCCTGCGCGCCGCGCTTGCGTTCGGCCACCTTGCCGATGTCGATCCAGACGCGGCCGCCGCCGGCGTTCACGTTGGAGTCGGTGTTCTTCGTCTCCGGCATCGTGCGCGCGAGCTGCGCCGCGCGCTCGAGCTTGTCGCGCGCGTATTCGAGGCTGGCGCTCGACGGCGTGCGCACTTCGACGGCGATCGTGCCGTAGTCCGACTTCGGCAGGAACTCGGAGCCACCCACGGCGCCCTGCAGCATCAGCGCGATCACCAGCGCGACGACGGCGATCGCCGCCATCCACAACCGGTGATGCAGCGCCCAGGAGATGACGTTGCCGTAGCGATCGGCCTGGCTGTCGAACCACACGTTGAAGCGGTGGAACACCTTGCCGAGACCGGTCGGTTCCTTGTGCACGGTTTCCTGCGTGTCGCCCCAATAAGCGGACAGCATCGGGTCGAGCGTGAACGCGATGAACAGGCTGACGAGCACCGAGGACGCCACCGTGACCGCGAACGGCCGGAACCATTCGCCGGCGCCGCCGCCCATGAACGCGACCGGCACGAACACCGCGATGATCGAGAACGTGGTGGCCGCGACGGCCAGGCCGATCTCGGCCGTGCCTTCCATCGCCGCCTTCTTGCGATCCGAGCCGCGCTCGATGTGCCGGACGATGTTCTCGCGCACGACGATCGCGTCGTCGATCAACACGCCGATCGCCAGCGACAGGCCGAGCAGCGTCATGAAATTCAGCGTGAAGCCGCACAGCCACACGGCGATGAACGCCGCGATGGCCGAGGTCGGCAGCGACAGCGCGGTGATCAGCGTCGAGCGCCAGGAATTCAGGAACGCGTAGACGACGAAGATCGTGAGACCGGCGCCGAAGATCAGCGCCTCGATCACGTTGTTGAGACTGTTCTGCGCGTCTTCGCCGCCGTCGCGCGTGATCTCGAGTTTCGTACCCGCGGGCAGCGACTTGTTGATGTCGTCGAGCTCCTTCTTCACGTTCTGGGCGACGGCCACCGAGCTCGAGTCGCGCGAGCGGATCACGTCGATGCTGACGTTCGGGCGCGCGTTGCGCAGCGAATACCCCGCGGGCTCCGCCACGCCGTCCTCGACCGTCGCAATCTGGCCGAGGCGCACGACTTCATCGCCCATGCGCTTCACGACCACGTCGTTGAACTCGGCCGGCGACTCGATGCGGCCGACGAGGCGGATCGACTGCTCGTCGAGCGCGCCCTTGACGCGGCCCACGGGCGCCGTCGTGTTCTGGTTGCGCAGCGCGTTGACGACGTCGGTCGCCGACACGTTGAACTCGCGCATCTTCTGCGCGTGCAGCAGCACGGACAGCTCGCGGTTCAGCGAGCCGCCGACGTCCACCTGCGAAACGCCATCGATGCCGCGCAGGCGGTCGGCCAGCGTGTCCTCGGCGAGGCGCGAGATCTCGGTGTGCGTCTGCGACGTGGACGAAAGCGCCAGGCTCATGACCGGGTCCGATGAAGGATCGAACCGCCACAACACCGGCTCGCGCATCTCGATCGGCAGCTTGTAGCGCACGGCGGCGATCGCGTTGCGCACGTCGTCGCCCGCCTCCGCCATGTTCTTCTTGAAGTTGAAGATGATGACGATGCGCGCGTTGCTCTCCGAGGCCGTCGAGCGCGTCTCCTTCACCTGCGGGATGCTCTGGATCGACTTCTCGACGCGGTTGATGATCTCGCGCTCCACCGTCTCGGGCGACGCGCCCGGGTACGGGAAGTTCACGACCATCACCGGTTCCTGCACGTCCGGGATCTGGTTAACGCGCAGGTGCTTCAGCGCGATCACGCCGAGCGCCATCAGGATGATGACGATGGCGACCGTCGTCACCGGATTCTTGATGCTGAAGTTGGAGAGGAACATGGCTTACTTCTCCGCGGCGACCTGGGCGGGCTTCTCCGGTGCGGCGAGGTTCGCGTCCTGGCCGTCCTTGAGCGTCGACGCCGGGTAACGCAGCACGTTGTCGCCCTCGGCGATGCCGTTCGCGACCATGAAGTTGCCGGTGCGCAGGTCGCGATCGCCGAGCGCGAGCTTGACCTTCTGCAGCTTGCCGTCCTTCACGCGCCACGCGTACGAGTTGTCGCCTTCGCGCACGATCGACGCCGCCGGCAGCGTCAACGCCGCGGTGCTCTGCGTCTCGACGCGGCCTTCGGCGTAGAGGCCGGCCACGTCGGGCTGGTCCTTCGCGCTGACGAAGCTCACGAGGACTTCGACCTGGCGTGTGGTCGCGTTCGCCGACGGGTTCACGCGCATCACCTGGCCGTCGAAGTCGCGCTGCTCGAAGCCGTGGATGCGGAAGCTCACGTGCTGACCGGCCTTCACCGCGCCGATCGCATCGGCCGACACGCGGCCCTCGAAGCGCAGGCTGGTGGGGTCGATGACCTTGAGCAGTTCCTTGCCGACCTGCGTCGTGTCGCCCGCCGACACCTTGCGGTCGCTGACGATGCCGTCGAACGGCGCGCGCACCTCGGTGCGCTCGAGCTGCTGGCGCGCGGTCACGACGCGCGCGCGCGCGGCTTCGCGATCGCTCTGCGCGGAATTGCGCTGGATCTCGACGTCCTCGAGCTGCTGCATCGACACGACGCCGGTCTCGCGCAATTTCGCCATGCGCTGGTACTGGCGTTCGGCCTGTTCGTACGCCTGCGACGCGGCACGGTCGGACGCCACCGCCGAGTTGAGGCTGTCACGGATCGACGTCTGGTCGAGCCGCACGAGCAGGTCGCCGCGATGCACCGGGTCGCCGTTTTCCTTGAGCACGGCGATGACGACGGCCGGCACTTCCGCGCGCAGATCGGCGCGACGCTCCGGCTCGACCGAACCCGTGATCGACGGACCGGAACCGAGCGCGTTGTTCTCGACGCGCAGCAGGTCCTCGGGCGAGATCAGCAGCGGCGGCGTCGCGGTCTTGTCGGGCGTGTTGCCGGCGCCCGGCTTGCAGGCGGAGAGGCCGGCCAGCGCGGTCAAGGCCAACACGGTGATCGCGGCAGCGCGCAGGTTCGTTTTATGGATCACGACGTCTTCCTTTGAGAACTCGGTATACGACGTGCGAGCGGCCCTTCGGGTTGCACGCGCACGTCGGAAATCAGGATGTTTTTCGAAACGCGCCGGGGACGCGGCGACAGGAGTGCCGGGGGCGCCGTTAGCCCACGGTTGCAAGGGGGCGCAGTGTAGTAAGCGATTGATTCGATGGAAAGTCACAGTTGTCATGCCCGCGCCGAACCGTGCGGTGAAGCGAAATTCCGGCGCCGGCTACGGGCAACCCCGGTAATCGATGACTGAAACTGTAAACACGGGGCGAATCATCGCGGGCACGAATGCCAGGAGTTCGGCCGCCCGTTGCGATGCGATCGGGCGTGGTCAGCGCGTGCCGGCCGTGTCCGGCCGCGGGATCGGGAGCGCGGTCAGCCCGCGCGCAGTGCCAGCGCGGTGCGCTCCGCCTCCGGTCCGACGATCACGTGCCAGACGGCATCAGTGATGCGCACCGCGCCACGGAATCCCGCGGCCCGAAGCGCCGCTTCGTCGACGGCGGCGGCGTCCTTCAACGTGAGCTTGAGCCGCGTCGAGAACACCTCGACGCCAGCGAGATTCCCGGCACCGCCCAGCGCGCGAGTCAGCGCCGCGACGTCCGCCTTCGCGGGCGCGCCGCGGCGCGCCGGTTCGATGGCTGCACCGCCATCGCGCATCGCCTTGCGGATGTCGCCGGCGAGTTGATCGGCGACCGGCCCGACCACAACCTGCAGCGACCCGGCCCCCGGCCGCACCACGCCACGCGAACCGAGCCGCTTCAACGCAGCCTCGTCGATCGCCAGGTTGTCGGCGACCTGCAACCGCAACCGCGTCGTGCAGGCATCGACCTTGAGCAGGTTCGCGGCCCCGCCGAGCGCGTGCACCCAGCCCGAGGCACCGGCCGCGTCCGCGCCGGCATCCGCCGGCGCCGCGGCCGCGGCCTCGTCGGGCTCGCGGCCCGGCGTCTTCAGATCGAACTTCACGATCGCCCAGCGGAACACCACGTAATACAACGCGAAGTACGCGAGGCCGACCGGCAACAGCAGCCACGGCCGCGTCGAGCGCGAGAAGTTCAGCACGTAGTCGAACAGACCCGCGGAGAAGCCGAAGCCGAGATGCATGCCCAGCCAGTGCGTCAGCGCCATCGACAGGCCGGTCATCAGCGCGTGCAATGCATACAGCAGCGGCGCGAGGAACATGAACGCGAACTCGATCGGCTCGGTGACGCCGGTGAGGAACGACGTCAACGCCATCGACATCAACATGCCGCCGACGGCGGCGCGCCGTTCCGGTCGCGCCGCGCGATACATCGCGAGGCAAGCGGCGGGCAGGCCGAACATCATCACGGGGAAGAAGCCCGTCATGAACGCGCCCGCGGACGGATCGCCGGCGAAGAAGCGGTTCAGATCGCCGGTGGCGCCGTGGTAGTCGCCGATCAGGAACCAGGCGAGGTTGTTGATGATGTGGTGCAGGCCCGTGACGATAAGCGCGCGGTTCAGCACGCCGTACGCGAACAGGCCGATCGACTCCGAGCCGAGCACCGCGCGGCTCAGCGAATCCATGCCGTGCTCGAGCGCGGGGAAGCCGTAGCCGAACGCGAACGCGAGCACGAGGCCCGCAAGGCCGCTGACGATGGGCACGAAACGGCGGCCGCCGAAGAACGCCAGGTACGCCGGCAGGCGCATGTCGCTGTAGCGGTTGTACAAAAGACCCGAGATCAGGCCGGACAGGATGCCCGCGGGCACGGACAGCTTCGAGATTTCCTTCGCGCGGAACGCCTTCTCCGCCAGCGCTTTCGCGGCGTCGGGCAGATTCGCGGCGACGTCCGGCGGGACCAGCAACAGGATCTCCGCGCCCTTGGTCATCACGAGGAAGCAGACGACACCCGCGAGGCCCGCGGCGCCGTGGTTCTCGCGCGCGAGGCCGACGGCGATACCGATCGCGAACAGCAGCCCGAGGTTCGAGAAGATCGCGTCGCCCGCCGTGGCGATCGCGGCGACGTTCAGCAGGTCCGGCTGGCCGAGTCGCAGCAGCAACGCGGCGATCGGCAACACCGCGATCGGCAACATCATCGCGCGCCCGAGCTGTTGCAGCCCGGCCAACAAACCTTTCATGACGACACTCCCAGGGACCGGGGACGTTGTTCGATCAGCAGTGCGCGTACCGCCGCGGACGACGGCAGCGCGAGCGCGCGCAGTGCCAGCGCGCGGCAGGTGTCGAGCGTCAGCGCGCCGACCAGCGACTTGATGCGCGGGATCGCGGCGGGCACGGCCGACAGCTCCGTGACGCCGAGCCCGAGCAGCAGCGGCACGGCGTCCGGATCCGACGCCAGTCCGCCGCACACCGCGACCGGCTTGCGCGCGCGCGCCGCAGCTTCGCCGACCGCGCCGATCAATCGCAGCACCGCGGGGTGCACGCCGTCGATGCGCGCGGCGAGCTCGGCATGGCCACGGTCCATCGCCAGCGTGTATTGCGCCAGGTCGTTGGTACCGATGGACAGGAAGTCGACCTCGCCGGCGAGCTGGTCCGCGAGCATCGCCGCGGCCGGCGTTTCGATCATGACGCCGAGCTGCGGCATGGTCGCGGCGCCGGCG
>DATJTW010000119.1:0-95558 GCA_035502995.1 Steroidobacteraceae bacterium | reverse complement strand
TCACGGGCACGATCGAGCTGCCGGGCAACACCGAGATGGTGATGCCGGGCGACAACATCAAAATGACCGTGCAGCTGATCAACCCGATCGCGATGGAAGAGGGCCTGCGCTTCGCCATCCGTGAGGGTGGCCGCACCGTCGGCGCCGGCGTCGTCGCGAAGATTTTGAAGTAAGAAAGCCGAGTAAGAAAAGCGGCGGGGCCGGAGCGCAATCTCCGGCCCCGCCGCAGTCGACACCCAGCCGGGTAACTATCTACCCGGTCGCTCTTTAGAAGGAATACGAAAATGGCCAACCAGAACATCCGCATCCGCCTGAAAGCGTTCGATCACCGCCTGATCGACACGTCCTCGAAGGAAATCGTCGAGACCGCCAAGCGCACGGGCGCCACGGTCAAGGGCCCGGTCCCGCTGCCGACGAAGATGGAGAAGTTCACGCTGCTCGTCTCGCCGCATGGCGACAAGGACGCGCGCGACCAGTTCGAGCTGCGCACGCACAAGCGCGTGATGGACATCCTGAACCCGACGGACAAGACGGTGGACGCGCTGATGAAGCTCGAACTGCCGGCCGGCGTCGACGTCCAGATCAAGCTGAACTAACAACACCCGGAGCGCTGCGGCGGCACCTTCATGAAGCTGCAGCAGCTCCGTTATCTCGCGGCCGTCGTCCAGAACGGCCTGAACGTGACCACCGCCGCCCAGGCGCTGCACACGTCACAACCCGGCGTCAGCAAGCAGATCCGGCTCCTCGAAGAGGAGCTGGGTCTGACCTTGTTCGTCCGCGACGGGCGCGCGCTGAAGCGCCTCACGCCCGCGGGCGAAGAGGTGGCGGCGCGCGCGCTGCGCATGCTGCGCGAGGCGCAGGCGCTGAAGTCGCTGGCGAAGGACCTCAAGCACTCCGACCGCGGCTCGCTGTCCATCGGCACCACGCACACGCAGGCGCGTTACGTGTTGCCGCGCGTGATCCGCGACTTCCGCGTGAAGTACCCCGACGTGCAGCTGCACCTGCACCAGGGCACGAGCGACCAGATCGCCGAGATGGCCTCGCTCGACCGCATCGACTTCGCCATCAACACCGGCAGCCAGGAAAAATTCCCGGACTTCGTGCTGCTGCCCATCTACACGTGGCACCGGCAGATCATCGTGCCGAAGGATCATCCGCTGGCGCAGGTCGCGAAGCCGACGCTGCAGCAGCTCGCGGAATATCCGCTGGTCACGTACGTGTTCAGCTTCACCGGCCCGTCGTCGCTGCAGCAGCAGTTCTCGCGCGCCGGCCTCGAGCCGAACGTCTCGCTGACCGCGCGCGATGCCGACGTCATCAAGACGTACGTCCGCCTCGGCCTCGGCGTCGGCATCATCGCCAGCATGGCGATCGAGCCCGACGACGAGAAGGACCTCGCGGTCGTCGAAGCCGGCCACCTGTTCCCGAGCCACGTCACGTGGATCGGCTTCCGCGCCGGCGCGCTGCTGCGCGGCTTCACCTACGACTTCATCCAGCTGCTCGCGCCGCACCTGACGCGCGACCGCATCGAACGCATCCTGTCCGCGCCGACACCCGCCGCGCGCGAGAAGCTGATCAACGCCCTCGACCTGCCCCGCTACGATTAATGGGGACAGTCCCCGTTTTGAAGCAAACGGGGACAGTCATGATGAAGCGAACGCAGCGCGCGCCGGGGCGAAGGCATTCACCGCGACGCGCCCGGTCGAATCCGCGAATCCACGAAGGAGTCGTCCATGAAAGCCACCGCCCTGGTCCTGCTCTCCTCGCTGCTGTCCCTCGCCGTCAACGCGGCTGACGTGGCCACGCCGAAGACCGCGCACTCGATGAAGATCGGCATCATCGGCACCGGCGAGATCGGCGGCGCGCTGGCCCGCCACTGGGGCGCGGCCGGCCACCAACTACTCATCTCCTCGCGCCACCCCGAACAACTGCAGGCACTCGCGAAGGAGATAGGCCCCAACGTCAAGGTCGGCACGCCGCGCGAGGCCGCCGCGTTCGGCGACGTCGTGCTCGTCTCCGTGCCGTACAAATCGACCGCGCAGGTCGGCCACGACTACGCCGCCGAGCTGAAAGGGAAGGTCGTGCTCGACACCGGCAACCCCTATCCCTCGCGCGACGGCGACATGGCCGTGCGCGATCGCCAGCGCGGCACCGGCGTCGCGTCCGCCGAATACCTGCCGGGCACGCGCCTCGTGCGCGCCTTCAACGCGATCAACTCCGGCCCGCTGGGTCGCGACGCGTTCCGCAAGCCCGAGCGCCTCGGCATCCCGCTCGCGGCAGCCGATCCCGAAGCGATGAAGATCGCCGCGCAACTGGTCAGCGACGCCGGATTCGATCCCGTCCCCGTCGGCGACCTGTCGCGCGCGCGCGAATTCGACGTCGGCACGCCGGTCTACGTGCGCGGCATGACCGCCGCCGAGTTGCGCAAGGCGTTGAACCTCAAGTGATCCGGGTTGTTAGGCGCGGGCAGACGGCCCGCGCCCCGGCGCCGCGAAACACGGTGGCACCCTTCCTGCATCGTCGCAAAAAATAGTCGCTATTAAGTAATCCATCCCGTTGGCAACGCGGAAACGTTGCGCAATTCTCGTGACCGTTCGCGCGGCAGGGGAAGGCCGCGCCCCTCGTGGCACTCAGATCAGGGATGGTTTCATGAGTACTCGCGCCTTCGTCTTCCGCTTCGTCACCGCCTGCGCGCTCTTCTTCTCGGCCACGGGCCTCGCGCAGAATTCGGTCCACATCGACGAGATCCACTACGACAACGCCGGCACCGACACGGGTGAGGCGATCGAAGTGGCCGCACCCGCCGGCACCGAGCTCGCCGGCTGGCAGATCGTCCTCTACAACGGCACCGGCGGTGCCGCGTACAACACGCTGAACCTCTCGGGCGTCGTGCCCGCGACCTGCGGCGCCGACGGCGTGCTGGTCTTCAACTACCCGTCGAACGGCATCCAGAACGGTTCGCCCGACGGCATCGCGCTGGTCAACAACGGCACGCTGGTCGAGTTCCTGTCGTACGAGGGTGTGTTCGCCGCGACCGACGGCGTCGCCGCGGGCGTCACCTCCGTCGACATCGGCGTCAGCGAGAGCGGCACCGAGTCACCCGGCGCGTCGCTGGCGCGCGGCACCGATGGCACCTGGACCGGTCCCGACGACAGCACGTTCGGCGAATGCAACGACACGGCGCCGCCGACGCCCGTCGTCGTCAGCGTGTCCGTGTCCCCGCCGTCGGCGTCGATCAACGTCGGCGCCACCACCAACTTCTCCGCGTCGTCGCTCGATGCCGGCAGCTTGCCGGTCCCCGGCGTCGCCTACACCTGGACCAGCAGCAATCCCGCGATCGCGACGGTGAGCCCCGCCGGCGCCGCGACCGGCGTCGCGCCGGGCGACACCACCATCACCGCCACCGCGCCGAACGGCGTCGCGGGCAGCGCGACGCTGCACGTTGCGGCGGTCACGTTCCCGGCGCCGTCGGATTTCCACGTCAACGAAATCCACTACGACAACGTCGGCGTCGATACCGGCGAAGCGATCGAGATCGAGGGCGCGGCCGGCGTCGACGTCACCAACTACCTGGTCGTGCTGTACAACGGCAACGGCGGCGTGCCGTACAACACGGCGACGCTGTCCGGCGCGTTGCCCGCGAGCTGCGGCGCGCGCGGCGTGGTCACCGTCACCTACCCGCAGGACGGCATCCAGAACGGCTCGCCCGACGGCGTCGCGCTGATCGCCGCCGATGGCACCGTGCTCGACTTCATCTCGTACGAAGGCGTGTTCACCGCGACCTCCGGTCCGGCCGCGGGTTACACCTCGCGCGACATCGTCGCCGTGCAGACGAACGCGCCGCTCGGTACGTCGCTGCAGCGGGATTCGACCGGTGCGTGGAGCGCGGCGGCCTCGTCGTTCGGCGCCTGCAATGCCAACGGCCCGACGCCGGTCGGCAACTCGCTGTCGTTCAGCGGCCGCCTCTCGTCGGATCCGCCGCTGCCGGTGGGCTTCGAGGACCAGTTGTTCGCGACGGAACGCAGCCCGTCGAACGTCACGATCCCGACGACGATCACCTGGGTATCCGAGACGCCGTCGATCGCGACCGTCGACGCCAACGGCGTGCTGCACGCGCTGGCCGAAGGCACGCTGCGCGTGCGCGCCACGGCCACCGACGGCACCACCGCGACGTTCTCGCTGCCGACGCGCGTCGCCGTCGCGAGCGCGTCGGCGCACTACGGCAACAACACGGAGTTCGGCGATCCGGTCGACACGGATCCGTCCGACGATTTCATCGTGCGGCACCCGCAGTACACGTCCTCGTACAACGCCACGCGCGGCGCGCCGAACTGGGTCGCGTACGACCTCGACGCCTCGCACTTCGGCACCGAGGACCGCTGCGACTGCTTCACGATGGATCCGGCGTTGCCGGCCACGTTCCCGCAGCTGACCACGAACGACTACACGAACGCCGGCGCGATCGCCGGCTACGGCATCGACCGCGGCCACCTCTCGCGTTCGTTCGATCGCACGTCGGCGAGCCTCGACAACGCACGGACTTACTACTTCGACAACATCGTCCCGCAGGCGGCCGACCAGAACCAGGGTCCGTGGGCCGCGCTGGAGAACGATCTCGGCGACCTCGCGCGCGTGCAGGACAAGGAGGTCTATATCGTCGCCGGCGCGTTCGGCAACAAGGGCACGCTGAAGAACGAGGGCAAGATCGTCATCCCCACGCACACGTGGAAGGTGGCGCTGATCCTGCCGCGCGATCACGGCCTCGCCGACATCCACGACTACCGCGACGTCGAGTCGATCGCGGTGATCATGCCGAACGAGCCCGGCGTGCGGAACGTGCCGTGGCAGACGTACGAGACGACGATCGACGCGATCGAGGCGGCCAGCGGCTACGACCTGCTGTCGCTGCTGCCGGACGACGTCGAAGCGGCGGTCGAATCGAATACGCAGCCGCCGCTGGCGACGGCGAGCGGCCCCGCGGCGTCGATCGAGGAGGGCGGTTCGGCGACGTTCTCGGCGGCGGGTTCGGTGGATCCGAACGGGTCGATCGTCAGCTACGCCTGGGATTTCGGTGACGGCACCACGGGCACCGACGCGAGCGTCACGCACGTCTATGCGCAGGATGGTTCGTACGTCGTGCGATTGACGGTGACGGACAACGACGGGTTGACGGGTTCGGCGACCGCGCGCGTTACGGTGACGAACGTCGCGCCGGTGGTCGGCGCGGTGGCGGACAGCAGCGTGAATCTCGGGCAGCCCGTGACCGTGGCCGGTTCGTTCACGGATCCGGGTGCGGATGCCTGGACGGCCACCGTGGACTGGGGCGATGGCGGCGCGCCGACGACGGCCAACACGGCGACACGCAGCTTCTCGCTGGCCCACACGTATGCGACGGCCGAGCTGTTCACGGTGACCGTGACGATCCGCGACGACGACGCGTCGGGGTCGACGACCACCCATGTCACCGTCGCGCAGCCGTCGCCGGGTCTGGGCCAGGCGCTGGCACTGATCGAGGGGCTGGTGCGGGATCGCAAGATCGCGCCGGCGGTGGGGAGGATGTTGAAGTGCGAGGTCCAGGCCGCGCAGGCGCTGCTGGCCCGGGGCAACAAGCCGGCGGCGAAGACCATGATCAAGATGGTCGTGGCCGAGCTGGATGGGCTGGTGCGGCTGCGGGTGGTGAAGGCCGCGGACGTCGCACCGCTGCGGGCGGTGCTGCTGAGCACGTACCAGGGGCTGTAATGGGGACAGTCCCCGTTTCCTGGCAAAAGGGGACAGTCCTGTAACGGACCGTCCCCCTTTTGCCCGCGCGGGGCGCGCGGGGGAAACGAGGAATGTCCCCTGTCACCCCCCTGTTATTCCTGCATAACCAAAAGTGCTTTCCGGGCGGGGGGTTGGCCTCAGTACAGTCGCGGCTCATTTTCCGGAACAGCGCCCCATGCAGCCCCAGACCCAGTCAGTTACGCCCCTGAAACCCGTGCCCGGCCCGCGGCGCGCCCAGGGGGTGGCCAAGCTGACCCATCTCGCCCGGCTCGAGGCCGAGTCGATCCACATCATGCGCGAGGTGGCCGCGGAGTTTTCCAAGCCGCTGCTCATGTACTCGATCGGCAAGGACTCCTCGGTCCTGCTGCATCTCGCCCGCAAGGCGTTCTTCCCCGGCCGCATCCCGTTCCCGCTGCTGCACATCGACACCGGCTGGAAGTTCAAGGAGATGATCCAGTTCCGCGACGAGACCGCGAAGCGCCTCAACGCCGAGCTGATCGTCCACACCAACGAAGCCGGCCGCGCCGCCGGCGTCACGCCGTTCACGCACGGCGCGCGCTACACCGACATCATGAAGACCGAGGCGCTGAAGGCCGCGCTCGACAAGTACGGCTGCGATGCCGCCATCGGCGGTGCGCGCCGCGATGAAGAGAAGTCCCGCGCCAAGGAACGCGTGTTCAGCTTCCGCGACGCACAGCACCGCTGGGACCCCAAGAACCAGCGCCCCGAACTCTGGAACCTCTACAACGGCCGCCTGCGTCGCGGCGACAGCATCCGCGTGTTCCCGCTGTCGAACTGGACCGAGGTCGACATCTGGACCTATATCCACACCGAGAACATCCCGGTGGTGCCGCTGTACTTCGCGAAGCCGCGTCCGATCGTCGATCGCGACGGGCTCAAGATCATGGTCGACGACGATCGCCTGCCGTTGAAGGATGGCGAGAAGCCGCATCTCGAGACCATCCGTTTCCGCAGCCTCGGCTGCTATCCCCTCACCGGTGCGCAGGTGTCGAAGGCTGCCAACGTGCCCGAGATCATCGAAGAGATGCTGCGCACCACCACCTCCGAGCGGCAGAGCCGCGCCATCGACGCGGAATCCGCCGCGGCGATGGAGAACCGCAAGCGCGAAGGATATTTCTAACGTGGCCGCGATCGAGACCAAGCCCGTGGCGGTCCTCAAGAACGTGAAACCCTCGAGCCATCCCGCCCTCGACCAGTTCCTCGCGCAGCAGCGCGAGATCGACCTGCTGCGCTTCATCACCTGCGGCTCCGTCGATGACGGCAAGAGCACGCTGATCGGCCGCCTGCTGCACGACACGCGCCAGGTGTTCGACGACCAGCTGAGCGCCGTCGCGAACGACAGCCGCCGCTGGGGCACCACCGGCGAAGTGCCGGACCTCGCGCTGCTGGTCGACGGCCTGCAGGCCGAACGCGAGCAGGGCATCACGATCGACGTCGCCTACCGCTATTTCCAGACGCCCAAGCGCAAGTTCATCGTCGCCGACTGCCCGGGCCACGAGCAGTACACGCGCAACATGGCCACCGGCGCCTCGACCGCGGAAGCGGCCGTCGTGCTCGTCGACGCGGAGAAGGGCATCCGCGTGCAGACGCGCCGCCACGCGCACATCGTCGCGTTGTTAGGCGTGCAGAACATCATCCTCGCGGTCAACAAGATGGACCGCATCGCGTACGACAAGGCCCGCTACGAGGCGATCGCCGGCGAGTTCGTCGCGTACGCGCACAAGCTCGGCGTCGGCAACGTCGAAGTGATCCCGGTTGGCGCGTTGCACGGCGTGAACGTCGTCCACCGCGGCACGACGGAAACGCCGTGGTACACGGGCCGCACGTTGCTCGAGGCGCTCGAGGGCATTGAGGTGCAGCGCCACGACGGATTGAAGGAGCTGCGCTTCCCGATCCAGTTCGTCAGCCGGCCGGATGCGAACTTCCGCGGCTTCATGGGCACGATCGCCAGCGGCGAGATCACCGTCGGCGATCCGGTGCTCGCGCTGCCGTCGCGCAAGACCAGCAAGGTCCGCGAGATCACCACGGCCGACGGTCCGCTGAAGGTCGCCGGCGCCGACCAGGCCGTGACCATCGTGCTCGAGGACGAGATCGACCTGTCGCGCGGCGACGTGCTGGTGCACCCCGATCACCGCCCGACGCTGGCGCGCACGTTCGATGCGCACCTCATCTGGATGGGCGAGGCGCCGCTGCTGCCCGGCAAGCGCTACGAATTCAAGATCGGCTCGCGTTACGTGAAGGGCCTGGTCGATTCGATCCAGCACCGCATCGACGTCAACGATCTATCCACCCGCGAAGCCGAGGCGCTCGACCTCAACGGCCTCGCGCGCGTGCGCATCGCGCTGGAAGAACCCGTCGCGATCGACGACTACAAGCTGTCGCGCGCCACCGGCTCGTTCATCATCATCGACCTGCTGCATTTCGGCACCGTCGGCGCCGGCATGGTCATCGCGCCGACCGCCGCCACGAAGAACACCGACGTGGTCTGGCAGCCGACCAAGGTCACCGCGCAGATCCGCGCCAACCAGAAGAGCCAGAAGCCGGCCGTGGTGTGGTTCACGGGTCTCTCGGGCTCCGGCAAATCGACGCTGGCGAATGCGCTGGAGCAGGCGCTGGTGCAGCGCGGCCATCATTCCTATCTACTGGACGGCGACAACGTCCGTCACGGCCTCAACAAGGACCTCGACTTCTCCGAGGCGGGCCGCACCGAGAACATCCGCCGCATCGGCGAGGTGTCCGCGTTGTTCGTCGACGCGGGCCTCATCGTGATCACGGCGTTCATCTCGCCGTACCGCGCCGACCGGAACGCCATCCGCGAACGCATCGGCGACGCGCAGTTCATCGAGGTCTATCTGTCCACGTCATTGGAAGAGTGCGAGCGCCGCGATCCGAAGGGCCTGTACGTCAAGGCACGCGAGGGCAAGATCCGCGAGTTCACCGGCATCGATTCGCCGTACGAACCGCCGATCGCGCCGCAGGTGGCCATCGACACGTCGAAGGTGTCGATCGGCGTCGCGGTCGACCAGATCGTGAAATACCTCGAGAACAAGGGCTTCCTGCACCAGGCGGATCCGGGCTTATGAGCGGCGGCGTCGTCATCCAGGGGAATTTCCCCATTCCCGAAGAGCGCCGTGACCAGCTGCAGCAGCTGACCACCGAGCTGAACCGCGAGCAGCTGATGTGGCTGTCCGGCTATTTCGCCGGTGCCGCTGCCGCCGCGCCGTCGAGCATCCCCGGGTTCCAGAGCAACCTGCTGGGCGGCGCGCAGGCGCGCGCGCAGGCGTCGGCCGTTGCGGCGCCGTCGCCGGTCGCGCCGATCGCCACCGCCGCGGCCGCGCAAGCCGCGCCGTCGCTGACCATCATCTCCGCGTCGCACACCGGCAACGGCCGCAAGATCTCCGAGAAGCTGCTGGCCGCCGTGCAGGCGCTCGGCGTGCAGGCACGCATGGTCAAGGCCGGCGACTACCAGCCGCGCGAGATCGCGAAAGAGAAGCTGCTGTACGTCGTCATCAGCACGCACGGCGACGGCGATCCGCCGGACGAGGCGCGCGGGTTGTACGAATTCCTCGGCACCAAGCGCGCGCCCCAACTACCCGAGCTGCAGTATTCCGTGCTCGCGCTCGGCGACACCAGCTACCCGAAGTTCTGCGAGGCCGGCCGCATCGTCGACGAGCGCCTCGCGAAGCTGGGCGCGAAGCGGCTGCTGCCGCGCGTCGACTGCGACGTCGACTTCGAGAAGCTCGCGCAGGGCTGGGCCGATGACGCTTTGGCCCGCGTGCGCGAGATCAAGGACAAGCTGACGCCGGTGGGTGGTCCCGCCGCGTTCGCGGCCGCGCCGGTCGCCGCCGCGGCACCCGCCGTTCCGGAGCTGACGCGCGCGCAGCCGGCCACGGCCGAAGTGCTGGCGAACCAGCGCATCGTCGGTCGCGGCGCGCTGCGCGAAGTGCGGCACGTCGAGCTGGCGTTCCCCGGCCTCGGCAATCTCTACAAGCCGGGCGACGCGCTCGGCATCGTGCATCGCAATCCGGAGCCGGCGATCGAAGCCGTGCTCAAGGCGACGAAGCTGGATGGCGGCGCCGCCGTCACCCTCGACAACAAGACCCACACGCTGCGCGACTGGCTGCGCGACGAGCGCGAGCTCACGCGCATCGCGCGCCCGCTGCTGCAGGCCGTCGCGAAGCAGGCGAAAGTCGACATCACCGAGCTGCTCGGCAATGCGACCGCCATGGCGAAGCTCACGGCCAATTGCCAGGTGTCGGACGTGCTGGCCAGTTATCCCGCGGAATGGACGCCGGACGCGCTGGTGTCGGCGCTGCGCCCGGTGCATGGCCGCGTGTATTCGATCGCGTCGAGCCCGGCCGCCGTCGGCGACGAGGCGCACCTGACGGTGGCCATCGTCGGCAGCGACACGGACCGCAAACTGCTCGCCGGCGCCGCGTCGGACTTCGTCGTCAACACGCCGGCCGATGCGAACGTGCAGGTGTGGATCGAGAAGAACGAGCGCTTCCGCGTCCCCGCCGATCTCTCGCGCGACATGATCATGGTCGGCCCCGGCACCGGCGTCGCGCCGTTCCGCGGCTTCCTGCAGGAGCGCGAGGCCACCGGCGCCACCGGCCGGAACTGGCTGTTCTTCGGCGGCCGCTCGCTGTACCACGATTTCCTGTACCAGCTCGAATGGCAGCAGGCGCTGAAGCGCAAATCCATCCACCGCGTCGACGTCGCGTTCTCGCGCGACCAGGCGGAGAAGATCTACGTGCAGCAGCGGATCCGCGAGAACGGCAAGGAGCTGTTCGACTGGCTGTCGAACGGCGCGTATTTCTACGTGTGCGGTGATGCGTCCGCGATGGCGCCCGACGTGAACGCGGCGCTGATCGACGTCGTGCAGACGCACGGCAAGCTCGACGCGGACGATGCCCAGGCCTGGGTGGCCGATCTCACTGCCGATGGACGGTATTTGCGCGATGTCTACTGAAGTCCTCGAACGACCCGCGGCGCATCTTCTCGCGAAGGGCCCGACCAAGCCGGAATCCGCGGTCGAAACCATCAAGAAGGCGAGCCGCGGATTGCGCGGTTCGCTGGTCGAGAGCCTGGCCGATCCGCTGACGGGTGCGATCCGCGAGTCGGATACGCAGCTGATCAAGTTCCACGGCAGCTACATGCAGGACGATCGCGACCTGCGCGCCGAACGCGAGCACCAGAAGCTCGAGCCGGCGTACAGCTTCATGATCCGCACGCGCCTGCCGGGCGGCATCGCGACGCCGAAGCAATGGCTGGCGCTGAGCAGGCTCGCGCGCGAGTTCGGCACCGGCTCGCTGCGCCTGACGACGCGCCAGGCTTTCCAGCTGCACGGCGTCATCAAGAAGGATCTGAAAGCGACGATGCAGGGCATGAACGCCGTGCTCATCGATTCGATCGCGGCGTGCGGCGACGTGAACCGCAACGTGATGGCGGCGGCCAACCCGGTCGAGAGCCAGCTGCACGCGGAAGTGCACGACTGGGCCGTGAAGCTCAGCGAGCACCTGAAGCCGCGCACGCGCGCCTATCACGAGATCTGGCTGAACGGCGAGAAGCTGGTCGGCCCCGCGGAGGACGAGCCGCTGTACGGTCCGGTCTATCTACCGCGCAAGTTCAAGACGGCGGTGGTCGTGCCGCCGCACAACGACGTCGACATCTATTCGCAGGATCTGGGTTTCATCGCCATTCTCGAAGACGGCAAGGTCGCCGGCTTCAACCTCACGGTCGGCGGCGGCCTCGGCGCCACGCACGGCGAGCCGCAGACCTTCCCGCGCGTCGCCGACGTCATCGGCTTCCTGACGCCGGACCAGGTGCTGAAGGTGGCCGAGACCGTGCTGATGATCCAGCGCGACTACGGCGACCGCAGCGACCGCAAACACGCGCGCCTGAAGTACACGATCGCCGATCGCGGCGTCGAGTGGTTCAAGGGCGAGCTTTTCCAGCGCCTCGGCTACGCGCTGCCGCCGCCGCGCGAGTTCAAGTTCACGACGCAGGGCGACCGCTTCGGCTGGCTGAAGGGCCACGACGGCCGCTGGCACCTGACGCTGCGCATCGAGTCCGGTCGCGTCGTCGATCGTCCGGGCGCGCCGTTCCTCACCGGCTTGGAGAAGATCGCCGCGATCCACCAGGGCGACTTCCGGCTCACGCCGAACCAGAACCTGATCATCGCGAACGTCCCGGCCAGCGAGTGCATGAACGTCGACAAGCTCGTGGCCGACTACGGCCTCGGCAAGGCACTGTTCACGTCGCCCGTGCGCCGCGACGCGCTGGCCTGCGTGGCGCTGCCCACCTGCGCGCTGGCGATGGCCGAGGCCGAGCGCTATCTACCCGGCTTCGTCGACCGCGTCGACGAGCTGCTGCTGAAGAACGGTCTGAAGGATATCCCGCTGACCGTGCGCATCACGGGATGCCCGAACGGTTGCGCAAGGCCGTACCTGGCCGAGATCGCGCTGATCGGCCGCGCGCCGGGCCGCTATTCGCTGCGCCTCGGCGCGGATGCGATCGGCTCGCGCCTGAACGTGCTGTATCGCGACAACATCGACGAGGCGGCCATCGCGACGATCCTCGACGGGTTGTTCGCGCGTTATGCGCTCGAGCGGAAGCCGGACGAGCGCTTCGGCGACTTCCTGTGGCGCGTGAACGAGCTCAAGGCGGAGGCACGCGCGTGAGCGAGGCCGTCGCCGTGCGAAAGGTCGTGAAGCCGGATGACCTCGCGGGTGCGCCGCGCGGGCCGGTGAACACCACGGCATTCGGCGCCGAGACGTCGCGCGAGATCAACGACTGGCTGGCCTCGGTGGACGCCGAGACCCGCGTGCGCTGGTCGCTGACGCATCTGCCCGGGCCGTTCGCGTTGTCGTCGAGCTTCGGTGCGCAGGCGGCGGTGTCGCTGCATCTCGTGGCGAAGCAGGATCCGTCGATCCCGGTGATCCTCGTCGACACCGGCTACCTGTTCCCCGAGACCTACGAATTCATCGAGACGCTGCGTAAGCAGCTGTTGCTGAACATCCAGACGTTCTCCGCCGCGCAGGGTGTGGCGGAGTTCGAGGCGCAGAACGGCAAGCTCTGGGAGCAGGGCCGCGAGGGTCTCGACAAGTACCTCGAGATCCGCAAGGTCGAGCCGATGCGGCGCGCGTTGCGCACGCTGGGCGTGAACACGTGGTTCGCCGGGCTGCGGCGCAGCCAGGCCGAGAGCCGTGCGAAGCTGAATCCGCTGGAAACGCGGGATGGCCGGTTCAAGGTGCACCCGATCTTCGACTGGTCCGATCGCGACGTGTACCTGTACCTGAAGGCGCATGGCCTGCCGTATCACCCGCTGTGGGACCGCGGCTATGTGTCCATCGGCGACTGGCATTCGACGAAGTCGCTGAGCGAAGTCGAGACCGCCGAGGAACTCCGCTTCTCCGGCCTCAAACGCGAGTGCGGCATCCACGGCCTGGAAGGTTAATGGGGTCTGACCCCAAAACGCCCTTCGGTGCCGGACCTCCGCACCAGCCCGGCGCAACCTGATCGAACCCGGCGGTCGCTCGACCGTCACGCGATGGCACACCGATTGCTCTACCAACGGCAGGAATTGCGCACTGGCGGGTGGCATCGCCGCCCGACCGGCCCTACATTAAGCCCATGAAACGCCTGCAAAGATTGCGCGCCACCGCGGCGCTGCGCGACATGACCTCCGAGATCGGGTTCGGCGTGAGCCACCTGATCCAGCCGCTGTTCCTCTCGGCCGCCGCCACGAAGGAAGAGCCGCTCGACGGCCTGCCCGGCACGTCGCGCCACACGCTGAGCTCGCTGCTGACGCAGTTCGACAAGGACCTGAACGCCGGCGTGCGCCAGTTCCTGCTGTTCCCCGTGCCCGCGACCAAGTCGAACCGCACGTTCGCCGCCGACTTCACCGGCACCGCGCTCCAGCAGATGCGTCAGCGCGCCGGCAACGATGCAAGCATCTGGGTCGACACCTGCCTGTGCAGCTTCACCGAGTCCGGTCACTGCTGCGTCCACGATTCGCGCGGCGGCCAGGACCTCGCCGCCACGCATGCCGCGCTCGCGACGCTCGGCCTGAGCTACGTGAAGGCCGGCGCCACCGGCCTCGCGCCCTCCGACATGAACGACGGCCGCGTCGCGCACCTGCGCGCCGCGCTCGACGGCGCCGGTTTCGATCTCGCGCCCATCATGAGCTACAGCACGAAGTTCGCGTCCAACTACTACGGCCCGTTCCGCGACGCCGCCGACTCCGCGCCGCAGTTCGGCGACCGCAAGACCTATCAACTCGACGTGCGCAACCGCAGCGACGCGCTGGCCTCCAGCCGCCGTTGCGCCGAAGAGGGCGCCGACCTCCTGATGGTGAAGCCCGGCCAACCCGCGGCCGACCTCATCGCGCCGATCAAGGAGCAGACCGGCCTGCAGTGCGGCGCCTACCAGGTCAGCGGCGAATACACGTCGCTCGTGCTGCTGTCCGGCAAGAACTTCCTGAACTTCGACGCCGGCCTGCTCGAGAGCTGGTACAACCTGCGCCGCGCCGGCGCGTCGTTCATCATCACGTACGGCGCGCGTCTCGCGCGCGGGCTCGGGCTGTAAATGCGCTATTTCCCGCTGTTCCTCGATCTCGCCGGCAAGCCGGTGTTGCTCGTGGGCGGCGGGGACGTCGCGGCGCGGAAGTTCGCGTTGCTGAAGGATGCGGGGGCGAAGATCACCGTCGTGGCGCCGCAGCTAGGCGCGGAACTCGCGGCGGAGCTCGCGGCGCCAGCGGCGGGCGCGTTCACGCATCTCGCGAGGACGTTCGCTGCCGATGACGTCGACGGCGCCTGGCTCGTGGTCGCCGCGACGAATGACCGCGCGGTGAACGCCGCCGCGGCCGCCGCCGCCAACGCCCGCCGCATTCCCTGCAACGTCGTCGACGATCGCGAGCTCTCCAGCTTCATCATGCCGGCGATCATCGACCGTTCGCCCGTGCAGATTGCGGTGTCCACCGGCGGCACGTCGCCGGTGCTCGCGCGGCTCGTGCGCGAGCGGCTCGAGACGCTGCTCGACACCTCGCTCGGTAGTTTGGCGACGTTCGCCGACCGCTGGCGCGACGCCGTCAAGCGCAAGTTCGCGGACATCGGCGCGCGGCGCCGGTTCCTGTCGTGGATGTTGACCGGCCCCGTGGCCGCGTCGTTGCGCGCCGGGCGCGATGCGCAGGCCGAAGAGCTGACGCAGCGCGCGCTCGAGACCGAAGACGGTTTGCCGCGCGGCCACGTCGTGCTCGTCGGCGCCGGCCCCGGCAGCGCCGGCCTGATGACGTTGGCCGGGCTGCGCGCGCTGCAGGAGGCCGACGTAATCGTGCACGACCGCCTCGT
Source organism: Steroidobacteraceae bacterium (assembly GCA_035502995.1). Lineage (GTDB taxonomy): Bacteria > Pseudomonadota > Gammaproteobacteria > Steroidobacterales > Steroidobacteraceae > CADEED01. Next base: position 80,430 of record DATJTW010000119.1, on the reverse strand, counting down.
GTCGGCCGAGGTGCTCGAACTCGCGCGGCGCGATGCGGCGCGGTTCGACGTCGGCAAGTTCGTCGGCGGCGGCGGTGCGACGCAGGACGAGATCAACGCGCTGCTGGTCGAACATGCGCAGCGCGGCGAATACGTCGTGCGCCTCAAGGGCGGCGATCCGTTCGTGTTCGGCCGCGGCGGCGAGGAGATCGACCATCTGCGTCAGCACGGCGTCTCGTTCGAGGTGATCCCCGGGATCACCGCGGCGATCGCGGCGGGCGCGTACGCGGGGATCCCGCTGACCGACCGGCGCTATTCGCAGTCCGTGCGCTTCCTGACCGGCAACAGCGACGAGCAGCTCGCGCAGTACAGCTACGCGGATCTCGCCGCCGGCCGCGAGACGCTGGCGTTCTACATGAGCGTCGGCCGGCTGGCCGGGCTGCGCGCGAGGTTGCTGGAATCCGGCGTGCCCGCCGCGATGCCGGTGGCGTTCGTGGAGAATGCCAGCCGCACGGAGCAGCGCGTCATCGTCAGCAGCGTCGACGGGATGCAGCGCGATGCAGCGGCGAAGCAGGTGAAGGCGCCGACGCTGATGATCATCGGCAATGTGGCCGGTGTTGCCGCGGAGCTGCAGTGGTTCGGGCGGGCGGCGGTGGCGGGCGGGGCGGGCTGAGCGCTCAATCTTCTGCCCGTCCCGCGAGCCGTTGCGGGCCCTAACCATCCCGGTTTGCGTATCGAATTCCGATCTAGCTAGAGTGCCGCCGTTCCAGACGGGAGTAGGAACATGCCGGACATAGACGACGAACGCGAGACGTTTATCTTCCACGGGACCACGCTCGACGTCGCAGAACGAATCGTTGCGCAGCAACAATTTGAGCTGCGAGAAACCTACTTCGCCGAGACGCGCGAACTCGCCAAATACTTCGCAATCCGGAGCTTGGGAAGACGAAGACATCAGCATCGCCCCGCCATCATCAGAGTGACGCTCTACGAAAGCGATCTACGCGAACTACGCGGTGCGCGTTTGGTGTCGAGCGAGGGATTTGGCGCGCACGACGCGCCCGAGCTTCGCGCGAAGACCCAGCTCATCTTTACCCCGGATGGAATGCATCACTTGAACGTGAGGATGTTCAAGGACGAACTCGCATTCGAATTCGTCAATGTCCATAACTGACCGCTGTCACGATTCCCAGCCCCACGGCACAACCCAGAAGCTAGACAATCAAAGCCGCATCCGCGGCCAGGGAGACTCGATGTTCGCGTTACTCATTCTCGGCGGAATCCTCGCCGTCGTCGGTGGCATCTGGCTGCTCGTCGTCACGTTCCAGACGAGCGTGTTGTGGGGGATCGGCTCGCTGCTGATTCCGCTCGTCAGCCTGATCTTCGTCGCGATGAACTGGCAGACCACCAAGAAGCCGTTCCTGATCCAGCTCGCCGGCATCGTGTTGCTCATCATCGCGACGATGAGCATGCCGACGACGGAGATGCCGGTCACGACCTGACCCGCCTCCGTGTCCGGACGTGCGCCGGGTGCCCGGAACCCGGCCACGACTCCTTGTGAGATGATCCCGCGCACCGAGCTTCATCGTCATGCGCGTCATCTTCACCCGACGACGCGGCACGCGAGATCGCGCGGGCACTCGGGAGCGGAGAGCGGCAAGGAGATGCGGACGAATGAGGACCACATGACACACGTCGATCGCACGACTCGCCTGACTACCCTGCTCGGCGCGATGCTGATGGCCTGCGCATCGGCCCACGCCGCCGACAAGGGCAAATGGCAATCGACGGCATCGCTGGTGCAATCGCGCGCCGCGCATGCCGTCGTCGGCACTCGCACCGGCATCTACGCGCTGGCGGGCACCGGGCCCGACGGCCCGGTCCTCGACGTCGAGCGCTTCGACGGCCGCAAGTGGGCCGTCGACACCAAACTACCGGGCAACGGCCTCAACGCGCCGGCTGCCGCGGTGGTCGGCGACAGGATCTACCTGATCGGCGGGTTCGACACGACCACGAACGTACCGACCGCTGGCGTGTTCGTCTACGACACGCGCACCAAGGCCTGGAGCGATGCCGCGCCGTTGCCGGCACCGCGCGGCGGCCACGCCGCGACGACGTGGAATGGCCGGATCCACGTGATCGGCGGCGGCAACTCGCAGTCGACCATCGCCGATCACAGCGAGTACGACCCGGCTACCAACCAGTGGCGCGAGCTCGCACCGCTGCCGCGCGCGGAAGGCAGTCCGGCGCTGGTCGCGTTCGGCGACGCGTTGTACGCGATCGGCGGGCGCAGCGGGTCGTCGGACTATGGTGACGTGTACGTCTACGACGCCAGGAAAGATCGCTGGAGCGCGGGCCCGGCGATCGAGCCGCGCGGCACGGCCGGCGCAGTCGTGTATTGCGGGGCCATCCACGTGTTCGGCGGCGAGTCGCAGGAGAAGAAGTCGAGTCTCGGCGACGTCTTCCGGCTGGATGCCGACAAGGGCGAGTGGTCGCGCATGACGCCGATGCCGAGCGCGCGGAATTTCGCACGCGCGGTGGTGTATCGCGATCGCGTGTACGTCGTCGGCGGTAGTTTGAAGGCGGGCCAGAGCCACTCGTCGGCGGGCAGCCCGGTGGTCGAGACGTTCGTGGAGAAATGTCCGGGTGATTGAGCTGCTGCCGATTGCGTTCATCACCGCGCCGCGTTCGCATGCGGAGGACGATTACTGGGGCGACGAACAGGCACGCATCACGCTCGTCGACGCGATTCCCGCTGAAGCCTTGGCCGGCCTCGACGCGTTCTCGCACATCGAGGTCATCTACTCCTTTCACCAGGTGGACGCTGCGAAGATCGTCACCGGCGCGCGTCATCCGCGGAACAACACGGCATGGCCGAAGGTCGGCATCTTCGCGCAGCGCGGGAAGAACCGCCCGAATCGGCTGGGCAGCACCATCTGCAAACTACTCGCGGTCGATGGCCGGTCGCTGCGGGTGAGCGAGCTCGACGCCATCGACGGCACTCCCGTGCTCGATATCAAGCCGGTGATGCTGGAGTTCCTGCCGCGCGCCGAGGTGCGCCAGCCGGTGTGGTCGGTCGAGTTGATGCAGCACTATTGGAAGAAGCCGGGCGCGTGATCGTCAGGGACGAGACGCCGCGGGACGTCGCGGCGAGCATCGCGGCATCGGTACGCTGCTGATGCGAGCGGCGCTCGGTCGTTTGCGCGACATCGGTGCAGCGGGTTGCGTCGTGCTGGGAAATCCCGCGTATTACGGCCGATTCGGTTTCGCCAGGCACGATTCATTGGTGCTGCCGGATGTTCCTCCCGAATATTTCCAGGCGGTTGCGTTCGGCGTGTCGCTGCCGAGTGGTTCGGTCGCTTACCATGCGGCCTTCGACAATCGCGGCTGAGACAAACATGCCTTTGCTCTTTTCGTATGGAACGTTGCAACAGGAGAACGTGCAGCTCGCGACTTTCGGCCGTCGCCTGGCCGGGATGGCCGACGCATTGGTCGGCTACGAGCAGGTGATGCATGCGATCCAGGATGCCGAGGTCGTGCGCACCAGCGGCAAGACGCATCATCCGATGGCGCAGTACACGGGCGTGGCCGGCGCGAGATTGTCTGGCACCGTGTTCGAGATCTCCGACAAGGAGCTCGCGCAGGCCGATGAATACGAGGTCGCCGAATACGAACGCGTGGCGGCGCCCCTCGCGTCGGGTCGGACCGCGTGGGTGTATATCGGTGTCGGATTCGGACCGCCGGGTGGTGGTCAGTGAAATCGTTCTATCTGGTGTGTGCGATCGTCGGCGGTGTCGTTCCATTCACGCAGTTCGCGCCATGGATTGCCGAACACGGCCTGGATGTCCCGCTGTTGTTTGCCGAGTTGTTCTCGACGCGCATCGGCGCTTTCTTCGGTCTCGATGTGCTGCTGTCGGCGGTGGTATTGATCGTGTTCATCGTCAGCGACAAGGCGAAGTCGGATGCGAAGGAAATGTGGATCCCGATCGCGGCGACTTGTTTGATCGGTGTGTCGTGCGGGTTGCCGCTGTTCCTATGGATGCGCGAGCGGCGGGTTGCGGCCGGCCATGTTGCTCAGGTCTAGCATCTATTGCGTCGTGTGGCTCGCGGCGTCGCTTCTGGCGCACGCCGGCGAAAGCTGTCCGGGCGCGGCGGAGTGGACGAGCCGCCACCCTGCAATGCCCACGGAATCCTCGCCAGCGCCATCCAATCCTGAGCTGCTCTCCGCGCTCGAAGCACGCGTCGAGCGCGATCAGGCCGCGCGAAAGAAGTGGCTGGCAAACCAGAATGACGAGGCGCTCGCGAGCGCGGTCGACGCGATCGACGTCGACAATGTCGCGTGGCTTCGCGCGGAGGTCGCCGATCGGGGGTTCCCCACCGTCGCCGCCGCGGGCAGACGGGGTGTGCACCTCGCCTGGGTCCTCTTGCAACACGCGGACCGTGATCCGCAACTTCAGTCGGACCTCCTTCCGGTGATCGAACGGCGCTTCGCCGACGGCGAGCTCGATGCCAACGACCTGGCGCGGCTCACCGACCGGTTGCTGCAGCGTGAGGACAAGCCGCAGAGATTTGGTACGCAGTTCGACTGGTTCGCCGGCGATTTCAAACTACCCGAGAAGGCGGAGTTGGCGAAGATCGATGCCGAGCGGAAGAGCCTCGGCCTGATGCCGCTGGCGGACTACGTCTGCACGCTGCGCCAAGCGCGCGAGAAGAACCGGTAGGAGCACGCGTGCCGATCATCCGCGCCATCCACGGCGACATCACGAAGCTGAGTCTCGACGCCATCGTCAACGCCGCGAACTCGTCGCTTCTCGGCGGCGGCGGAGTCGATGGCGCGATCCATCGCGCCGCCGGTCCCGAGTTGCTCGCGGAATGTCGCCGGATCGGCCGCTGCCCGACGGGCGAGGCGCGCATCACGCGCGGATATCGCTTGCCGGTGGACCACGTCATCCACACCGTCGGGCCCGTGTGGAGTGGAGGTCACAGCTGCGAGCCGGCGCTGCTGGCGGCGTGTTACCGCAACAGCCTGCAATTGGCGATCGACCACGAAGTGCGGACGATCGCGTTTCCGTCCATCAGCACCGGTGTATACGGCTACCCGATCGAGCTCGCGGCCCCGGTGGCGATCGCGACCGCGCGCGAGTTCGTCGCCCGGGTGGCCGGCATCGAAGAGATCGTGTTCTGCTGCTTTTCGGGCGCGGATCTCGCCACGTACGAAGCCCATCTCGCGGCGAAATGACCGCCGCGCGCCGGGTCAGTAGACTCGCCGCCATGCAAACGCCGCTGAAGACCGCCCGGCTCGAGATCCTGCCCAAGACCCGCGACGACACGCTCGCCTTCATCCACGGCCTGCCGCCGGAGATGAAGCAGGCGGTGTCGCCTGCCTACCTCGCGATGCTCGAGAGCTCCGCGCCCGTCGATCCGTGGATCCATGGATTCACCGTGACGCTCGATGGCACAGCCATCGGCGCGTGCAGTTTCAAGGGCCCGCCGGATGCGCAGGGCATGGTCGAGATCGCGTACGCGATCGACCCCGAGTACCAGAACCGCGGATTCGCCACCGAGGCCGCGGCCGCGCTGGCGCGGCATGCGCTGGATAGCGGGGATGTCCGCGTCGTGCGCGCCCACACGTTGCCCGAGGCGAATGCGTCGACGCACGTGCTGGAGAAGTGCGGCTTCCAGTTCTTCGGCGAGGTGGTCGATCCCGAGGATGGCCGGATCTGGCGGTGGGAACTGCGCGAGGTATGAGATGAAGTCGTTTGTTGGGGTGGTGCTGTTGGTCGCGTCGCTTGCCGGCTCCGCGCACGCGCAGGGTCTCGACGCCTGGACTGCTGCGCGGCAGATGGGCATCGGCGTGAACATCGGCAACACGCTCGACAACACCACCACGTGGGAAACCGGCTGGGGCAATCCGCGCATCACGAAGGCGTACGTGCAGAGCCTCGCGAAGCTCGGGTTCAGGACCGTGCGCCTGCCCGTGGCCTGGGACACCTACGCGAAGGACGGCCGCATTCCCGAGGACAAGCTCGCGCGCGTCGGCGAGGTCGTCGACTGGATCACGGACGCCGGCATGTTCTGCGTCGTGAACATCCACTGGGATGGCGGCTGGATCGATTCGAGCAACAAGGAGAAGTTCGCCGGTACGTTCGCGACGTTCAGCGCGGACGCCGAGCGCAAGTTCCCCGCGTACTGGACGCAGATCGCAAACTACTTCGCCGCGCGCGACCAGCACCTGCTGTTCGAGGCTTTGAACGAGGAGACGAACTTCGAGGGCGCGGGCTCGCGCGAGAAGGCGTATGCCACGCTGACTCGGGTCAATCAGCTGTTCGTGGACACCGTGCGGAAGACCGGCGGGAACAACGCGCGGCGGCTGTTGATCGTCACGGGGTATGCGACGGATTTCACGAAGACCGCTGACGCGTTGTACGTGCTGCCCAAGGACTCCGTCTCAAACAAACTACTGGTGTCCGTGCACTACTACACACCGTGGCAGTTCGTCGGCATGACCGAGGACGCGAGCTGGGGGAAGATGCGGCCGACGTGGGGGACGAAAGACGACGTCGCGGAGCTGACGAAACTGTTCGACCTGATGCAGGGGTTCTCGACGCGGAACGACATCCCGGTGTTTGTCGGAGAGTTCGGTGCGACGATGAAGAAGGAGCCGGAGTCGCGGGTGCGTTGGATGTCGGCGGTGATGGATGCGGCGCTGGCGCGAAAGATGGTGCCCGTGTTGTGGGATACGGGTGGGGATATCGCGCGCGGCGCGCCGTATGCGGCGAGTCCGGCGTTGAGCGAAGTCCTGAAGAATCGCTAGCGACTCCACGGTGCGTCGGCGTCGACCTCACGCCACTCACCGAGAGTCATTCCTTTCACGCTGACCCCGCCGATGCTCACGCGCACCAGCCGCAGCGTCGGGAACCCCACCTTCGCCGTCATGCGCCGCACCTGGCGGTTCTTGCCTTCGCGCAGTGTCAGCTCGATCCACGACGTCGGGATCTTCGCGCGGTAGCGGATCGGCGGATCGCGCGGCCACAGGTCCGCGGGCTCGTCGAGCAGCCGCGCGTCCGCGGGCGCAGTGCGGAAATCGCCGAGATCGAGCCCGCCGGCGCGCAGCTTCGCCACCGCGTCTTCCGTCGCGACGCCTTCCACCTGCGCCCAGTACACCTTCGCGAGCTTGTGCCGCGGTTCGGCGATGCGTGTCTGCAGCGCGCCGTCGTCCGTCAGCAGCAGCAATCCTTCGCTGTCCGTGTCGAGCCGGCCGGCTGGATAGACGCCGCGCACGTCCACGAAGTCCGCCAGCGTCTTCTTGCCCGGCTCCGGGCTGAACTTGCAGGCGACGCCGAACGGCTTGTTGAACGCGATCAGCACGCGTGGTTCAGGAGAGCGCGTGTTCGATCAGGTTGGCGGGCACCGTGGTCTTCGGCACGCGCACGCTGCGCTTGCCCTGCTGGCGCGGCTCGAACCAGTTGCGCACGTCGTCGACGAGGCCGACGCCGTGCATGTAGTTATAGAGTGCCTTGCGCAGGCCGTCGCCCAGGTAGTCGTGGTCCGCGCCCGTGGGATCGCGGAACTCGACGTCGTTGTGCGCGAACTCGATGTTCGCCGGCGGGTGCAGTGTGATGCCGTATTCCGCCGGGTTCAGGCCGATCGGCGAGTGCGCCGTCGCGGCGAAACGGTGCCAGTAGGCAGACTGGATGCAGCCGGCGGCGAACAACTGGCGCACGCGCTCGAGCGCGTCGATCGTGTCCTGCTCGGTTTCGGTGGGGAAACCGTACATCAGGTAGGCGTGCACCATGACGCCCGCGTCCGTGAAGGCGCGCGTGACGCGCGCCACCTGTTCCACCGTCACGCCTTTCTTCATGAGCTTGAGCAGGCGATCCGACGCCACCTCGAGACCGCCGCTCACCGCGACGCAGCCCGACGCCGCCAACAACTGGCAGAGCTCCGGCGTGAACGTCTTCTCGAAACGGATGTTGCCCCACCAGGTGATGCTGAGCTTCTCGGCGATCAGTTTCTTCGCCATCGCGCGCAGACCCGAGGGCGGCGCGGCTTCGTCGACGAGATGGAAACCCGTCTCACCCGTCTCCGCGATCAGCGCGCGGATGCGCTTGAGGATCAGCTCCGTGTTCGGCTCGTCGTAGCGGCCGATGTAGTCGAGCGAGACGTCGCAGAAGGAGCACTTCTTCCAGTAGCAGCCGTGCGCCATCGTGATCTTGTTCCAGCGGCCGTCCGACCAGAAGCGGTGCATCGGGTTCAGCATCTCCATGACGGAGACGTAGGAGTCGAGCGGCAGGCCGTCGTAGGTGGGGACGCCCGTGTCCTTCTGCGGGATGTCGTGCTGGGTCGGGTCGCTCTTGAGGACGACAGCGCCGTTCTCGCGTAGATAGGTGCGCAGCAGCGGCAGGTCGCGGCCGGCGAGGCGCGAGAGGAGATTCAGCAGCGGGCGCTCGCCGTCGTCGAGCGTCAGGTAGTCGAAGTAGTCGAACACGCGCGGGTCGCGCAGGCTGCGCAGCTCCGTGTTAACCCAGCCGCCGCCGAGGATCAGCTTCGTGTCCGGCGCGATGGTGCGGATCGTGCGGGCCATGCGGAAGGCGCCGTAGACGTTGCCCGGGAAGGGCGCGGTGATGCAGACGACGTCCGGCGTGTGCGTGCCGACCAGCTCCTGCGTGATCTCGTCGAGCGCGGTGTCGACCAGCGTGGGTTCGCCGTTCAGCGCGTCGTGCAGCGGGTCGAAGGTGGCGGCGCTCGCGGCGAGGCGTTCGCCGTAGCGCGCGAGCTCGAAGCGCGGGTCGATGCCGATGCGCCAGACGTCGGCGAGGTCGTCGACGTAGAGGCTCGCAAGGTAGCGCGCCTGCTCCGTCGTACCGAGGTGGCCGAACGCCGCGTGGATCTGCTCGTCGAACGCCGGCTCGAACCGTGGGCCTTCCGGTAGATAGGCGCGGCCGACGATGCGGAACGCGAGGCTCGGGTCGCGACGCTGCAGGAAGCGGATCGCCGGGTCGACCGTTTCCTCGTAGCGCTCGGCGTGCTGGAGGAAGTGCGCGATCGAGGGCGGCATCTTCGCGGCGCGCTTCGCGTGGCGCGCACGCTGGCGCAGTTCCTCGGCCATGCGGGCGATGAGCGGCGCGGAGTAGAGGCGCAGGAAGAGGAGGATCGAGGCGTCCGCCTGGGAGACCTCGAGGCCCAGCGTGGCGGCGTGCTGGCGCAGGAAACCCGTGAGGTACGCCGTCGCGGGGTACGGCGTATTCAGCTGGATCATCGGGGGCGTGACGAGCAGGACTCGCATGGGGCGGGAAGGGTAGCGCATGGGGTGCGGCCGATCGAGGGAATGGCGGTTTCGCGCCCGAATCGTGCCGGTGGTGTCTCATTTCCGAGGATCGCGACAGTTACGTTCAGGCGCGCCCAGAAGAACAAAGGTCATGAGACCGAACGGTGCGCCAGACCCGGAGGTTCCCCGTGACGCACGTTCTGGCGATCTACACCGTCATTTATATCGCGATCCTTTTCACGACCGTCGGGATCTGGGCCGGCGAAATCGCCAAAGCAGAGGGCGACTTCATCTTGTTGTTGAGCGCGCTCGGTGCATTCAGCTTGAAGCTCGCCATCGATGACTACCTGCACTTCAGCAAGCTGAAGAAAGGCATTCAGAAATCGCTGCTGTTCAGTCTCGGGATGTATCTGATGATCGCCGCGAGCATTGCCAACGCGGCCCTGGCGAAGCCGGTGCTGGCGCCCGCGCTGGCTGCCGGCGTGTTCGTGCTCGGCATCGTCTGGCTGCTGACCGGAGAGCCGCAGACACATGTGGACGCGGACGAGCAGCGCAAGGCAGAGAAGCGGCACAAGGGGTGGCTGAAACTGAATGGGATTTCCGTGGGCCTGCTGGGGATATGTGCATGTCTCCAGCTGAAAGCGCATTTCTCGTGGGCTTCGGCATTTCTGGCAGCCCTGATCGTTCTCGTGATCTACGACTTCTTCAAGTACGAAACGCTCGGTCGGTTGGCCGAGGCGGCAGAGAAAGAGCAAGCGGCCGACAAGCCCCCGGCAGAAGCGACGCCGCAAACGCCCGTTCCAGTTCAACCCGAGGTGTCATCGATGGCTACAACTCCGGCTTCTTCTTTTCTTCCAGTTCACCTGGCAGCAGCCGGGGCGTACGTCATCGGAGCTGGAGTGTTTTGTTGGGCGCACTGGCACGGCGGTTACGCACTGACCGAGAAATGGATCGCGTTGGCATTGGTCGTCGGGCCCGCAGCGTACTACCCCGCTGTTTATTTCATTCTCAAGTGGATGCCCAAGCGCGGACATGAATACACACAGCACCTCGCGGGAATCTGGGGGCCATTGTGGGGCGCGCTCGCCGGAGTCTGGGCCTATCTGTTGGCCGGCGGTACGCATTGAAGTCGTCGTCGACGATCACGACGCACGACGCCAAACCCGAATCACGAGAGCAGGAGAGCCTCATGAACGAAGAAGAGCAGATCCAAGCCGGGTTCGCGGATGCGCTGAAGGGTTTGTACAAGGTGTTGATGACCTCGTACTCCACCGCCGACGGGAACAAACAGGTCGAGAAGAAAGCCGACGAGGCATTCAAGGCCGGAGTCGCGCTGGCTCGCCGGACCGGGGATCGAGCGCTCGCGTTGTTGTAGAGGCGACAGACGGCCGCAGTGGTTCAGTCGAGCGGGCTGCGCGCAGCGAGGCCGCCGCGATTCAGGACGTGCGTGTAGATCTGCGTGGTCTTCACGCTTGCGTGGCCCATCAACTCCTGGACCGTGCGGATGTCGCTGCCGGTTTCCAGCAGGTGTGTGGCGAAGCAGTGGCGCAGTGTGTGGCAGGACGCCGGCTTGTCGATGCCGGAGCGACGTACGGCCTCGCGCATGACTCGCTGCATCGACTGCTCGTGCAAGTGATGCCGGCGCCAGGCGCCAGTGCGCGGATCACGCGACGGATGAGCGGCGGGGAACACATACTGCCAACCGAAGTCGAGGTGGGCTTGCGGGTATTTGCGCTGCAGCGCATGCGGCAGCTCGACCCCGCCGAACCCGGCCGCGATCGCGGCGTCGTGGATCTCCCGCAGGCGAGCCAGACGGATCCTCAGCGCCGAGACTTGCGATTCAGGAATCACCGTGGCTCGGTCTTTGAATCCTTTGCCGTCGCGTACGATCAGTGTCCGCGTCGACAGGTCCATGTCCTTGACGCGCAACCTGAGCGCTTCGAGCAGACGCAGGCCGCTGCCGTATAAAAGGCTCGCGATTGTGCGATATGGCCCATGCAAGTGCTCCAACAGCCGGCGGACCTCCTCGCGCGAGAGGATGACCGGCAGCCGCTTCGGGCGCCGGGCGCGGGTGACGTTGTCGAGCCAGGGAAGCTTCGTATCGAGCACGCGCTTGTAGAGGAAAAGGATCGCGGCGAGCGCCTGGGCTTGTGTCGCGGCCGCCACATCAAGGCGCGTGGCCAGATGGGAGAGGAATGCCTCGACGTCCGCGCCGCCGAGGGATTTCGGGTGCTGGCCGCCGTGAAACTTGATGTAGCGCACGATCCAGCCGACATATTGCTTCTCGGTGCGGTAGCTGTAGTGGCGTTTGCGAATCTCGGCGCGCACAAAGTCGAGGAGGCGAGGTTTAGGAGCATGCTGCATAACCAATCGGCCGCGTTTGACGACATCGGGGGTGCCGTGGTCTATTTAAATCAATAGTTAGCAATCAACGCGAGCACGTTATTTATGCTGAATGTCGAAATTCATCCGTTTTATTGGCTGCAGAAATAAGAGTTAGGCCGCCAATGAGCGCTCGCGGGAATATAAAGGTCGCGGCTGCAATTCTTGCGGCGACGGCCGTTCTTGTCGCAACTGTGGTTTGGAACGACCCGCCTGGTTCGTACATGGACTGCGCAAACGAAATCCCCGCCCCGGTCGGCCCGGATGAATTGGTTCAGCCTTACGCAATTGTCGACTGCTACCGAGAGGTTTCAACAGTTGAGCGCGCCGCAAAGCTCTTCGTTGCCCTGCTTGCACTCTCTGGTGTGTCTCTCGTTGCAAGCTCGGTGGCGGCCACAGCGAAGGGTTGGGCTAGTGCTGCAGCTTGCGCCTCAAGTGCCGTGCTTGCGCTTTTCTCGCTCAGCTTCGCATACGCGCAATCACGAGGCGGGTGGGAGCTGCCACATCCGATAGCGGTATTGGTGTTTGGCGCGGCGGGCGCGATCATTGGCGCGGCTTTCGGATGGGCGTTCGCGAGGTGGCGGCCTAACATCGCGCTGGAGCGGACGCGTGAGGGATAAAGTGCCAAGTCCATACGTCGGCGTGCGCGCCGCTCAGCTTCACCGTTAGAGCGCATATGAAAGGTCTACTTGCTGCTGCAGTTGCACTCTCGACGCTGGTCGCTGTTGCCGGTACCCAGGTTCCGAGCCCCACGCCACAGCTGTATCGGGGCGAGTATTTTTACAATTTCGAAACGGCAGCGTTCACGCCTGAAGGGTCTAGTGAAGCTTGGTGCGTGAGCTCTGCGAAGCTAAAGGACGCCGAGCTTCCCGCCGATGCGAATAGCGGGGGAGGTTCGGGAACTGCAGATATTGTCGTTCTCGGCGTCTTGAGTGCCGAAGGGCACTACTGCAACCTGGGCGCCAGCAAGCACTTTCTGGATATCACTAAAGTTGTTGAGATTCGTAACCGGAAGAGGCGGTAGCTGTGCGCTCTAACAAATCGCTGGAGCGGACGCGTGAAAGATAAAGTGCCAAGCTCAAACGCCGGCGCGCGCGCCGCTCAGCTCAACCGTTAGACGTCATGAATTGGCTGCGCAACATCTTCCGGAGGCGATCCGCTCTCACAGTCCAGGAGATAGTCGCCTTCATGCTCGACAAATCCCAGAATCTTTCCGAGCGAGACGATTTTGCTGGAGACCTTTGCGACTCCGATCTGCCCGAAGTGGAAGCCGCACTTGTTGCAATCGCGAGTGATCGCTCGGAGGATGAGCTCATTCTCGACACCGCCGGCCACTCCCTCTGGATCATCTGCGACCGCCAGAAGCGCAAGTTGCCTGATGCCTTGGTCGCAGGTTTGCAGCCGGAGGCGCAGAAATTCTTTGTTTCTCGTGTGACGTCTAACAAATCGTTCGAGCGGACGCCTGAGGGATAAAGTGCCAAGCTCATACATCGGCGCGCGCGCCGCTCAACTCAACCGTTAGACCGCACAAATCTTTTCTTCAGGTTCGAGTTCACCGCCAGAGTCATCCCTTCGTTTCCGCGGCGCTCGAAGGGTGCAGTGGCGCACTGATCCCGCCGACAGATCATCGCGTCGGATCCGTCGCTCGAGCGAGCCCCGGAGATCAATCGCAAGTCCAATCCAGGCCGCGGGCCGCTCGCTCCAGCGATTTAAGGTAAGCCGTGTTGCGCCGCTACGTCGTCGGCGGCATTCTTTGTCGCAACTTCGGCGAGCGCCCTTCGATCGGTGTCACGGAATAGGGCAATCCGCCAGAGAGATAAAGTGCCAAGGGACTTCAGTCAGCTTCGTCGAGGATCGACATGTGCGCTCTAACACCGCGCTCGAGCGGACGCGTTCAACATCAAGTGCCAAGCTCGTGCGCCTGCTCGCGCGCCGCTCAGCTTGGCCGTTAGGCGACATGACAAACCTGCTCGATCTGATGGATCGCGGACTTAGCGGAATCGCATTTGATATTGTCCCACTCGTGCGAGAGCTATCTGCCTATGGGGAGCACGAGACGGCAGCCTGGCTTGGCACCATTGATGCCGACACTCATGCAAAGATCAGCACGACGGCTTCGCGCGTCATTACGGCCGGTATGATCATCGACAAGGCGATCTGCTTGGCGGCAGTTGAGGTGCGAGAGGGAGCGTCTCGCCCGCTGCGTCGAAATCGCAGATCGTACAAACTCGCACAATTTCTCGCAGTGTCGCCTAACACTTCGCTGGAGCGGACGCGTGAAAGATAAAGTGCCAAGCCCAATTGACCGCGGCCGCGCCGCTCAGCTTCACCGTTAGGCGGCCTAGCGATGCACTTCGACAATAGCGTCGTACAAGGCTGGATTGCCCTACAGCACACGGACGAAAAGTCGCCCGAGTACGAACGCCTCTTTGAGTTCTGGGAAACGGTTAGTGATCTCGTGCGTGAGCGGCCCGATGCGGGTTGGCTCTTCGTGCTTGAGGTTCTGAAGGCTGACGCCTCGAATACCATCATGGAAAATCTGTCTGCCGGACCGCTTGAAGACTTGCTCGCGCTCCACGGTCCGAAACTAATCGCTAGGGTAGAAGCTGAGGCGCGCGCGAACCCGAAGGTCGCATACCTGCTGGGCGGTGTTTGGAAGAACTCCATGTCCGAGGAAATATGGCAACGTGTGCAGAAGGTCCGAGATCGTCGGGGATGGGACGGCATCCCGGCCGCCTAACACCTCGCTGGAGCGGACGCGTGGTAGATAAAGTGCCAAGCTCAGATGTCGGCGTGCGCGCCGCTCAGCTCAACCGTTAGGCAGCACTAAATGCTTGCGCGATGGTTTGACCGTCAACTGGAGGCTGTCTTCTTCACGTTCTATGAGTTGCTTTGCGGCGTTGGGCTTAGAGCGATCGCGCCATTCGGAGCCGTCGTCTTGCTAATTGTCGTCATAGGAGTCGCCTTGCTCGCAGTTCTAGATGCGTTCGCCTTCGCGGCCGGCGCCGTGACAATCGGCCCAATCTCCCAAGCTCCCCGCAGCATCGCAGCGGCGGCAATCCTAAGCGGCTACTTTCTGTGGGGACGGCTGGCTAGCCCTGAGCGAATTGCCACAATGGAATCTTTAGCGGCAACATCAGCTCCGGGTAGCCGCAACCAACGGCGCCTGAAGGTAGCGGCCCTCGTGGCGGTTCTCACCTTCGTTTTCTTACTTCTCTCGGAAGCGTGAGCGCAATGCTGCCTAACACTTCGCTGGAGCGGACGCGTGGAAGATAAAGTGCCATGCCCAATCAACTGCGGCCGCGCCGCTCAGCTTCACCGTTAGGCATTGGTCAAGGAATCACCATGAGCGAACGGGATAGCGGGATCAGCGGACAGATTGCGGAGGCAGAGCGCATCGCATTTGAGAACGAGCTTCCTATGTCGGTGAAGCAGCTGAAGGAGTTGCTTTCTCACCTAAATACCAAGGAAGACTGCGCGCACGACTACGCGGACACCCTAGAGTTCTTAAGTCGTAACGGCCTTGAACCGGCCAAGGTGCTGCCTTGGCTCGAGGAACGAGGTGGTCACTGCGACTGCGAAGTCATCTACAACGTGTACGACGCGGTGGGGGAGCAACTCGGATGGCACCTAGATGCCTAACAAATCGTTGGAGCGGACGCGTGAAGGATAAAGTGCCAAGCTCAAACGTCGGCGCGCGCGCCGCTCAACTCAGCCGTTATGCCGCTTAGGTCACTGCCACTAGCCTCGCTGCTCGCGTCTCTGGTGGCTCTCGCCATCGGCATAGGCGCTACCTGGATTGACATCGCAACAGACACATCAGGAGATGCAATGGACGCAGCCGCTCGTGGCGCAGTGGCGACGCCGCTCTTGCTGTGCCTGCTGTTCGCGATCTACTTTGCTATCGGTAGAGCGCTGGTTGCTGGCCACAAGCCGACTTATGTTCGTGCTGCTTTGATAGCTTCGGTCGCCGCGTTCTTCATCGTCCTGGTTGTTGCCACCATCAGCATCGTCTACGACGGCGTCTCGGCCACAACGCTCTCGACCTTCATGCCGTGGCTCATTGGTGCCGTATTCCTGGCAGCATTTCTCTTGCCAGGGTCTCTATTGCAGGCGTGGCTGTTGCGTCCGCGGCATAACACTTCGCTGGAGCGGACGCGTGAGAGATAAAGTGCCAAGCCCAATCAATCGCGGCCGCGCCGCTCAGCTTCACCGTTAGACGGCAACTGTGGTTCTCACACTCAAACTTTCCGGAGGACCTTTGTGAGTGGACTAGCGGAAATACTAGACTGGGTCGAGCCGGCCGCTGGCGGGTGGCGCTACATTTTCTCCTCGGCTTTTCGAGCGCGCACTCACGACAGCTGGAGAGATGAGCACATTGGCTATGTCATTTCGGACGTGTTTTGGGGCGTTTTGGGAATCGTGGTGTCGCTAGGGGTCGTATCAATCTTGGCTGTGCTCGTTTGGGAAGCGACCACTCTCTAGCTGCCCAGTAGCATGGGTTGCCGTCTAACACCTCGCTGGAGCGGACGCGTAAGAGATAAAGTGCCAAGCCCAGTCAATTGCGCGCGCGCCGCTCAGCTCAACCGTTAGGCATCATGCTGCCTCTCCTCGGCAATCTTCGACGCTTCGCTACCCTAATGCTGGTTGGCGTGACGCCTGTGATGGCGGGCGATCCGGTCGAGGTTTATCTGAAGACGCCCACGGAGGTGGCGGAACAGCAGCAGCTCGAAGCGGTGCTTCGAGCGCTTCCAGCCCAAGTGGAAAAGTGGCGGGCAACATCGCATCGCTCTGTGACATATGTGGTCAAGCAAAGCCATGCAGACATGCTGGTTCCAGATCCGTGCGAGGGATTGCCTATTCGCGTCACGATGGTTCGAGATCGACTACTTAGCGCGGTGTATGAGTCGTCCGGAGGACATTGCAAGCGTGGGGCGGCTGCTAGCAGCAGATCGCCGCGCGGTCAGAAGCGGTACTTTGTGCCTGATCAACTTTTTCAACGCATCGCACAGGCGGAGAAGGAGCTGCGTTGCTATAAGCAACCGGCTACAACTGACTGCCTCGCGACGGCACTTCGCGTTACCTACGACGAAAAGACCGGGCTGCCGCTCAAGATTGAGGACTACAGTGACGTCGTATCAGACTATTACTGGTCGCTAGAAGTCACCGACATACAGGTCGTGCCATGATGCCTAACACCTCGCTCGAGCGCAGCCGTGAGCCATAAAGTGCCAAGCCCAAGTCAAAGCGCGCGGCGTGCTCAGCTCAACCCTTAGGCCGCATGATGTCGCATCGCGTCCTGAAAGCATTGATTTCCAGCATCTTGCTCAGCGTTTCACTTGTTTGTGTCGGAGCCGACATGACACTGAAGGTGGATCAATCAACCATCGTGCGCCTGGAGCAACTACGCGAGGAGTCCAAGTTTTTGGATCTTCCGGGAGCACCGGCTGCAGAAGAGCGGTCGCGGCTCGAGCCACTAATCAATTCTCTATTAGACAGGTTGATTGCGGGCATACGAACTCACCCGACGAGCGGCTGGGTAGTTGAGCAAATGGACCCAACGGTTGAGGCATTCCACCTTGAGGACACAGAGGCGCGCGAGAGGTGTATCGAATACCTTGATCGAACGTTTCGCATTCTCGGAATCCCGAACGATGGCGGTGCGTTTCGGAAATACATGATTATCTGGTGAGCGGGTCGCGGCCTAACACTTCGCTGGAGCGGACGCGTGATGAATAAAGTGCCAAGCCCATTCAACAGCGGTCGCGCCGCTCAGCTGAGCCGTTAGGCGCTTCGTGGTTGCGCGCCTCGTTTTGCTTACGTTTCTGGCCGTGCAACCCGCATTGGCATGCCGTATTGCTTCAACTGAGTCGGAGGCTAGTCGCGTCCGAGCCGACAAGTCCGAACAGCGCCAGATTGTCCGCGATCTCACCGCACGAGCCGATGGTGTCTACATTGCAGCAGCTCTAACGGATGGCAAAGCAGACTCAGACTCCGTTGTGTTCAGGCCGCAGACGACCCTCAAAGGTGCAAGTACAAAGGACGATCTGAGTGTTCAAGTGCCGAACCAGATAACACTCGGTTGCGGCGAGTCGGCCAATTTCACAAATCCCTTCGTCACGACGGGGAAGACCTACGTCATCTATATCTTGAATGGCGAACTCCTTAGGGCTGGTGAGAGGAAGCGGACATGGCGCAGCATCTCCTGGGCCGAAGAGTTGAAGATCGTCAAGATTGTCAGCGCGCCTAACATGTCGTTCGAGCAGACGCGGGAGAAATAAAGTGCCGAGCACAAACGTCGGCGTACGCGCCGTTCGGCTCAACCGTTAGGCGCCTATGCGACAGTTGGCGCTTTGCCTTCTATCCCTTCTGCTCGCTGCTAGCGTGCATGCGGATGGCAACGCTGCAGTTGACTGGGAAGCCCTCGAGGCCGCAACTCTGGCCGCTCGGCAGAAGTTCATTGAACAACTGCCGAAGCTGAAACCAATCAAGCTTTTCCGCATTGACCCCGGCGCCACCAGGAGCGGAATGCCGTCCAAGCTGCCGCCATTCCACGATTGGGTGGTAGTGGCAGCTGCTGCTCCCTCAAATGCCCCTTCTGAAGCGGCAATATCCCAAAGTCTTGCCAGAATCGTGTCGACCCATGACAACGGCGTCGCGGCATGCTTCGATCCTCATCACGGGCTTACGCTGACGGACGGCAACTCGAGCTTCGATCTCGTCTTGTGCTTCGAATGCTGGCGTTACATCGTCTACACCTCCGACGGTGTTCTGCTGTATGCAGATTCTTTCACCGCCCGCGGTGAGAGCGAAAAGTGGGAGCAAGTGTTCACCTACGCCGGCTTGCCCGTTCAGAAGCGGAAATAGTGGCGATGCCTAACAAATCGTCGGAGCGGATGCGTGAACGATAAGGTGCCAAGCCGCTACGTCGGCGTGCGCGCCGCTCAGCTCAACCGTTAAGCGGTAGCGAAACGTCCTGCTAGCGTCAGGTGTGGAACTTACGTGACAGCTCCAAGAGAGATGAGCCCAAGAGGCAACAAACTTCAACAGCCGCAACTGTTCTTCGCTCTTGCCCTTGCCGTTTCCATCGTCGCGTTCTGGCCCCAGCTATACAGTCAGCTGACGACGATAGACGTAGCGCATCTGTTCCACGGACTTACCGCCACAGCGTGGATGGCGGTTCCTGTCATACAGTCATGGCTCGCAGCCCGCAATCGGTTCAGGGCGCATCGCTACTTGGGTCGAATATGGTTGCTGCTCGCGCCCGTCGTGGTGATCAGTGGCTTGTTCATGGTCCAGCTGATGATTCGCGGCTACGCAAAGAAGCCAGAAGCCATCATCATGAAGTTTGCATTTCTCGATCTTGCAGGCATCGCCTTGTTCGTTACGTTCCTCGTGCTTGCCATCAGAAGCATTCGCAGGCGACGGGTTGACGCGCACGTGCGCTTAATGGCCTGCACGATTCTGATCGGCATGGAGCCTGCGATTGAGCGCGTGTTCCTGTTCTATGTTCCAGGCATGCTCGGCTTCAATGACGAGCTCTACCCCGCATTGATAACCATGGAAGTGATCCTCCTTGTCTTGCTCATCGCGGATTGGAGACGAGCAAGACCGATCTCAGGGGCATATGTAGCAGCCTTGGCATTGTTTGCGGGCGTGCACGTGTTCGCAACACCAGTGGCTGATTCCGTTGCTTTCCAGAAGTTTGCGATGTGGTTTGCTTCAATCTAGGCACCTTGCAGGGATTGTCGGAGGACGCCATGCTGCCGCCTGGCACCTCGCTGGAGTGGGCGCGTGATACATGAATTGCCAAGCTCGGATGTCGGCGCGTGCGCCGCTCAGCTTCACCGTTAGGCGTGCATGAACCTCGCACTCCGCATCCTTACCCTGAGTGCCGCGTCTGGATTGGCGCTCGCCGGCACAGAAGCGCTACCGGTGTGCAACCCGATGCCTGCGCTGCTGCATGCTGAACAGCCCAAGTACCCAGACCGAGATTCGCGGGTTGCGGTCCACGGGGCGGTGAAGTTGCAGTTCACTGTCATGCCAGACGGCTCTGTGGCAGATCCCATTGTGGTGGGTAACGAGCCGGCCGAAACCGCAGATTGGTTCAACTCGCCCGCGCTCGAAGCAATCAGGCTTTTCAGGTTCGCGGCCGTGGCAGTGCCATGCCAAGGGAGAACGAAGATCGTGTTCAAGGTCGTTCCTGGAAGTGGCACGCCTAACACCTCGCTGGAGCGGACGCGTGGGAGATAGGGAGCCCAGCCCGTACGTCGGCGTTCGCGCCGCTGAGCTCGATCGTTAGGCCGATCGTGGCGTCCAGGCCGCTATTTTCCAACCTTACGCTATGGACTCTCGCCGTTGTGGTTGCATTTCCATTGCAGGTCCTTGTGCTGGTCGTGGCCCAGCTTGGCAACAACGTAGAGGAGGTTGGTACTTCGAGCGGCTGGGGGGCCTATGCTTGTACGAACTTCATCCATGGAAGCACGCCGTTCCGCTGCAACTTTGCCCGACTTCTGCACAATTCTGTGGAAGGAGCCTTCATCTTCGACTTCTTCAGCATGGGACTGGGCTTCATTCTCGCGACGTTCGCTGCCGCGATCTTGCTCATGGCACTACGGATACTTCATCAAAGGCTGCGGTCACGGCCCAACACATCGCTCGGGCGGACGCGTGAGGAATGAAGTGCCAAGCTCACACGACAGCGCTCGCGCCACTCAGCTAATCCGTTATGCGTCTGCTCGCTAGCTTCTTGCTCGCAGCACTCTCTTATGGGTGCGCATCGGCGCCAGTGTCGGATGAGCAACGCGCACTAAATGTCTGTCTGTGGGCCAACGAGCAGGTGGGCTGGGCGTTCTTGCCCGCTGCTCCGTCGGTCGCGGATACACTGCGAGCCGCTATTGTCGCTTCTGGGCAGCGCCCGATCCCCGAACCTGGTGAATACGAGTGGTGGTTCGCACGGTCGGACGGCAAATATCTCAGATGCACAAATAGACTCGGTGGAATGTTCGAAGCTGAGGGCATGCCGGCCGTGTGCGGTGCTTCGACGCACACTTTCACGCCAGCCGGTGATTCCTGGAGTGTCGAGAGTGGTGATCTGGTCCTCTGCAACAAGCGCAGATAGTCCGTGGGCAGACGCATAACAATTCGCTGGGGTTGACGCGTGATAGATGAAATGCCAAGCGTAAACTGCGGCGTGCCCGCCGCTCATCTCAACCGTCAACTGGCGCGAGACGTCAATGGCAGTACTAACCATCACACCTCAGCTGCGCACAACAGATCTTGATGGCAGCATCCGCTTCTATACGGAGCGAGTCGGGCTGAAGCTGGAGTTCAAGCACGCGGATTTTTATGCCGGCATTCGCTCTGGTAACGGATCTTTTCATTTGAAGTTAGTTGATTCACAAGACCCATCCGTTGCGTTTGTGGACGAAGGCGGACATCTGCATTTGTACCTGGGCGTCGATGACGTCGACTCCTTTGCCGAGCGACTGCGCACCGCGGGTATAGAGCTGATCCAGCCGCCCTGCAACACGGATTGGGGCACCCGAGAGCTCGTGTTTCACGACGATCAAGGGCACACGATCTACGCCGGTATGCCAGTGGCGCCGGCTAACAAATAGATGGAGCGGACGCGTGAGGAATGAAGTGCCAAACAAAAACGTCGGCGCGCGCGCCGCTCAACTTCACCGCTAGCCGTCACTATGCCGCTTCGCCGCCGCATCCTCCTCATCGCGATCGCGACCGTGCTGGTCACAACTGCGATTGCAATCGCATGGGCCGCGAGAAATCCTCTTCGGCGATCTGAAGCAACGATTCGCGCGGATCTCCTTCGGGAAGCTCCGCTCGGCAGCAGCACGACTCAAGTGGAAGCGATGATCCGCCGCCATGGTTGGGAGCTCACTTACCCTCTCGCGAACACCGGCTTCTACGACCAACGTACGCGGCCTGCTCGAGAGACGGGCGCTCAACACTTTCGCGCCAGTCTGGGCGATTACCAGGATATTCCTTGGGAGGCCAATGTCACGGTGTTCTGGGGCTTCGATCAGAATGGCCGGCTGATCGATCTTTGGGTTTGGAAGACCTGGGATTCTCTGTGACGCCTGACATCTCGCTGGCCGGACGCGTGGAAGTTACAGTGCCAAACTCAACCGTCGGCGTGCGCGCCATCCAGCTTCGTTGTCAGGCGGCAAATGCAAAAGGTAGTGCCATTCTCCGAGCCCAAACTAAAGGTACTCGCCACATTGAAGGAATTCGAACGCGCGTTCGAGCAGAGATGCGACGCCGCGCGCGCACGCTTCGAGTCCCAAGATGAAAAGCATCACGCCGAACTCGATATGGAGCTCACCACGAAGATCGACGACCTCTACCGTGCGGTGCTCGGACCGTGGGAGGGCCCGGAAGCCGACTGGTGGCACAACATGGACTTCTATGGAGACGGCGTGCGTGCTCTGCGTTTTGTTCTAAAGCGGTTTCCACCGGATTCGATCGCGAAAATCGCACCGCTCCTGACTGGAAAGCACGACGGGTTCAGCATGCTCGTGTGGTTCTGGGAGAAACAGATCGAGGAAGGAAAGCCCGTGGGTGGATTGTGGCTCAGCGCTCGCGAATTGATCGTCACTCGTTCTCTCGTCGAGCCGCTCGGGCTTGCTGCCTGACACGTCGCTGGAGCGCAGTCGAAAGATAGACGGGCAGGGGCGACCGAGAGCGCATTCTTGTCACCTGCTCTGCGCTCGCGTGAGGAAGCAAGAAAGTCATGGATCACGCACTCCGTATCCTGGCGATGGGCCTCACCGCGACGGTCGCGATCGACCTCTGGGCTACGTTCGCAAACAGGGTCCTTGGATGGCCGCGAACGAACTGGAGCCTGGTGGGCCGGTGGATAGGGCACATGCGCGATGGCCAGTTCACGCACGAATCGATTGGCTCGTCGCCGCCAATTGGTCACGAATCAATCGTGGGCTGGGCATTCCACTATCTGGTGGGCTTCCTCTACGCGGCGCTCTACCTTGTGTACGTGAGCGCAGCGCAGAGGGGCCAGCCTACGGTGCTGTCCGCTGTGCTGTTCGGCCTGGTCACGATGCTGTCGCCATGGCTCCTGATGCAACCCGCGCTGGGACTGGGATTTTGCGCGTCGATAGCGCCAAGGCCGACACTGGTGCGGTTGCAGAACCTGATCATCCATGTGTCGTTTGGTCTGACGCTCTACTATTCCTATCTAGCATCGAAAACATTGATATAGCGGTATGCATACTGAACCACCAGGTCTCGAACGGCTTGCGCGTCGCTCGGCACAGTCGTTAGGCCGCCATGAGAAAGCCGGATCCGCTCGGAGATTCTGTAGATCGCGACTCGCCACGGCCGAACGCGGACACAAAATCTTCCGAGAGTATTGGGACGAACCGCGCCGCTCCGCCCGCAACTGAAAGCACCGCGCGACGGCGCATGCGGGTCGCCGGCCGGCTGCTCGGCTCACTGCTGCTCGGTGGGTTGGCGATCCTGGGTTCCATCCTGGTCTTCAGAAAAGGCCTGCTGCCGTTGATCGAGGCGGCGTTCCATCCCGGACCCGAGTTGCTCAGCGTCGTCAGACCCACAGGCATCTTCCTGACAGCAGTCGCGGGCTACTGGGCCTTCGTGCACTGGCGTGAAAGACGCGAAGCGACCGAGCTGCATCTTCGGCCGGTTCACATGCTCATCGGCGGCGCGGGCGGCGCCGCAATGATGGCGCTGCCGATGGCCGTGTTGTTCGCCCTGGGCGTCTATGAGCTGTCGCCGCGCAGCACCTGGAGAACGTCGAACGAGGTAGCCTCGGCGACGTGGTGACGATGCTGGTATCGGTGACCTTGTTGGGCGTGCTCTGGGGCCTCGTGTTCGTCCTCGCGCGCAACCTGTGGGTGGCCGCCGCCAACCACGCGGCATGGAACTTCACGATCATGCTCAGCGGCCTGCCGCTCTCGGGCATCGAAGACTGGCGCAAGTCGGCGCCGCTCGAAAGCCGACTCGCCGGCCCGGACTGGCTGACGGGCGGTATGTTCGGTCCGGAGAGTTCGTTGCTGGTGATCGCGTCGACCACGGTTGTGCTTGTGCTGTTGCTGCGTGTGGCGAGGCGACGCGGGGCGTTTGTCGCGCCGACGCCTTGACCCGTTTGAAGATGGGCGCCCGTTAGAAAGGGCAGCGAACTACAGCATACTTCGGGAGACTGTCGGCGGGCGGTTCGGCACCTCGCTCGATCGTAGCCCTGAACGACAAAGCACCAAGTTCCAACAGCAGCGCATCGCGCGCTCAACGTCATTGTCAGGCCGCTATGAATCGTCAACTTCTGGTCTTCATCGCAATCGCCGCCGGACTTCTGGTGCCAGCATACGCGGCGACCGCGCCGAAATATCCGGCGTTCGAACTGAAGCTGGAGGATGCGACGGGAGAGCGATTCCTGTTCTCGGCTGGAGACGCGTCGATCACCTCGCCAATATTCGTCGACATCGCCGGCCGCGATCCGACCGTCGCGGACAAGAAGTATCGGATGCGCGTGGAGAAGCGCTGGGTCGCCGCCCATCTTCCCGAAGGCGCCGAGTTTGCGTACTACGGCTCGGCAGAGTGCAAGGTGAAACCGCGAAAGATGGAGTTTCCGGGTTGCGAGATCATTGCCTTTGTGATCCCGGCCACCGGCGAAAAGATCGCCTACTTCTTCTACGTGGGTCATTGGCCGTTCGAGTAGCGGGGTGGATCTTCGCTCGAGCGTGCGCGTGAGTTATAAGGTTTCCAGCCCTTACACTGACTCGCGCTCCGCACAACTCAACCGTCAGGCGACGAAAACGTGCACACGCTGGAACCTCCTTCTCCATTCTGGACACGCTGGCTTCTCATAGTCAGCGCTGTGGTCGCAGTCTTCGGCCTCATGCTGGTGGTCGCGCCAGCTCTCTCGAATCGAATCTTCTCCCTGCTCGCATATGCCGACGCCGGGCGAATCTCTTCATTTGGTGCTGAGCCTGAAAAATACGTGACGCTCGCGCACGCGGTTCTGGGCAGCGTCATGTTCGGCTGGGGGAATTCTTCTCGTAGGCGTGGTTCAAACCCTGTTCACGCGCGGTGATGATGCTGGGCGGCGCATGGTCGCCGTCTCGGTGGGCGCCTGGTTCGTTCCCGATACTGCCTGCTCGCTCTTGTCTGGCTTCTGGCAGAACGGAATCCTGAACATCTGCTTCCTCGTGCTGTTTGCGATTCCGCTGGCGGCAACGAGAAGAAACTTCCGTAGCACGCCGCGTGCTTGATTGCTGCGCCGGGCGCGTGCTCTAGTCGCACGATGCGTATATTTCTCGACGATGAACGTCCGACTCCGCCGGGCTGGATTCGAGCTTTCTGGCCCCAGGAAGTCATTGCCCTGCTCGAAGCCGGGGGCGTCACGGAAATCAGTCTCGATCACGACCTCGGGGACGATGAACGGGGTACAGGTTACGACGTCGTGCTGTGGGTCGAAGAAGCGGTCGCCACTCGTGGCTTCGTGCCACCCCAACTCAGGGTTCACTCGGCGAACTCATCCGCGCGTGCCAAGATGGAACAGGGCATCGCCCAGATCGAGCGACTGGCTTTGCAGGCAAAGTGAACGCCTGACCAGCAGCGCAGCGAACGGTTGAAAGTCAGGAGTTCGAACTCGGAGGCGCGACCTGTCGAACCAGCCATGAACTACGCGCCCTCGGAGATCTACACGCAGCTGAGAGAACAGGCTTTCGCGACGACGGCAAAGGGCGTCGGTGCCGTCGACTCCGTCTACGGATTCCTGATGGAGACCGGTTATCCCGAAGCAGTGGTCACTCTCGTGGCCATGGCGGATGGATCGGCCAGCCTGTATTTCAGCAACGGCGGCGGAATCATCGGCGCCGGCGAGCACGAGGGTCCGGCGGTCGCGGCACGAACGCTGATCGCGTTTGCGGCTCACAACATCGAGAAACTTGCGCCCGCGAAATCGACGCCGCTCCCAACGCCGGATCGAACACGGTTCTACGTCCTCACGGCCCGCGGGATTCTCACGGCCGAAGCGAGCGAGGATGATCTGGGCGAGGATCGACATGTCTTGTCACCGCTCTTCTATGCCGCGCAGGAGCTCATCAGCGAGATGCGCCAGGTTGACGAGTCTCGGAAGTAGATTGTTGTACGGCAAATAAGGAGCTCGAAGTGACGCTTCTCGGATACCGTGCGATGACTGGTGTGCTGGCCGTCTGCGTCCTGTTCTCGATGGGCGACCACTATCTACACTGGGGTTTTCTGGGGGACCACGCGAAACTCGTCGCGATCATCGCCTCGGGCCTGATCGCACTGCTCATCGGGTACATGCCCGAGAAGGTCGCGCGCGAAGTGGAGGCGCGGCTCGAAGCGCAGCGGAATGCGCAGCTCGAAACCGAACGGGAATGGGAGCGCACTCGTGACGAGTCAAACACCGAGGTGGACGCGGAGATTACGAGAAAGGCAATAGGTTTGCCGCCAGCCACATCGTCGGAACGCACGCGAGAGGAATGAATTGGAGCGCCCCGGTTTGATGTGCGTGGCGGCCGTGGGGCAGTATTTGCCGATCGAATGAAGTCGACCAACGAGTAATCCAGTGGCCCAGATCAAGATCTACGGAATCCGCGAGCATCTCGACCCGATCAAGACCGCGCTATCCGACGCCATCCATTCCTGCGTCGTCGACGCGCTGCAGTTCCCACGCGACAAGCGTGCGCACCGGTTCTTCCCGATGGACAGCGCGGACTTCTTCCATCCCGCATCCGCTTCGCCGAAGTACACGATCATCGAGATCAGCATGTTCGAAGGACGTACCGTCGACACGAAGAAATCGCTGATCCGCCTGCTGTTCGACAGGGTCGGCAATGCCTGCGGCCGGTTGCCTAACGAGATCGAGGTCACGATCACGGAGACGCCGAAGCACAACTGGGGCTTCCGCGGCTTGCCCGGTGACGAGGTCGGGCTGTCATACAAGGTGGAAGTCTAGGGCGGCGTTGGCGGGGGACTCGATTCGCGGCCCGGTTGTCTGCGACACTCCGCGCGGCAATCCGGAGTATCGAATGGCCGCCAGATCCGCGAAGAAGAAAACCAGGCCCGCGAGCAGGCCCGCGCTTTCACCGAACGCGCAGCTCCAATCCTTCATCCGCCGATTCGGCGCGAAGGACCAGAAGCTCATCCGCACCGTGCGCACGGCTTTGCGCAAGCGGTTTCCGGCCGCCAACGAGCTGGTCTACGACTACAACGCCTTCTTCGTCGTCGGTTATTCGCCGACGGATCGCGGCATCGACGGCGTCGTCTCCATCGCCGCGCGACCGGACGACGTGCGTCTCTACCTGATGCATGGCAACCGGCTCGCCGACACGAAGAAGCTGCTGAAGGGTTCGGGCAAACAAACCCGCTTCATCCAGGTCGAGTCGGCGAGCCAGCTGGCGCATCCCGACGTGAAGGCGCTGATCGCCGCGTCCGTCAAACTAGCTACCGTCCCGCTGCCGGCGCGCGGCAAGGGCAAGCTGTTCATCCGTTCGGTCGCGCCGGGCCGCGGGCCGCGTCGCAAGGCGAGGTGATCGCGGATGTCCCACCCCTACGACAAGATCGCCAGCCGCGACGCGCAGTCCTTTCCGTACGACGACTTCTTCAAGTACCCGCGACGCCTGCTCGTCGACTGGAAGGAAGAGGAGCCGCGGATCCTGGATGATTTCCTCGCGGCGACGGGCCTGCCCGCGGACGGCACGCGTCTCGTCATGAACGACAAGACGCAGTTCTACCAGCTCGCCCGCGGCAACGCCTGGGCCGACGTGCCCTGGAGCAAGACGAGCTCCGCGCAGCATTCGATGGTGGCCGCGCTGCAGAAGGTGTTCGGCGCGACGCATTCCATCCGCTACCTGAACAATGCCGACGTTTCCGACACGGGCTTCTTCGCGGTCGAGACCCACGAAACCTGGCGCCAGCTCGAGAAACGGTATCCGCACGTCAAATGGTTCTTCACGCCCATCGAACTGTTGCCCGACACGTTCAACACCGACGCGAAGACGCTCAACGAAATCGGGCAGCGGTATGCCGGCGTCTGAGCGGCCGCGTGTATCGGCATTCCTGCGTTTCGATGGCGCCGTCAGGCATCAGCCCCAGATAGATAGGTGGTTTGACGCTCGCGCCGCGGACCTGGCGGACATCGCCCGCCACTGGTTCGCCGAGATGCGCCGCTGCGGCCCGGACGTCACCGAGCTGCTGCATGATGGCCACCCGACGGCCTGCGTCGACGATGCTGCGTTCGGCTACGTCAACGTGTTCACGTCGCACGTGAACATCGGGTTCTTCCACGGCGCGTCGCTGCCGGATCCCACGCGGATCCTGCAGGGCGACGGCCGGTTCATGCGTCACGTGAAGGCACGTCCGGATGCGCTCTCCGATCGCGCGGCGTTGCAGGCGCTGATCCACGCGGCGTATGCCGACATCAAGGCGAAATTGGCAGCAGAACGCGCGTCAACGGGCTAGTGTCGGCGCATTCGGCTCGCGCTCCTGGAGACATCGCATGTACACGCTTTGGCAGGCTGCCTGGCGCAGCGCATCGGTCGTCGGCATTGCCGCGCTCGTCTACGCAATCGTTGTGATGGCCGGGATTCCCGCTGTGTCCGAGATCCCGTGGGTGGCGCTGTTGCTCGCTGTCTTCATCGGTAGTGCTGTCGTCTGGGTCGTCGTCGCAACCGCGTTCCGTCTGGGATTTCGCCTGGCGGGATCGACCGGGATTTCGCGAGGGGTCGTGATGCTGACGGCCGGTGTTTACCTCGGGATCGCGGTCGCGCTTGCCATGGTCCCGCTGAAAACCCACGCTGTGAAACTCGATGTGCCCGCGGCTGCGGACAAGACGGGCGGTGTCATCGATCTGAACCTGGCGATTTCGCTGAGCGGCACGGTATTCCTCCTCTTCGGATTACCGGTGCTCATCTCGTACGCGACCGCGCGGATGTCACGATTGCCTGCGAGCGAAAGCTGAGAATCAACGGTGTTGCACCGGCGAGAGACATGACGCGTTCGGATTCGCGGAACGACTGCGCATCGGCGGCCATCGCATCCAGCTCGCCGTCGGCGATGCGGCGGTCGTCCTGGCGCGGGGCGACCCGGGCCAGGGCGGCGCGCGCGCTTCCTCGCTGATGATCCGCGTGGCCGAAGCGGACTCACTCGCCCGGCGTGCTGCCGCCGCCGGCGCGACACTGCTTTCCGAGCCGCAGACTTTCCCGTATGGCGAGCGCCAGTTCAGCGCCGCCGATCTCGCGGGACACGTCTGGACGTTTTCGCAGTCGGTCGCCGACATCGATCCGGGCACCTGGGGTGGCGAGCTGGTGAGTCGCGGCGCCCGATAATCGCCGCATGCAGAATTCCGTGCTGGTGATCCATGGCGCGGGCACGCCCGCGCTGCGCGGTGGTCACATCTACTGGCAGACGCTGCTGCGCGCCGAACTGGGTGATGGCTACGACGTCTCGTGCCCGCTGATGCCGGACGCGGACCATCCGCGTCACCGCAACTGGGAGGCGGGCATCGCCAAGGCGATGGCAGGTAGTGAGGCGGTACTCTTGTTAGGCCATTCGCTCGGCGCGTCGTCTCTGCTGAAATTCCTCTCCGAGCACACGAGCCACCGTCCTGTCCGCGCGTTGTTCCTCGTCTCCACGCCCGACTGGGGCCCGCCCGGCGGCGACATGGACGAGTTCACGCTCGCGCCGGACTTCGCGACACGCCTGCCGCGCTGCCCGACGTTCCTCTATCACAGCCGCCACGATACCGAGATTCCGCTGGCCCACCTGAAGCGGTATCAGCGCGAGCTACCGTGGGCAACGGCGCGCGTGATCGAAGGCGAGCGCCATGATTTTGCGGACGGGCTCTTCCCGGAGCTCGTGCACGACATCCGGGATGTTGGTAGAGGTAGTGTCAGAAGGGCGTAACAGGCATAACTCCGCCGTCGTCGATGTGGCAGAGTTACGCCTGTTACGCCACTCTGACACCACCTCCTGCCATACATGTCGAACAAACTACTCTGCGGCAAAGTCGCGCTCGTCACCGGCGGCAGCTCCGGCATCGGCAAGGCCACCGCGCTGAAGTTCGCGCGCGAAGGCGCGAAAGTCGTCATCGCCGCGCGGCGCGTCGAGCAGAGCGGTGAAGTCGTCAAACAACTCCAGGCGCTGGGCACCGAGGCGTTGTTCGTGCGCGCCGATGTCACCAGGCCCGCGGACATCGAGACGCTGATCGGGTCCACGCTCGACCGCTTCGGCCGCCTCGACTGCGCCGTCAACAACGCCGGCATCTCCGGCCCGCGCCGCACGCCGATCGCCGATGCCACCGAAGCCCAGTGGGACGAGGTGATGAACATCAACCTCAAGGGCATGTGGCTGTGCATGAAGCACGAGATCCCCGCGATGCTCGCCAACGGCGGCGGCGCGATCGTCAACGTCGCGTCCATCTACGCGACGAAGCCGAGCGACATCGGGCACGGCCTCTATGCCACCAGCAAACACGCCGTCGTCGGGCTTACGAAATCCGCCGCCGCGGATTATGGGCAGATGGGCATCCGCATCAACGCCGTCGGGCCGGGGTTCACGCACACCGAAATGGTGGACGTCAGCAAGCCAGAGATCGCGGCGCGCTACGACGCGCTGGCCGCGCGCCACTCGAGCATGAACCGGCTCGGCACGCCGGAGGAAACGGCGAACGCGATCGTGTGGTTGTGCTCGCCGGAGTCGAGTTACGTGACCGGCACGTTGCTGGCCGTCGACGGCGGCAGCATCACGCGGATGTACTGACGCCCGGACGGTGACGTGGGCATACTCACGCCCCATGTCCACCCCGATCCGCAAACCGCAAATCTGCATCCTCGGCAGCGCCGAACCCGGCTCCGCCGCCTACGATCTCGCCGGCGACGCCGGCGCATTGCTCGCGCGCCACGGCATCACGGTAGTTAGTGGCTGCGGCAGCCCGGCGACGCGCGTCGCCGCCGAGCGCGCCATCGCCGCCGGCGGGCTCGTCGTCAGCATCGTGCCGCCGGACGTCATGCCGCCCGCCGACTGGCCGGCGACCGTCGTCATTCCTTGCGGCATGGGCGACGCGCGCAATCTGCTGATGGCGCTCGCGGGCGACGCATGTATCGTCATCGGCGGCCGCGCGGGCACGATCTCCGAAGTGTGCCTGGCATGGCTGCACAAACGGCCGTTGCTGCCGTTGGTGGGCCAGGGCGGATGGTCGAGCGACCTGCCGGATCATCCGCCGGACGAGCGCCGCAACTCGCCTATCCACCCGTGGGGTTCCGTCGCCGAGCTCGAAGGCCAGCTCGCGGCACTGAAGTTGATCTGACGTCGCGTGTCACGACTCCCGGCCTGGTGGCAGAACCAGGCTGCGAGATCAGGGAGGACACCGACGATGAAAACCCGTACGTGGCGCGCACACCTGTTCCAGGCCTTGCTCTGCATGTCCGCCGTGACTGCAGGCGCCGCCGAGCCAAGCTTCTATCTCACCGCGTCGCTGGGAGCGGGCAAGGAGAAGCCCGAATCCAACGGCGCGAACTTCGGTAACTCGCTTGGCATCGTTCACGTCGATCCGGATCGCGTCGACATCGACGACGGCGCGCTCGCCTGGAGCGCCGGCATCGGCTATCGCGTCAACGGCTGGCTGTCGGCCGAGCTCGAATATGTCGACTTCGGCAAGACCGACGTCGCCGAGCACTACACCGTCGACAACTTCGGCTTTCCGTTCCTGGGCCCGTCCACGTTGGCGCTGAGCTACTCGAGCAAGGTGGCGGGCCCGTCGTTGTCGGCGCTGGGCACGTTGCCGGTCGGCAGGCATTTCGCCGTGTTCCTGCGCGGCGGCGCCTTGTTTGCCGCGCGCGAATACGAACCCGAGTTCGGTCGCGACGAAAAATTCTCGCGCACGGTCTGGTTGGCAGGCGGTGGCGCGTCGTGGCACTTCGCGAAGCGCTGGACGCTCCGCGCCGAGTACCAGCGCACCGGCGCCCTGAGCCGTTCCTTGATCTCCGGCGAAACCAGGGCGGAGCGAGCCTCACTCGGCGCCACTTTCGACTTCTGACCGCGCCGCGTCAGGCGGTGACGTTCGCGACGACTTTCCGCACCAGCGGCGCCACGACGGTCACCGTCGGAAACGCCACCGGCCACGTCATCGCGCAGCTGCCCAGCCACTGCGCGAGGAAGTGGGTCGTCGCACCCTGGGTCACCAGGATGACGAACGCGGATACGACCGCCGTCATCACGGCGGAGAGGATGCCGCCGAAAACCAGCGGCGAGAAACGAGCGGGAATACGCATGTCAGCTCCTTGTCAGTGAGAGAAGAGGGGCGAGTGCGCGACGAGCAGCGCCGCGCCGTAGAGGCCGAATCCGAAACTCGCGTGCAGCAGCACGCTGTGTAGTCGCGCGATCGCGGGATTCGGCGCGCGGCTCGCGAAGAAGCCCGCGCCCATCGCGGGCTGCAGGACCAGGAACGGCGCGAGCACCGTGCCGATGCCGACGAACAGCGCCAGGGGCAATGTCGGCTCACTCAGCCATCCGGGGCCGGCGATCACGGCGGCCAGCAAGGCGAACGAGATCCCGATCAGGTAGTGCGCCGTCCAGCCGATCGCGCGCTCGCCGCGGATCGCCGGCGCGGCGGCAATCCGGTCGTGCCGGAAGCGGCCGCGCGTGAAGTGCCCGATCCAGCGTCCGACCATCGCGTAGTCCGGCCGCGGCGCGCCGAACAGCCCTTGGCGCAGCAGGCCCCAGAAATCACTCACCAGCGTCGCGCCGATGCCGACCAGCATGATTCGCAGCAGATATTCCACGTCGACCTCGTTGCCATCCAGTTCCGTTGCGGGCACTCTGCCACTTCAAGTCAACTTGAGGTCAAGATGCGAGACCTGGATATCGCCGAGCTCGCGCGGGAATCGGGCGTCACCGCCGCCACGCTGCGGTTCTACGAGGAGAAGGGGCTGATCTCGTCGGTCGGCCGGCGCGGCCTGCGACGGCTGTTCGATCCGTCCGCCACCGAGAAGCTGGCGATGATCGCGCTGGGCCAGTCCGCCGGGTTCTCCCTCGACGAGATCGCGCAGATGTTCGGCGCCGATGGCAAACCGCAGATCGACCGGCGCAAACTCGCGCGCAAGGCGGACGAGCTCGACGCGACCATCCGCAAGCTCACGGCGATGCGCGACGGCCTCGTGCACGCGGCGAAATGTTCGGCACCGAGCCATCTCGAGTGCCCGACGTTCCGCAAGTTGCTGGGCATGGCACGCATCGGCGCCATCGGCGGCGCGCAGAAACGCAAGAAACGGAAGTGACCAGACTCATGACTCCCCGCATCGACAAACGACTGACGATGAAAGCCATCCTCGCGCTCGCCCTCGGCGCCGCGCTCTCCGCCTGCGTCGGCCCGATGCAGGCACCGACGCCGATGCGCTCGATCGAATACGCGAACCCGGCGCAACCCGCGCGCTGCCTCTTCGTGCTGCTCCCCGGCATGGGCGACCACGCCGAAGCATTCCAGCAACGCGGCTTCGTCGAAGAGTTGCGCGCGCACGGCCTATCCGCCGACATCCGCGCCACCGACGCCACGTTCGGCTACTACATGCGCGGCACGTTCATCGACCGTCTCTCCACCGACGTCATCGCGCCCGCGAAACAGCGCGGTTACGAGGAGACCTGGCTCGTCGGTCCCTCGATGGGCGGCTTCGGTTCGCTGTTCTATTCGCGCATGCGCACGTCCGACGTCACGGGCGTGCTCGCCATCGCACCGTTCCTCGGCGACAAGGACGTGATCGAGGAGATCGTGAACGCGGGCGGTTTGCGGAAGTGGACGCCGCCGCCGCGCGTCGAAACGCCCGACCGCTCCAACTACCAGCGCGAGTTGTGGCGCTGGCTGCAGGCCGCGACGCAGAGCCGCGAGCGCGCGCCGCTGATCTTCGCCGGCTACGGCCGCGACGACCGCCTCGGCCGCGCCGACGAGCTGCTGACCGCGGAACTACCGCCGCAACGCGTCTTCCTCACCGACGGCGCGCACGAATGGCCGGCGTGGCGCCGCATCCTCGCCGCGTTCCTCGAGTCGCCGGACTTCGCCGGGCATTGCCGCGCGGCGACGCCAGCGGCGCCCGCGTCGCCAGCATCGGCCGCCACCGCGGATGAAGCCACCGACGCGGCGGCCTGTGCGGCGCGCGGCGGCGCCATCCGCCCGGTCTGCCGCCGACAGATCCCGCGCTGCCTGGTGCCGTTTGCCGACGCCGGAAAAGCCTGCACCGACAACTCGCAGTGCCAGGGCAAATGCCTCGTCGACAGCTCGGTGCAGAACACCGGCCCATCGATCACCGGTCGCTGCCAGACCGACGACGACCCCTGCGGCTGCAAGATCGAAGTCGTGAACGGCAAACCCGCCGGCGGCCGCTGCGTCGACTGATGCTGCTCTACGCGCTGATCATCGTCTGCGAAGCTGCCTTCTGGGTCGTGCTGCTGCTCGCGCTCGTCTCGCGCTATCTACTGCGTCGCGAGCCGGTCAGCCGCGCCCTGTTGTATTCGCTGCCGGCGATCGACCTGCTGCTGCTCGCGTTCACCGCGCTCGATCTGCGCGCCGGCACGACGGCGACGTTCGCGCACGGCCTGGCCACCGCGTACATCGGCTTCACGCTGGCGTTCGGCGGCATCATGGTCGCGTGGGCCGATCGGCACTTCGCGCATCGCTTCGCGGGCGGACCCGTGCCGGCGCCGGCGCCGAACGCGGGCTGGCCCGGCGTGCGCTACGAATTCCAGCTGTGGTTCCGCTGCCTCGTCGCGTGGGCCATCGCCCTGGCGCTGCTGGTCGCGTTGATCGCCTACATCGACGACGCCGAACGGACGCGTGAGCTCGAGGACTGGTTCGGAATCGCCGTCGGCTCGGTTTTCCTGTGGTTCGTCTTCGGCCCGGTCTGGCGGCTCGTGTTCTTCAGGCGCGCGGCCGGCTAAAATCCCGGCCCTGAACTCCCCCGACTCCAAGCACCTGGCGCTCGACTCCGTCCTGCGCCGCGACCTCCATCGCTTGCGCCGCGAGCGCGACCGGCTGCGCGCCGAAAAACTGCGCGGCAAGGATACGCGCGCCACCGAGGAACAACTGGCGCGCCGCATCGCCGCGTCGAACGACGCGCGCGCCGCGCGTGCGGCCAGCGTGCCGAAACTGGCCTATCCGGAAGAGCTGCCGGTCTCGGCGAATCGCGACGAGATCCGCCGCGCCATCGAGCAGCATCCCGTCGTCATCGTCTGCGGCGAGACCGGTTCGGGCAAGACCACGCAGCTGCCGAAGATTTGTCTCGAAGCGGGCCGCGGCGTCGCGGGCATCATCGGCCACACGCAGCCGCGCCGCATCGCCGCGCGCGCCGTCGCGTCGCGCATCGCGGAGGAGCTGGACGCGCAGCTCGGCCAGCTGGTCGGTTACAAGCTGCGCTTCCAGGATCGCAGCCGTCCGGAGGGCCTGATCAAGCTGATGACCGACGGCATCCTGCTCGCCGAAACGCAGGGCGACCGTTTCCTCGACAGCTACGACACGATCATCGTCGACGAGGCGCACGAACGTTCGCTGAACATCGACTTCCTGCTCGGCTATCTGAAGTGGCTGCTGCCGAAGCGGCCGGATCTCAAGATCGTCATCACGTCGGCGACGATCGATCCGGAGCGCTTCTCGAAGCATTTCAACGACGCGCCGATCATCAACGTCTCAGGCCGCAGCTATCCGGTCGAGGTGCGTTACCGCGCCGTCGAGCTCGACGAAGACGACGAAACCGCCGTCGACGAGCAGGCCGCGATCCTCGGTGCCGTCGACGAGCTGTGGGGCGAGAAGCCCGGCGACATCCTCGTGTTCCTCAGCGGCGAGCGGGAGATCCGCGAGACCGCCGAGTCGCTGCGCAAACATCATCCGCACAACTGCGAGATCCTGCCGTTGTACTCGCGGCTGTCGCAGGACGAGCAGCAGCGCGTGTTCCGCCCCAGCGGCAAGCGCCGGGTCGTGCTGGCTACCAACGTGGCGGAAACCTCGTTGACCGTGCCGGGCATCCGCGCCGTGATCGACACCGGTGTTGCGCGCATCAGCCGCTACAGCCATCGCAGCCGCCTGCAACGCCTGCCGATCGAGAAGATCTCTCAGGCGTCGGCGAACCAGCGCTCGGGCCGCTGCGGCCGTGTCGGCCCCGGCATCGCGATCCGCCTGTACTCCGAGGACGATTTCCGCGCGCGGCCGGAGTTCACCGAGCCCGAGATCCAGCGCACGAACCTCGCGGCCGTCATCCTGCAGATGCACGCGCTGAAGCTCGGCGACATCGAGGCCTTCCCGTTCGTCGAACCTCCCGACGGCCGCTACGTCCGCGACGGCCAGCGGACGCTGCGCGAGCTCGGCGCGTTGACGGAAGAGGGCGAGCTCACCGACATCGGCCGGCGCCTCTCCAAACTACCGCTGGATCCGAAGCTCGGCCGCATGATGCTGGCCGGCGCGGACGAACACTGTCTCGAGGAAGTCGCCATCATCGCCTCGGCGCTGTCCGTGCCGGACCCGCGCGATCGTCCCGCCGACAAGCAGACGCAGGCCGACCAGAAACATGCCCCGTTCCGCGACGAGCAATCCGATTTCCTGTCGCTGCTCAAGCTCTGGACGGCGTTCCGCGAGCAGCGCGACAAACTGTCCCGCGCGAAGCTGCGCGGCTGGTGCAAGGAGAACTTCCTCTCCTATCTACGCCTGACCGAGTGGCACGACGTCCACAGCCAGGTGATGGAAGTGGTGAAGGGCGAGCTCGCATTGCCGCTGAACGCGCAACCCGCCAAGTACGACGCCATCCACCGCGCGTTGCTCGCCGGCCTGCTGTCGCAGATCGCGGAGCGCAAGGAACAATCCGAGTACCTCGGCGCGAACGGCACCAAGCTCGCCATCCACCCCGGTTCCGGCCAGTTCAAGGCAAAGCCGCAGTGGATAGTCAGTGCGGAACAGGTGCAGACCACCAAGGTGTACGCGCGCAACGTGGCGCGCATCGATCCGCGCTGGGTCGAGGACGTCGGCGCGCACCTGATCCGCCGGCAGCACTACGACCCGCACTGGGAACGGCGCGCCTCGCGCGCGGCCATCTACGAACGCACGACGTTGTTCGGCCTGACGCTGACCACCGGCCGCAGCATCCCGTACGAGAAGGTGGATCCGAAAGCCGCGCGCGAGATGTTCATCCGCCACGCGCTGGTGCTGATGGAGTACGACTCGCGCGCGCCATTCTTCGAGCACAACCTGAAGCTGCTGGAAGAGACCGAATACCTGCAACAGAAGGGCCGGCGCGTCGACCTGCTGGGCGACGAAGAGCAGTTGTACGCGTTCTTCGACGCGAAGGTGCCCGAGGGCATCTCGACCGGCGCCGCGTTCGAACAATGGCGGCGCGGCGCGGAGAAGCAGTCGCCGAAACTGCTGTGGCTGACCGAGAAGGACATCGCTCCGGGCGACGCCGAGCTCGATGCCGCGCGTTTCCCGGACCACCTGTCTGCAGGCCCGCTGGTCGTGCAGCTGCGTTACCGCTTCGAGCCGGGCAACGAGGACGACGGCGTCTCCGCGCTGGTCCCGCTGCACGTGCTCAACCAACTACCCGAAGAGCCGTTCGAATGGCTGGTGCCCGGCCTGCTCGACGAGAAGATGGAAGCGCTGGTGCGTTCGCTGCCGAAGAACCTGCGCGTGCATTTCGTGCCGGTGCCCGAGGCGATGACGCGTGTGCGGCCGTACATCGATCCCGGGGTCGGCTCGCTGCACGCGCAACTCGCGGCCGCGCTGCTGCGCACGTACGGCGTGCAGGTGCCGCGCGACGCGTTCCGCGAAGACCTGCTGCCGCCGCACCTGCGCATCAACTTCGTGCTGATGGACGACGCCAACAAGGTCGTCGCCCGCTCGCGCAGCCTGCAGGCGCTGCGCGATCGCCACGCCGGCACGGCGCAGCAGGAGTACGCCAAACAATCCGAGCTGACCACCGGCGCGCGCACGTGGGTCTTCGGCGATCTGCCCGAGAAGCAGGACGCGGCGCCCGGTGTCCGCAAGCAGGTCGGATATCCCGGCCTGGTGGACGAGGGCGACAGCGTCGGCCTGCGCGTGTTCGCGACGCCGCCCGAGGCGCGCATGAGCCACGAACGCGGCGTCGCGCGCCTGGTGCGCCTGGTGCTGGCGCGCGATCTCAAGCCGCTGCGCCGCGATCTCGCCGTGAACGTGCAGGCGGAGATCGCGTACAAGGCGTTGGCCGCGCATCCGTTCGTGAATCCGGAGCTGGTCGCCGGGCGGGATCTGCGCGAGGACCTGCTCGATCGCGTCGTGATGACGGTGTTCGTCGAGGATGGGCAGCCGGTGCGCAGCGCCGCTGCCTTCGACGCACGCGTGTCGATGAAGCGCGGCGGCATCGGACTGCCCGCGCAGGAGATCTCGCGCAGCCTGCAGGGCGCGTTCGAGCGGCTCACGCGCATCAACGCCGCGCTGGCGAAGGCGCCGCCCGCGACCGCGGCGGACGTCCGCGCGCAGCTGGCC
Source organism: Steroidobacteraceae bacterium (assembly GCA_035502995.1). Classification (GTDB taxonomy): domain Bacteria; phylum Pseudomonadota; class Gammaproteobacteria; order Steroidobacterales; family Steroidobacteraceae; genus CADEED01. The sequence goes on along the minus strand of DATJTW010000119.1, from coordinate 42,289 downwards.
TGGCTCGTGCCCGCGGGGTTCCTGCTGACGACGCCATGGGAGCGGCTGCGCGAATTCCCGCGTTACCTGCACGCGATCGAGCAGCGGCTCGAGAAGGCTCCGGCGAATCCGAAGCGCGATGCGCAGCTGGCCGCCGAGATCGCGCCGCTGGAGGCGAAATACCGCGACCGCGTGAAGTTCGAACGCGGATTGCGGCCGCCGGGCGGCGACGAGTTCCGCTGGTTGCTCGAGGAGTTCCGCGTGTCGCTGTTCGCGCAGCAGCTGAAGACGCGCGTGCCGGTCTCGGCGCGCCGCCTGTCGGACGCGTGGGCGGAGCGCGAAAAAATGCCGCTCGTCTAGATTGATTCGCGGCCCGGCCACCGTCTCACTGCGATGACGGTCAAGGTCCCCGCGCTGACGCTCGGTTTCTGGCTCATCAAGATCCTGGCGACGACGCTCGGCGAAACCGGCGGCGACGCGGTGTCGATGTCGATGAACCTGGGTTACCTGGTCGCCACGATCATCTTCATGGCGGTCTTCGTGGTCGCGCTGCTGCTGCAAATCCGGACGACGGACTTCCGCGCTCCCATCTACTGGGCGGCGATCGTCGCCTCGACCACCGTCGGCACGACGCTCGCGGATTTCGCGACACGGTCCATCGGTCTCGGTTATCCGGGTGGCACGCTGCTGCTCGGCGGACTGCTGGCCGCGTCACTCGTGATCTGGCGCCTCGCGCTCGGCAGCATCGATGTGTCGTCGATCGACAACCGGGCGGCCGAGTCCTTCTACTGGCTGACCATCATGTTCTCGCAGACGCTCGGCACCGCGCTCGGGGACTGGACCGCGGACACGGCCGGCCTCGGCTATCTCGGCGCCGCCGCCATCTTCGCCGGCCTGCTGGCCGTCATCGTCGCGTTGCACTTCCTGACGCGGGTATCGAAGACGATCCTGTTCTGGTCCGCGTTCGTGTTGACGCGGCCGCTCGGTGCCGTCGTCGGCGATTTCCTCGACAAGCCGCTCGATCATGGCGGCCTCGCATTGAGTCGCTACGCGGCCAGCGGCGTGCTGTTCGTCGCGATCGCGCTGCTCGTCTGGTGGCTGCCGCAGCGTCCGGCGCAACGCGCGCATTGACGAGCGCCGGTTGACGGGAGGCGGGGCGGTTGACGATAGTTAGCCCGTACGCCGACCGTCAGGAGCCGATGTGAGATACGTCCCGATTCTGGTGCTGTGTGCGCTGCCGATGGCCCCCGCCCGCGCCGACGACGCCGAAGCGTTCCGCGAAATCGGCGCCGTGCTCGGCTGGCGCCTCGCGGCGCCGACGCTCGAGGCGAACTGCCGCGTGCTCGATCCCGGCGGCGCCGCGGTCCGCAAGAAATCCCTCGAGACCTGGACCAGCAAGAACGCCGCGCTGATCAAGTCCGTCGACGATCGCGTCGCCGAAGTCGTGCCGTTGCTGCTCGCCGGCGAGAACACCGCGCACCCGGTCGCGGATGTCGAGGACCACGTCCGGACGATGCTGCTCGAATCGCTGACGCCCGAGATCTGCAAGGCCGAGCGCGATCCGTCGCGCCACACCTGGACGAACAATGGCCTGCCGCACGTGCAGGAAGCGCTGGCCGCGTTGTACGACTGGCAGATGAGCCGCGCCGCGCGCTGAGGGTCGCACCGGCTTGCCACGCCGCAGGCCGTCGCGCAGAGTGGCAGCCGACCCGATCCCGAGAGGCCGCCATGTCCGTCAACGTTCTCGCGCTGGGGCTCGATCCCCGTTTCGCCGACTACAGCCAGATGCCCGGCCTCACGCCGCAGATGCTCGGGCAGTACATCGAGTCGCAGCTGCAGGTGGTCCGGGATCTCGGCTACTACGTCGAGAGTTGCCTGGTCGACACGGGCGAGACGGCGGAAGCGGTGACCAAACTACAGCTCGAGTCGCGCACGTTCGACTGCGTGTTGTTCGGCGCCGGCCTGCGCGCGCCGGCGCACCTGCTGCTGTTCGAGAAACTGCTGAACCTCGTGCACGCGCGCGCGCCGCTAGCGAAGATCTGCTTCAACACCAACCCGGCGGACAGCGCCGACGCCGTGCAACGCTGGGCCTGAAATAAAAAGGCGGTGGAGCTCGCACTCCACCGCCCGAAGAGAGAAGAGGTCATGCCACCCCTTCTCCGGGGTTGTCGGTGTCAGAGCGGCCGGAATTCGTGGGCGAACACGTAGTCCGCGACCTTGCGGCCCTGCTTGATGCCCTCGGTCTTGTCGAACGCCCAGTGGATGCCGAGATAGATGCGGCTCTGGCCGTTCTCTTCCTCCGCCTGCGACAGGTTGTCGAAGCTGCGCGGGCGATAGGGCCGCACCGTGCCGTCGTTCGCGCGCGTCTCGCCGTTGAACTCATCGGAGACGAACGTGAACGCGATCTTGTCGGTGCCATAGAAGTTGCGCAGCGTCTCGAACAGCGCGCCGCCGAACGTCGCGTGGCCCGACGGATAGCTGGGGAACGGCGGCGTGAAGTTGGGTCCCTGCAGGTTGCTCGCGGGCGCGCCGAGCGGCCAGAAGTGCGGATCGCCCAGCGTCGCGGGATTGCCGTCGCCGAGACCGGTCGGGCCCGTGCCCGGATCGGATTCGCGGATGCCGCCGACCGGACGCCAGAAGTCCCAGTAGTACTTCGACTCCCAGGACGCGATGCCTGCATCCGCCATGGAAACGTTCACCAGCGCGAACAACCGTGCGAGCTTGATGACGCTCGTTTCCTTCTTGCTGATCTCCGCGGTCACCTGGTTGTACAGGCGCGGCGGGGCACACAGGCTCGGCGTTCCGTCATACGCCCAGAACACGCCGATGAAGGCCTGCTCTTCGGTGCGCTGAGTCGGCGTGTGCACGCCGTCGCCGCCGAGCGACTTCACTTCGTTGTAGGCCGCCGTGTATGCCGCGGAATTCATCTTCGGCGGCGCGGGAATGCGGAACTGCTTCGAGCTGATGAGCACGAATGGCGTCACCTCTCCCCAGTGTGCGCCCATCGCGATCGGCGATTTGCCGATCGGATCCTGGCGCCAGTGTCCGGGCTGATCGCTGGTCGACCACTCGCCGTCCATTTTCGGGTCCGCGCCGGCCGAGTGATCGTTCGCGCGCATCGCGAGGATCAGCTTCGCGGCCTCCTTGCCCACGGCGACACCCGCCTGCTTCTGCGCGGCGCTCTTCACGATGATCCGGTTGAGATCCTCGTCCTGCAGCTGATCGAAATACGGCTTCTGCGACGGCCACATCGCGACCAGCGTGTCGTGCGCGGCGGCGATGATGGCGGCGTCCACGGACGCGGGCTTGCTCGCCGGCGTCGTCTTCGTATAGCGCTGGTAGCCGCCGACGATCGCGTTCGTCGCGTCGTACACGGCGATCTGCACGATGGCGACGGCGCGCGCGGAGCGGCCGGGGCCGAGCTGTTCGCCGAAGACGCGATTCTCGCCGGGCTGCACCGCCGTGTGATCGAGGCCGGATGCATCGATCGCGATCTGGTTCCAGTAGCGCAGCGTGTCCGCGCTGGACAGTGAGTCGCGCGTGGCCGAGTACGGCGTCGTCGTGGCGGCGAGCGTGGTCGCCTGGATGCGCGCACCGTAGACCTCGCTCGGATTGGCCGGTTTTTCCTGCGCGCTCGCGAGTCCGGCGCCTAACAACAGCGCGCAACCGAGTGCGGCCATTCGTTGGTGTGGGCTAACTAACATGATCTCTCCCTGGAAGGTGGGCTTGACGAGCGGTCAGAATAATCGCGCGACTTTTCACGACAACTTGTCGCGGACACACGACGTACCAGGGAGGTGAAAGACGACCCGTCTTGTAGGAGAATCCTGACCCCGAGGTGTCTCCACCGGATGTTGCGGCGACGGCGCCGAATCGAGGTCTAACTACGATGCTGTTGCCGTGGCTGTTCGGAAAGTTCGCGTTCTATTGCTCGATGTCGTGGTTCGCGCTCGCGTTGTTCGGTTTCTACGTTGCGAACAAGACCGGCTTTGTCGTGAGGTATGCCTTCTATCGTCTCGCCGTCGGCATCTTCGGTGCGATCTGCATCATGGCCCTGTGGACGTCGGTGATGCCGGCAGGTGAGTGGCTCCATTACTTCATGAGCTTCGGTGTCGTGCGTTACGCCGAGTGGACGATCGTGCTCTCGATCATGGCGGCAAATCAGTACACGAACCTGTTCCGGCTCGGCTGGCGCGGGCAGCTGTGGATATGGGTCGGCGTCGCAGGCAATGTCGGGTTCGATCGCCTGGCGGTCGCCTTGGGCTTCACAGATATCAAGTTCGGCTGCTGACATACACTCGAACCGGGATGAAACCGCACAGCCTCACCATCCGCCTCGCCACTCGTGCCGACGTCGCGGATATCGCCGCCATGTCACGCGACGAAATCGAGCGCGGTCTCGGCTGGAGCTGGACCGAGCCGCGCGTGGCGCGCGCCGTCGCGAGCGCGGATACGAACGTCATCGTCGCCGGCGCGCCCGGCGCCATCGCGGGCTTCGGCATCATGTCGTACGCGGAAGAGCACGCGCACCTGATGTTGTTCGCGGTGGCCGCGGCGCATCGCCGCCAGCGCGTCGGGTCGGGGATGCTCGAGTGGCTGGAGCGCGTGGCGCGTGATGCCGGTATGCGGACGATCCGTGTCGAGTGTCGGCGTACGAACGAAGCCGCGCGAAACTTCTATGGCGAGCACGGCTACGAAGAGGTCGCGATCAATCGCGGGTACTACCAACGCGTCGAAGACGCCGTGGGCCTGCAGAAGCACCTGTTCACCAAAACGGACCCGTCGCCCGACCCCTCTGCACCGCGCTGAGGCAACCGGCCCCAAACAGGCTCCCGGCTACGGATTTCTCCTCCAGACCGTGCGTGGCACGGAGGTTGCTCTATCTGCTCGTTGCCAGGCGACGAGGGCGAGCGAGCAATGTCACAACGGATCGTCGTGGTCGGCCACGGCATGGTCGGCCAGCGGTTTCTCGAAGCGTTGACGCGCGATAGCGGCGCGAAACTGTCGATCACGATGCTCGCGGAGGAGCCGCGGCTCGCGTACGACCGGGTCAACCTGTCGAAGTATTTCTCGGGCAGCAGCGTCGAGGACCTCACGCTGACGTCGCGCGAGTTTTTCGACCAGCACCGCATCGAGCTGCATTCCGGCGATCCGGTCGCCGCGATCGACCGCGCCGCGAAACGCGTCACGACGAGGAGCGGCGCGGAATACGAATACGACACGCTGATCCTGGCCACGGGCTCGAGCCCGTTCGTGCCGCCGATCCCGGGCAAGGACCGCGCGGGCGTGTTCGTCTATCGCACGATCGAGGATCTCGAGGCGATCAGCGAGGCCGGCAGGAATTCCACGCGCGGTGTCGTCATCGGCGGCGGATTGCTGGGGCTCGAAGCGGCGAAGGCGCTGAAGGATCTCGGCCTCGCCACCCACGTCGTCGAATTCGCACCGCGGCTGATGGCCGTGCAGGTGGACGAGGGCGGCGGCGGGTTGCTGCGTTCGCGCATCGAGGCGCTGGGCGTGTCCGTGCACACGGGGAAGAATACGACGCGCATCGACGATGGCGAATCCGCGCGGCACCGCATGGTGTTCGCCGATGGCGGCACGCTCGAGACCGACGTCATCGTGATCTCCGCCGGCATCCGCCCGCGCGACGAGCTGGCGAAGGCCTGCGGGCTCGCGGTGGCAGCGCGCGGCGGCATCGTCATCGACGGCGACTGCCGCACCTCCGACTCCTCCATCTATGCGATCGGCGAATGCGCCTCGTACGACGGCCGCGTGTTCGGCCTGGTGGCGCCGGGCTACCAGATGGCGCGTATCGCCGCGGCGCGGATACTCGAGACCGAGGAGCCCGCGTTCGCCGGCGCCGACATGAGCACGAAGCTCAAACTACTGGGCGTCGAGGTCGGCTCGATCGGCGACGCGCACGCCGCCACGCAGGGCGCGCGCGTGTATTCGTTCTTCGACCAGCGCCGCGAGGTCTACAAGAAGCTGGTGGTCGACGCCGAGGGCAAGAAGCTGATCGGCGCGGTGCTGGTCGGCGACACGTCCGACTACTCGATGTGGCATCAGACGGTGAGCAACGCGCTGGCGTTGCCCGAGAACCCGGAAAGTTTGTTGTTTCCGGCGGCTGCGGCCGGCGCGGGTGCACCCCCGTCCAATGCGCTGGCCGCGCTGCCGGAAACCGCTCAAGTGTGTTCGTGCAACAACGTCTCGAAGGGCGGCCTCTGCGCCGCGATCGAGGCGGGCTGCACGACGGTCGGCGCGCTGAAGACGAAGACCAAGGCCGGCACCACCTGCGGCGGCTGCACGCCGCTGGTGACCCAACTTCTGAATGCCGAGCTGAAGAAGCGCGGCGTGAACGTCAACACGTCGATGTGCGAGCACTTCCCGTACACGCGCCAGCAATTGTTCCACCTGGTGCGCATCGGCGAGCTGAAGACCTTCGACGCGGTGCTCGAGAAACACGGCAAGGGCCTGGGCTGCGACGTCTGCAAGCCGGCGATCGGCAGCATCCTCGCGTCGTGCTGGAACGAGTTCGTGCTGAAACGCCGCCACGCGCAGCTGCAGGACACGAACGATTACTTCCTCGCGAACATGCAGAAGGACGGCACGTACTCCGTGGTGCCGCGCGTGCCCGGCGGCGAGATCACGCCGCAGGGGCTGATCGTCATCGGGCAGATCGCGCAGAAGTACGGCCTGTACACGAAGATCACCGGCGGCCAGCGCATCGACATGTTCGGTGCGCAGGTGCACGAGCTGCCGCTGATCTGGAAGGAGCTGATCGACGCGGGATTCGAGTCCGGCCACGCGTATGGCAAGGCACTGCGCACGGTGAAGAGCTGCGTCGGGTCGACATGGTGCCGCTACGGCGTGCAGGACAGCGTCGGTCTCGCGATCGACCTGGAGAATCGCTACAAGGGCCTGCGCGCGCCGCACAAGATCAAGTTCGCGGTGTCGGGCTGCACGCGCGAATGCGCCGAGGCGCAGGGCAAGGACGTCGGCGTCATCGCCACGGAGAACGGCTGGAACCTCTACGTGTCCGGCAACGGCGGCATGAAGCCGCGGCACGCCGACCTGCTGGCGCGCGATCTCGATACCGAAACGCTGGTGCGCTTCATCGACCGCTACCTGATGTTCTACATCCGCACCGCGGACCGGCTGCAGCGCACGTCGACGTGGCTGGAGAACCTGGAAGGCGGCATCGACTACGTGCGCAAGGTCGTCTGCGAGGACTCGCTCGGCATCGGCGCGGAGCTCGAGGCGGACATGGCGCGCGTCATCGCCAACTACGCCTGCGAGTGGAAGGTGGCGATCGAGGATCCGGCGACGCTGAAGCGCTTCCGGCATTTCGTGAATGCCAGCGAAACGGACAAGAACGTGTTGTTCGTCGAGGAGCGCGGGCAGATCCGGCCCGCGACCGCCGAAGAGCGCGCGGCGAAAGACGGGGTGGCAGCATGAACGCCGCGCTGCAGGAAGAGCGCTGGCAGGACGTCTGCGCGCTCGACGACCTGGTCGACGGCACCGGCGTATGCGCGCTGGTCGGCGGGCGGCAGATCGCGTTGTTCCTGGTCGACGAGCGTGTGTACGCGCTGGACAACTTCGACCCGGGCTCGCGCGCGAACGTGTTGTCGCGCGGATTGACGGGCGACCTGCAGAACGAACGCGTCGTCGCGTCGCCTATCTACAAGCATCATTTCGTGCTGGGTACGGGCCGATGCCTCGAGGATCCGACCTTCAGCGTGACCGCGTACGCGACGCGCGTCGTCGGCGACCGCGTACACGTCGAGATCCCGCGCGCGGCGCGCCGCATCCGGCTGGTCATCGCCGGCAACGGCATGGCGGGCATGCGCACGGTCGAGGAGCTGCTGAAGCTCGGCGTCGCCGACCGCTTCCAGATCACCGTGTTCGGCGCCGAGCCGCGCGGCAACTACAACCGCATCCTGCTGTCGCCGGTGTTGTCCGGCGAGCAACAGGCCGACGACATCATGCTGCACCGGCCGAACTGGTATTCGCGCCGCGGCATCACGCTGCATTCCGGCGATCCGATCGTCGAGATCGACCGCAAGCGGCGCCTGGTGCGCTCGAAGAAGGGCACGCTGGCGCCCTACGACCGGCTGCTGATCGCCACGGGGTCGGATCCGATCATGCTGCCGTTGCCGGGCAGGGAGCTGCCGGGCGTCGTCACGTTCCGCGATCTCGACGACGTGAACCGCATGCTCGAGGCGTCGGGCACCGGCCGCCGGGCCGTCGTCATCGGCGGCGGGTTGTTGGGACTGGAGGCCGCGCACGGTCTCGCGCTGCGCGGCATGCAGGTCACGGTCGTGCACCTGGTGGACACGCTGATGGAACGCCAGCTCGACGCCGCTGCCGGTGCACTGCTGAAGGCGGCGCTGGAGAAGCGCGGCATCCAGTTCCGCATGCGCGCGAAGACGCAGGAGCTGCTCGGCGACGAACGCGTGACGGCGGTGAAGTTCGACGATGGCGAGGTGGTGCCTGCCGATCTCGTCGTCATGGCCGTGGGCGTGCGGCCCAACATGGATCTCGCGAAGCGCGCCAATCTCGCCTGCGACCGGGGCATCCTTGTCGACGACACGCTGCAGACGTTCGACCCGTCCATCTACGCCGTCGGCGAATGCGTGCAGCACCGCCGGCAGACGTTCGGCCTGGTCGCGCCGCTGTGGGAGCAGGCGCGCATCTGCGCGCAGCACATCGCGGAGATCGGCGTCTCGCGGTTCTCCGGCGCGATCAACGCGACGCAGTTGAAGGTGTCCGGCATCGAAGTGTTCTCGGCCGGCGATTTCGCGGAAAAGGGCAACCGCGAGTCGCTGGTGCTGCAGGACCGCCGCCGCGGCATCTACAAGCGTGTCGTGCTCGAGGGCAACCGCGTGTGCGGCGCCGTGTTGTTCGGCGACGTGCGCGAAGCCGGCAAGCTGCGCGAACTGATCGCCGATGGCACGGACGTCACGCCGATCCGCGATCAGCTGCTGTTCGATTCGGCCGCCGCTTGATACGAACCACCTGTCCGTACTGCGGCGTCGGATGTGGAGTGCTGGCGACGCCGCGGAGCGGCGGCGCCGACGTGCGCGGCGATCCCGCGCATCCGGCGAATGCCGGCAAGTTGTGCGTGAAGGGCAGCGCGCTGGGCGAGACGCTCGGGCTCGAGGATCGCCTGCTGTATCCGGAAGTCCGCGGCACGCTCGCGAGCTGGGATGACGCCACCGAAGCCGTCGCCCGCGAATTCAAGCGTTGCATCGAGCAGCACGGTCCGGACTCCGTCGCGTTCTACGTCTCCGGCCAGCTGCTGACCGAGGACTACTACGTCGCCAACAAGCTGATGAAGGGCTACATCGGCTCGGCGAACATCGATACGAACTCGCGGCTGTGCATGGCGTCCGCCGTCGCAGGGCACAAGCGCGCGTTCGGCGAGGACGTGGTGCCGGTGAGTTACGAGGATCTCGATGCAACCGATCTGATCGTGCTCGTCGGCTCCAACACCGCGTGGTGCCATCCGATCATCCTGCAACGCATCCTCGCCGCCCGGGAGAAACGCGGCACGAAGATCGTCGCGCTGGATCCGCGCAAGACGGCGACCACGCAGCTCGCGGATATCCACCTCCCGCTGAAACCCGGCACCGACGTCGACATCTTCAACGGCCTGCTGTGCTGGCTCGCCGATCACGGCGCGGTAGATAGTGCGTTCGTCGCCGGCCACACGAATGGATTCGAAGATGCGCTGGCGACCGCACGCGCGCATGGCGGAGATCTCGCCACCACCGCGCGCAACTCGGGCGTCGACGTCGACGACCTGCGCCGCTTCTACGAACTGTTCGCCGACACGCCCGCCGTCATCACCGCGTTCTCGCAGGGCGTGAACCAGAGTTCGTCGGGCACCGACAAGGTCAACGCGATCATCAACTGCCATCTCGCGACCGGCCGCATCGGCGTACCGGGCGCCGGCCCGTTCTCCGTCACCGGCCAGCCGAACGCCATGGGCGGCCGCGAAGTCGGCGGCTTCGTGAACACGCTGGCCGCGCACGTCGACCTGCACGACGAGCCCGGCCGCGCCGCGGTCCAGGCGTTCTGGAACAGCCCGACCATCGCGACCCGGCAAGGTCCCAAGGCCGTCGAGATGTTCGACCGCATCCGCACCGGCCAGATCAAGGCCGTGTGGATCATGGCGACGAACCCGGTGGTCAGCCTGCCGGACGCCGACCAGGCGCGGGCCGCGCTGGCCGCGTGCCCGTTCGTCGTCGTGTCCGACGTCATGGGCAACACCGATACCGCGCAGCTCGCGCACGTGAAGCTGCCGGCGCTGGCCTGGGGCGAGAAGGACGGCATGGTCACGAACTCGGACCGCACGATGTCGCGCCAGCGGCCCTTCCTGCCGGCGCCCGGCGAGGCGCGCGCCGACTGGCGCATCGTCGGCGACGTCGCGCGTGCGATGGGCTTCTCCGGCTTCGATTTCGCGACGCCGCACGAGATCTTTCGCGAGCACGTGCGCCTCACGGCGCATCGCAACGACGGCCGCCGCGCGCTCGATCTCGGCGCCTGGGCCGACATCACCGCCGCCGAATACGCCGCCTGGACGCCGCGCGCGTGGCCGCTGCGCGATTCGCGCGAACCGGCGCGCGGCTCGATCTTCGCGTCACGCAAATTCTTGCATGACGACGGCCGCGCGCGATTCATCGCGCTGACGCCGCGAGCACCGCACAACGCGCCGACCCGGGCCTTCCCGCTCATCCTGAACACCGGCCGCGTGCGCGACCATTGGCACACGATGACGCGGACTGCCAAATCCGCGCGCCTGTCGACGCACGTCGCCGAGCCGTACGCCGAGCTGAACACCGCCGACGCGCTGCGTTACGCCGTGCGCGACGGCGAACTGGCCACGCTGCGCTCCTGCTGGGGCTCGATGGTCGTGCGCGTGCGCGCCGGCGCCGACGTGCCGCCCGGCATGGTGTTCGCGCCGATCCACTGGAACCGCGCGTTCGCCTCGGATGCGCGCGTGGGCGCGTTGACGAACCCGGTGGTGGATCCCGTATCCGGCGAGCCGGAGCTCAAACACACGCCTGTTTCGATCGAACACTTCGCGGCGAGCTGGTACGGCGTGATGCTGACGCGCAGCCCGCGGCCGCCGCCGGTGACGCAGTGGTGGACGAAGGTGCAGGGCGAGCGGTTCGTGCGCTACGAGCTCGCCGGCAACCACGCGCGCGACTGGTCGCTCGAGGCGCGGCGCCTGCTCGGCGTGCCCGCGGACGCGGCGCCCGGCGAGCTGGACTGGGTCGAATACCACGAGCCGGCGCGCCGCGTGTATCGCGCGGCCTGGTTCGTCGACGAGCGGCTCGAAGGTTGCATCTATTTCGACCGGCGGCCGTCGCTGCCCGAGCGCGGCTGGCTGGCGCGGCTGTTTTCCGGGAAAAAGCTCGATGCGGCGGCCCGCGCGGCCCTTTTGGCCGGGCGCGCGCTCGCCGGCGCGGACGCGGGCCCGCTCGTCTGCTCGTGTTTCGGCGTCGGGCGCAACGCCATCGCGGCCTGTGCACGCGAGCTCGGCGCCGCGGCCACGGCCGCCGAGATCGGCAAACGCCTGAAATGCGGCACGAATTGCGGCTCGTGCGTGCCTGAAATACAGACCGTCATCGCCGATGCGAGACGTTCGCAGGCACTCGCATCGAGTGCGACCGCTGGCTCGTAGACTCCCGATCGGTGCGCTTCCGTTACGGGCCTTACGCGCAATCTCCACTGTTAGCGCTGTCATTGGATTCGACAATGTGCGACGTCGTCGCGACGACAAAAAAATGCATTTCTTGTTTTGTCTTGCGTGTCTTCTGTGAGTATTCTCAGGACAAAGGGGGAGACGCATGGACATCCATCAGCATCTCGGACACGAGAGCGGCACCGCGGTCACGATCAATGACGTGGCACAAGCCGCCGGAGTTTCGGTCCGAACGGCATCACGAGTTCTCAATCAATCACCGAAGGTCAATGCGGAGACGCGCGCGCGCGTGCAGGAAGTGATCCGCAGCCTGAACTTCATTCCCAACCTGCGCGCCCGCGCGCTGGCGAGCAACCGCTCGTTCATGCTCGGGTTCGTGCACGACGATCCGAACGCCGAGATCGCCGACCAGGTGCAGCGCGGCATCTTCACCGAGTGCGCGCAGTTCGGTTACGAGTTGTTAGTGCACCCGGTGGACCACAAGAATCCGCATCTCGTCGAGGACGTGATGAGCTTCGTGCGCCGCACCGGCGTCGACGGCCTCATCGTCATCGCGCCGGTGTCGGAGAACGTGGATCTCGCGAACGCGCTGGCCGCGCACGGCACGCCCGTCGCCGCGGTCAACTCGCTGGCGCTCGACTTCCAGCGCAACAAGATCGTGTCGCGCGAGCGCGAAGCGTGCGGCGACATCGCGCGGCACTTCATCGAGCTCGGGCACACCGAGATCGGCGTGATCTCTGGTCCGCTCGTGCAGACCGCGGCGCGCGAACGGCAGATCGGCTTCAACGCCGCGCTCGATGCCGCCGGCATCGCGCTGCGTCCGGAGAACGTGTTCGAGGGTGACTGGACATTCGAGTCCGGCCTCGAGGGCGCGCGCCGGTTGCTGGCGTCGCCGCACCGTCCCACCGCCGTGTACGCGGGCAACGATCGCATGGCCGCCGCGTTGATCAAGGTGGCGGCGCAGGCCGGGTTGCGCGTGCCGCAGGATCTGTCCGTGGTCGGCTTCGACGACAGCTATCTCGCGAAAGTGCTGACGCCCGCGTTGACGACCATCACGCGGCCGTTCGTGCAGATCGGCGAGGGCGCGGCGCACTGGTTGCTCACGAACCTGCGCGGCGTCAGCGACGATCACGATCCGCTGATGCGGTTCTACGATCTGAAGCTGACGAAGCGGGAATCGACCGCGCCGCCGCCGACCTGACCGGCGGTTTGATACTCAGACAATTCGCCTCCTGATCCGGGTTCGGCGCGTGCTACGGTACGCGCCGGACTCAACAGGGGGTTTCCGTGAAGAAAGTCTGCCTCGGTGCGGCGTTCGCCGCGCTTTCGTTTTCATACGCCCATGCAGCCGGGTTGCCGGCACGGGTGACATCGCCGAACGGTGATGTCGTCATCGACCTCGCGCAGAACGGCGCCGGGCAGATCACGTATGCCGTGACGCGGAAGAATTCGCCGGTGATCACCGCGTCCGCGTTGCGAGTGACGTTGCAGGGAGGCGATCTCTCCGCCGTCGACGTGCAGGACGTGACGAAGCGCGCCGTGACGCGCGAGCACAAGCTGGTCGCGACGAAAGCGGCGGTGGCGAAGGACAACTTCACCGAGATCACCGTGGCCGCTGCGCCGAAGAGCGGCGCGGCGTCGAAGCTGCAGTGGGTGTTCCGTGCGTACGACGATGGCGTCGCGTTCCGGTATTGGGTACCGGGCGATGCCGGGTTGAAGACGCTGGCGGTGCGGTTCGAGGACACCGAGTTCACGTTCGCGGACGACTTCGATTGCCACGGGTTCAGCGTGGGCCGCTTCAACTCGAGCCACGAGGGCGAGTTCGATCCCGTGCGTGCGAGCCGGATCCGCGAGCACAACACGCATGACCTGCCGCTGGTGTGCAAGGCGGGCGCGAATGCGTTTGCGATCGGTGAGGCGAACCTCGTGGATTACGGCGGCATGTATCTGCGCGGCCGCGGCGATGGAAAGCTGGGCGTGCAGCCGCGGATCTCGCCGCGGCTGGATGACGGGAAGCTCGTGGCGCGCGTGGATGTGGGCGCCGATGGCGCCGGTTCGCCGTGGCGGGTGATCCTGTTAGGCGATTCGCTCGGGTCGCTGATCGACAGCAACCTCGTCGGCAATCTGAACCCGGATCCGGATTTCGATACGTCGTGGATCAAGCCCGGCAAGACCGCGTGGGACTGGTGGAGCGGACCGTATCTGCCGCCGCCGGCGAAGGGCGGCACCGACATGCCGACGCTGAAGGCGTACATTGATTTCGCGGGGAAGAGCGGCTTCGAGTACATGATGGTGGACGAGGGCTGGTGTTTGCGGTCCGGTCATGGCGGCAGCGCGCCGGCGGATGCGGATGTGACGCAGGCGAAGCCGGATATCGACATGCCGGCGCTCGTGGCGTACGCCGCGAAGAAGAAGGTGCGGCTGTGGTTGTGGGTGCAGTGGTCGCTGCTCGATCGGCAGATGGATGCGGCGCTGGCGCAGTACGAGAAGTGGGGCATCGCCGGGATCAAGGTCGATTTCATGGATCGGAACGATCAGCAGATGGTCGACTACTACCACACGCTGATGCGGAAGGCCGCCGCGCACAAGTTGTTGGTGGACATGCATGGGGCGTATCCGCCGGCGGGCCTCAACCGCACGTACCCCAACTACCTCACTCAGGAAGGCGTGATGGGGGCGGAGTACAACAAGTGGAGCCGGCGGGTCACCGCGACGCACAACGTGAGCCTGGCGTATACGCGGATGTTGTTAGGGCCGCTGGATTACACGCCGGGTGGGTTTCGGAACAAGACGCCCGCGGAGTTCGAGGTTGTGAATTCGCCGCCGAATGTGCAGACGACGCGCGCGCATGGGTTGGGGATGTTCGTGGTGTTCGAGAGTCCGTTTCAGATGGTGGCGGATTCGCCGGATGTGTATGAGAAGGCGCCAGGGTTCGAGTTCGTGAAGGCGGTGCCGACGGTCTGGGATGAGACGCGGTTCGTGGCGGGGGATATAGATGAGTACGTCGTTGTCGCCCGGAGGAAGGGGACGGAGTGGTTTGTCGGGGCGATGGGGACGGAGAAGGCACATGCGGTGAAGGTGCCGCTGGGGTTCCTCGGAGAGGGGAAGTTCAAGGCGACGGTTTGGGAGGATGGTGCGGCGCCTACTGAGTTGAAGGTTAGTGAGAAGGATGTGGGGAAGGGCGACACGCTGGAGCTGGCGTTGGCGCCGTCGGGTGGGGCGGCGATGAGGATTGCGGTGGGGAAGAAGTAGTTACGTAAAGTTAGGCGGGGTAGATGGACGGGCCGCGGCAGGAGTCGCGGCCCGTTTGTTTGTGCGGACGGGCGACGTAACAGGCTGTCGCATGATTGCGGTATAAATGTGCGCGGCCCAGAGGGATCAGAGGGTTGGGACTGGCGATGGAATGCTATTCCGCAGACTGCGGTGATTGGCCGCCGATTTCGGCGGTTTAAACAAGAGTTAGACGTCGATGAACATCCGCATCGGTACCGACAACGCCGAAAAGAAAGTACTCCATGATGTCGCCGAGTACGGCTGGCACTGTCTCAACATTATGGAAGAGGACGGGTATCCGCCGTTTTCGTTCTCGATAGGCCTCTATAAGACTTGGCAGTTCCCTGAGCTAATCATTGTTGGATTGAAGCGGGAGGTCGCGCACGGTGTACTGAGCATCGTCGCGACTGACCTTGCGAAGGGAAAGAGACCGGATCTTGCGGCGTCGAACCAAGATCTTCTGGAAGGGTACGATTGCTGCTTTGTTGAGGTCTCAAAATCACACTATCGCGAGTACGTTGGCACGGGGCGGTGGTATTACGAAGGAGACACGTTCCCTCTCTATCAAATCATCTGGCCTTCCAAGCAAGGGCACTTTCCTTGGCACCCAGAGGCTGGTGAGAGCTTCGTGCGTTGGCAGCCTGTCCTCGGTCAGGGCGCATCGACATCTAACACCTCGCTGGAGCGGACGCGTGATAGGTAAAGTGCCAAGCTCAAACCGCGGCGCGCGCGCCGCTCAGCTCAACCGTTAGGCGGAAGTCATGCGCCTGCCGAGCCTTCTCAAGAAGATCGCCGTATGTGGCACGCTGTGGATTGGCGTCGTCTTGGTTTCAGGCGTCGTAGGCCTTCTCTTGCCTGTGCTGTGGACCATTGGCGAGCCGTCCAGCTCCGAGGACTATGGTGTTGGCATAGCCATGATTTTCAGTGGATTGCTAGGGTTGGTCGTCGGTACGCTGCCAGCGACCATCAGTGTCATCTTCTTGAATAAGAGGCTGGACAGGCAGCCATGAGAACGACCGCCGGGTCTAGCGTGGCCGCTCTCAGACCGTTCGAAGTTCAGGCTATTCGGCTCATGGCGCAGGAATTCCTGTCCGAGGATCAACTCCAGTCGGTGTTCTCGGCGCAGGCGCTTGCGAGCTACGAGTACACGGGAAGCGGATACTTTCTTTCGGTGAGTGATCCATCCCTTCCGGAAGCCGCGCGAACGTTTTCCGAGCCCGCCGTTGTGGGAATTGCTGGTGACATCCGTGCTGGTTTCGTCGTGTTCCTGGAAGAGCGACGACTGATTCTCGAGTGCCACACATGGGGCTCAGTCGACGTATCGGAAAATTTCCGTGATTTGGACGTTGCGGTGAGCACGCCACGCGTGAATTTCGTGGATCTCAGAACTGAAACCTGACAACTTGCAGCTGCGCGCAGTTAGTCGACACTTCGCGCAAGTGAACGGGGCCTCGCTGACTAACAATCTACAACCGAACCGACCGCGTGAGCGCTCATGGTTCTACTCGATCATCGGCGTAGTGGCGCTGTTCGCCGTCTGCGTCGGCTTCGGCCGCACCTACGTAGCGCCCATGGTGCAGGGGACCTTTTCCGGGCCATTGATCCTTCACATCCACGGCGCATTCGCCCTCGCTTGGGTCTTGCTTTTCTTCACTCAGCCCTTGCTGATCCGATGGCGCGCGCTCCCCGCACACCGCTCGCTGGGATACATGGGCCTGCCGCTCGCACTCGGCGTCGCGGGCACGATGATTCCTGCGGGCCTCTTCGCCACGGTTCGCGACGTTCACGCAGGCCTGGGATCCGTCGCAGTCTCTTCCTTGCTCGGCGTCGTCACGTCGGCCGTCCTCTTCATTGTGCTGGTCGCTGCCGGCATCACCGCCCGCCGCAATCGCGAAGCCCATCCGCGCTGGATGCTGCTCGCAACCTTGCTGGTCATCTGGCCCGCGTGGTTCCGGTTCCGGCACTGGTTCCCGCAAGTCCCGCGTCCCGAATTGTGGTTCGGTGTCGTGCTGCCGATGGCCTGGGTCGTCGTTGCGATCGTGCGGGACCGCGTCGTGCGCGGTGCCGTGCATCCGGTGCTGCTCTTTGCGGGTACCGCGCTCATCCTGGAGCAAGCGTTCGAGCTCATCTCCTTCGACACGCCGTGGTGGCGCGCGGCGGCCGGCGCGATATTCGCGTGGCTAGGCCCGTCGGGCTCCTTGTAAGTCCGCCGCGCCGTGGCAACATCGGCGCGCTATCGAACGACGTCGCGCCCCTTCAACCACGAGGATCGATCCATGGACCGCAGAACTTCTCTCTCACTACTCGCCGTCGGTCTGGCAGCGGCGAGCACGGGCGCCACGGCAGCTGTTCCCGCCAAGGACGGAGTCAAACTGATGGTCCTTTACGGCCAACCGCCGAATCCGGACGCCTTCGAGAAGTATTACCTCGAGACCCACATGCCGCTGGTCGCCACGATCAAGGGTGCGCGGAAGATGGAAGCGGCGAAGGGCCTGCCGCAGGCGGACGGCTCGCCGCCGGCGTTCTATCGCGTGTTCGAAATGTGGTTCGACAGCGCGGAGAAGATGTCGGAGGCGCTCGGTTCCCCGGAGGGCCAGAAGGTGCGGGCGGATCTGGCCAACTTCACCGAAGGCACCACGGTGACCCGGGTGGTCTGCAAATTGGATTGAAGCGCAAAATCTGCAACCCACGATGAGCGAATACTTCAATCCGAACGCAGAAGAATTCTGCGCTGCCGCCCGGAAGCACTTCGCCTTCCTGGTCGACCGCTTCGGTTTCGTCGTCGACGGTGCCCATGGCAGCGCCAATCCTTTCTACGTCCGGTTCCGCGGGCCGTCGGTCTGCGTGGTCGTCGAAGGCGTTTCGTACGGAGTCGTGTGTTCGACCAGGCTCGAGCGAAAATCGGTCAAGGGTGCGTTGGATGAGAGGCTCGATCTGCGGAAGCTCGCGGAATTCCGGCGCCCGGATCTCGAGGAACCGAAGAATCCGGCCGTGCGCGGCCAGCTCACGCAGATGGCGTTCGATGCGTCCGTGCTTCCATTGGTCGCCGCCGATTTTCTCGGCGGCAACTTCGGCGAGTGGCAGGCACTGCACGACCGCGCAGTCGCCGACAACAAGCGCGCCATGGAAGCAAGTGCTGCGCGCGATCACAAGCACGACATCGATGCCGTCTGCGCGAAAGCGGCCGAGGCATTCAGAAGCGGCCAATACGACCGGGTGATCGAACTACTTGCACCGATCGAATCGGAACTGAGCTCCGCGCAATTGCTGAAGCTGAAGATGGCGAGAGCCAAACGCTAGCTGCATGAATCTTCGCCGCAGTCGGATGGTCTACGCGGCGGCTGTCGTGCTCGTCGTGCTGGCAGGCCTCGCGTCCCGCAGATTTCCCGATCTCTTCCCCGCGGCGCTCGGCAAGTATCCCGGCGACGCATTGTGGGCCCTGATGGTCTTCCTTCTCATCGGTTTCGCGAAGCCGACCTGGCCGAGCGCGCGCGTCGCAGTTCTCGCGCTAATCACGTCCTTCGCCGTGGAGTTCAGCCAGATCTACCAGGCGCCGTGTATCAACTCCATCCGCCACACGACCCTCGGGCACCTCGTGCTGGGCGAAGGATTCGATTCGTACGATCTGATCGCATATGCGATCGGCGTGTCCGTGGGCTACCTCATCGAGCTCGCATTCCGACGCCGCATGTTGGCTCCGCCGCCGGCGCGATCGTGACGGCGCGCTCGAAGGCGCGATCCGTCTCTCGTTGCTCCAGGAAAGCCGCGTCGGGATAATGCCCGGCGAAAACAAGGCAGGCCTGTTCTGGCAGGCAAAACATGGCGAACATCCGCTCGATCACCCGGTTCCTCTCGAAGTACTCACCCGAGATCGCTGCCCAGCTCCAGGACGCGCGCCAGCGACTCGCGAAGCACTTCCCGCGCGGCTTCGAGCTGGTCTACGACAACTACAACGCGCTGGTGTTCGCCTATTCGCCGACCGAGCGCGGCGGCGACGCGATCCTTTCCGTGGCCGGATATCCGAAGTGGGTGACGCTGTTCTTCGCACAGGGCGCGTCGCTCGAGGATCCCGCGAAGATCCTCACCGGCAGTGGTCCGAGGTTCCGCAGCATCCGCCTGCAGCCGGCGGATCTCCTGCGTCGCGCCGACGTGCAGAAGCTGATTCGCGCGGCGAAAGCGGCGGCGAGTAGTGAGCTGAAGGCGGCGCCGCCGCTGACGACGATCATCAACGCGGTCTCGACGAAGCAACGCGCCCGCAAACCCGCGGCTGCGCGAACCAGGTCGAGGCGCGCCGCCCGATGACACACGCCGAAGCCTTCCGCGCCGCCGCGCTCCAGGAGATCGAAACCCGCATCGCGCGATTTCGTACCCTGACGTATGACGAATCGCTCGCGCTCCCCGAGGCGGATTTCAGCGACATCGTCATCACGGCTCGTGAGGTGCAAGTCACCGTCTTCCGTCAGATCGCGCCGCCGTCACTCCCGGACCAGATTCTGCTCACCGTGCAGATCGCTCGCCACTCGATGGGTGGCGTCGTCGCGTTCCGGCTGGAACGCGGGCTGGTGTATTCCCGCAACGCGCCGCCGCGCGACGCGACGGAGCAGGAGCTGCGCGACTCGGGCGGTTGAAACGGCGCAGGCGGGGTATGATCGGCGGCGCCCGCCGATCGCCGTACAACGAGAACGATGCAATGAAATCGTCGAAGCCGAAGTCCTGCTTTCTGAGCCTCATGGCCTTGTTCGCGGCGGTAAATCTCGCGCACGCCGACGCGCTCTCCACGATCTCGATCATGGCCGTCGATCCGGCCGCGCCGGAAGCCGGGCCGAAGGCCGCGACGATCTACGTCGCGCGCAACGACGGTGACTTCTCTAAATGCAACAGTGAAGTGGAAACGCAGGTGAAGTGAGGGACTGACGATGACTACGTCGCAAGGCACATCGATCACCTCCATCATCCGCCTCACCGGCGCGATGTACCTCATCCAGATGGCCGCCGGGGTGTTCACGCAGATGTACGCGCGCGGATCGCTCGTCGTCAGCGGCGACCCGACGCAGACGGCGCGGAACATCCTCGATGCGGAGCGGCTGTTCCGCGTTGGCATCGCGAGCGATCTGCTGTGTTATGGCGCCGTGCTGGTCGCGAGCTGGGGCCTCTACGTGCTCCTGCGCACGGTGGATCGGAACATCGCGCTGCTCGCCCTGTTGTTCCGGCTCATCGAGCTGTCTATCCACTTCAACGTGACGTTGAACAGTCTGACGGCGCTGCGACTGTTGAGCGGCACGCAGAATCCGGGCGCACTCGATGCGGGGCAGCTGCAGGCGCTGTCCCAGCTCGCGCTCGCCACCCAGGGCCTGGGCATCCGGATGGGCTTCATCCTGCTCGGTATCGGCTCGGCGTTGTTCGCCTGGCTGCTGTACAAATCCAGCTACATAGCGCAATGGATCGCGGGTCTCGGTGCGTTCGCATCGTTGCTGTTGGCGACGTTCGCGCTGGCAGTCATCGTCTTTCCGGAAACCGCATCGCTGCAGATGGTATCGATGCTGCCGATGGGGCTGTATGAAGTGGCGCTCGGCGTCTATCTGCTCATGAAAGCGGCGACAGTCGATCAGCGCGCATCAGTTCGTGCCGCCACCTGAGCGTAATCTATCGTTTCGCCCGCGTCGTTCCAGGCCTGATTTCCTTCGAGGACAATGATGCTCGAGACGTACAAAGGATCCTGCCACTGCGGGGTCGTGACCTTCGAAGCCGACCTCGACCTCACTCAGAGCTCCTACCGCTGCAACTGCTCCATCTGCCGCCGCACGCGCTTCTGGCCGGCGGTGGCCAAGGCCGACGAGTTCCGCCTGCTCACCGGCGAATCTGAACTCACCAAGTACGTCTTCAACACGAAGAAGAACTTCCACTTCTTCTGCAAGCACTGCGGCGTGCGCGCGTTCGGCGTCGGCAACGACACGCCGATGGGCAAGATGTTCGGCGTGAACCTCGGCTGCCTCGAAGGCATCTCCGAGGAAGAGCTGTCGAGGATCCCGATCACTTACGTCGACGGCATGCACGACCGGTTCGAGCCGCCGCCGCATTCCAAACACCTCTGAGCCGAGGGAGCCTGCTGTGTCAGACAACCGATACGAACCGACCACCGCGCCATTGAAAACCGCTGTCGCTCCCGTCCGCTGGCGCCGGGCGCTGGCCGTGTGGTGGAGCGCCAGCTGGCGCGCTGCGCTGTACGCGTTGGCCGGAGGATTCGTGTTCGGATTCATCGCGGGCCTCATCGCCTACGCGATGGGCACGCCGGAGAAGGGCGGGTTTTACGGATCGATCGCCGGGTACGTGGCCTCCGTGCCCGCGTCGATGCTCGGCATGAAGCAGGCGCTCTCCCGGCACATCGAAGCGCTGGTCGACGAAAGCGCCGAGGCGCGGGCGAGCAAGGCGGCGCTGGTGTGATCTACGCCATCAAGACGGAGATCCTCGACGCGAAGGCGCTGCGCTGGCAGTTTCCGCGCCAGAAGACCATGTATGGCGGCAAGCGGATTGCTCTGGGCGACACCATTTATCTATTCGCGAGCGAGAACGAAGGTGGCGCCGGGCTGATCGCCAAAGGCCTCGTCACCGCCGCCAGGGCCGTTCCATTGCGCAAGGATCTCGAGCGCCAGACTCCGCGCGTCAACATCACCGTCGAGCGCGTCAAACTATCCACGCGCGCACTCGGCCGCACCGAGCTCAAGCCGTTCACCAACTGGAAGGACGGCCGTCCGGAAACCGAGCTCAACTTCAAGTTCTACCGCCAGGCGACGAACAAGATCGTCGGCATCACCGAAGAGACTGCAGCCTTTCTCGGCACATTCTTTCGCAGCCGCCGACCATGAGATCCCTCGGCGAACCCGAATACACGCAGATCTGGGACGCCTTCTACGCGCGCTTCCATTTCAAACCCGGCACGCACGGCCCATTCCCTGCCATCACCGAACCTCCAGGCTCGATCACGTTCTCGCTTCTGCCCGACTCCACCGATGCCGACATCGACGAATTCATCGCCGCGATGCAATCCGCGCTGAAGGCCGCCACGACGCCAGGCCACGAGATCTACTACCTCGACTGGCAACACGAATGCTTCGCCTTCGATCCCCACGCCGAACCGAACCCCCGCTTCAACGGCTATCCCGACGGCGACTACGCGATCCTGCTCGCCAGGGATCTTTCGTACGGCAGCTTCGGCCATCCCTGGGAGGACACGATCTGCTGCTTCGGCGACCCGTTCGTTCGCGAAATCCTCCGCGCCCCGCCGCGAGTGTTCCACGAGATCAAGCGACGCAACTGAGATCCGCCCATGCAATTCATGAAACCTCTCCGCGACCGCATCCGCTCCGGCGAGATCACCAGCTCGGTGCGCCTGTGGCAAAGCGCGCGCGTGCGCGTCGGCGGCTTCTACCCACTGGCGCCCGGCAAGATCCAGGTCACGAAGCTGCGCGAGATCTCGCTGTCGGACATCACGCCCGAGCTCGCGCGCGACGGCGGTTTTTCCGGCGTGGTCGATCTGCTCAAGATCGCCAGACACGGCCCGGGCCGGCGCGTGTTCCTCGTCGATTTTCGTTATCTTCCACCCACCGGAGGTAGTCAGATGGCGACCAGCAGGAAACCCGCGCAGCCTTCCCTGAAGGATGGCGACCGCGTCGACGTGATCGGCGGCACCCACAAAGGCAAGTCCGGCAAGGCGACGGATCTCAAGACCAGCAAGACCGGCCATCTCACTATCACCGTCGTGCAATCCGACGGCGAACGCTTCAAGACGCTGGCGAAGAACGTCCAGAAAAAGAGTCGATGACGGAACCCGCGAGCGACCTCGATCCCGTGCTCCTGCGCCGACTGCTGCGCGCGAAGGACCGCATGGACGCGGCCTCGCACGAACACTGGCCGGTGCGCCGGCTCGCGCGCGTGAGCCGCATCTCCGACGAGCACTTTGCGCGTTCGTTCAAGGCCGCCTTCGGCGTCCCGCCGCATCGCTACCTGCTCACGCGCCGCATCGAGAAGGCCGCGAGCCAGCTGCGCGACTCGGATCTGCCGATCACCGAGATCGCCTATCAGACCGGCTGGGGCAGCCTCGGCACGTTCGGCCGCCAGTTCAAGGACATCACCGGCGAGAGCCCGGGCGAGGTGCGTGCGCGTGCGCAGGCACAGAAAGAACTGGCGCTGGCCGGCGTGCCGGCCTGCATCGTCAGCGCGATCGAGCGGCCGCAGTTGAACATCTCAGTTTCGGAGAAGCGCCGCCGCGCCCCCGGCGGTACAAAAGGCCACCGAAAATCGAAGGAGGCCACATGACTCAGGGTGTACAAGTCGTCGGGTTGTACGTGCGGGACCAGGATGAAGCGCTCGCGTTCTACGTCGAGAAGCTGGGATTCCGCGTGCATACGGACGTGAAGAACGGCAACTATCGCTGGCTGACGGTGCAGCATCCGGAGCAGCCGTCGTTCCAGCTCGGCCTGTTCGCGCCGGGTCCGCCGGTGCTCGACGAAGCCACCGCGCAGGCGGTGCGTGCGATCGTCGCGAAGGGCGCGATGCCGCCGCTGGTGCTGACGGTGAACGACTGCCGCGCCACCTGCGAGCAGATCCGCGCGCGCGGCGCGGAGATCACGCAGGAGCCGGTAGATAGATACGGCACGGTGGACGCGGGCTTCCGCGATCCATCCGGCAATGGCTGGAAGCTGATCCAGGCGAGGAAGGCATGAACAAGTCCAAGACGAAGGGCGACACGCCCAAGGCGCTGATCGACGCCCGCATCAAGGAGCTCGACGACTGGCGCGGCCGCACGCTGAAGAAGCTGCGCGCGCTGATCAAGGAAGCGGATCCGGACGTGGTGGAGGAGTGGAAGTGGAACGTGCCGGTGTGGTCGCACGACGGCATCCTCTGCACGGGCGAGAGCTACAAGGCGGCGGTGAAGCTGACGTTCGCCAAGGGCGCCGCGGTGAAGGATCCGAAGAAGCTGTTCAACTCGAGCCTCGAAGGCAACACGCGCCGCGCGATCGATTTCAAGATCGATTCGGAGATCGACGAGACGGCGTTCAAGGCGCTGATCAAGGCGGCGGTTGCGGTGAACAAGGCGGGGGCGAAGTGAGGCGGGTGAGCGGCTCGATCGGTCTCGCGCTCGCATCCGCACTCGCATTCGCGTCGGCGGCTCGTGCAGACGACCCGGTGCCACTCGCCAATTGCAAGGCGGTTCCGGGGGACTACTACGCGCCGTCGGCGATCCGGCTGAACAAGATCGGCACCGTGCTGGTCGAGTACTCCGTGAAGAAGGCCGGCGCGCCGGAAGACGTGCGCGTCGTCCGTTCGAACGCGACGGGTGATCTGCAGCGGTCCGCGGTGAGTCTCGTCAAGAAAATGACGTGTGCGCCGAATGATTCGTGGATGACCAGTGGCGGCGCGGACAAGCGGGTTCGGGTGAACATCCTGTTCAACCTGAAGGGCTTCGACGAATCGGCGGCGCCGCTCGATCAATCCGCCGAAGTCATCACCATCACTGCCGAGGCGATCTTCCCGCGCGGAGGTGGCCGCTGATCCGCATCACTCCATTCGCTGCGCATCAGGTCGAGGGCGTCGTCGCGACGATCCTGACGATCCAGCGCGAAGAGTTCGGCTTCACGATCACGCGCGCCGACCAGCCGGACCTGGACGACATCCCGCGCTTCTACCAGCAAGGCGCGGGCAACTTCTGGGTCGCGATAGACGGCGAAACCGTCGTCGGCACGATCGCCCTGCAGGATCTCGGCGATGGCAACGCGGCGCTGCGCAAGATGTTCGTCGCATCGAACTACCGCGGCCCGGAACACGGCGCCGCACGCAAACTACTCGACTCGCTGATCGCCTGGAGTCGCGAACACGGCCTGCGCGAGATATTCCTGGGCACCACCGACCGGTTCCGTGCCGCGCATCGCTTCTACGAGAAGAACGGGTTCCGCGAGATCACTAAGGCGGAGCTGCCGAAAAACTTTCACTTCATGCCTGTCGACACGAAGTTCTACAGATTTTCAGTCGCGCTCTAAACAACGCGGCGAATATGACGAAATACATTAGATAGCCGAGTTGTGCTGCCGCCGGCCGGCGGTAGCGTCGACTCATGAAGGTGAGCGAGATCTTGCGTCTTCTACACGATGACGGTTGGTTCCTCGTCTGGCGACGAGGCAGTCATCGACAACTAAAGCATTCGACAAAAGCTGGTCGCGTCACGGTTGCCGGAAAGCCCAGCGAGGATTTGGCGCCCGGTACGCTCAAGAGTATTCTGCGGCAATCCGGCTTGAAGCGATTCTGAGGTGAACGCCATGCGCTACGCGATCGTCATCGAAGACGCGGGAAAGAACTTCTCCGCCTATGTCCCTGACCTTCCCGGCTGCATCGCGACAGGCGCAACAGCCGACGAAGCCGCGCACGCCATTCGCGACGCTATCCACTTTCATCTGGATGGCCTGCGCGCCGACGGCGCCGAAATCCCGAAACCCTCGATCCGCGTCGACTACGTCGAAGTCGCCGCCTGACTCACGCCAGCCCCGAGTGATCCTTGTCCTTCTTCGCCTGCAGTGACTCGCTCAGCGCGACCACCAGCGGCTTCATGAACCACGAGTGCTCGGGGCTCGACGACACCTCGAAGCCCGCGGCACGTATCGCCTCGGCCACGATGGGCCCCACCGCCGCGATCTTCGTCTTCGTCAACGCCCGCCGCACCAGCGGCGCCGGCTGCTGATTCACCAGCCGTTCGATCTGCAGCTTGCTCGTGAACGCGATGGCATCGACCTCACCGGCCGCCATCCGCTCCAGCAACGCGGTGACGGTCGCATCGTCCGCCGCATTGCCATACATGTATGGCGCCACGGTCGACACGACGGCCCCGCGTTCGCGCAGGAACCCGGTCAGCACGAGGTTCGGATCGTTGCCGTACAACTGCACGGCGACACGGCGGCCCTTCAATTCCAGCGGCTTCATCGCCTCGATGACGCCTTGCGTCGTCGGCGCGGTGGCCTCGATGGTCGAGCGCAACCCGAGCTGCCGCAACACGCGCGCCGGCTTGGGCCCGCGCGTGATCGTGCGCATGTTCGCGAGACCGGCGATGAACCGCTCCTGCAGCGCCGGCTCGTGCTTGTTGATGCACGAGAGGATGCGCGTCAGCCCTTCACCGGTGATCAGCACGAAGTCGTCGAAGCCGCCCTCGGCGATGCTCACGGCGAACGCCAGCACCTGCGCGCTGTGCGGCGTGTCGTAGATGGTGACGAGCGGGCACTTCAGCACCTCGGCGCCGCGCCGCTCGAGCAAACCACTGAATACCTCGAGCTCGCGCATCTCGGGCACCGCGATGCGCTTGCCCTTGAGGTTCCATTCGATCTGTTGCGGACTCATTCCTGACATCGGCGGCGAGTCTAACCCAGCCGCCGCCCCCTCATCCGGTCTCCCGGCGCGCTAGATGCGCGCTCCGGCGACACCGACGGCGCCCCACGTCGTCCGCCAGCGCTGCTTGATCACGGTCAATCCGACCAGCGCGAGCAGCGCGAGGGACGCAAAGGCGAGCAATCCCGCCTGATATGTGCCCGTGGCTTGTTTGGACAGCCCGAGACTCGACGCGAGAAAGAATCCGCCGACACCACCCGTCATGCCGACGAGGCCCGTCATCACGCCGATCTCGTGGCGAAACCGCTGCGGCACCAACTGGAACACCGAGCCGTTGCCCATGCCGAACGCCAGCATGCCGAACGCGAACAGGCCGAGTGCCGTGTACACGCTCGCCGGATGGAAGCTCACGACGATCAACGCGGTCGCCGCCAGCGCGTACATCACGCTCAACGTCTTGATGCCGCCGATGCGGTCGGCCACCGCGCCGCCGATCGGCCGCACCAGCGATCCGCAGAACACGCACGCGGCGGTGAAGTAGCCGGCGGTGACGGCGTCGAGGCCGTAGTCGGTGTTGAAGTAGATGGCCAGCGACGACGCGAGCCCGACGAAGCCGCCGAACGTCACGGCGTAGAAGAACATGAACCACCACGCGTCGCCCATGCGCAGCACGTCGAGATACTCGGCGAGTTTCTTCGGCGCGGGCTGCGTCGGCGCGTCCTTCGCCGCGAATAGATAGACGACGAACGCGACCGACAGCGGTATCACGGCGAGCCCGAGCACGGCGTTCCAGCCCAGCGCCTTCGCGAGCCCCGGCGCGAACAGCGACGCGAACACGGTGCCGGAGTTGCCGGCGCCGGCGATGCCGAGCGCGATGCCCTGGTACTGCGGCGGATACCAGCGCGACGCCAGCGGCAGCGCGACGGCGAAGGACGCGCCGGCCACACCCAGCACGACGCCGAGTGCGAGCGTGCCGGAGTAGTGGTCGATGTGCGCCAGCCAGGCAGTAGTGAGACCGCCGATGACGATCAGCTGGCCGATGATGCCGGCGCGCCGCGGCCCGATCTTGTCGACCAGTACGCCGAACACGACCCGCAACACGGCGCCGGCCAGCACGGGCAACGCCACCATGAATCCCTTCTGCGCGGGACTCAGCGACAGCGCCGCGGAGATCTGCACGCCGAGTGCGCCGAGCAGCACCCAGACCATGAAGCTCATGTCAAAGTACAAAAACGCGGACAGCAACGTGGGAAGATGGCCCGCCTTCAGGAATTCACGCTTGATCACAGCAGCCCTCGATAGTTCGCCTGACGTGCCACCGGCAATGCAAGGACTGGGCCACGCAACTCGCACCGGCGGGCGCGCGGACAACCAGGACTACGCGGCGTTCCACGTCGCGCCGGCGCGCAACTCGCTAACTATCGGCCTGCTGGCCGTGCTGGCGGACGGCATGGGCGGCGCGCGCGGCGGCCGCGTGGCCGCGGAACTGGCCGTGCGCGGCTTCATCGACGCCTGTCTCGGACAGCCGCCCACGCTGGGTGCGCCGCGCATCGGCGCGAAGGCCGCCGACGCCGTGAATCGCTGGATCCACGCGCTCGGTCGCTCGGATCGCGAATTGAACGGAATGGCCTGCACGTTGAGTGCACTTCTGCTGTGCGGGAGGGGTACCCACCTGGTCCATGTTGGGGATTCGCGCGTCTATCGGCTGCGCGACAACGTGCTCGCGCTGCTGACCACGGATCACACGCTCGGTGCGCCGGGCACGTCGCATGCGTTGACGCGCGCGGTGGGCGCGCAGGACACGCTGCGTGTCGATCATTTCGCGGATGCGGCGCAGCTGCACGATCGCTATCTGCTGTGCAGCGACGGCGTGCACGGCGCGCTGTCGTTCCGCGACATCCATGCGTTGCTGGCGCGGCGCGCGTCGCCGCAGGAAACCGCGGAGCGGCTGGTGGAAGAGGCCACGGTGAGCGCGGATGCGGACAATGCGACGGCGCTCGTGGTGGACATCCTCGCGCTGCCCGATGCGCAGGTGGCGGATCTCGAGCTCGCGAGCGCGGAGCTGCCGATGAACCATCCGCCGGCGAGCGGCGAGGTCGTCGACGACTACGAGCTCGGCGAGATGCTGGGCGACGGGCCGTACACGCGCGTGTTCCGCGCGCGCGACCGGCGCGGCGCGTGCGACGTGGTGATGAAATTCCCGAAGCCGCGCGCCGGGCTCGAGCCGCTGCTGCGCACGGCGCTGCTGCGCGAGATGTGGATCGCGTCGCACGTGCGCTCGCCGTTCGTCACGGAGTCGCTGGATCCGGGCGCGCAGCGCCGCACGCGGCTGTACGGCGTGCTGCCTCACTACCGCGGCGAGACGCTGGAGCAGCGGTTGCTGCGGCGGCCGCCGGTGCCGCTGGCGGAGGGCATCGACATCGCGATCAAGCTGACGAAAGGCCTGGCGGCGCTGCATCGCGCGGGTATCGTGCATCGCGACGTCAAGCCGGAGAACGTGATGCTGGAGGAGGGCGGCGGTTTGAAGCTGCTCGATCTCGGCGTCGCGCGGCTGCGGCAGTTCGATGAAGAGGAGAGCGCGGAGGTGCCGGGAACGCGCAGCTACATGGCGCCGGAGTTGTTTGCCGGGCGCGCGGCGGACGAGGCCTCGGACATCTTCGCGCTGGGCGTCACGCTGTACCGCATGTTCACGGGCGGCGCGTATCCGTATGGAGAGATGGAGCCGTTCGCGCAGCCGCGGTTCGGCCGTGCGGGCTCGCTGGCGAAAGCGCGGCCGGATCTGCCGGCGTGGCTGGATCGCGCGTTGGCGCGCGCGATCTCGGTGGAGCGGGGCGAGCGGTATGCGGACGTGATCGAGTTCGGCTTCGAGCTCGAGCACGGCGCGCTGCGCGCGGCGCCGCAGGCGATCGAGCCGCGGGCGTTGTACGAGAGGAATCCGACGCGGTTCTGGCAGATCGTGTCGGCCGTATTGGTGGTGGCGTTGGTGATCGCGCTCGCGACCTGAGCCGCCCCGCCGCCTGCACCGTAACCACCGCGCGGCGCCGGCCCCCTGCGTTGTTTGAGTGCGCGCGCGCCAGCCGCGGCGGCGCGTTCACGAAAATCGTTCCCGTTGTCCATGGCACGTCCGTTGCTTTGCCGATAGCGGCAATTCATCGACGCATCTGCGATACCTAACAAAAAGGGGAACCCGAACAATGAAGAGTCTCTCGTCGCGTGCCGCCATCGTCCTCGGCTTCTGCCTGTCCGCGCCCGCCCTGGCGGACGAGCCGCCGCCGCTCAAGCCGCTGTTCGACGCGCGCCTGCGCGTGGAGAACGTGGACCAGGACGGAGTTCCGGAGGACGCGCATGCGACCACGTTGCGGCTGCGCGCCGGCTTCGAGACGGCGAAGAAATGGAACACCTCGCTGCTCGTCGAAGGCGAGGGCGTCGTTCCGATCCAGACGAACTACCGTCCGGACCCGCTGGTCGCGTCGCGGACGCAGTACCCCGTGGTGGCGGATCCGGAAGGGTACGAGGTCAACCGGTTCCAGCTGGTCAACACGAGCCTGCCCGGGACGACGGTGACGCTCGGCCGGCAGCGGCTGCTGCTGGACGATCAGCGCTTCATCGGCGCGTCGGCCTGGCGTCAGAACGAGCAGACGTTCGACGCGCTGCGGGTCGTCAACCGCAGCGTGAAGAACCTCACGGTCGACGCGGCGTACGTGAACCGGGTGAACCGCGTGTA
The DNA here is from genome assembly GCA_035502995.1 of Steroidobacteraceae bacterium. Classification (GTDB taxonomy): domain Bacteria; phylum Pseudomonadota; class Gammaproteobacteria; order Steroidobacterales; family Steroidobacteraceae; genus CADEED01. Next base: position 12,236 of record DATJTW010000119.1, on the reverse strand, counting down.
CGGGCCGGACTCGCCGCAGGGCCACTACGAGGGCGACAGCGGCCTGCTCAACCTGGGCTACCAGACGAAGGCGGGGAAGATCACGGCATTCGCCTATCTGCTCGACTTCGAGAACATCGCCGTCGCGCCGGCGGCGGTGCGCGATTCGACCCGCACGACGGGCGTGCGGTTCGCGGGCGAGCAACCGGCGGGCAAGGCCAAGATCGCGTACGCGGCGTCGTACGCGCAGCAGTCCGACTACGCGGACAACCCGCTGGAGTTCGATCTCGACTGGAAGTTCGTCGAGGTGAACGCGACGGTGGGCGTGTTCACGATCGGCGCCGGTGCGGAGATCTTCGAAGGCAACGGCGTGAAGGGATTCACGACGCCGCTGGCGACGCTGCACAAGTTCCAGGGCTGGGCGGACAAGTTCCTGACGACGCCGCCGAACGGACTCGAGGATGAATACGTCACGGCGGGATTGAACCTGAAGAAGGTGATGAGTGCGGACGTGGTGACGGTGGTCGCGGCGTATCACGACTACGCGGCGGAGCGCGTGAGCGCGGACTACGGAGACGAGATCGACGTGTCGGTGGCCGCGAAGTTCGGGAAGGTGACGGCGATGCTCAAGTTCGCGGACTTCGACGCGGGCGTGCTGGCATCGGCGCGGGATACGCAGAAAGTGTGGGGGCAGGTCGAATACGTGTGGTGAGAGGCGGTGTCGCGCGTTACGCGCACGGCCACGCGGCCTGCCGGAAAAAAGTCACGCCTGTGATCCCTCTCTGACACCACCTCCGCCGCTCGCTTGCTAATCTTCGGCGATGAAAATCGCAGTGCTGTTCGGCGGTACGAGTGAAGAACGCGACGTCTCCATCGCGAGCGCCGCGCAGGTGATCCCGGTCCTGCGTTCGCTGGGCCACGACGTCGTCGCGGTCGACACGGCGGTCGGGCGGCTCGAAGGCGCCGCCGAGCGCAAGCTGCTCGAGAGCCGCGTGGCGCCGGTGCCGCCATCGGATCAGAGCATCGCGTCGCTGCGTTCGGGCGCGCTGGCGAACCCGGCGTCGTCGATCGACCCGCGCCAGGTCGACGTCGTGTTCCTCGCGCTGCATGGCGGCGCGGGCGAAGACGGCCGCGTGCAGGCGATGCTCGATCTCGCGGGGCTCGCGTACACGGGCAGCAATCACATCGCGAGCGCGACGGCGATGGACAAAGATCTGTCGAAGCGGCTGTTTCGCGCGGCCGGCGTGCCGACGGCGGACTGGCTGATGTCGCCGGTGTCGGCGGAAGCCGTTGCCGCGCAGCTCGGCTGGCCGGTGGTCGTGAAGCCGAACAAGCAGGGCTCGACGGTGGGGCTGTCGGTGGTGCGCGAGCCGGGCAAGCTGGCGGCGGCGATCGAGCTGGGTCATCGCTACGACGACGAGGTGATGATCGAGCGGTTCGTGCCGGGCCGGGAATTCACGGTGGGCATCCTCGACGGTCAGGCGCTGGCGGTGGGCGAGATCATCGCGCCGGGCGAGGTGTTCGATTACCAGTCGAAGTACCAGGTGGGCGGCGCGCGCGAGGTGTTTCCGGCGGAGCTGTCGGCGGAGGAGACCGAGACGGTCCGCCGCTACGGCGTGTTGGCGCATCGGGCGCTGAAACTGGGCGCGTACAGCCGGGTCGACTTCCGGCGGGATGCCGAGGGCCGGTTCTGGTGCCTCGAGGCCAACTCGCTGCCGGGCATGACGGGGACCAGCCTGCTGCCCCAGTCGGCCCAGGCCGCGGGCATCGACTTCGCGACGCTGCTGGGGCGGATCTGCGCGGGGGCGGTCGGGCGGAAGCCCGCGAAGTGAAAGGGCGGGAGCCCGCGAACTGAAAGGGCCGGAAGCCCGCGAAGTGACCCCGCGCCCGGTCGCGACCCGCCGGACGCCATATATAAGAGTCCGGCATTGAACATAACGGGGTTTGGGGAGTGGCCCCAAACGGCCTCTTGGGGCCACTCCCCAAACCGCCGTTCAGGGCCAATCCCCAAACGGGGTTGCGGCCCCAAACCTGCGTGCATATACTGCGCGCCCTTTCGCCGGGGTCCTGCGTCATACGCGGAACCCAAGCGATTGATTTCCAGCGAATTCGGGCGAGGTTGGGCGGGCTCAGAAGAGCTCATCACCCAAGACCACTCGAGCTTCGCGGGCACGTTCGTGCACCGCGATCTCATTGGTTCACCTCTCCCGGCCTAGCTACTCCGCACGGCACCAATCGTAGTGTCGTGCGAATAGCGCGCAGACGAAGGTCTGCGCTGAACGAGAGGACACGTAATGAGCGTTGCTCTTATCGGCCGCAAGGCCGGCATGACCCGCATCTTCACCGATGCAGGCGAGACGGTTCCGGTGACCGTCATCGAGGTGCTGCCGAACCGCATCACCCAGGTGAAATCCGTCGAGAAGGACGGCTACCGCTCCATCCAGGTCAGCTTCGGCAAGAAGCGTCCGCAGCTGCTGTCGAAGGCCGCCGCGGGTCACTACGCGAAGGCGAACGTCGAGCCGGGCAAGTCGCTCGTCGAGTTCCGCCTCACGGAAAAAGAAGGCACCGATCTCGCGGTCGGCGCCGAGCTCAAGGCCGGTCTGTTCGCCGTCGGCGCGCTCGTCGACGTCACGGGCACGACGATCGGTAAAGGCTTCGCCGGCACGATGAAGCGCCACAACTTCGGTGGCCACCATGCGACGCACGGCGTGTCCGTGTCGCACAGAACCCCGGGCTCGATCGGCCAGCGCCAGACGCCGGGTCGCGTGTTCCAGGGCAAGCGCATGTCGGGTCACATGGGCGTGGTCCGTCGCACGACGGAAAACCTGAAAGTCATCGAGATCGACGCCGAGCGCAACCTGCTGCTGATCAGCGGTGCGGTGCCGGGCGCGGAAGGTGGCCAGGTCATCGTGCGTCCGTCGGTGAAGGCCGAGCGCCAGAAGCGCCGCAAGAAGGTCGCGCCGAGCAAGATCAACACCGGCACTTCCAACAAGAAGTAATTGGCGGCACACATGAAACTCAAACTCGCCAATGGTGGCTCCGAGCTCGCGGTCTCCGACGCGGTGTTCGGCAAGGAATACAACGAAGCCCTGGTTCACCAGGTCGTCACGGCGTATCGCAACGCCTCGCGCTCGGGCACGAAGGCCCAGCTGACGAAGGCCGAAGTGCGCGGCGGTGGCCGCAAGCCGCGTCCGCAGAAAGGTGGCGGCACGTCGCGCGCCGGCTCGATCCGCTCGCCCATCTGGGTCGGCGGTGGCCGTGCGTTCGCCGCGAAGCCGCGCAGCTTCGAGCAGAAGGTGAACAAGAAGATGTACCGCGGCGCGATCCAGTCGATGCTCTCCGAGCTCGTGCGCCAGGATCGTTTCGTCGTCACGCAGGACTTCACGGTCGATGCGCCGAAGACGAAGCAGGTCGCCGAGAAGCTCAAGCAGCTGAAGCTCGAGCGCGTGCTCATCATCGTCGAGGCGATCGACGAGAAGCTGTTCCTCGCCGCGCGCAACCTCGCGCACGTCGAAGTGCTGCCGGTGTCGGCGCTGAACCCGCTCTCGCTCGCGAGCCACGACAAGGTGCTCGTGACGTCGGCGGCCGTGAAACTCATCGAGGAGCGTCTGCAGTGAGCGCCGCCAAGAAAGAAACCGCGCCGAAGGCGCCCAAGGCCGACAAGGCCGCGGTCGAGAAGGCGCCGAAGGCCGCGAAGCCCGCCGCCACCAAGGGCAAGAAGGTCGTCGACATCAAGGACGCCCCGAAGAAAGCCCCGAGCCAGGAAAAGCTGATCAACGTCCTGCTCGCCCCGCACATCACGGAAAAGACGTCGCTCGCGATGCAGAACGCGAACACGTATTCGTTCCGCGTGCGCCGCGACTCGACGAAGCCGGACATCAAGGCCGCCGTCGAGCTCATGTTCGGCGTGAAGGTCGCGGCGGTGCAGGTCGTGAACGAGACCGGCAAGTCGCGCCGTTTCGGCAAGGTCCAGGGCCGCACCCAGGACATCAAGAAAGCCTACGTTCGCCTGGCCGCTGGCCAGACGATCGACTACGAAGCCAAGCTCAAGGCCTGAAGGTAGTTAGACATGCCAGTCATCAAGATGAAACCGACTTCGCCGGGCACGCGCTTCCGCGTCAAGCTCGACAAGTCGCACCTGTGGAAGGGCGGTCCGCACGAGGCCCTGACCGAGAAGCAGAAGAAACATTCGGGCCGCAACAACGTCGGCCGCATCACGACGCGCCACCAGGGCGCCGGTGCGAAGCAGAAGTACCGCCTCGTCGATTTCCGTCGCGACAAGGACGGCATCAAGGGCGAGGTCGAGCGCATCGAGCACGACCCGAACCGCACCTGCCACATCGCGCTGATCAAGTACGCCGATGGCGAGCGCCGTTACATCCTCGCCACCAAGGGCATGAAGGCCGGTGACGAAGTGCGCTCGGGCGCGGATTCGCCGATCAAGTCGGGCAACAGCATGCAGCTGCGCCACATTCCGGTCGGCTCCATCGTGCACAACATCGAGCTGAAGCCCGGCAAGGGCGGCCAGATGATGCGCAGCGCCGGTACCTCCGCCTCGTTCACCGCGCGCGAAGGCATCTACGCGCTGCTGCGCCTGAAGTCGGGCGAGAGCCGCAAGGTGCACGTCGACTGCCGCGCCACGATCGGTGAAGTGTCGAACGACGAGCACAACCTGCGCGTGTACGGCAAGGCCGGCGCAAAGCGCTGGCTCGGCATCCGCCCGACCGTCCGCGGCCAGGCGATGAACCCGGTCGACCATCCGCACGGCGGTGGTGAAGGTAAGTCCGGCCAGGGCAATCCGCACCCGGTGTCGCCGTGGGGCCAGAACGCCAAGGGTCTCAAGACCCGCACGAACAAGCGCACGAGCAACATGATCGTGCAGCGTCGTCAGAACCGCATTCGCTGATAGGGACCACACATGCCTCGTTCACTGAAGAAAGGTCCGTTCGTCGATCTGCACCTCCTGAAGAAGGTGGAGACGGCCGCCGCCAAGAGCGATCGCAAGCCGATCAAGACCTGGTCGCGCCGCTCGATGATCATCCCGGACATGGTCGGTCTCACGATCGCCGTCCACAACGGCAAGCAGCACATCCCGGTGCTGGTCACCGAGAACATGGTCGGCCACAAGCTCGGCGAGTTCGCCCCGACGCGCGCGTTCAAGGCGCACTCGGGCGACAAGAAGGTGGAGGCCGCGGCCTAACGGTCGCCGAAGAACATGGAAGCGAAAGCCATCCTGCGCTACGCGCGCATCTCCCCGCAGAAGTGCCGGCTCGTCGCCGACACGGTGCGTGGTTCCGACGTCTCGAAGGCGCTGAACTCGCTGAAGTTCATGCCGAAGAAGGGCGCGGACATCATCTACAAGGTGCTCTGGTCGGCCGTCGAGAACGCGCAGAACAACCAGGGCGCGGACGTCGACGAGCTCAAGGTCACGAAGATCCACGTCGATGCCGCCCCGGTGCTCAAGCGCTTCGGGTCGAAGGCCAAGGGCCGCGGCACGCGGATCGTCAAGCGCAACAGTCACATCACCGTCGCCGTGGGCGATGGCAAGAAGGACGAGTAAGCCATGGGTCAAAAGGTCAATCCGGTTGGCATTCGCCTCGGCATCACCCGTGAGTGGACGTCGAAGTGGTATGCCGGCAAGAAGCTGTTCCCGCAGCACGTGCACACCGATTTCCGCGTGCGCGAGTTCCTGAAGAAGAAACTCGCCGACGCGTCGGTCAGCCGCGTGCAGATCGAGCGCGCCGCGAAGCGCGTCAACATCACGATCCAGACCGCGCGTCCGGGCATCGTGATCGGCAAGAAGGGCGAGGACATCGAGAAGCTGCGCGCCGACACGGCGAAGATGCTGAAGCTCGCGCCGCAGGACGTCCGCCTGAACATCGCCGAGATCCGCAAGCCGGAGCTCGATGCGCAGCTCGTCGCCGACGGCATCGCGCAGCAGATCGAGAAGCGCGTGATGTTCCGCCGCGCCATGAAGCGCGCCGTGATGAGCACGATGCGCTCGGGCGCCCTGGGCGTGAAGGTGCGCCTGTCGGGCCGCCTGAACGGCTCGGAGATCGCGCGCACGGAGTGGGCCCGTGAAGGCCGCGTTCCGCTGCACACGTTCCGCGCCGACATCGACTACGGTCTGGGCGAAGCCCGCACCACGTACGGCGTGATCGGCGTGAAGGTGTGGATCTTCAAGGGCGAAGTGTTCGAGAAGAACGAGCTCGACGCGCAGGTGACCGAGGGCGGCGACGCCCAGGCTGCCGCGCCCGCCGCCGCGGCTCCTGCCGCGCCCGCCGCCTGAGGTAGATAGACCATGCAACAACCCAAGCGCACCAAATATCGCAAGATGTTCAAGGGCACGAACACGGGCCTCGCGCATCGCGGCAGCTCCGTGTCGTTCGGCGAGTACGGCCTGAAGGCCACGAGCCGCGCGCGCATGACGGCCCGCGAGATCGAAGCCGCCCGTCGCGCCATGACCCGCCACGTGAAGCGCGGCGGCCAGGTCTGGAACCGCGTGTTCCCCGACGTGCCGGTGTCGAAGAAGCCGCTCGAAGTCCGCATGGGCGCGGGCAAGGGCAACGTCGAGTACTGGGTGGCGAAAGTGCTGCCCGGCAAGGTGCTGTTCGAGCTGGAAGGCGTCGACGAAGCCACCGCGCGCGAAGCGTTCCGCCTCGCGAGCGCCAAGCTGTCCGTTTCCACCATGTTCGTGAAGCGACAGGTGCGCTGATGAGCAAGAAGCAAGAAGAAGCGATGAAGACCCTGCGCGCCAAGGACAAGGCGGGCCTGACCGAAGAGCTCCTGCGCCTGCGCCGCGAGCAGTTCAGCCTGCGCATGCAGAGCGCGAGCGGTCAGACCGTGAAGTCGTCCGAGTTCGGCCGCGTGCGCAAGCACATCGCGCGCGTGAAGACGCTGCAGACGCAGCAGGCCGCTGGAGCCAAGAAATGAACGAAACCGAAGTGAAGAAGCCGGCGCGAGCCCTCACCGGCAAGGTCGTCTCGAACAAGATGGACAAGACCATCGCCGTCGAGATCGAGCGCCTGATCAAGCACGAGCGTTACGGCAAGTACATCCGCCGCACGACGAAGCTGCTGGCCCACGACGAGAACAAGGAAGCCCGCGAGGGTGACACCGTCTCGATCGCACCGTGCCGCCCGCTGTCGCGCCGCAAGTCGTACAAACTGGTCTCGGTACTCGAGAAAGCGAGCGCCTAAATGATCCAGCTGCAAACCATGCTCAATGCCGCTGACAACAGCGGCGCGCGCACCCTGATGTGCATCAAGGTGCTCGGCGGCTCCAAGCGCCGCTACGCCCAGGTCGGCGACGTGATCAAGGTGTCCATCAAGGACGCGATCCCGCGCGGCAAGGTCAAGAAGGGCGAGGTGTACGACGCGGTGGTGGTTCGCACCAAGCGCGGCGTGCGTCGCGCCGACGGCTCGCTGCTGCGCTTCGACACGAACGCCGCGGTGCTGCTGACGAACAAGCTCGAGCCGGTCGGCACGCGCATCTTCGGACCCGTCACGCGCGAGCTGCGCACGGAACGGTTCATGAAGATCGTGTCGCTCGCTCCCGAGGTGCTGTGACATGAACAAGATCCGCAAGGGTGACACCGTCGTCGTGTTGTCGGGCAAGGACAAGGGCCGCCAGGGCACCGTCCTCTCCGTCGACGGCGAGAAGGTCACCGTCGAGAACATCAACAAGGCGAAGAAACACCAGAAGCCGAACCCGCAGCGCAATGTCGCGGCCGGGATCGTCGACAAGGCGATGCCGCTGCACATCAGCAAGGTGGCGATCTGGAACGTGGGCGCGAAGAAGGCCGATCGCGTGGGCGTGAAGACGCTCAACGACGGCAAGCGCGTCCGCTTCTTCAAGTCCAACGGCGAAGTGATCGACGCCTGATCAGCGTCGCCACTCTTTCGTACAAGGATCATCGAGGAACAGGCTAATGGCCCGGTTAAGAGACATCTACCAGAAAACGATCGTTCCGAAGCTCAAGGCGGACTTGGGCGTGAAGAACATCATGGAAGTCCCCAAGATCACCAAGATCACGGTGAACATGGGCGTTGGCGAAGCCGTCGCGGACCGCAAGGTCATGGACGCGGCCGTCGCCGACCTGACGAAGATCACGGGCCAGAAGCCCAAGCTCTGTTTGTCGAAGAAGTCGATCGCCTCGTTCAAGGTGCGCGAGAACCTCGCCATCGGCACGAAGGTGACGCTGCGCGGCGAACGCATGTGGGAGTTCCTCGATCGCCTGATCACGATCGCGATCCCCCGCATCCGTGACTTCCGCGGCATCAACCCGCGCTCCTTCGACGGCCGCGGCAACTTCAGCCTCGGCATCAAGGAACAGATCATTTTCCCGGAAATCCAGTACGACCAGATCGACCAGCTCCGGGGAATGGACATCACGATCACCACGACGGCGAAGGACAACAAGCAGGGCAAGGCCCTGCTCGATGCCTTCAATTTCCCGTTCCGCAAGTAAGGAACCACAGGGTATGGCCAAGACAAACATGGTCGAGCGTGAGAAGCGTCGCGCCAAGATCGTGAAGAAATACGCGGCGAAGCGCGCTCAGCTGAAAGAGCTCATTCGCAGCCCGAAATCCTCTCCGGAAGCTCGCGCCGATGCGCAGGTCAAGCTGCAGAAGCTGCCGCGCGATGCGAGCCCGACGCGTGGACGCAACCGTTGCGCCATCACCGGCCGCAGCCGGGGCGTGTATCGCCGGTTCGGCCTGGCGCGCGTGAAGATCCGCGAAGCGGTCTCGCGCGGCGAACTGCCGGGCGTCTCCAAGGCGAGCTGGTAAGGAGCAAATGGCATGAGCATGACTGATCCCATTGCCGACCTCCTGACCCGCATCCGCAACGCGCAGCTCGCGCGCAAGACGGAAGTGCAGGTGTCGTCGTCGAAACTGAAGACGGCGCTGGTCAAGGTCCTGAAGGACGAAGGCTACGTGGCCGGCTTCAACGTCGTCACCGACGGCGCGAAGCAGACGCTGAGCATCGAGCTGAAGTATTTCGAAGGCCGCCCCGTGATCGACCGCCTCGAGCGCGTCTCGCGTCCCGGCCTGCGCATTTACCGCGGCAAGACCGAGCTGCCGAAGATCCAGGGCGGTCTCGGCACGGCCATCGTCTCCACGCCGAAGGGCGTGATGACCGACAAACAGGCACGGGCCATCGGGCAGGGCGGCGAAGTGCTCTGCATCGTGTCCTAACAAAGAGAAGACACATGAGTCGAGTTGCTAAACGACCGGTCGATCTGCCGCAGGGCGTCACCGCCTCCATCGCGCAGAACACGATCAAGGTGAAGGGCGCCAAGGGCGAGCTCGCGCTCGTCGTGGCCGACGGCGTGACCGTCGAACAGCAGGAAAAGAAACTGCAGGTGAAGTACGCCAGCGCCGCCTCGCGCATGTCGGCCGGTGCCGCGCGCGCGCACCTGGCGAACATGGTGACGGGCGTGTCGAAGGGCTACGAGCGCAAGCTCGAGCTCGTCGGCGTCGGTTACCGCGCCGCGGTCACCGGCAAGACGCTGGGCCTGACGCTCGGCTTCTCGCACGCGGTGAACTTCCCGATCCCGGACGGCATTTCCATGGAAACGCCGAGCCAGACGGAAATCATCATCAAGGGCATCGACCGCCAGAAGATCGGCCAGGTCTGCGCGAAGATCCGCGCGATCCGTCCGCCGGAACCGTACAAGGGCAAGGGCGTCCGTTACTCGGGCGAACAGATCACTCTCAAGGAGGGCAAGAAGAAGTAATTCTTCGGCACTCACATGCAGATCACCAAGAAAGAGCGGCGCCAGCGCCGCGCAGCGAAGACCCGAATCCGGATCCGCGAGCTCGGCATCGCCCGCCTCACGATCCACCGCACGCCGCAGCACATCTATGCGCAGGTGTTCGACGCCGCGGGCGCGAAAGTGCTCGCGTCGGCCTCGACCGTGCAGGAGAAGGTCGCGAAGGACCTGAAGGGCACCGGCAACGTGGCGGCGGCGAAGGCCGTCGGCACCGCGATCGCCGAGGCCGCGAAGGCCGCCGGCATCACCAAGGTCGCGTTCGACCGCGCCGGATTCATGTACCACGGCCGCGTGAAGGCGCTGGCCGACGCCGCGCGTGAAGCCGGCCTCGAGTTCTGAGGACTAACTAATGGCACGACCCGACAACAAGAACCAGGCCCAGGACGATTTCCTGGAGAAGCTGGTTGCAGTGAATCGCACGGCCAAGGTGGTCAAGGGCGGCAGGCAGTTCGGCTTCACCGCGCTGACCGTCGTCGGCGACGGGGCCGGCCGCGTGGGCTTCGGTTTCGGTAAGGCGCGTGAAGTGCCGGTCGCGATCTCGAAGGCCATGGCGCAGGCGCGCAAGAACATGGTCAACGTGGCGCTCAAGAACGACACGCTGCACTTCGCGATGAACGGCGAACATGGCGCCACGAAGGTGTACATGCAGCCCGCGTCCGACGGTACCGGCGTCATCGCCGGCGGCGGCATGCGCGCGGTGCTCGAGTGCGCCGGCGTGCGCAACGTGCTCGCGAAGAGCTATGGCTCGCGCAACCCGATCAACGTCGTGCGCGCCACGGTGAACGCCCTCGCGAACGCCCGTTCGCCCGAGGACATCGCCGCGAAGCGTGGCAAGTCGGTCGAGGAGATCCTGGGCTGATCCCGGGCCATCTCTTTCAAAGGACAGTTCACATGGCGAACAAGCAAATCACGATCACGCTGGCGAAGAGCCTCGCGGGTCAGTTGAAGAACATCCAGGCGTCGGTGCGTGGCCTCGGCCTGCGCCGCCGTCACCAGTCGGTCCAGGTCGCGGATACGCCGCAGAATCGCGGGATGATCTACGCGGCCCGGCACCTGCTGCAGGTCCAGGAGTAAAGCAATGACGATGCGCCTCAATGACATGAAGCCCGCCGCCGGTTCGCGCAAGAACCGCCTGCGCGTGGGTCGCGGCGCCTCCGCCGGCCAGGGCAAGACCTGCGGCCGTGGCGTGAAGGGCCAGCGCGCGCGCAAGGGCGGCTACCACAAGGTCGGCTTCGAAGGCGGCCAGATGCCGCTGCAGCGCCGACTGCCGAAGGTCGGCTTCCGCTCGAAGATGTTCACGGCCGAAGTGCGGCTCGACGAGCTGCTGAAGGTCGAGGGCACCGTGGTCGACATCGACGCCTTGAAGAAGGCCAATGTCATCCCGACATTTGCGGACCGCGCCAAGGTCGTCCTCTCGGGCGAGATCTCCAAGGCGTTCACGCTCAAGGGCATCGGCGCGACCAAGGGTGCGAAGGAAGCCATCGAGAAGGCTGGCGGGACCGTCGAGGCCCTGCCGGAACCCCCGAAGCCGTCCAAGCTCGCTCCGAAGAAGCAGGCCTAAGGAATCCAGGTGGCTGACAGCTCCGTCCAGAATCCCGGATCAGTGCTCGGCGACGCCGCCCGCTTCGGCGACGTCCGCAATCGCCTGCTGTTCCTGATCGGCGGTCTGATCGTCTATCGCATCGGCACGTACATCCCCGTGCCGGGCATCGACCCGCAGCGCGTGGCCGGATTCTTCCGCGACAACGCCGAGACCATCTTCGGCATCGTCAACATGTTCTCGGGCGGCGCGCTCGAGCGCCTGTCGATCTTCACCATGGGCGTGATGCCGTACATCTCGGCGTCGATCATCGTGCAGATGATGGCGATGGTGATCCCGTCGTGGATGGAGTACCGCAAGGAAGGCGAGTCCGGCCGGCGCAAGCTGACCGAGATCACGCGCTACGGCACGTTGGGCCTGGCGCTGTTCCAGTCGTTCGTCACGGCCAGCGGCCTGCAGCAGCAGGGCATGGTCGTGCAGCCTGGGTTCCAGTTCCTGTTCGTCGCGACCATCACGATGACCACGGGCGCCATGTTCCTCATGTGGCTGGGTGAGCAGATCACCGAGCGCGGCGTGGGCAACGGCATCTCGATGATCATCCTCGGCGGCATCGTCGCGGGCTTCCCCGGCGCCATCGGCCGTACGATCGAGCAGATCAACACCGGCGAGATGAAGCCGATCTTCGCGATCGTGCTCATCATCGTGGTGCTCGCCGTGACCGCGTTCTGCGTGTTCGTCGAACGCGCGCAGCGGCGCATCCCGGTCGACTACGCCAAGCGGCAGGTCGGCCGCCGCATGTATGCCGGCCAGACGACGCACCTGCCGTTCAAGCTGAACATGTCGGGCGTGATTCCGCCGATCTTCGCGTCGAGCCTGCTGCTGTTTCCGGCGACGCTCGCGAGCTTCCTGGGCTCCAACCCCGACTCGCAGTTCAGCGCCGCG
>DATJTW010000118.1:0-36598 GCA_035502995.1 Steroidobacteraceae bacterium | reverse complement strand
GGGCCCCCCCCGACTCTTTCCAACCAACGATTTCGAAACCTCTTACGACGCCGGGGTCGGCTCGTCGCCGTCCTCGGCCGGCGTGGTGAACCCCGTCTCGAACGTGTTCGGCTCGGCGGCCACTTCGTCGGCCGGCAATGTCTTCACGTACGAGACGAACGCCGCACCGGATGCACCGGCACTCGCGGGAATGACCGATGGATCGGCGGCGGCGGCGGGCGGCGGCGGGTTCGCCACCGCGCCCCCACTGTCGCTCGAGGAGTCCATGCAGCCGGCGATGGCGACGGTCGCCATCCCCGCGATCACCGCACCCAACAACCGGATTGATCTTGCTTCCATGGTGATCTCCTAGTTGTTGAAGTTGCCGGGCAGCGGCGTGTTCAGATACGGGAACACCGACTGGAAGTCGGCGGCCGTCTTGCGCACGCCATCATTGAAGGGCAATCCACCGGCCGGCGCATCCGCGGGCTTGCAGCCCACCTTGAGCGTGTCGGCATCGGTGGTGAGCACACACAGCGCGCCCATCGCCACTCGCAGCGACGCATCGACGATGTCGTCGCCCGGACGACGGCCGTTCGGGAATCCGGCGTTGTCGCCCGCGGCGACGCCGAGCGGATTCTGCGCACCGGCGGCCACCGGCGCGATACCCGTGTTGAGACGCAACATCTCGGACGCCACGACATTGGCGGGCTGGTTCAGTCCCGGTAATCCCTGCAGGAAGACGGTGACCAGGTCCGTGCGCGGGAAGTTGGTCGGCGCCTTCGCCGACGGGAACAACGTTTCGACCAGCGCCGGCAGCGTCGGGTTCGTCACGAAGTCGGCGAACTGCGCATCGTCACGCGGCTTCGATGAATTGAAACGGTCCTTGCTGTCGAGACCGATCACGACCTCGTTGACCAGCGGCATGCCGAGTCGTGAAACCTGCGTCCACGGACCGCCGACCTTGTCGACGTTTCCCAGGCCGGGCTTCGGCGTTCCATCGAGCAGGCTGCCCTGTCGCAGGCTCGCCGTGGTGTACGCGCCGATGGTCTTCTCCGTGCCCGAACACGCGCAGGCGATCGGGATCTCGATCGCGATCGTGCTGACGTTCTTCATCTCGAGATCGTTCTTGTTGCCGGCCGTCTCGTTGCCGAGCGGGTTCAGGTTGAACAGGTCGAAGATCTTGCCGACGGCGATGTAGAACGGCTCCTTGCGCTGGCCGACGAAGACGCGGCCGTTGCCGCAACCCGGGATCGCGACGTCGTAGACGTGCTGCTTGGCGTAGGTTTCGTAGGCGCTCGCGCTGCCGAACGTCTTGTCGCCGATGTTGTCGACCGGCTTGTCGAACTCGGTCGCGCCGTCCGCGGCACCCGTGACGCCCTGGCGCGAACCACGACGGTCACCGCGCACCACGTCCACCGTGAAGGTTTCGCGCACCGCGAGCGTCGCCGGATTCACGCCGGAGATCTGCCCCGCGTCGATGAGCGGGATGTTGACCTGCTTGCCGCCGACCGGCAGCGCCGCGCCTTTCGACGTGTTCTTGAAGCGGAACTGGAACGTGACGTCTTCCTTGGCGTCACCGTTGTTGTCGATGTGGATTTCGTACAGCGCGTGCGGATTGAACTGGTAGAAATTCGGGCCGCCCTGCGGATCCTGGAACGGGATGTAGTCCGCGAGGATCGTGACGTAGCCCTGGCGCCCCGTCTCGTAGCTGCGGAACATGTACAGGTCGGTGGCGTCGACGGTCGGCTGCATGGCGATGAACGGCGCTTCGCGATGACTGGAGGCATTTGCCGTCGTCGCGATGGCAAAGGCGGCGATGGCGGCCGCTGTGCCCGCGAGGGCAATCCTGGCGTTGAGCGCGCGTTGGCCGCGCCGGGAAGGGTTTCTAAGATGCATTGTGTGAGCTCCGCTGAGTGGGTGCCGGGCCGACTCGCCGGAAGTCATCGGGGTGACTAGTTAGTCATCCTGCGCTGTTCCGGCTGCGGCGACGGCGGAGCCGGAACTATGCGCGGGAATCGGCCACTTCGATCCGCGTCGCGCGCGCGTCGCGGCAAGATCGCACCCTGTCGCGAAACCTCGTCTGACCCCGCGCGGCGATGCGCGGCGGCGGTTCGTTGAATCCGGAAATGCAATCCGTACGTACCGCCGTCGCGCGATTGATCCAGGATAAGCGGCGCTGTAGGACGCGCACCGTCAGCGCGGTCCCGGAGACTCGGTGTGGGGTCGCGAGATCGCCGCGGCGGCGATGGCTCGAACGGCTCAGCCCAGGGCGGACAACTTGCTCTGCGTCCGGTGCGTCGCATCCGTGCCGGCAGTGCCGGCGCGCTCGCGCACCAGCTCGCCGAACTCCTTCGCGGGTAGCGGCTTGCTGAAATGAAAGCCCTGATACTGATCGCAGCCGAACTCGCGCAGCGCCTCGAGCTGCTGCGTCGTCTCGACGCCTTCCGCGACCACCTTCAGCTTCAGGCTGTGCGCCAGCGAGATGATCGCCTGCACGATCGATGCGTCCTCGGCGCGATTGGCCAGGTCCTTCACGAACGTGCGGTCTATCTTCAGCTTGTCGATCGGGAAGCGGCGCAGATAACTCATGCTCGAATAGCCCGTGCCGAAATCGTCGACCGACACGTGCACGCCCATCATGCTGAGCTTCTCGAGCACGGCGACGGATTCCTCCGGGTTCGTCATCACGGCGCTCTCGGTGAGCTCGAGCTCGAGATACCGCGGCTCCAGCTGTGCGGCATCGAGCGCGCCACGCACGACCTCGAGCAGGTTGTTCTGCCGGAACTGCGAGGCGGTGACGTTGACCGCGACGCGCATCGCCGGCAGGCCTTCGAGCTGCCAGGCGCGCGCCTGCTTGCAGGCCTCGCGCAGCACCCACTCGCCGATCGAGACGATGAGGCCGGATTCCTCGGCCAGCGGGATGAACTGCTCGGGCGCGATCGTGCCGTGATCCGGGTGGTTCCAGCGGATCAGCGCCTCGGCGCTGTGGAACTTCTGCGATTGCGTGTCGACCTTCGGCTGGTAGTACAGCTCGAGCTCGCCGCGCGACAGCGCGCCGTGCAGGTCGTTCTCGCGCTTCACGCGCTCGCGCGTGGCGTTGTCCATGCCGGCGTCGTAGTGCTGCACGAGGTTGCGGCCGCGGTTCTTCGCGCAGTACATCGCGGAATCCGCATGCGCGAGCAGGCTGTCGGCGGTGGTGCCGTCGTCGGGATACATCGCGATGCCGACGCTGGTCGACACGTGCAGGTCGACGCCGCCGACGCGCACCTGCGCACGCATCGCGTCGATGACCTTGCGCGCGACCGTGGTCGCGTCCTCGCGCGTCGACATCGGCGACAGCACCAGCACGAACTCGTCGCCGCCGACGCGCGCCACCGTGTCCACCTTGCGCACCACGCCGCGCAGCCGCTGCGCGGTTTCGTTCAGCAGCTCGTCGCCGGCGCCGTGGCCGAGCGAATCATTGACCATCTTGAAGCGGTCGAGGTCGAGCATCAGCACGGCGAACTGGTGTTCGTCGCGCTTCGCATGCGCGATCGCCTGCGCGAGGCGGTCGTCGAGCAGCACGCGGTTCGGCAGGCCGGTCAGCGAGTCGTGCGTCGCGAGGTGGCGCAGCTGGCGGTTGGCCGCCTCGAGCCCCTCGGTCCGCGTCTGCACGGTGCGTTCGAGCGCGCGGATGTGCCGGCGCAGCGCCTGCGCGTCGGCCCACTTGCGCGTCAGCGCCGTCGCGCATTGCAGGACCTCGATCGGCTCGAACGGCTTCTTCAGGACGAGTAGTTTGTCCGAGTAGCCGAGCCGGCGCGTGAAATCGTTCCAGTCGTAGTCCGAATACGCGGAGCAGACGACGATCTGCATGTCGGGGTCGACGTCCCAGAGCTTCTCGATGGTCTCGAGCCCGTCCCAGCCCGGCGGCATGCGCATGTCGACGAACGCCAGCGCGAACTGGATCTGGTTGAGCTTGCAGCGCTGCGCGAGCTCGACGGCGGCCTGGCCCTGCAGCGCGAAGCTCAGCTCGAAGCGCGGCTGCGCGATCCGCTCGACCGGCGCGCCGAACAGGATGCGCTCGGCATCGCCCAGGGCGCCGTCGGACGCGGCCACGCTCACCAGGACCTTCTCGAAGTCGCGGTGGATCGTCGGGTTGTCGTCGACGATCAGGATCCGTCCGTTGGCCAGTTCGGCGTTGTCGCTCATCCCTAAGAAGCTCCCCGGTTCGGTGAAAACCGTTAGATGCGTAACGGTAGTCGAGGCGCGGCACGGCTACCGTTAACGCCCTCACATGGACGCTACGTACAACCCCTGGCTGGTCGCGCTTTCCATCGTCGTTGCGATGGTCGTCGCGTACACGGCGCTCAAACTAGTGGCCCGCGTGGCCGACGAAGGCCGCGACGGCAACCGCGTGTGGCTGATCGGCGGCGCGCTCGCCATGGGCATCGGCATCTGGTCGATGCACTTCATAGGCATGCTCGCGTACTCGGTGGACATCCCGCTGCGGTACGACATCTGGCGGACCGTCGTGTCGCTGATCATCGCGATGGTGACCTCCGGGTTCGGGCTCGAGCTGGCCAGCGGCGCGCGGCTCGGACTCAAGCGGCTCATCGCCGGCTCGCTGGTGATGGGCGCCGGCATCAGCGCGATGCACTACTCCGGCATGTCCGCCATCCAGATCACGCCGATGATCGCGTACGCCTGGGACCTGGTCGTCGCGTCGATCGCGATCGCGGTGGGCGCGTCGTTCGCCGGCCTTTGGCTGGCGTTCCGGCTGCGCAGCGGCAGCTCGCGCGCGCTCGGCTGGGCTCGCGCCGGCGCGGCGGTCGTGATGGGACTCGCGATCAGCGGCATGCACTACACCGGCATGGCGGCGTCGCGCGTCGCGGTCGGCGCGTATTGCTCGACGGGCACGTCGTTCGACAACGACTGGATCGCCGGCTTCATCGGCATCACCGCGCTCGCGGTCCTCGCGCTGACGCTGATCACCGCGGTGTTCGACGCGCATCTCGTGTCGCGCACGCGCCGCAACGCCGCGCGCCTCGAGCAGACGAACGCCGAGCTGCAGCACGGCAAGAACCTGCTGTCGCTGGCGACGCAGGCGGCCGGCATCTGCTCGTGGGAGCTCGACGTGCACACGCGGCGCGCCGTGTGGATGGAGAACGACATCGAGGCGTTGCGCTCGATGGGCATCGACACGAAGCAGAACCCGAACGCGATGTTCGACCTCATGCATCCCGACGACAGCGGCGCGTTGTGCGAAGCGATCAGGGCCGCCGGGGAGCAGAACCGCGATACGTTCGCGTTCCGTTTCCGCGTGCTGACGCCGATGGCGGCGATCGTGCACGTGCAGGCGCATGCGCGCGTGCACCGCGACGAGGCCGGTCAGCCGGCGCGCATCCTCGGCGTGTCGTGGGACGTGACCGAGGAGCTCGGCCAGTCCGCGCGACATCGCGAGCTCGAGCTGCAGCTGCGCGAGACCTCGCGCAACGCCGGCATGGCGGAGATCGCGACCGGCGTGTTGCACAACGTCGGCAACGTCCTGAACAGCCTGGGCGTGTCGGCCTCGCTATTGCAGTCGCGGCTGCGCGGCTCGAAGACCGGCAACGTGCAGCGCGTGGCCGACCTGTTCGAGGAACACCGCGCGGACCTGCCGGGGTTCCTCGTCAGCGAACGCGGGCGCGAGGTGCCGAACTACCTGGCGCAGCTCGGCACGAGCCTGGCGGCGGAGAACCGCGAGATGCTGCGCGAGATCGACGCGATCGCGAACCACGTCGGCCACATCCGCAACATCGTCGCCGCGCAGCAGACGTATGCGCGCCGCGGCGGCGCGACCGAACTCGTCGACGTGCGCGAGCTGCTCGACAGCGCCGTGGCCGTGCACTTCACCGAGATCAAGGACGTCGTGATCCGCCGCGAATACGCGGAGATCGAACCCGTGATGCTCGATCGGCACAAGCTGCTGCAGATCTTCGGCAACCTGCTGAGCAATGCGCGCCACGCGCTGCGCGACGTGGCGCGCGAAGAGCGGCGGCTGACGCTGCGGCTGCGGCGCGTGGACGCGACGCACATCGGGATCGAAGTGCAGGACACGGGCATCGGGATCAGCGCGGACACGCTGGCTCGGCTGTTCGAGTTCGGATTCACCACCAAGCGCAATGGCCACGGATTCGGCCTGCACACCTGCGCGATCCTGGCGAAGGAGCTGGGGGGCGCCATGAAGGTGACGAGCGACGGGCTCGGCCATGGCGCCACGTTCGAAGTGACGATCGGCTCGGCGGCGGCGGAGTCGCGCAAGCGCGCCTGACGCCGGCGCATCGCGCGCCGGACGGTCCGCGATCAACGTCCCGGAATGGTCGTGATCCGGATCTCGTCGGCGGCGAGGAACTCGCCGTCGCGTGGACCGCTGTAGCGGATCGCCACAATCTCTGCGGCCTTCACGCTGAGCTGGAAGAACGGCACCGGATCGGCCGGCGCCTTTCTACCCGGCGCGGCGGCCACCGACGCGCGGCCGACGACCTCGCCTTTCGAGTCGAGCGCCTCGAGCAACGCGGGACAGCCGGTCGAGGCCCAGAACACCACCGTGACCTCCGACGCGGGCGCGGGCAACGTGGCGCGCACCGGCACCGCCTGCTCCGTCGCCATCGCGTTCAGCAGGCCTTTGTGATTCGTCGCGAGGTGCGGGAAGAACATGATCCGGCCCACGGCCTTCGTGTGGGCCGGCGGACCTGCGAGATCGAAGACCACGCCCTTCTCGGTCCACGTCGGAACCGGCTTGCCGATCGTGGCCTGCTCGAAATCGACCACGATCTCGTCCGCGTGCGCGGTATCCGCGGAGCTGCCGGCGCCGGTGGCCGCGGCGACCAGCAGCAGCGTGATGGCGAGACGGTTTCTCATGCCATCTCGAGACCGCGCATCGTGCCGGTCGACGACGCGAACCTGTCCTCCTCCAGGCCCATCCGCTGCAGCATCGAGACGAACAGGTTGGGCAGTGGATAGTTCTGCGCGCGGTCGAAAGCGAGATGCTGGCCGTGGCGGAAGCCGCCGCCCGCGAACAGCGTCGGCAGGTTGACCGTCGAGTGCGCGTTGGCGTCGCCGAGGTTAGAGCCGTACAGGATCATCGTGCGGTTCAGCAGCGGTTCGCCGCCCTCGTTCACCGCCGCCAGGCCGTCCAGCAACTTCGCCAGCAGCTTCATGTGCCATTCGTCGAGCACCTTGAGCTGCGCGAGCTTCTCGTCGGTTTTCCCGTGGTGCGAGAGGTTGTGGTAGCTGTCGGTGATCGTCTCGCCGGGGATCGTCAGTGCGGGTGTGCCGACGCTGTTCAGCATCAGCGTGATCGCGCGCGTCGAGTCGGTTTCGAAGGCGAGCCGCACGATGTCGTACATCGCCTTAACCTTGTCCATGTATTGCGCGGGGTTCGACAGATCGCCCGGCGGCCTGGCATCGACCACGGGCTTCGGCTTGCGCTCCCATTCGCGCGACTCCTGCAGGCGGTGTTCGAGATCGCGCACGCTCGTGAAGTACTGCTCGAGCCGCGTGCGGTCGCGCGTGCCGACGTCGCGCTGCAGATCCTTCGCCTGGTCGGCGACCGCATCGAGGATGCTGCGGCCCGTGTCGAGCCGGTGCACCTGCGCGTCGATCTCCTCGGGCGTGCCCTGCAGGAAGAGATCGTTGTACACCTCCGAGGCCTTCTCCTCCGGCGGGATCGCGACGCCGGCGCCGGTCCACGACAGGCCGCGCGCGGCGCCGTTGACCGAGAACGTCAGCGACGGGAACCGCGTCAGCGTGCCGATGCGTTCGGCGACGAACTGGTCGAGCGAGATCGTGTTGCGGAACGAACTGCTCGCGGGGTGCGGCGCGGCCGTGAGGAAGCTGATGTCGGCCGGGTGCCCGCCGTCGACGTTGGGATGCGAGACGCCGCTGATCACCGTGAAGTCGTTGCGATGCGCCTTCAGCAGTTCGAGATACGGCGAGGCGACGTAGTCGCGGCCCGCGGTCGTCGGGAAAAACAGGTCGGGCCGCAGGCCGAGGTTGTTGCAGATGCCGAACAGGCGTCGCGGCGTCGCTCCGGCCGGGCCGGCGCTGGCGGCCGCGGCGCGCGCGCTGCGCGGCAGCATCGCGTCGAGCAGCGGCAGAGACATCGCAACGCCGGCGCCGCGCAGGAAGCGTCGGCGCGAGAGCGCGGGCCGGGTGGCGATGAACGGGACGCGAAGTTTCATGTTCGGGTTCTCCGGGACACGGGGCGCGGCGTCATTTGCTCTGGAACAGGTCGCTGCGCACGATTTCCTCGACCAGCGTGCGCACGCCATAGCGACGCGTGCTCGCACGCTGCAGGATGCCTTCGAGCTCGTCGCGATCGGTGAAACGCACCGGCGCACCCGTCGCGTAGACGACGAGTTGCCGGGCGAGATTGCGCGCGATGGACGCTTCGTCGCTCGCGATGAGCTGCTTGAATTCCTGCACGTCGCGGAAGGTGCGACCGTCGGGCACTTCGCCGGCGGCGTCGACCGGCAGTCCGTAGTGGAACGCGAATGCCTGGCCGTTCAATCCGAAACCGGGCTCCGGCTTCACGTCTTCGGCGACCGCGCGATACCGCACGCGATGCGCGCCCATCACGTCGAAGCTTTCCAGTGCGAAGCCGGGCGGATCCATCTTCGCGTGGCAGGCGGCGCAGCTCGGATTGTCGCGGTGTTTGGCGAGCTGCTGGCGGATGGTCACCGCGCCGCGGATGTCCGGCTCGACGGCCTTCACGGTCGGCGGCGGCGGACGCGTTTCGATGCCGAGGATGCGCTCGGTGATCCAGTGGCCGCGCAACACCGGTGATGTCGTGGTGCCGTTCGCGGTGATCTTGAGCACGCTCGCCATCGTCATCAACCCGCCGCGTTCGCTGCCGGCCGGCAGCGCGACACGCCGCATCTTCGCGCCCGAGACACCCTTGATGCCGTAGTGCCGCGCGAGGCGTTCGTTCAGATAGGTGAAGTTCGACGCGACGACGTTGCGCGCCGGCAGGTCCGCGCGCAGCAGCTCGGCGAAGAACAGCTGCGTCTCGTCGAGCGCCGCGAGCTTCAGCGGTTCGTCGAGCTCGTAGTCGTTGTAGATGGTGGCCGACGGCGAGGTGTCGTCGATCTTGCGCAGGTCGAGCCAGTAGTCGGTGAACGCATCGACGAAGCGGCGGGAGCGGGGATCGTCGAGCAGGCGCTTCGTCTGTTGGTGCAGCACCGCGGGCTCGTGCAGCTTGCCGCGATCGGCGAGATCGCGCAGCGTCGCGTCGGGCGTGGTGTTCCACAGGAACAGCGACAGCCGCGTGGCGAGCGCGCGGTCGTCGAGGCGGCCCGGCTGTTCCTCGACGAACACGAAGGCCGGTGAGACGAGCACGCCCGTATACGCCGTGAGCATCGAGCGCGCGAAACCCGAGCCGAGATCGTATTCGCGCTCGAAGAGACCGAGGAACCGCTGCACGTCGGCTTCCTCGACCGGCCGCCGGTAGGTAGTCCGGATGAAGTTGCGCAACAGCCGTTCGGCGTCCTGCTGCGGCGACGCCGAATCGACCTCGACCGTCACGTTGACTAGGGCGTTGCGGAACAGCGCGGCGAGGCCGGCGCCGCCCGGGCCGAAGACCGTGGGACCGCCGGGCGGCGGCTGCGTGTACGGCGCGACGGTCTCGATCGGCACGCCGCCCTTCTCGCCGGCGGCGAGCCTGCGCATCGGCAGGTCGCCGAACAGCAACCGATATCCGCTGGTCGCCTGCGCGTCTTCGAGCGGGCCCGTCACTTCGAGCCACTGCACGGCGTAACCGGGCATGCCTTCTTTCGTCGCGAGCGGATTCACGTACTGCTCGTCCGTGCCGTTCACGCGGGTGCGGAAGAGGCGCATCGCATCGGTGCGGATGCCCTCGCCGCCCGCGAGCTGCACGTCGATCTCGCCGACGGTGGGCTTCGGCGTGAAATCCATGACGCCGATCGGGCGCGTCTGGCCGGGGATCTGCGCGTAGAGACCGATCGGTTCGTCGTTGCGACCCGGCCAGATTTCGTCGGCGTTGGGCCGATGCCAGACGGGCAGCCAGTAGACCGGCGCCTTCTCCGCGCCCTGCCCTTCGTAGAACCAGCGGCCGATGCCGCCGCCGCTGACCCAAACCGAATACCCCTTCAGCCGGATGCGGTAGCGACCGGCCACCGGCGCGTTGAAACCCCAGCCGTACTGGCCGGCGTCGCTGAAGATGCTGGAGACCTTGCCCACCGCCTCGCGCTCGCGTGTCGCCGGGCTCGTGTTGGGTGCGCGTCCCGCGCGCACGTCGGGCTGCGCATGCGAATCGAGGACGGGGAACATGAGGCGGTCGCTGAGCGTGCCGTTCTCGGCGGGCAGGTATCGGGCACCGATCGCGTCGCGCGCGTAGATCCGGCGCACCCTCGGCGCCGG
Organism: Steroidobacteraceae bacterium; assembly: GCA_035502995.1. GTDB lineage: Bacteria > Pseudomonadota > Gammaproteobacteria > Steroidobacterales > Steroidobacteraceae > CADEED01. The sequence goes on along the minus strand of DATJTW010000118.1, from coordinate 26,218 downwards.
ACGTTCGAAGGCCGCGGACATGGCCTGGCGCATCGCGTAGTCCGCCGCGGTGAGATAACGCTCCATCTGCACGAAGGAGACGTCGAGCGCTTCGCCGCTCTTGTTGAAGCGGTACGCCTCGCCGTCGAACGGCAGCTTGTCCTTGATCTGCGCCCACGGGACGTCGAGCAGGTCGCGCAGCGCGTTCTCGTATTCGTAGCGGTTCAGGCGACGCTGGACCGCGCGGCCGTCGTGCAGCGTGTGTTCGTGCTCGAACGTGGTGACGGACGACGAGACGGCGTGCGTGAACGCGGCGACGTCGGCGGGCGCCGGGCGCTCCTTCCGCTTCTTCGGCGGCATCTCGCCGGCGGAGACGCGGTCGAAGATGCGGACCCAGGTGGCGAGGTTGTCGCGGTTGTTCGGGTCGAAGGTGAGGACGCTGAGGTCGAGGCCGCCGCTCTGGTCTTCGTAGTGGCAGTCGCCGCAGTACTGGTCGAAGAACTTCACAGATCCCGCGATCGGGGGCTCGTCGGCCGGCGCGACGCCGGCCAGCAGCGCCGACGAGATCAACGCGAACCGCAGACTGTCCGTGAGCGTCCCCTTCATGGGTCAACGATAACAAACGGGCCACGCGCGGCCCATGTCGAACCGGGGTCCGATTGATGTCATTCACGGCAATGCCGAGACGACGCCGGCCGGGGCGCGGTGAAAGTCACATTCATAGGGCGTCGGCGGGTGGGTCGCGGACGCGCGCGTGAAGAAAATCCGCTACTGCGCGGCCGATTTGCCGACGTACGGGCCACCCCGCTTGGCGTAGCGCGGCACGGTGGGCCGAGAGGCGCGCGGCGGGGTGGCGTCCGGAGCGTCGCGTGCGACGAACGATGCGCCGTCCCGAAACCGCAACTAACTACCCTGCGCGGCCGCGGTGGTAGGCTGCGGACCACATGAGCGAGTCCACCGCAGGCCAACGTCGCAAGCTGCTCGGCATCGCCATCGCGACGTCGTTGTTGTTCGCCGTGGTCGTTGCGTCGCTGGCGATCGGCGGGCGGCGCGATCCGCCGGCGCTGCGTGCGGCGGCGACGCTGCTCGACGGCGCCTGGCAGTTCCGCACGGGCGACGATCCCGCGTGGGGGAAGTTCGCCGCGGCCGACACCGGTTGGGAAACCATCGACCTGACGGCCGTGCCCGGCAGCCACGATGGCGACGTCGGCCTGCCCGACTACGTCGCCGGGTGGCTGGCGCGCGGGCATGCCGGGTACGGCGGCTACGCGTGGTATCGCCGCGCGGTGTCGATTCCGGCCGGCACGACCGCGTGGGACATCCTCGGGCCGACGCTCGTCGAGGATGGCTACGAGCTCTACTGGAACGGCGAACAACTCGGCGGGTCCGGCCGCCTCGGCGCGACACCGCGGCTGGTCGGCACGCGACCGATGAAGTTCGAGTTGCCTGCGGATGCGGCCGGTGCGCGCGGCGTGCTCGCGATCCGTGTGTACATGCGTCCCGGCGACGGGCGCGGCGCCGATGGCGGCGGTCTGCATACACCGCCGCTGCTCGCGCCGCGGCCGGTCGGCGATGCGCTGCATCGCGCGCAGTGGCAGCGCACCGTGGCCGGCTACATCGTCGATGCGATCGAGCCGCTGGCGATGGTCGGCGTGATCGGATTGATGGTCGTCGGCGCGAGGCGTGGCGGGCACAAGGCGTTCCTGGTATTCGCCGGCATCGCGCTGGCGTTGACGGCCGAGCGGCGCCTCAACAACGCGATCGTCGCGTGGACGGACCTGCAGGACCTGGCTACCTACTCGTGGCTCGCGTCGGTGATGTGGTTGCCGACGATCGCCGCGTGGACGCTGGCGTGGAACCGGTGGTGCCTGCCGGCGTGGCGCAGCGTGGACTGGGCAGCAGCGGTGCTGGGCGTCGCCGGACTCGCGGGCGTGTTGATGCACTCGGACGTGATGAAGAGTGGCAGTCGTTGGGCATCGCTGGTGTTGCTGGTCGTCGTCGGCGTGCGCATCGCGGCGGGCGGGCGTCGGCAGATGCTGGCAGTGGTCACGTTGGTCACGATCCTGCTGGCCGTCTTCGGCGGCGAGCTGCTCGATCCGCTCGGCGTGCCGGGAATCTGGTTTCCATTCGGCATCGGCGTGTCGCGGACGCAGTACGTGTACGCGATCGTCATCCCGCTGCTGGCAGCATTGGTCGTGACGCGCCCGGACGGAGATCTGGCGAGGACGTAGGACGGCAGCCGCTCACGTCACGCGGCTTTCCGATTCGGGAGGCGCGGACGAAGTGCTGGAATCCGCCCATGGCTCGTGCACTCCTCCTTTTGTTGATGTTCTCGCTCCTGGTCGCGTGTGGCGGCTCCGGTCAGCCCGCGCCGACGGCGGAACCCTCGCCGCCCGCGCAACCCGCGCCGCCCTCACCGCCCGTGCAGCCCGAGCCGACACCACCGCCGGTGCAGCCCGAGCCAACCCCACCACCCGTGCAGCCCGAGCCGCCCCCGTCACAGGGCGCGACCGCCGCCGAAGAATCGATCCGCGAAGTCATGAACCGCGTGCACGGCTATCTGCTCACGGCGACGCCGCTGCGGCCCATCGACGGCGACACCGGCGCCGCCGTGTCGCTCGACGCCATGCCGAACAATGTCGCGCTGGCGGCCACCGACATGCGCATCGACACGTACGAATGGGGCGTCACGTACGCGGGCATGTTGCGCGCAACCGAAGTCACGGAGGACGCGCGCTACCGGGACTACGCGGATGAGAGGCTCAGCGGCCTGGCGCGGATGGCGGCACACATGCGGGCAAACTACCCGGCGGCGACCTTCGACACGTATCCGCGCAACCGGTCCGGCAGCGTGTCGCTGCGCCGGATCCTCTTCCCGCAGACGCTCGACGACTCCGGCTCGATGTGCGCGGCCATGATCAAGGCCGATCGCGCGGGGATCGCCGACGGTGCGCTCCGCCCCTGGATCGACAACTACGCGAACTGGGTGTCGGCGCGCCAGTTCCGGCTGGCCGACGGGACGTTCGCGCGCAACCAGCCCATGCCGAATTCGGTGTGGTTAGACGACCTGTACATGAGCGTGCCCTGCCTCGCGCAGATGGGACGGCTCACGGGCGACGGCCGCTACTTCGACGACGCCGCGAAGCAGATCCTGCAGTTCCACTCGCGGATGTTCGTGCCGGAAAACAACCTGTGGATGCACGGCTGGATCCAGGAGATGAGTCCGCACCCGGCGTTCCACTGGGCGCGCGCCAACGGGTGGGCGCTGATGGCGACGGTCGAATTGCTGTCGGTGCTGCCGGCGGATCATCCCGACCGGACGCAGTTGCTCGCCATCCTCGCGGCGCATGCCGACGGGCTGCGGCGCGTGCAGGCGTCGTCGGGGCTCTGGCACCAGTTGCTCGATCGTGCGGATTCGTACGAGGAGACGTCGTCGAGCGCGATGTTCGTGTTCGCGATCGCGCGCGCCGTCGATGCCGGCTGGCTGAGCGCGTCGACCTACGGACCCGTGGCGATGCGCGGGTGGAACGGCGTGACGACGAAGGTGAATGCGACGGGACAGGTCGAGGGCACCTGCGTTGGTACGTCGCTCGGCTGGGACGATGTGTTCTATCTGAGTCGACCGACGAGCGCGCTCGCGGCGCACGGGTATGGGCCGGTGTTCCTGGCCGGCGCCGAAGTCATCGACATGATTCGAAAGAATCCGGACCTCGTCGCGAACTGACTAGCCGGGCGCAAGCGCGCCGGCGACGACGATCGGTTCGCTCAGCGCCCGCTGGTATTCCTCCTCGCCGATCGCATCGACCGACCGCAGCTTCGCCAGCAGGTTGTCGATCAGCACGCGCAGACCTGGACTCGGCGTGCCACGCGCGAGCGACCGCTGGTACTTGATCGGCCCCGGGATGATCGCGACCAGGAAGGCCATCTGCGCCGGCGTCAGCGCCTGCGGTTCGCAATCGAAGTAGTGGCGGGCCGCGGGCCGCAGGCCACGCAGGTCCGGCCCCCACTCGATGATGTTCAGATATATCTCGAGGATGCGATCCTTGCCGAGCTCCGACTCGAGCAGGAACGTGATCGCCAGTTCCTGCAGCTTGCGCCCGACTTCCTTGTCACGCGACAGGAACAGGTTCTTCGCCAGCTGCTGCGTGATCGTCGACGCGCCGCGCGCCGCGCCGCCACGCGAGTAGTTGGTGAGCAGCGCGGACGGGAGTTCGCGCAGGTCGATGCCCTTGTGTCCGTAGAAGCCCGCGTCTTCGGAAATCAGCAGCGTGCGGACGAACAGCGGCGGAACGTCGTGCAGGGCGATGAAGTCCGCGGATGCGGGCGAGACGTCGATGGGCCGATGCGGGCCGAGCCCCTCGTTCGAGCGGAAGACGAAGTCGGTGCGCAGCCGCGAGATCGCCGGCGGCATCTTGTCAGGCGGAGTGAAGTTGATCTTCTGAGTCACGGCGAGAGTGGCGGGCTCTGACGAACGTCCACGCAGACCCACTTCCATCGAGACGGATCCGAGATCGGCGCTCGCGCCGGGCGGCAAACCCAGATTTTCTGGCACGGCGAGGCCCGCTGCGCCGAGCAATCGCGCGAACTCCAGCTGCTTCACGCCAAGCGTCATATCGACGGTCGGATCCGTGTCGAGGTCACGCAGCTGGATCGAGCCCGACAGGTCGGCGCCGGCCAGGGTGCCCTGGATCTCGGGGATCTCGAACGAACCCTCAGCGCGCTTCCAGGCGGCGTCGAATCGCAGGGTCACGTCGGTCGCATCGCCGAGTTGAGGTTCGCCGTCGTCGTTCTCCGCCAATAGCCCGAAACGCGCACCGCGCGCGCCGATGTCGACGTGGAAGCGGAGCGTTTCTTCGCTGGTCCGAAGTTCGACACGGCCGTCCGCGATACCGCCGTCGAGGAACGGAGCGCCGTTGCGCTGCACGTCGAAAAGATGGCCGACGTCGAGCGCGCGGGCCTCGACGTTCCACACACTGCCTGCCGCATCCTTCAGCTGGTGAATCGAAAGGCCAGTCTGTGGCTCGATCAAGGTGAGTTGGAGATCTTCCCGGCTACCTGCCATGGACCAGGCAGAGGCTGACGAGCCCACCGTGACGCCCGCCGGGCCCGAGAGATGGGCGGCGCCAACGGCGAGCCGGAGCTGGCCGGGATACGTGGCGGCGATGGTGTCGGCGTGCAGTCGCGCGCCATGGCCGAGGTCGAGATCGAAGTTCGTGAGGCGCACGAATGGCCATAGGCCGACGCGGACCGTGCCGATACGCGCAACCATTCCATGACGCGCGGCCGCGGACTCGATCCGCGCGCGGACCGCGCGTTCGAGCATCGGCTTCAGCAGCAACACCACGGCCAGGCTGGCGACCAGCGCCGCGGCGATCGCTCCGCCGAGCCACCACCAGAGTCGGCGAGTTCGAAGCGTCAACATCGAGGCAGAATGCCACAGCCGGAGTGGCGCGCCCGAAGAAAGCGGATGTCCCGGATCAGCCTGAAATCGGCGGGACGGAAGCCTATCGAACCACGTTGTTCCGTCGACCCCCGTGCTCCAGAATCAGTTCGGACACCGAGCTCGGCGTGGACGCTCTCGAGGGCTGGAGAAACCGTGGATCAGTTCGAATACGTGATGGCGTTGATTTCGGTCATCGTGGGCCTTGCGCTCACGCACGTCCTGTCCGCCTTCGGCGCCGCCATTCATCGCCTCCGCGGTCACGGCCCGCCGATAAAGCTCGAGCCTATCTACCTGCTATGGATGTCGTGGACGGTGCTCGTCCTCGCCTCGTTCTGGTGGTGGGAATTCAAGCTGCAGCAGACCGAAGTGACTTGGACGCTGTCGACCTACTTCTTCCTGATCATCTACTCGATCTCGTACTTTCTCATTGCCGTCATCCTCGTCCCGGAACGGATGGAGGGAGTGAGCGACTCCTTCGTTTATCTGATGTCGGTGCGGCGCTGGTTCTTCGGGCTGGTGCTGGCCAATCAGACCATCGACGTCTACGACACCTCGCTCAAGGGCTGGGACTGGGTGATGCAGCCGAGCTACGTCTTCCAGTGTCTGACCTATCTCGTCGTTTGCATCGTCGGCATGCTGGTCGCGAATCGCCGGGTGCACCTCGCCCTCGCGGTCGCCACCGTGGCCGTTCAAGTGACGTACGCGCTCATCGAGATGAATGCGTTGGGGAGCTGGTAGCCGGAGTCGGCAGGAGATTGGTGGAAAGGGAGGGAATCGAACCCTCGACCCCGGCATTATGAGTGCCGTCCCGGGTCGGAAGGAACTTTAGGAATCAACCACTTGCCGCGGACGTCCGTTGCCAAAAGATCCGCACTGAGCACAACTGAGCAGGGCTGGCCACGCAAAAGTCCCGCATGAATGCCGGCTAACTTACAGAACGTATAGAGTGCCACTTCGATTTGGCCAGCTCCCGCAACGGCTCTTCGAACGCGCGTTCGCCCCAGCCGGTCAGCACATCGTGGAGAGCCGCACTGAAGTGTGAGCGCGGCAGAGCATGGATTCTATTTCTCGCGGTGTCCCACCCATTCTCTTTGCACCGTTGCGCCATTTGCTGAGCTCTTTTCAGAATCATCGGACCGATCTGCGTTCGAGCAATTGGGTATTTCGTTCGAGAATCGTTCACCGACTTGACAGCCCAATCGATGTAGTACCAACACTTGCTCACCGAGGAATGCTCCAATAGTTCGCGGAACACAGCACGGGCATCACTCTCTGCGGGGGCATCGAGACTTCGTTGACCCGCGAGATAGTTCATCCAGGCGATGCACTCCTCGGTCGCAAGATCTCTCGACAGGGTTTCCGCATGAGCGCTCCAGTGCGCGGGCCATTCGGATCTAGACAGATCGCGAATCTGCGTCTGCAGCGCGAGCGCATGTGAATTGATCTGCCAATGAACTCCGTCCCAATCGTAGTCAAGCCCATCGTCCGTGAGCACAAATGCATCGTCGGGAGTGCTTACCGCGATATTCACAACCCCCTTTCTCAAAAGATCTCCTAACAACGGGCGGAACCGTTGCGTTGGTTCGAACGGCTCATTGCTCGCCCCGAAGGCTGTGACCCGCCAGGTGGAATGATCGAGATCTCCGGCGCGAAGTAAGGCGAGCAACGATGCCGCCTCGGCAAGTGTCAACTCAGTGGCATCCATTGAGGTCGAACGAAGCGGTGGTTGTGCCGCCAACTCCCGTTGCATAAAAGATCGGAAGTTTGCCGCCGCATGGCGCTTTCTCGCGATCGGCAATGCGTCTTGTGCCAGCTTGAGCGCATCGACCCAGATCTTCTCAGCCCCAGCCGCCCGCTCACTGAGCACGGGTAGCATAGCTTCGAGGCCTGCGACATCCCCCTCATGCTGAAAAATCAGCGTCAAATTCCAGTATGCAGCGCGGTAGTTCGGCTCGAGCTCAAGCAGCCGCTCATAAAGCGGGCGCGCGGCTCGATAGTCTTTTAACTCTTGATGCGCCAGCGCCGCATAGAACATGGCGCTTTGATGATCAGAGGAGAGCGTCAGCACGAAATTTGAAACCTGGAGCAGCGCCCGGAAAGCCTTCGCGATCCATAGCGGTTGATTGAACTCCTTAAGCAGCAGGTCGCGAAGCAGGAGGTTAACCTCGGCCTCTCCGTTGATCTCTCTTATGGCGCTGTCGACGATCTTGTTCCAGTCATCCGGTGCGAGCGTTGGATAGGTAATCCCGAGTGGGCTTGCGTGTCGTCCCCATCGGCGCACGCCATAGTGACAGCTCCGTGCGAGCGCGCGCCCCGCAGCCACCGTATCCAGTTTCTTAGACGCCAGAAGTACCGTTGCCACCGCTGTGGCCGCCCAAGCCGGCGCGTACCGCAGTCCGTACTCGGCAATGAGCTTACGTTGCGCAGCGGTGCTCTCTTCGTTTGAGAAGTCTCGCAATGCGAGGAGAAGGTTCCACCGAGTTTGTGCGCCGGAGTCGAGCGCGGCGAGAACCTCGGGTGCTTGGTAGGCGCTACCGAATTCCGCAAAATGCCCCACATCGCCCAGCCACATCAGCTCTTCTGCGGGCGAGTGCTCGGGTTGCCACTCCTCCAAGGCGTTGATGCGAATGATTGACTCTGCCGCGGTACGGATGCTTGCCGCATCTTTCATGAAGACGGCAAGTGCTAAACGTAGCTTCGCGGCATAAGAGACAATACTCAGATCGGCACCGGACTCGATAAGTTCCGAATGCATCGCGGCGACGTGACTATGCCCGCGGACGGCGGCACCGGGATCTGCATCCAGTGCGCGCCTCAGATCGAGATAGCTCTGGAGCAATGCGATGCGAGTGTCGAATCGGCACTCCTGAGGGGGGCGCAGCTTCGCTTGTAAGGTCTCGACTGATTCTGAGGCGTCATCGTAGCGACAAAGCGCGAGTGCAGAATCAATGAGTTCTCCGACAAGGCTTGGCCATGGATCGTCCGGCACGAGCTTCAAGAGCGCGTCGAAGGCCTCGTTATCCGCACGGTTGAGTGCCCGAAGCAGTCCGACCTGCCATTCGACGAACTCCGCGCACGGATACAGCGCGACCGCGCGCTGCGCCACGACTAGAGCCTCTTCTCGATCCTCGAACCAATCTGTCAATCGCCGGTAGGCAAAGAAGGCGAGCCAATCGGGCTGCGTCCCCTGCAATGCGCGCGTCACGATTGCAGCCACGGTTGTCTTGCGGGAGTTCGTGACCGCCTGCACCTCGTCCTGACGTTCGTAGAGCCGACCTCGACTCCATCCTCCCGCGATCGTCGCAGCAAGCATCGCCAACTCTGCCGAGCTCGTTCCGCAGTTGGTCTCCGTCAGGAGCGTACCCGCTTCGTCGAACCGCTCCAAGAATGCCAAACAGAAGCCGAGCTTTGCATTGACACGATCGTCTTTTGAATCGATCGCCGCATACGCATCGATGGCTGCTTGAAAGTCACCGCGGCTGAGATGAGCATCGCCGATGTCTTCGCTAACGCCTTCGATCGGGTAATAGCGCCGCGTTCGCCAGGCGCGAATGCACGCTTCGAGCGGACGGGACGTGGAGTGAGGCACGGGTGTCTCCTTTTTTTCGCGCTATTCTGCGCCTCGGCATGTTTTAGCGCTTGTCGGTTGTTGAGTTACTAACGCTGCCGGCGCTTCGGGCCCATGCAATCTTCGGCAACCGGCTCATCGAACGCCGTCACATAAAGTTTCTGAAATCATAGATCGTGTCGACCATGCTGGGGTTCTGTTTCAGGATGCTTGCGAAGGCCTGCGAATAGACCAGTGTGACCGGCAATTTCTTGTAGAGCGTGTTGTTGTTCCAGTCCATCTTGGTCAGACCGAGAATACCGGCACAGGTCTCGTGCCAGCCGCCTGCGCCGCTGAACCGACGCAGCAAGAGCGGTGACGGGGTCGGCTTTAGCGCCCCCTCTTTGTAGACGTTGTAGCTCGGGTTTTCCAGATGGACGCCAAGCACACTGCCCTGAGTCCAGAACAGCGCCTCGTTGTCCTGCACAGGCAGGATCGTGCCGCGCTCGATCGGATAGTTGTAGGCCTGCGGCGGCGATTTCATATCGAAGCGAATACCCTTCCAGTCGACACCCTGGACGATTTGCACCAGTTCAACATCGGTCCCGTCGCGGAAACTGTCGAGCGCGCCGAGAATTTCCTGCTCCTTGAACTCTGTGTTCTTGTGGACGGTCACCTTCTGCGGCGGAGCGCCCATGTGACTTCGCTGATAAATCTCCAGACTGCGGGAGAGTACTGATTGCATCTCGTAGTAGCTGAGAAACGGATTGCCGCGCGGATCGGCCGTCGCTTCTCTGGCGTCATACGCCACGAACTGAAACCCGGTCCCATCGGAGTCAAAGACCTGACTGCAACACGTGCTATAGGTATTGCCGTCCTCCGCCTTCTTCATCGCGTAGCTGATGCCGACATAGGCCTCATTAGGTGTGAGGCCGGTGAGTTTCCACGGCACGCCGCCAGCCTTGGCATAGAGCGCGACGCTGATGCCCCACATCACGTTCGCGCGGCAAGCGCGCTCGAAGCTGTTCTGCCGCACGATCTGAATGGGAATGTTGGAGGGCGCGCAATACGCCTTCAGATAGTGGTGGAAATCGAAGTCTTCACCTTCAAAGCACGCGGCCCAGGTCGGCGGGAGATAAATCAGGGCAACATCGAAGTTGGACCTCAGCGGCTTTATCTGCGCGATGCACTGGAACAACCCCCGCGCCAGCGCAATCTTGTCGCCGCGCCCCGCATGCTGCTCCAGCGCACCCGGAAACTCAAAGATCAGCCGGTCATCCGGAACGACCAGCGGCACGCGGAAGACGCCCTTGAAGCCGGGATAGACCGGGTAGTATTTGGTAGCTTCTTTCGGCGTCGCCGGCTTTTGCAACTCATCGATCAGCCCGCGAAGCCGGCGTAATTCTGCGCGCGGCGCGAGGATCGCAAGCCGCACTGAGGAAATGTCGCCGAAGCGCTGTCCATAAGGCCCGTGCTTAACGAGACCCACGAGCGGATGCTTGTGTTTTTTCTTGTCCCCGAATATCAGGTCCGGTTCCGGGACGCTGACATACCCCGACATTTCGCTCGTGGCAGCGCTCATGCGGACAGCCTTTTGCTAAAGCCGGTCCGGGTGCCGATCTTGAAGACCGGGTTTTCGGCCACGGTCCCCTGCCTGAGCGGAGACACATTGACCTCGGCATTGCGGGCCGCGTCTCCAAGGATCAGCTTAATCCACACATCGAGCAGGCCGTTGAATTTGGCGTTGTAGCGGTCGGCGATCCTCTTATCGAGAAAATCCGTGGCTAGCTTTCGGCCCCGGACCGGCCATATCCACACCTCTGGTTCCAGCAAAAGCCACAGCCCATCGCCCTTGCGATCGATCGAGAAACGCAGAGCTTCCGCCCAGTGCACCTGTTCGGCCTTCGGAAATTCTTCCGTCACTTCAGTCATCACGCCTGCAACAATGCCGTTCGTCCGTCCCAGAAATTTCGCCAGCGGCTGCAAGAGGGATTTGTCCTCTGCGAACGCGTCAGCGATCAGGTAGCAGGCGTGATATTTGTTGCGAACCAGAAGCGGCTTGCCGAGTGCCAGAGAGTACGCCAGCGCTGTCTCGGCCATCCGCTTCAGATGAAGATTGGGCGAAACGTCGATATTGGCTGGAAACTTCGCCGCCGCAATGCCGGTCAGTTTGCCTTCAAGTGCGACGTTGAAATCTCCGCTCAGGCCCCATCCGTAGACAATCTCTCCCTTACTCAGGAACAGTTCGCCGCCGGAATTCCGCTCGACCTGTTGGAGGTCCGACCATTCTGCCGGAGCGCTGAACGAGAGCGACAGACACTCGGTCGGCAACGCATGGATCGGGAGAGCATTCAAGCGAACGAGCGGCTTTGCGGTTCCGGCTACGGGCAGCGGGATCTGGACTGAAGTGATGCTCGCCTTGCGGATCTTCTGGTCCATGTTCTGCGGCTTGCGTTCAATGTTCCGCCACAGCCGGAGGAGCAGCGCGTCAAACGTCTCGATCGGGACGTATTCCGCATGCACGCCTTTTGCTTTGGCCGCGGCGAGCAGATCGGAGACCACGGGCGTAATCGGCCGTCCCTTGATCCCGGTCCATAGCAATCCATTCGGGAATGGGTTTGGATGCTCAAGCACGGAGTGGAACAGGTGCATGACGCTGGCATCGCGGCCGCTATACCCCGCCACAATGAAGCCAAACCGGCTGCCCGCGTTCACGAAACACTGCGCCAGCGCGTCGTTCTGACGCGCCAGGTCCCGCGTCAGGTTCTTGATGCTGTCGTAGCGGAAATCACCGTGCAGTTTGCAGTAGATCGGGAACTCTTCGTTGTTGAGGGCCGCATTGGCGGCAGCCGATCCTTCGAGGTGGAAGGCCATCAATGATTGCCCGGCGACCTCGGCCACGGCTTTCTCGATGACAGTGTCGAAGTTCGTGGTGAATGCGATACGCGAGAATCCGCCGCCCAATAACGCGCCTAGCACGCGGCTGCCGACGGACAGCCTCACGCGATCTTCGGCGAGCAGCGCGCCGATGTAGCGGCGCTGCCGTTCCTTGCCGTCGCCGAAGATTTTCTCGAAGTAGCCGGTGTATTCGTCATCGGCTCCTTCCGGCGGAAAGCCGCGCGCCAGCATGTAGCTCTGGATGCGCTGCCGTACGGCCTCGCTCTGCATGTCCTGACGCGAGATGTCCTGGTTCTCTTCGCGGCAGTAGTACCGCCGCTTCATATCCCAGATGATGTCGGTAGCTGTGGGAAGTCCCGCAGACACCGAACTCCCCGCGCCGAGGAACCAGCCGAAATTCTGGGGCCGGGCGCTGAACAGGCTTGTGAGTTGGGTCTGGTCCATCCGTCCGCTCGTACGTGGGTTGTCGTGTTGACTGGTTAGTGCTTGAAGGAACGCGTAGTTATAGCGCAGAGGGACGCCCTGAGCCATTGAATAATGAGGACTTATAGATATCGTGCGAAGTTTTACCTAACAATCGCAAACCGGTCTGAGGCAGGGCCATGCGCCGCGCCTAGCGCTCCCGGTTGAGGTCATCTCGCGATATGGACCGGCTCTTCCCGAACGAGTCGGGCCGCCGTTCAGGAGACTCTTGACGGCAAGAACGTCGATTGGCTCGACAAGGTCACCGACGATGAATATCTCGCTGGCCCGAAGGCGAAGCGCGGCTAAACGCAGACGCGTCGATATCGACCGATTGAGAGGCCCGAGGACACCATGCCTCGCGGCCCGGTATCGCCCTACTTCAGAGCGCCAAGGGCGTATCCGATGAACTCCTTTTGCAGCGTCCGCGCTTCATTCCAGTACTTCACTTTCCCGGAAGGCCGGGCGCGTCGCGACACGTGGGTGAGCCAGAGGCGACACTTCGCGCGCGATATTCCAACAAAGAATGCCGCACGCTCGTCATCCGGCTTGCCCCAGAACGTCTCGTTCTCAACGCCGAAGATAGCGACGGTATCGAACTCGAGTCCTTTGCTCTTGTGTATCGTCATGATGCGCACTGCGCCGTCTTCCCCGAAGCGCGCCAAGGCCTTCCGGTGGTCCGGGCTCGTGCCCATCAGCTCCGCTATCCGCTCGAATGTCTGCTGGACCACCTCTTTCAGTCGACTCTCTGATTCATAATCAGCTGACAATCCCATCAAAGCCTCGACTCCGAGGACCTTGAGAAACGTGATCGCCGTCTGCTTGAGTGTTTCAGCCGTGACGCCCGAAGCCGCGCTTTCGTGACCCTTCTTTCGAAGGTCGTCGATCAGCCTGTACCACCGCGCGCGTCCCTCGTCTGTATCGTCGTCGCTAAAATCAGTTGCCATGAGTACGCCCATCAATCGCGCATAGGCGTCAGGCTCACTTTCTCCGTAGACGACGGCGAGCAGATCGACAATGAGGCGGGCTGCCGGCTCTGCGCTCAAATCCTGGAGCTGTTGCTCGTTCCGAAACGGGATACCGCGCTTGTCCAGTTCCGCCATGATCTTCTGCGTGTAGAGTTCTGGCTGCTTGGAAACCAGAATGGCGATTTCAGATGGCTGAACGCCGCAAACGAGGATGGCGGCCTCGATCTTTCCGGCAATGTCTTCGGCCTCGGCCTGGCAATCGGGATAGGCAAGCACCTCCACGTCTCCGTCCTCGCCGGCAATCTGGGCAGCCGGAACGGAGGCAGCCGGATCCATGACTTTAACCATCGCATTCTGTACGCGCCTAATGCGTGGCTGCGACCGATAATTCTGATAGAGGTTAAGAGACTGGGCGCTGAAGTCGCTTGCGAAGTACGTAAATATTCCCTCAAGGGCGCCGGCCCAACCCATGATTCTCTGTTTCGTGTCCCCGACTGCGGTGAGTTGAATGCCAGTTCCATGGAAGGCTGCCCGCACAAGTTGGTATTGCGCGCCTGTACAATCCTGGAACTCGTCAAGAAAAACGTGGCTGTAAGTCTGTCTGACCGCGTTTCGGGCGACGTCGCTCTTTTCTAATATCTCCAGCGCCAGCGGCACCATGTCCTGGAAGGTAATCTGGCTATGCTGATAGCGCACATCGCCGACTGTGTAGTCGGAATTCAGGGCGTTCTGGCCGACCAGGACCGGCCTGAAGCGGTCGATGATCCGCTTCGCAAAACCATGGAATGTATAGCTGTCGAAGCGCGCAGCGAGCGGCGGACCGCACCTTTTACGGACGCGGTCCCGCAAGTTCTTTGCGGCATCGACCTTGAATGAAATCGCGAGAATTCGCTGGGGGTAGTAACACGCGCCAGTGCGAAGGAGAAAATCGGCCCGCTGCGCGAGCATCTCGGATTTTCCGGCGCCCGGACCCGCAGTCAGCGCGAGACTGCGTGTCATTTCCGTTGCTGCGGCGAGCGCGTTTGGCTCCAGCACGAGACCGTCTGCCGGTCGCCATGACTCCGCCTTGATCATTCCGGGAGCCCGGCAATTTTCTCTTTAACTTGATCCAGCATCCGGCCAATCGCTTTTGGCATTGAGGCGTCGATTTCGGCATCGTCGAGCTCCGCCATTGCCGCCAGGTGTGCCGCCGGCTTACTCCCGAGCTTGAAGCGCCGATGGTACGCGGAGAACGAGCTGCGTCTGCTGTCTGAATACTGACTCGCATCGCCGTGCTTCTTTCCGAGAACGGCGACGAGCATGTCCTCGTCCGGCTCTTCGAGTTCGTTGTCCTCGACTCCATACGCGTTCGGATATTTCTGGATCATGACGAAATCCAGATCGAGCGGCGATGAAAAGAAAACCCCGGCGCTTTCGAGAAACTTGATCCATTTTTTTCCGTTCTCGGAGGTCAATAGGGTTTCGGCGCCATCCCATTTCGGGAGGGCGGTGACGTGATTCTCCCCAAGATCGCTCTGGATTGTCGGAAACTTCAGGAGCTGCGTGATGGCGTACTTCACGCGGCCCCAGCCACCCCGATGACGGGCAAGATCGAGGTCGAGCAGAGTTACGAACGGCACGCCGAGACCGTGGAGCAATCTCCAGAAGTGATTGACGTGTCTTCCGCCGAGAGGCACGACTGAAATCGAACTGTCGTCCTGCGCGAGACCGCGGGCCTGGAGCAGCCGTGGCAGGACGACCTCTTCGCTATCACCTTCGCCGAGGATGACGAGTCTCGAAAAATAAAGTTCCGGAAAGGCCTGCACGGCTTCCCGTACAAATTTGTGCGCATCTTCGGATTCTGGCGGCAGGACGATCGCCGAGACTGTCGTTGTACGAGCTTCGGTCAGCCGCAGATAACGAACGCTTTCCGGCGGCACACGCCGCATAAGGGATGGAGAATGAGTCGCAACGATAGCCTGCGCGTCGCTGTGGCCCGCAAATTCTGTCAGTGATCGGATCACGCGGCCGAGGTAATGCGGCGAGAGACTGTTTTCCGGTTCCTCCATCGCCACCATGGTGAACACGGCAGGTTTCAGCTTTTCCACGTCGAAGCACTTCAGGCTCCCGTCGAGCACCTTGCGACCGATTGCCTGCACAGAGAGAACCAGCGACAGGTAAAGAAGCGACTGTTGCCCGTCGCTGAGTTTCGAGAAGTCGACGGATGGAGCCTCGTGAGCCGGAGCGAAACCAAGAGTCAGATGGCGAAGAAGGCTCTCAATTTCGTTCTGGCCGAAGGATACATGCGGATCCGAGAAGTAATTTCCCTTGTGAAGGCGGCCCCAGTGCGATGCGAGCTGATCGCCTATCCCTTTCACCGAGGCGTTTCCGGAAAGGGATTCACTAATGGACTGCGTCAGGCCTGTTATTTCCTCGCGCTCCTTCTGCCAGTTGGCAGCGCGGAGCACGCGTCCGAGCATCGCGTTCGCCGAGTAGGAGATATGGTCCGTCGGATCCCGACGAGCCGGCAGGTAGTGAATCTGGACAGAATTTCTGTCGAGCTTGGGAACGAGCGACATCTTCTTCGGCTCGCCGTCCTCATCAGCCTGTATGACGTAGTTCAGAGTTTCCTCGATCTCTCCATCAGCATCGAGCGTAGAGACCAGACGGAATCGGATGCGGGGAACGCCGTCCGCGGACTCCAGCCGCATGTGTGCGAAGTGACCGGGTATCGTCGGGTATTTCCCCTTTACCTTTTTCAGTTCGGGAAATTCGAACTGCGCTTCGATCCAGAGGGTTTGTTCCGGGGCTGGATCCGAAACCTCGGCTGGCACGTGAAAGTCGCTTTTGCGGATGTGGCGCAGAGAGAAGTCGCTCGAAAACATTCTCGCGAGCGCCTGGAGCACGGCCGTCTTGCCCGCTCCATTCGGCCCGAGAATGTAGGTCATTGACGACAGGTCAATCGACGATCCTTCCTCGCCGAAGGATTGAAAATTGCTGATTCGTAGCTGCGTCAAACGCACGTTTACCCCTCCCTGATCTCCTGTTCGAATTGTGAGTCTATGTTTAGCGTTAATAATCTCTGCAAGTCACGCTTTGAGATTCGCCACAAACGCGAAACGATATGCGGAGACGATTGGAGTGCCCTGCCCTCAGGGCTTCCGGTTCATCCGGGTACACGACCTCAAGCACACCTTCGGACGGCGACTGAGAGCCGCAGGCGTGAGCTTCGAGGATCGGCAAGATTTGCTGGGCCACAAGTCCGCGCGAATCACGACGCACTATTCGGCAGCTGAGATTAGGAACCTGATCGACGCAGCCAACAAGGTGTGCCAGACCGCGTCCCGCAAGAGTCCCGCAATCGTTTTGTTGCGCTCGGCTCCGCGCGCGCACAACCGCTTGAAGAAAATGGTGGAAAGGGAGGGAATCGAACCCTCGACCCCGGCATTATGAGTGCCGTGCTCTAACCAGCTGAGCTACCTTTCCACGCCCGGTCTTTCGACCGCATCGGCCCGGACGAGCGCCAGACCGAAGGGGCCGCGATTCTCTAGGCCTCGCCCCTGCCTGTCAAGGCAATCCCCGGCAAAACAAGGGCTTACCTCCCGGGTGCCTCGTTCGGCGGCTTGATCTGTGTCAATCGGGCGGGGCCGCGACTTTTAACGCTGGGACCCACCTCTCAGTTCCCGGGCCCCTGATCAAGTGTTACCGGAAACAAGCCGATACGAAGCACTGGAGCGCTCTCGGTCGGGCGCTGTGGACTGAATTGCCTTCATGAAACGGCTGCAACTGGCACACCTGCCGCTACGCACGAAGCTGATCGCCGCCAGCGCGCTCACGGCTTCGATGGCGCTGCTGATCGTCGCGATCACGCAGTCGGTGTCCAGTTATTACTACGAACATCGTGAAGCCTACGACCACCTGAACTCCGTCGCGCGCATCGTCGCGGGCCGCAGCGCCCCGGCGATCGAGAGCGGCAGCTTCGAGCAGGCGTCGCAGCTGGTCAGCGCGCTGCGCGTCGAGCCGAACGTCGAAGAAGCGCTGCTGATGGACACGAACCAGCGCGTGCTGATGCACTACGCCAGCAGCAAGACGATGCTGATGGCCGGCCCGGGCTCGCAGCAGAATCCGATCCAGGCCTGGCAGGCGCAGGCGATCAAGAGCGACGAGCACCAGCATCTCTTCGACGGCCTCACCGCCCTGCACCTCGTCTACCCGATCAAGGACGACGGCAAGGTCATCGGCCACATGTACGTGCGCGCGAGCCTGCTCGAGCTGAAGGAATCGCTGCTGTACCAGCTGTCGGTGATGCTCGCGACGTCCGTCGTCGCGCTCGCCTTTGCCTATCTACTTGCTCACCGCGTGCAGCGGCAGATCGCCTCGCCGCTGATGAACCTCGTCGAGACGATGAGCGCGGCCGAACACGGCGACTACAGCAGGCGCGCGCAGGTCACGAGCGACGACGAGATCGGCCACCTGATGCGCGGCTTCAACGGCATGCTCGACAAGGTCGAGAACCGCGAGCAGGAGCTGGCGAAGCAGCAGGAGAAACTCGAGGCGGAAGTCGCCGAGCGCACGAAGAGCCTCGCCGAGGCGAACCGAACGCTGCGCCAGGCGATGAACGATTCGGTGGAAGCCTGCCGCACGGCCGAAGCCGCCTCGCGCGCCAAGTCCGAATTCCTCGCGCGCATGTCGCACGAGATCCGCACGCCGATGAACGGCGTGCTCGGCATGACGGAGCTGCTGCTCGATTCGAAACTCGATCCGCGCCAGCGCCGTTTCGCCGCGACGATCCAGAGCTCGGCCGACGCGCTGCTGGCGATCATCAACGACATCCTCGACTTCTCGAAGATCGAGGCCGGCAAGCTGCGCCTCGAGACGCAGGACCTCGACATCCGCCAGGTGGTCGAGGAAGTCATCGATCTCTTCGCGCAGCGCGCGCACCAGAAGGGCATCGAGCTGCTGCTCGACATCGATCCCTACCTGCACCGCTGGGCGAAGGGCGACGAGCTGCGCATCCGCCAGATCCTGATGAACCTGGTGTCCAACGCGCTGAAGTTCACGGCCAGCGGTCACGTGCTGATCCGCGCGCGCGGCGTGAATCCGTCGGAGACCCACGTCTCGCTGATCATCGACGTCGTCGACACGGGCACGGGCATCCTGCCGGAGAATCAAGCCGCGATTTTCGACGCGTTCGTCCAGGAAGACGGCTCGACCACGCGCCGCTTCGGTGGTACCGGCCTCGGCCTTGCGATCTCGCGCCAGCTGGCCACGCTCATGGGCGGCGACATCACCGTTGTCAGCCAGCCGGGCGTGGGCTCCACGTTCTCGCTGGCGATCACGCTGCCGGCCGCGCCGGCGATCACCTCGGACTCCTCGCAGGGCCTGCTGCTCTCGCCGGGCACGCGCGTGCTGGTCGTCGACGACAGCGCGATCAACGTCGAGATCCTCGCGTCGCAGCTCGAAGCCTGGGGCTTCAACGTGGCGACGGCCTCGAGCGCGCTCGAAGCGCAGACCCATCTCAACGCGATGACGGCGGCCGCGCAGCTGCCGGAGATCATCGTGCTCGACTGGCACATGCCGGAGCAGAACGGCGTGGACTGGTTGCTGGGCGTGCGCCGCGACCCGCGCTGGAAATCGATCCCGGCGATCATGGTCAGCTCGGTGGCCGACGATCTCGAATCCAGCCTCGCCACGCAGCTCGCGCCGATGCGCCGCCTCGCGAAGCCGGTGCGCCAGAGCATGCTCCGCCGCGCATTGCACGAAGCGCTGCAGGCGGTCCCCTTCCACGAAGTCAGCTCGGCCCCCGCCATGCTCGCCCCGGAGAACGAACCCGTGCTCGACCACCTGTCGGTACTGCTCGTCGAAGACAACATGGTCAACCGCACGCTGGCACTCGAGATGCTGCAACGTCTCGGCTGCGACGCGATGCACGCGGGCAACGGCGTCGAAGCGCTCGACGCGCTGGACAAGCAGGAATTCGACGTCGTGCTGATGGACTGCCAGATGCCGGTGATGGACGGCTTCATCGCGACGCGCAAGCTGCGCGAGCGCGAGGTCGCGAAGAAGCTGGAGCCGGTGCGCGTCGTCGCGCTGACGGCGAACGCGCTGGCCGGCGACCGCGAGGCTTGCCTCGCGGCGGGCATGAACGACTATCTCGCTAAGCCCTTCACGTTGGCGCAGCTGCGCAACATCCTGCTGCCCAGCAAGGTCTCGCGCTCCGCCGCCAACAAGGTGACGCTGGACCACTCGGCCATCGAGGCCGTGCGCCAGCTCGATCCGGACGGCCAGGACCGCCTGCTGCAGCGCCTGATCGCGCTGTACCGCGACGACAGCTCGCAGCTGCTCGCCGACATCGACAACGGTCTCAAGACGAGCGACGCGGACGCCATCGCGCGCGCCGCGCACACGCTGAAGAGCTCGAGCGCTAACCTCGGCGCGACCAACGTCGCCGCCATCGCGCGCCAGATCGAGCATTCCGCGCGCAGCGGGGACATCAAGGATCTCGCCGGCTCGATCACCAAGCTGCGCGCGCAACGCACCGTCGCCCTCTCCGAGCTCGAAGCGCTGGACGCTTCGCCGAAGGTCGCCTGAGATGCCCAACTCGAGCGGCCCACCGATTCACGTTCTAATCGTCGACGACGACACGGGCTCGCGCCTGTTGATGCGTCGCGCGCTGGAGCGTGGCGGCTTCATCATCTCGGAGGCCGCGGACGGTCTCGCCGCGGTGGCCGCGGTCGAAGCCGGCGAATGCCAGGCCGTGCTGATGGACGTCGAGATGCCGTCGATGAACGGCTACGAAGCCTGCAAGGCGATCCGCGCGCGCCCGGGCGGCGCCCATCTACCCATCATGATGGTGACGGGTCGCGACGACGTCGCCTCGATCAACCAGTCCTACCAGGCCGGCGCGACGGACTTCCTCGCGAAGCCGATAAACTGGAACCTGCTGGGCCACCGCGTGCAGTACCTCGTGCGCGGCGGACGACTCGTGCAGGAGCTGGAAGAAAGCGAGAGCCGCCAGCGCGCGATGCTCGACGCCCTGCCCGACCTCCTGCTGGTCGTCGACGCGCACGGCCGCATCGTCGACCGCCTCGGTTACACCGACAACCACCCGTTCCTCACCGGCGGCACCAGCAGCCAGCAGCAGATCACCGACCTCGTGTCCGGCGATGCGGCGCGCGCGATCACGAACGCGCTGGACGACTGCCGCGTGCGCAACGTGCGTACGGAAGTGGAATTCGAATGCGTGCGCGACGGCGTCGAGCGCCGCTTCGAGACGCGCATCGTCCCCTACGACCGCGGCCGCCTGCTGCTGGTCCTGCGCGACGTCACCGAGCGGCACCGTGCCAACAACCGCATCCGCGAGCTGGCGTTCTTCGATCCGCTGACGCAGCTGCCGAACCGGCAGTATCTGCTGCAGTTGCTGGAGGAAGCGCGGCGCGAAGCGTCGACGACGGGCGAACGGTTCGCCGTCGTGCGCGTGAACCTCGACAACTTCAAGCGCATCAACGACAGCATCGGTCACGGCGCGGGCGACGCGCTGCTGCAGGCCGTGGCGTCGCGCCTCGGCACGTTCCTCAAGCTCGAGCGCGATGGCGCGGTGACGATGCCGCTGGCGCGGTTGACGGGCGACGAGTTCGCGGTGGCGATCCGCCATCTCGAATCCGACGCCGACGTGCAGCACGCGATCAACAACATCACGGCGGCGTTCGCCTCGCCCTACCTGATCCGGCATCGCGACTTCTTCGTCACGTGCACGATCGGCATCGCGATCTTCCCCGACCACGGCAGCTTCGCGGACGAATTGCTGAGAACCGCGGGCCTCGCGATGCACGAAGCGAAGACCGGTGGCGGCAACAAGGGCGTCATCTACAGCGAGCACATGCGCGCCAAGTCGGTCGCGCGGCTCGAGCTCGAGACGGAGCTGCGTCGCGCGCTGGAGCAGAACGAGTTGTTCCTGGCCTATCAACCGCAGATCGAAGTCAGCTCGGGACGCATCGCCAGCATCGAGGCGCTGGTGCGCTGGCGCCACCCGACGCGCGGCATCGTGCCGCCGGACGAGTTCATCCCGGTGGCCGAGCAATCCGGATTGATCGTGCCGCTGTCCGATCTCGTGATGCGCCAGGCGCTGAAGCAGATCTCGCAGTGGTGGCAGGCGGGCTGCCGCGACCTGCGCGTCGCGGTGAACGTGTCGGGCGCGCAGTTCGAGGCGCCGGGTTTCCCGGACTGGGTGTTCGCGCATCTCGACGAGGCCGGGCTGCCGGGCGCGTGCCTCGAGCTCGAGATCACCGAAAGCCTGTTGATGGTCGACGAAACGGCGGCGGCGCTGGCGGTGCGCGCGGTGCGCGAGCTCGGCGTGCACGTGGCGATCGACGACTTCGGCACGGGGTATTCGTCGCTGGCCTATCTGAAGCACTTCCCGATCGAGGCGCTGAAGATCGACCGGTCGTTCGTCGCCGACCTCGGCCGTGATTCGAACGATGCCGCGATCTGCGCAGCCATCATCGCGATGGGCCGGCAGCTCGGCCTGAAGATCGTCGCGGAAGGCGTCGAGACGAAGGAGCAGCTGGAGTTCCTCGCGACGCATGGGTGCACGCTGGCGCAGGGCTTCTACATCGCGAAGCCGGTGGAAGCGCCGGAGATGGCGAAGCTGCTGCGCATCGGCGAAGACACGATGACCGCGCCGCTGATCCAGATGCCCGGCAAGAAGGGCGGCCTCAACGTGCCGCTGGCGGATTACGAAGCCGAGATGCTGCTGAAGGTCGCGAAGCAGTAATGGGGACAGTCTCCGTTTCCTGGCAAAAGGGGACAGTCACCGCGGGTTGATCGCATTCTGCGGCAACGTCGCATCGATTCGCGACAGCAGATAGTCGAAGAACGGATTGCAGCTCGCGCGCATCAACGTGTCGGTGGTCACCACGAGCCCGCCGCGTTCGCCGCGCACCGCGACCGTCCCCAGGTGCACACCCATCTCGTCGGATGCCGGCTCGACGCCGTACAGCGGATCGTTCATCGGGAACGGCAGCGCGACGTGCGACAGCGAGTAGAACTGCGCGGGATATTCCTGCGCCAGCGGGCGCCCGCCCCCGTGCATCGTCCAGTGCGGCAAATCCACCGCCTCGACGCGCGACGTCTGCTCGCCGTTCATGACGACCGTACGCGCGTAGGGTCGCGGCTCCCATGCCAGCGCGGCGGCCTCGATCGCCGCCTGCGCCGGGTCGATCAACGCCGCGGCCGCTGCGTTCCGGTTGTAGTCGAAGAGCACGACGGCGTTGGGCTTGTCGACGGCGGGCAGCCGCGCGTACAGGCCGTCGAACACCGCGCTGACCGACACCGTCGAATCGAGCGCGGACTGGAACGTGAGCACGGGCGGCAGGTCGACGAGATCGGCGTGCCCGACGTAGCGCGCGAGCTCGGCATCGAGGCTGCGCACGAGCTGCGATGACTGCCGCGCCCCGTTCACCGGGAACGAGTTGTACTTGATCGGGTTGTACTCGGGCAGCACGTCGAGCCACGCCGCCTTCGCGAACGGCGGAAACACCGCGGGCCAGCCGAGCACGCCCGCGAAGCGCGCGAAACTCGTGATGCCGATCATCGGCGAGATCAGCACGATCTGCTTCGGGCGTTCGAGCCGCTTGTCCGCGAGGGTGTCGAGCGCGTATTTCATCGCGAGCGCGCCGCCGTTCGAGTAACCGACGACGTGCAGCGGCGTGCCCGGGCCGGCGAGCTCGCGCGCGTGGCGCACGGCGAGGCGCGTCGCGGCCATCCAGTCGCGCCAGTCGACTTGCGTCAAACCACCCGGCACGGTGCCGTGGCCCGGCATCCGGATCGTCACGGCGACGAAGCCGCGGTCGCGGTAGAACGCGGCGAGATGGCGCAGGCTGTACGGGGAATCGGTGAGGCCGTGCAGCAGGACGGCGGCGCCGCGCGGCGTGCCTTCCGGCACGAGGACCTGCGAGCGGTTCCAGTCGGTGGCGAGCCGCGCGGGATTCATCGGGCTCTTCGCGAAGAAGCGGTTCGCGGCGACCCGGTCCCCGGCGGGTAGTTTGTCGGTGACGCGCGTCAGCACGTCGTTCATCGCGCGCGACTCGGCTTTCATCCAGTCGTCCCAACTGGCGGCGTCGATTTCGTCGGCGACGAGCTCGCGCGGCACGACGGTGTGCCAGAGCTTGAGCGGCGGCGCGCGCCAGGCGTCGAAGGCGCGCACGGCGAAGATCGTGACGAGGACCAGCGCGAGCGCCCCGGCAGCGAGCTTCAGCCCTCTACGGACGCGCGCGAGCATGACTGTCCCCTTTTGCTAACAAACGGGGACTGTCCCCATTACACGTTGAAGCGGAAGTGCATCACGTCGCCTTCCTTGACGATGTACTCCTTGCCTTCGAGCCGCAGCTTGCCGGCATCCTTCGCGCCGGCCTCGCCCTTGAGGCGGATGTAGTCGTCGTACGCGATCACTTCGGCGCGGATGAAGCCGCGCTCGAAATCGGTGTGGATCACGCCCGCGGCCTGCGGCGCGGTGGCGCCGGCCTTCACCGTCCAGGCGCGGACTTCCTTCTCGCCGGCCGTGAAGTAGGTCTGCAGGCCCAGCAGTTCATAACCGGCGCGGATCACGCGGTTGAGGCCGGGCTCGGTCAGGCCGAGGTCCTTGAGGAACTCTTCGCGATCCGCGTCCTCGAGCTGCGAAATTTCCGCCTCGATCGCCGCGCACACCGCGACGACGACGGCGCCCTCGCCCTTCGCGCGCGCCGTCACCGCGTCGAGGTGCGGGTTGTTGGTGAACCCGTCTTCCTTCACGTTCGCCACGTACATCACGGGCTTCAGCGTCAGCAGGTGCAGCTCGTGCGCGTCGGCCTTCTCTTCCTTGCTCAGGCCCATGCCGCGCACCGGCTTGCCCTCGTCGAGGTGCTTGCGCATGCGCTCGAAGAGCTCCTTCTTGCGTGCCGCGTCCTTGTCACCGCCCTTCGCCTGCTTGGCGTAGCGGTCGGCGGCCTTCTCGACCGACTGCAGATCGGCGAGACAGAGCTCGGTGTCGATGATCTCGATGTCCGAGATCGGGTTCACCTTGCCCGAGACGTGGATGATGTCGGTGTCCTCGAAGCAGCGCACGACGTGCGAGATCGCGTCCGTCTCGCGGATGTGGGACAGGAACTTGTTGCCGAGTCCTTCGCCCTGCGATGCACCGGCGACCAGGCCCGCGATGTCGACGAACTCGACCGTGGTCGGCACCAGCTTCTCGGGCGTGACGATCGCCGCGAGCGCCGCCAGCCGCGGATCCGGCACCGGCACGATGCCGACGTTCGGGTCGATCGTGCAGAACGGATAGTTCTCGGCGGCGATGCCGGCGCGCGTCAGCGCGTTGAACAACGTCGACTTGCCGACGTTCGGGAGACCGACGATGCCGCACTTGATACCCATCTTGCTAGTCCTTCGCCGCCGCCGGTCTGGCGCGGGCGTGTAGTTTGTTCATGGCGATCTGCGCGCCGTTGCGCAGCATCTCCTCGATTGCGTCGGCGCCGTCGAGAATCGTCTCGTCGATGGCCCTTTGTTCGTCCTTGCCGGCGTGCGTCAGCACGAAGTCCACGACTTCCTTCGCGGAACCGGGGTGACCCACGCCGATGCGCAGGCGCCAGAAAGCATCGCCCTGCGCGGCGATGATGTCGCGCAGGCCGTTGTGACCGCCGTGGCCGCCGGCGTCCTTGAGACGCACGGTGCCGCTGGGCAGATCGATCTCGTCGTGCGCCACGAGCATGTCGCGCGCGCCGACCTTGTAGAAATTGAGAACGCTCGAGACGGGACCGCCGCTGCGGTTCATGAACGTCATCGGCTTCAGCAGCCAGATCTCCTCTCCCCCGATGCGCACGCGCGCCAGTTCGCCCTGGTGTTTGCCCTCGTGGCGGAAGCTGCCGCCGAAGCGGCGCGCGATCTCGTCCACGAACCAGAAGCCCGCGTTGTGGCGCGTGCGCGCGTACTCGGCACCCGGATTGCCGAGCCCGACGATGAGTTTGAGAGGAGTGCCGGCCATTGCGAAAACGAAAACGCCGCCTCGTGTGAAGCGGCGCCCTCGCAGTAGCGATAGGAAAGGTGCGGGCGGACCAACGCCCGCCCGCACCAAACTACCGTTACTTCTTGCCGCCTTCCTTCTTGGCAGGCGCGGCCTTCGCGTCGGCTGCCGGAGCGGCACCCTTCGCGTCGCCGGCCTTCGCGGCATCGCCTGCCGCCGGAGCGGCAGCAGCGCCTTCCGCCGGCGCCGCGGCTGCGGCCTCGGCGGTCGGCTCCGGCTCTTCCGCGCGCGGCGGATGAACGGTGACGACCACGGCGTCGCCCTTGGCGATGGCCGGAATCGTAACGCCTTCCGGCAGCGGCAGGTCCGACAGGTGCTTCGACTCGTTCATCTCCATCTTGGAGAGGTCGAGCTCGATGAACTCCGGCAGATCCTTCGGCAAGCAGGAGATCTCGACGTCGGCGATGCGGTGCGAGACCACGCCACCCTGCGTCTTGACGCCCGGCGAAGCGGCTTCGCCCTTGAAGTGGATCGGGATGTGGATGCGGATCTTCTCCGTCTCCACGACACGCTGCAGGTCGACGTGCACGATGGCGTTGCGCGCCGGGTGCATCTGCATGTCCTTGACGATCGCGGCCTGCTTCTTGTCACCGACGACCAGGTTGATGATCGACGAGTAGAACTTCTCGTTGTCCACCAGCGTCATCAGCTTCTGGTGATCGAGAGAGATGGAACGGGGCTCGTTTTTGCCCCCGTACAGGATTGCCGGAACCTTGCCCGCGTGGCGCAGGCGGCGGCTCGCACCTTTGCCCTGACCATCGCGGAACTCGGCGGCGAGTTCGAATGAGACTTTCATTTTCAATTGCTCCAGTTACATCTGACAAAGCGACCACTGCGACCGGTGGTCACCACCTTGGGGATTGGCCCCAAACTGGCGTTTGGTGCCG
>DATJTW010000117.1:0-30201 GCA_035502995.1 Steroidobacteraceae bacterium | reverse complement strand
AGTGAGAGATGCAGTGCGGTGGGTCGCGGACCATCGCGGACCAGCTGTGACGATGCGCGCGGTGATGGGTGTAGGCACGTGGAGAAAACGCACGTGCGCCGCCCGAGAGCGAGAGGGCGCCGGAAAACTTGGCACCGACCCGCGCTGTCCAAGA
Source organism: Steroidobacteraceae bacterium (assembly GCA_035502995.1). Lineage (GTDB taxonomy): Bacteria > Pseudomonadota > Gammaproteobacteria > Steroidobacterales > Steroidobacteraceae > CADEED01. Next base: position 30,047 of record DATJTW010000117.1, on the reverse strand, counting down.
ATGGTACGGTAGTTAGTGCCTACACCATGACTACATGACGCAGCGTTGCACGGTGTAGCGATGCGTAACCGATTGATTCGAGACGACACGAAAATGAACGACCTTCCGCCAACCAATCAGATGTTAGCCAAGACCGACGGCCTGACCGTGCGCCAACAGAACTTCGCGCGCATCTACGCGGCCACTGGGCACGCAATGGATTCGTACAGGGCGGCCTACGGCTGCGAGAACAGCTCACGCGCCACCATCCGAGTGAACGCCAGCCGCCTGCTGCACAACCCTGCCGTCGCGGCCCGCATCAGATCGCTTCAGGAAGCCGCTGGCGCCCGATCGTTGCGTGACTCGCAGTCGCTGGTCGCCGAGCTGGAAGCGGTCGTAGACGCCAATCCCAACGAGCTGCTGTGCGTGTGGGTAGGCGCGTGCCGTCGCTGCCATGGTCAGGGCCACAAGCACCAGTGGACCGACGCTGACGAGTTCGCCGACGCGTGCGACGCCATCGTGCGGGAGAACGCCGGCCTGCCCGCCACCATGCAGAAGCCCCTGCCCTCGTGCGAAGGCGGCTTTGGGTACAGCTTCCACGCCGACCCGTCGCCCGATTGCCCCGCGTGCCACGGCATCGGCCTGAACAAGGTCCGCCTGCAGAGTAGCGACGCGGTCTCGCCCGCTGCCCAGCGCCTGATGCGCGGCGTCGAGCTGCACCCCGACGGCTCGCTGAAGCGCCTGCACACCTACGACCAGTTCGCGATGCGCGTCGAGCTGCACCGGCTGCGCGGGATGCACGTCGATCGCGCGCTGAACTTCAACGTCAACGCCAACGTGCCCTCGCTGAAAGACCTCACGCCCGAACAGGCTCTGGAATTCCTCGACCGACTGAAGCCCCTGCCCGCATGAACGACATCCACGCGCTTGCTGCCGCGACCTACGCAGCCATGAATGCCCCTTCCCCTGCCGTCGAACTCGCTCGCGCTCTGCAGGCCGCTACGTCACGCGACGAACGCGCCGCGCTGCTGGGTGCTGCCGGGCGCGAAGATCGCGACGCTGCGCTGGCGTATCTCGCCGAGCCGGCAGCCACCCGCGAACGCGAACGACGCCTTGCATGGATGCGCGCCGACCCGATCCGCGTCGAAGCGCTGCGCGTTCACTACGCGCACAACATCGCCGACTTTGTTAGCGACTGGGGCATGACCGTTGATCCGCGCCTGATCGCGAAGAACCAGCACGCGCTCGTGCCCTTCGTGCTGTGGCCGAAACAGCGGGAAATGGTCGATTGGATGCTGGCCCGCTGGCGTGGAGGTGACCCGGGCACCGTGGTGAAGTCGCGCGACGTGGGCGCCTCGTGGGTGGCGTGCGCCGTGCTCGTGGGCCTCGCGGTGTTCAATCGCAACTTTGCGGCGGGTCTCGCGAGCGCCACCGAGGCGAAGCTTGACCAGTCGGGCAACCCGGATACGCTGTTCTACAAGGTCCGCGAATTCCTGAAGCACCTGCCGCCCGAGTTCGGGGCGGGTTACAACGTCGATCGCAATTCTAACTACATGCGCATCACGTTTCCCGACACCGGCTCGAGTATTACCGGCGAAGCTGGTGATCAGGCGGGACGCGGTGGCCGTAAGTCGCTGTACATCGTTGACGAGTCCGCCCACTTCGAGCGGCCGAAGATGATCGACGCCGCGCTGGCCGCGACCACCGATTGCCGCATTGATATGTCTTCGGTGAACGGCATCGCGAACAGTTTCTACGAACGCGCCCACAACCCCGACATCCCGCGCTTTGATATCACGTGGCGCGACGATCCGCGCAAGGATGAAGCGTGGTACGCAGCGAAGGTGTCGCAGCTCGACCCGGTGATTCTCGCGCAGGAAATTGACTGCAATTTCGCGGCGGCTGTCGAAGGCGTCGTGATCCCGGGCGCGTGGGTGCAGGCGGCCGTCGGGCTGCACGAGAAGTTAGGGCTGAAGGTCACCGGCGGGCGATTCGCTGGGCTCGACATTGCCGACCGTGGCCAGGACAAGAACGCGTTCGCGATCCGTCACGGCGTGCTCCTGTCTCACGTGGAGAGCTGGAGCGGGGCGAACTCGGACATCTTCGGCACCACGGCGCGGGCGTTCCGCATCTGCGACGAGAACAGACTGACGGCGTTCGACTTCGACGCGGACGGCTTAGGCGCTGGCGTGCGTGGCGACGCTCGCGTGCTCAACGAGTCACGACGCGGCGGGAAGATCGCGGTCACTGAGTACCGGGGCAGCTCTTCGCCTATGTTCCCCGACGACATCGTGCCGCGCACGCAGCGCACGAACGCCGACTACTACCTGAACCGCAAGGCGCAGGCGTGGTGGCATCTGCGCTTCCGCTTCAACGAGTCGTGGAAGGCATCGCGCGGCGAACCCTACGACCCGGAAATGATCATCAGCATCGATGCGAAGATTCCCGAGCTGTCGCGACTGGTGGCTGAACTCTCGCAAGCGACCGTGAGCGAAAGCGGCACCGGGAAGCTGCAGATCGACAAGGTGGGCGAAGGCGAACGCAGCCCGAACCTCGCCGACGCTGTGGTGATCGCGTTCGCGCCGCGTCAATTGCCGCTGAACATCAGCGACGACTTCCTAGCCCGTCTGACGGCCGATGACTCCGCGCGCGTGGCAGCGTCGAGTGGTTCCAGCTACCTGCTGCCCTCTCGCTTCTGAAGTCAGTCCCAACTTAGTACCTAGTTTGTACGTCGCTTCGACGATGAACCGGCGGTACGTTGGTGACGTGTCCGTTGATTCCTCTGACGGGAATCGGCGCCACGACATCGCTGCGGTTATCGCATTTCCGCAGTCCCGAGAGCCCCGCCCGGAGTCAGTTTCGAGATGCGCCGGGCGGGGCCTCAGCTTCCACAAGCTACAGGATCAACGACCATGCCGGAAAACGAAAAGCTGGTGAATCTCTTCAAACTCGAAGAGAAGGCCAAGCGGCTTCAGCGAATGATCGACGAAGCGCGCAAGGCCGACGAAGAAGTGGCCCCGATGGACTTCAGCGAAGTGCGTCGCGTCGCCCTCGAAATTCTCTATCTCGTGAACTGACGCCATGAAGAAGGCCCTAACAACCTTCGGCGAGAATGCCGAACAGCTGCTGGCCAACGGATACGCGCCGGCTCCCATCCCGCACCGGATGACCGGCCCCGTTGGCCCGTGGGCTGTGACTCAGGTGAAGCCGGGCCTGAGTGACGATCTGCACCTGCCGGCGATCCTCGCGGCGTGCCGCCCGGCCGTTAGCGACGACTCCTATGTGCAGAACGCGGACAAGACGCTGCTGGCCGCGCTGGTGCTCAACATCGCCAACGCCGACGCGCTCGCCGACGTGGAAGAAGTCGTGTCGGCGTTCGTCGGCGAACAGAAGGTGCTCGTGCGCGAGCATCCGAACGGCGAACGCGTCTATCTATTCCGCAATCCAGCCCCGCTTCCCTACACGACCGTTGGCCACTTCGACGACGCACGTGTGCGGTCGAATGGCTACTGCGTCGCTCTCGTCGAAGACGCCGACGGCACGAAGTACAGCTGGCGCAAGGGTCAGACTCCGCTGCACGTGAAGCGTGAAGACCTCGCACCGCTCGGGATCGACGACGCCGAACGCCTGCTGGCGAAGATCACCGACGCCATCGCCGAGCACGAAGACCCTACCGAAATCGACGACAGCCGGTTTCCGCCGACGCCGCCCGATGGCCCACTGGTGCCACGCGACGAACGCCTGCTGTTCGGCAACGAGCGCGCGCTGCGCAGGCTGCGCGAGAACGGCTACGCACCAGCTGTCCCGGTTCCGTTCGGCCGTCAGCAGCCGCCGGGCGGCGCGTGGCGCCATACGCAAGTCGGCTGGCCCTCGTGCGCCGAGTTCAACAGCTCCGGCGTGGGTCTGCTCACGACGATGCCGCAGCTTCACGCTGCGTTCTCGCCGGGCGTCGTCGCCGATGCGCGCGCGACGTGGATCGGTTACGTGGAAATCCACGTGCAGAACCCTGCGATGGCTCCGGCCATTCACGCGATCGTCGAACGCTACATGGGCGGCGTGCAGGTTGTGGAAGATGAACAGAGACCCGGCAGGCCGCGCAAAGACGCGGTGGCGGTTCGCGGCCGTCGGCTGTGCCCGACTCGCGTCGCTTCCGATGGAACCACGCTGCGCATCGGGAAGATTGATGCGCCTTGGCCCACGCTGAAGCGGTCGCTGTACGCGCGCAAGCCCGGCGAGATTCTGCCGATCGACATCGACGGGACTCGCGTTGATCTGGTGTTCTCATGCCATCAGGACTGCGTCGTGATCAGCGGCAACGACCCGGCGGGCCTGCCTTATCGCTGGGTCGCGGACTCGTCGCCGCTCGAAGTGAAGCGTGACGATCTGCCTGCGCTCGACTTCAACGCCGTGAGCAACATTCAGCGCGACATCGAACGATTCCTGAAAAACGGCGGCGGGCTCTTGAAGAGCACCGAGACCGAGGCCGCCTGATCCGTCGCGCCCTGCAGCGCCGCCGCGCTCGCGCGAAGCCTTCGAGGCATTCCAGCAGGGCGTCGATACGGGCGCGCTGGCGGGCGTTCATCCGGAAAGGCTGGCGGTGCCCTCGGCGGCCAGCAACTTCCGAATCTGGTGCGTTTGTCGCGTTATTCACGTTGTGACGGCCGCACCGCCTCGGGCGCTCCCTAACTACTGTCTAACTACTAAGCCAGTCGCGGCCGTCGGATCGGCCCGGCCGCGCTCGCCGCACTGCCCGCTTGACGGCCGGGATGGCTGCGGCTGCGGCCTTCTCTTCGTCGGCGAGGCGCGTCTGCAGCTCGGCAATGTGCGGCGCTGTGGGTGCCGGGAAACGGTCTAGACCCGCCTGATAGCGCTAGCACTCAAATGTGGCGAGTGCCAAATCAAAGTTTCCTGCGTGTTGTTTGGAAAATAACAGGTAGTCTGCTGTGGATAACCTGTTGATCTACAATGCAATATGCATACAGCTCGGTACTGTATTTCCCAAACGCCGAAATCCCGGTGTGTACTTTTGGAACGACGTGCTACACTTCGTCCATTCCTTAGCCGGAGTTCGATCATGTCACACATCAAGCCCCTCATTGCCGAGCTGCAGACGCGCCTCGCCGACGAAGAGAAGGCCGCAGCCGCAGCCATCGCGACCGTCAACAAGACGAAGACCGCGATCAACGTCCTGTGCGACCTCGCGGGCGAGCCGCCCATGTTCACGGACATCGGGGACGCCCCCTCGGTGAGCACCACGCCGGCAGCACCTGCTGCCCCCGCGATCCGTCCGGACCAGTACTACAACAAGCCGCTGGCCACCTGCGTGAAGGCGGTGCTTGCCGAGCGCAAGGCGCAGGGCCCGATGTCGGTCGCCGACATCTACGCCGTCCTGAAGGCTGGCGGCTACAACTTCGAGACGAAGGACCCGGAGAACGCGCAGCGCGGGCTCGCGGTGTCCATCTCGAAGAACACCCCCCTGTTCGCCCGGCTCCCGAACGGCCTGATCGGTCTGACGGAGTGGTACGGGGGCCCCAAGCGCAAGGGCAAGAAGGACGCCGACGCGAGCGACCAGAACGGGGATACGAACGGGGCGGCGGACGCCACGGACGATGGCGAAGACCTCGCTGGGACGACGGAGACGCCGCCCAAGGCGAAAACCGTGGAGGACTTACTGTGAGCAGCTGATACGGGCCGGCGTGGCACCTACCCGCGCCGGCCTTAGAACAAGGCCCTGACAGTCTTCCTTCTTAGCCGGAGTTCGGACTGTCAGGGCCATGGTAGGCAGCGATGCCTCAACGCCCCCGTAGCTCAATGGAAAGAGCAACCTGTTGCTAGCGGGTCCGTTGCCCGTTCGAATCGGGCCGGGGGCGCCTTTATCAACCGCGAGATTATACCGTGGTGGGGCTCGACGAGCGAGCGCTGGTTCTCGGACTGGCGTAGGCGTTGATGCTGACCCACGGTGTGGAGACGACACATGTCGAAGTCAACCCGCAACAGCGGAAATAGGTGGACCCCGGGCGAAGTGCGCCAGCTGGCGCAGCTCGCTCAGGACAACACGCCCACGCGCGTGATTGGCCTCAAGCTGGGGCGCACTCCCGGAGCCGTTCAGACGAAGGCATCCGACGAGGGCATCTCATTGAAGCCCACCAACCAGTCGCCCTACGGCACCAAGTAGGCGACACACCGGACCGGCCCCACACGGGGCCGGTCACGGTTGTTAGAGGCTGCTTCCTACATGAACAAGAAGACCGTAGTTCTCACAGGCGCCGCCGGTACCGTAATCGGTGGCGTCGCACTCGATTTGCTGGGGCTAGTAAATTTCAAGGCGGTTGCGACTTCCGCGTGGGCCGGCATCGTCAAGGCTTGGGAGTGGTTAGGCGCTTCCGCATCTATTCCGCACTGGCTGCTTGTCCTTCTCAGCTTGTCCGGGCTGATCTGTGTACTGGTTCCCTTGGTCGCGTTCATTTCGAGCACGAGGGCCGAGACGAACTCCATGTTCGACCGCTTCAGCTACGTGGAAGACACCTTCCACGGTGTTCGATGGCGCTGGGGCTGGGGAAGGAACGGGTCAATTGATGGCATCAGCGCATTCTGCCCGCGCTGCGATCTGCAGATCGTTGCCATGGTCCACGACGGCTTCTCCCCGACGACGAAATTCAGCTGCCGCGAATGCAAGGTTGACTGGCACGAAGGCGAAGGTAATTGGTATCAGGTATCTGACCAGATCAGGATGCTGATTCAGCGGACTCTTCGGCGACGAGCGCAGGAAGCAGCATCCGCGACTGCGCCCCCGAAATAATCAGTTCGAACCGGCCTAACAACGAAAAATTGCACGCCGGTTTGCCCCGCTGTGTTGGGGTTTTCGCAACGTGCCTACACCGTGTCTACATGACCCTTCGGCGCCGCCGCGACCAATTCGTAAGCCGTTGATTGAATGGCGCCCCCGGCCGGAGTTGAACCGACGACCTACCGCTTAGGAGGCGGTCGCTCTATCCACTGAGCTACGGGGGCGCGCGGCGGCGATTTTACACGCCCCGCGACGTCCGCACGCGCACCGCGAACGCGGCCGCCGGATTCCGCACGAAAATCCGCTCGATCTCCGACCCGGAGAACCCGCGCGCCTTCAGCGCCGGGATGAAATCCATGAACACGGTGTCGTACGGCCGGAACTTCCCGCCGTCGGGCTGCCCCACCGAGTACCAGCCCGCGTCCTGCGAGACCAGCGCGCGGCCCAGCAGCCCGGCATCGCGCAACCCGATCACGCGCTCGACGTGCTTCTCGATGCTGTCCGGGCTCACGCCATCGAGCGAAATCCACGCGCCACGTTTCGCGGCATCGACATAACGCGACGGATCGTCCTCGTTCTGCGCATGGATCCAGATCCACGCCGACGGATGCACGCCCGCGCGCTCGAGCTCCGCCAGCTCTTCGTACGCCGCGACGGCCTGGCCCGTATGCGCGCCGATCGTCAGGCCCGTCGCCAAGTGGGCGATCGCGCCGGCGCGAATCAGCTTCCGCTCGGCCTCGTTCAGCGGCCCGCCGTTGAACCCGAGCTTGATGAAGCCGGGCCTCACGCCCGTGCCGCCGATCCCGTCGCGCCATTCCGCGATCCACCGCGCCGCCAACGTCTCGACGCTCTCCTCGAGCACGTACGGCGGCAGGAACTTCCCGTGGAACGCCGCGTAGTTTCCCGTCGTCGTCAGCACGTGCAGTCCGCTCTCGTCCGACAACCGCCGCAGCAACAGCGGGTCGCGCCCGAGCCCGACTGCCGTCGCGTCCACGAACGTGCGGCATCCGGCCGCCGCGATGCTGTGCAGATACGGCAACACCCGTCGCACCACTTCGTCGCGGTCGTATGCGATCGGCGCCTTCTGCCATTCGGCGTATGGCTGGAAGTTCGCCAGCGCATGCTCGTGTGTCAGCGTCACGCCCATCTCGCGCACCGGCAGCCGCCCGCGCACCGTCATCACCCACGGCTCGTCGCGCGCCGCGCTGACGCACCCCGGCAACGCCGCCACCGCCGATGCGCCCGCCATCCACCCGAGAAATGCCCTGCGTTTCATGCAACCATCCTCCGCGACGCATCAGAACACTCCCGTCCGCTGGAGACTGCAAGTGCGATACCGGATTGGCGAATTCGCCCGCCTCGGCGGCGCTTCTATCAAGACGCTGCGGTTCTACGCCGAGCTCGGGCTGCTCGTCCCCGCCGCGACCGATGCGCGCACGCGCTACCGCTACTACGACGCTGCGCAGCTCAAGGACCTCGCCGCGATCCGCGCGCTGAAGGAGCTCGGCGCATCACTCGAGGACATCCGCCACGCGATCTCGCGCGGAGCGCCGACCGAACGCCGCAAGCTTCTCGAGAAGCTGCGACACCGCGCTCGCCGCACGCTCGACGCGACGCGTCGTTCGCTGGACTGGATAGAGCTCGAGCTGGAGGATGCCGATCACGGCGACGATCCGACGACCGTCGTGATGCAGCAGCACGGCGAGATCCGCATCGCGTCGATCCGCGCGCGCCTGAACTCCTACGACGACATCGTCCCGCTCGAACGCGATCTCGCGAATGCGTTGCGCCCGTCGATCGCGGGCGATACTCGCGGCGTGTTGTGGCACCGCTGCGCGGCCTCGGGAACGATCGAAGGCGAGCCGTTCGTGGAACTGAAAGGCCGCGCGCCGCGCCTCGGCGGCTACGAGCTCAAGGCGCTGCCCGGCGCGCGCGTGGCGACGGCCTGGTGCGAGGCCGACGACTCCGCGGCGATCCGTGCCTACGACGCGATCGACCGCTGGATCCATCGCCACGCACTGCGGCTCGACGGCCCGAAGCGCGAGATCTACCGGGGCCGGATCCTCGAGATCCAGTTCCCGGTGCGGACGTTCTGATCTTTAGATTGCACGGACGGGACGCAGTCCCGGTTGAATTCGCTTTCCGCCGGAGGCGGTAACAAGTCCCGTTTGAATTCGCTTTCCGCCGGAGGCGGTGAAGTGGTGGAGCGGAAGGGGATCGAACCCTCGACCTTCGCATTGCGAACGCGACGCTCTCCCAGCTGAGCTACCGCCCCACACGTGTGCAATCACCCCGGATGGGATCCGGGAGGCGCGGGATTCTAAAGACCGGGACCCATCCCGGCAAGCGCAAACCCGTGAACCTCCTCTATTATTACGCCCATGCTTGACACCGGCGACCGGGCTCCCGAATTCACGCTGCCTGACCAGGACGGTCACGACATCTCCCTGACGGCGCTGACCAAGGATGGTCCGGCGATCCTCTACTTCTATCCGGCGGACTTCACGCCCGGATGCACGCGCGAGGCCTGCTCGATCCGCGACATCCACCGGGAATTGACCCGGGCGGGCCTGAACGTCGCGGGCATCAGCCCGCAGAGCCCGGAGAGCCACAAGCGCTTCCGCGAGAAGCACAACCTGCCGTTCACGCTGCTGTCGGACGAGACGAAGGAAGTCATCAAGATGTTCGGGGTCAACGGACCGCTGGGCTTCTGGGTGCAGCGCGTGACGTTCCTGGTCGACCAGAACCGCGCGATCATCGGGCGCGTGAAGGCGCACTTCTCGATCGCCGAGCACGAAGACTTCATCAAGAAGGCGATCGACGCGCAGAAGCAGCAGCGCGTCGCGTAGACGGCGTTGACGCCGGCGACGGCGCCCGCCGCGCGGGTCTCGCCTAGTACTTCATCCGCAGGATCGACGCCGGGCCGAAGCTGGGCACGGTGACGACGTACAAAGTGTCGTATTCGTTCTCGCCGATCGGCGGGACATCCTTCGATTTCGTCAACGCCTGCACGATCTCGGGCACGGTGTTGCTGTGGCCGACGATCAGTGCACGGCCGCCGCGGTTCTCGGCGAGCACGCGGCGCGCGAGGTCCTTCGACTCGGTCTTCGCGTCGACGACCTCGGACGTGATGCCGAGCCGCTGCGACAGCCGCAGCGCGGTCTGCTGCGTGCGGCGCGTGTTGGTCACGTAGATCCGGCGGATGCGGCCGAAGTCGTCGGCGTCACCCAGCATCTGCGCGAGCCGGTCGGCCCGCTGCTCGCCCTCGGGAGACAGCGGCGCGTCGGAGATCGCGCCGATCTCCTTCTCCGCGTGGCGGACGAGCACGATGGTGGTGGCGGTGGCGGAATGCCACGTCAGCGCGAGCCCGAGGAGGATCGCGAACGCGCCCATGGCTAACAACCACATCAGCCACAGCGGCGCGAGGAACGTGCGGCGGCGGCGCGTCAGCGAGGGGGATTCGGGGGGCGAGGCGTCGTTCATTGCCGCGCATGATAAATGGGGACGGACCCTATTTTCGCTGTCACATTGAAAAAGGCCCGCCTCCTTGCGAAGGCGGGCCTGTGCTCACGGGGTCAACCCCCGATCGATCTCGTCCCGAGCTCAGCCGTTGTCGTTCGCCGGCTTCGGCGCATCCGCCGCCGCCGGAGCGGCGTCCGCGGCCGGAGCCGCAGGCGCCGCCGGCGGGTCTTCCGTGTACGCGTCGATCGTCTGGATCGTGCCGTCGTCGTTGTAGTGGATCTCGATCGGCTTCTTGATGTTGCGCAGGTGCGTGTCGCCATTCGACAGCTGGCTGTCGTGGTAGAACAGGTACCACTTGCCGTCCACCTCCACGATCGAGTGGTGGTTCGTCCAGCCCAGCACGGGCTCGAGAATCTTGCCCTTGTAGGTGAACGGGCCATACGGCGACTTGCCCATGCCGTACGCGATGAAGTGCGTGTCACCGGTCGAGTACGAGAAGTAGTAGTTGCCCTTGTACTTGTGCACCCACGACGCCTCGAAGAAGCGGCGGTCGTGGTCGCTCGACAGGAGCAGCTTGCCCTTGTCGTCGACGATCTTGACCGGCTTCGGCTTCTCGGCGAACTCGAGCAGGCTCTTGTCCATGCGCGCCACGAACGGCAGCAGCGCCGGCTGGTCGTCCGCCGGCTGCGCATCGTCGTCCTTCACGAACTTGCCAGACTTCCACTTCTGCAGCTGGCCGCCCCAGAGACCGCCGAAGTACATGTAGTACTTGCCGTCGGAATCCTTGAACACGGCCGGGTCCATGCTGAAGCTGTCCTTGATCGGCTCCGGCTGCGCCTTGAACGGGCCCGCCGGGTTGTCGCCGACGGCGACGCCGATGCGGAACACGTCTTCCTTGTCCTTCACGGGGAAGTACAGGAAGTACTTGCCGTCCTTCTCGGCCGCATCCGGCGCCCACATCTGGCGGCCGGCCCACGGCACATCCTTGATGTCGAGCGCGACGGGGTGGACCGTCGCCGTGCCGTCGATCGTGTCGAGGGAGATCGGCTGGTAATCCTTCATCGCGAAGTGGCTGCCGAGATCGTCCTGCGGGATGCCCGCGTCGATGTCGTGCGAGCCGTAGATCCAGATCTTGCCGCCGAACACGTGCGCCGACGGGTCAGCCGAGAAGATCTCGGACACCAGCGGCTGGGTCAGGAACTTGGCGGGATCGAGGGTCTTGGGTGCTTCCTGCACCGGCGGCGGCGGGGCCTCGGCGACCGGTTTCGGCTCTTCTTTCTTGCCACAACCGGCCAGGAAAATCGCAGACGCGGCAATGCTCGTGATCGCCACGATATGTTTGCTGTACATGTGATTCGCGCTCTCTAGAAACGGAAGGGTCCGCGGGCTGGAAAATAGCACAGGGGACTTTCCTCGTTTGCGCCGCGCCTCGCGGTAAACGGGGACGCGGCTCGCACGCCACCCCCTCCGCAACCTAACCCTGTCGAGCCGCGTCCCCGTTTGCCAGCAAACGAGGAATGTCCCCATTTGCCACTGGGGAAAGACTGCGGCCGGAGTGATTCCAAATTCCGCTATCCCGCCTGCTTCGCAAGCCCAGCCATTCGGCCGCTCAGAGCACCGCCAACACCAGATTCTTCGGCCTCGGAACCGCGGTGTACTCCCCACTCTGCTCCGGCTGCGTCACCCACAGGTACCCCGCCTCCTTCGCATCGATGTCGAACCGCAGGCTCCGGCCCTCGTACACGACTTCGCCCCGGATCCGCGCCGGCCGGTCCACGTACACCAGCAACAGCCTCGCCCCCGAATCCAGGTCTAACCACTCGCTCGTCCCCACCGGCGTGATGCCGTCCACCGGCAACACGTAGGGAATCAGCCGGGCGACGCGCGCCTCCTTCGGCTCGATCGTCATCCACTTCTGCGAGAACTCGGTCGGCACCAGCGCCTTGTCGAGCTTCAGGTACCCGAGGTTGAGATTCAGCGTGAACGTGAGATCCGGCCGCAAGCTGACCGGCGAGATCTCGCCCGCGTTGGGCGACCCGTAGATGTCGCCCACCACATAAGGCACCCACAGCCGCAGCGATTCCTTCGGCCGGACGGTTTCCGGCCGGTCGCCGAACTTGCCGAACTCGACGCGGGTGTCGATGACCCAGTCCTGGTGTGGCGGCTCCGCGTCTTCGCTGCGCGGCCCGCAGGCGCTCAACGTCAGCGTGGACAGGGCAAACAATCCGGAAACGAGCAGGTGTCGCATGGCGGCGCATTGTACGGAGCCCACCCGACGCCGCCGTTCCGTTTGGCACCGGGGGCGGGTATTTTTGCGACCCAGTCATCGTCCCGCCCCGCACACGGAGTCAGCCCATGGTCCTCGTCGTCCTTTTGGTGCTCGCGCTGTTCGTTTTACAAACCCTGCTGCCGACCCGCCTGCGCGTCGCGCCGGCCGCCGGTGATCCGAGCCCGACGGCCGAAAGTCTCGGCAACCGCGACCATCAGCGGCCGCACACCGTCGTCGGACAGCGCGCCGTCCGTGCGCTGGCGAACATGCAGGAGGCGCTGCCGGTGTTCCTGGCGCTGGCGCTGATGAACATGATCGTGGCGCCCTCCGCCGGGCTCGCGGTGACCGGCGCCTGGGTGTTCCTGCTGGCGCGGACGCTGTACGTCGCGATCTACCTCGCGGGCGTCGCGGTGGTGCGCACGATCGTCTGGGTCGTCGGCTGGGTGGGGCTGATCCTCATGATCCTGACCCTGCTCGACCGCATCGCCTGAGGCGACCGCCCTGCCGGGCGTCTAACTTTCCTCGGCCTTCGCCTGGTCGCGCAGGACCTTGCGGTCCGCCTTCATCTGCTTCACGTCCACGGGACGGATCTCCTGGATGAAGCACTTCTCGCGACCGACGATCACCTTCTCGAACTTGTCGACGGTGTTGCCGGTGGAAGTGACGGCGATGGCGTTCGCGTACTGCAGGTCCGGGCAGTACCCGCTGATCTTCAGCAGATAGGCCTCGTTGATGCCGGACCAGACGACGACCTCGTCCTTCGACACGGGCGTCCAGCCGTCGAGGTTCGGCATGTAGAACGACTTCACCGGCTCGCCGGTGTATTCGTGGTAGTCGAGCTTGGGGCCGGAGAGCTTCTTCAGCGTGCTGGCGCAGCCGACGAGCAACATCGCGGCGGTGAGGGTGACCAGGAGCGGAGTCTTCATAAACACCTCTTGCAAGTATCGACTCACTGCTCGTGAGTCGAGTTCCCGCTGCCCGCGGTTCCTCACGAACCGTTAATCAACCGTTCAGCCGCGATTCAGTTTGTCCGTGTTGACGAACTTGTCGCCGGCCATGCGCCGGATGGTCACGTAGAACACCGGCGCCAGCAAGACTCCCAGGATCGCCGCAAACAACATGCCACCCGCGACGCCCGTGCCGATGGCGCGGCGCGCGTTCGCGCCCGCACCGCTCGAGAACACCAGCGGCAGCACGCCCAGGATGAAGGCGAACGACGTCATCAGGATGGGCCGCAGGCGCAGTCGCGCCGCTTCCATGACCGCTTCGTACAGCGCGACGCCCCGTTGCTGTGCAAGCAGCGCGAACTCGACGATCAGGATGGCGTTCTTGGCCGCCAGGCCGATGATGGTGATCAGGCCGATCTTGAAGAACACGTCGTTCGCCAGGCCGGTGCCCCAGGCCGCGAACACGGCGCCGAAGATGCCGACCGGCACCACCAGCAGGACCGCGACCGGTGTGGCCCAGCTCTCGTAGAGCGCGGCCAGGCACAGGAACACCACGAAGATGGACAGGCCGAACAGCAACGGCGCTTCGGCGCCCGCGCGGATCTCCTGCAACGATTGGCCGGCCCAGTCGACGCCGAAGCCCGGCGGCAGATCCTCGGCGACGATGCGGTTCATCTCCTTCATCGCCTCGCCCGAGCTGTAACCCTGCGCGTTGGAGCCGACGATGTTCATCGCCGCGAAGCCATTGAAGCGCTGGATCGTCGGCGGCGCGACCACCCACTTCGACGACACGACCGAGGCGAGCGGCACCATGCCGTCCGTCGTCGTCTCGCCGCTGAGCGCGAACGCACTGTCCGCCGGCGCCGCCGACGGTAGATAGAAGCGCGCGAGCGCGTCCTCGCCCATGCGGAACTTCGCATCGGCCTGCATCTGCACGCGCAGCACGCGGCCCTGGTAGTAGAAGTCGTTCACGTACACGGGCGCGAACATCAGCTGGATGGCGTTGTAGACGTCGTCGATCGCGAGGCCCATCGACTGCGCTTGCGCGCGGTCGAGCTTGAGCTCGAGGCGCGGCGACGGCGCGAGGCCGTCGTAGCGCACGCCCTGCACGATCTTGCTCTGCGACGCCTTCTCGAGGAGCTTGTTCTGCGCCGCGATCAACGCCTCCGTGCCCTGGTTGCCGCGATCCTCGAGCCGCATGTCGAAGCCGCCGAAATTGGACAGACCCTGGATCACCGGCATGTTGACGAAGAACACGCCGCCGTCGCGCTCGGTGCCGGACACGTTGCCGTACGCCCAGCGGATGAACTCGTCGGCCGTCTCCTTGCGATCCTTGAGCTCCTTCAGGCGGATGAAGCAGATGCCGGCGCTTTCGTCGCTGCCGCTGAAACCGAAGCCGGCGACTTCGAACACCGAATCCACCGCTTCCGACTTGCGCAGCTTCTCGCCCATGCGCGCCATGACTTCGCGCGTGCGCTGGATCGTGGAACCCGGCGGCATCGCCACGACACCGATCGCGTAACCCTGGTCCTCGTCGGGCACGAACCCGCCCGGCACGTGGAAGAAGGTGAAGATGCCCGCTGCGAACAGCACGGCGACGCTGACCAGCGTCCAGATCTTGTGGCGCAGCGTGAACTTCACGCCGCTCAGGTAGTGCGCCTGCGCCCAGTCGTAGCCGCGGTTGAACAGCCCGAAGAACTTGTTCTCTTTCAGGTGCTCGGGGCGCAGCAGCGTCGCGCACAGCGCCGGCGTCAGCGACAACGCGAGGAACGCCGAGAACAACATCGAGATCGCGATGGTCAGCGCGAACTGCTGGTAGATGACGCCCACCGAACCCGACTGCATCGCGCTCGGCACGAACACCGCGGCCAGCACCAGTGAAATCGCGATGATGGGGCTCGTGATCTGGTCCATCGCCTTGCGCGTGGCATCGCGCGGCGAGAGATGCTCCTCGCGCATCAGGCGTTCGACGGATTCGATGACGACGATGGCGTCGTCGACCACGATGCCGATGGCCAGCACCATGCCGAACAACGTGAGCTGGTTGATGGAGAAGCCGAAGATCTCCATGCCGATGAACGCGCCCATCAACGCGACCGGGACGACGAGCGTCGGGATCAGCGTGGCGCGGAAGCTCTGCAGGAACACCAGCATCACGATGAACACGAGCACCACGGCCGCGACCAGCGTGATGATGACCTCGTGGATCGCGTGCGTGATGAACGTGGTGGCATCGAGCGCGACGAACCATTCGACGCCGGGCGGGAACGACTTCTGCAGCTCGTTCATGCGCGCCTTGACCGCGTCGGCGACGTCGAGCGCGTTCGCGCCCGGCAGCAGCGTCACGCCGAAGCCGCTGACCGCCTTGCCGTCGAGTCGCACGTCGAAGGCGTAGTCCTGCAGACCGAGCTCGACGCGCGCGACGTCCTTCAGCTTGACGCTGGTGCCGTTCGGCTCGGTGCGCAGGATGACGTTTTCGAACTCCTCGATGGAGCTGAAGCGGCCTTCCGCGCTGACCGGCGCGGTGATCTGCTGCTCGGACAGCGACGGCGCGGAGCCGACGGAGCCGGTGGCGAACTGCACGTTCTGCGCGCGCACCTTCTGCAGCACCTCGCCGGCGCTCATGCGGAAGCTGCGCAGCTTGTCGGGGTTCAGCCAGATGCGCATCGAATACGACGAGCCGAACTGGTCCGCGCGGCTGACGCCGGCGATGCGCTGGATCGGGTCGAGGACCTGCGACGAGACGATGTTGTTGAGCTCGGCCGAGGTGGCACTGCCGTTCGGCGAGCGCACGCCCATCGCGAGGATGAAGCCTTCGTTGACCTTCGAGACGGACAGGCCCTGCACCACCACTTCGCTGGGCAGTCTCGCCTCGGCGAGTTTCACGCGGTTCTGCGTCTGCAGCACCGCGACGTCGGGATCCGTGCCGTTCTCGAACACCAGCGTGATGCCGGCGCTGCCGTTCGAATTCGACGACGACGTGAAGTACAGCAGCTTGTCGAGACCGGTGAGCTGCTGCTCGATGATCTGCGTGACCGTGCGCTCGATCGTGTCGGCGTTGGCGCCGGGATAGACCGCGCTGATCGACACCTGCGGCGGCGCGATGTCCGGATATGCCGCGGCCGGCAGTCGCGTGATCGCGAGACCGCCACCCAGCATGATGAGGATGGCGATGACCCACGCCATCACCGGCCGGTCGATGAAATAATGCGGCAGCATGGCCTAGCTACCCGCGGGTGCGGGAGCGCCGGCGGGCGCGGCGGCCGGAGCTTCCGGCTTCGCGTCGGCGGGCACGGGTTTCACCTTCATGCCGGGGCGCGCGTACTGGATGCCGGAGACGACCACCTGGTCGCCGTCGGCGAGTCCGCTGCTGATGATCCACTTAGCGCCGACCGAGCTCACGACATCGACGCGCTTGGCGGCGACGGTGCCGTCCTGCGCGGCGACCATGACGTACGAACCCTGGCCGTCGCGCTGCACCGCGAGCTGCGGCACTTCGTAGCCGCTCTTCAGCACGCCGGCGGTGATGCGCACCGTGGTGTACATGCCGGGCAGCAGCAGGCGGTCGGGATTCGGCAGGCTGGCGCGGAACGCCACGGCCCCCGTGGTCGCGTTGACGCTGTAGTCGGAGAAATCGAGCTTGCCGACGTTCGGGTACTCGCTGCCGTCGGCGCGCAGGATGCGCACCTCGGCCGCGTTGCCCTGCGCGATGTCGACCGCGCCGGCGGCCGACGCGCGCTGCAGGCGTTCGAAGTCCGACGCCGGCTGGTCGAAGTACACGTAGATCGGGTCCACCTGCTCGATGGTAGTTAGGAGCGTGGCCTCGCCCTGCCCGACCAGCGCGCCCTCGAGCACGCGCAGCTGGCTGGCGCGTCCCGAGATCGGGGCGGTCACGTTCGCGTAGCCGAGGTTGATGCGCGCGGTCTGCACCTGCGCGCGCGCGGCGGCGGCGGCAGCGGCGCTGGAACGTTCGGCCGCTTCGGAGTCGTCGAGCTGCATGCGCGACACGAGCTGCTGCTTCGTCAGCTCGCGGTTGCGCTGCGCCGTGACCTTCGCGTTCGTGGCGGCGGCTTCGGCCGACTCGAGGTTCGCGGTGGCGACGGCGAGCTGCGCGCGGTACGGCGCCGGGTCGATCTGCACGAGCAGCTGGCCTTCCTTGACCATGCTGCCCTCCTTATATAAGCGCTTCTGCACCACCCCGGGCACGCGGGCGCGGACGTCCGAGGCGCGCGTGGGCGCGAGACGCGCGGAAGCTTCGCGGATCAGCGGCACCGGCTTCGCGTGGACGACGAGGACGCCGACCTCCGGGGGCGGCATCTCCCCCTGGGGCTGCTGCTGGCCGCAAGCGGCGAGTAACAAGGCGGCGGCGGCCGCCAGAAGCAGCGGTTTTCTGTTTTGCATGTTCTTGTTGGGGCCGGGGGGAAGCGCAGTCTGCGCCGGCAAGGGGGGCGATTCTATCTTACGAAAGAGGTAGGCACCAAAAGGGGGACAGCCCCCGCCGTTCACGAGCGGAACAGTCGCGTGTATTGCGTCTCGTGACGGCCGCTGGCCACCGCGCTGATGCTCGTGGCGATGCCGATGTCGGAATCCACGAGGTCCATCGCCCGGGCGGCGAACGCGCCGAGGCGCGGATGCAGCGCGTGCAGCACGCGTTGTCCGGCACTCTGCCCGAGCGGCACGAGCTTCACCGCCGCCAGCACCTGGTTCTCGGCCCAGGCCCACGCGTAGGTTTCGAGCGCGGATCGCGGTGCGATGTTCCAGCGCGCGCAGGCGAACGCGAACGCGGTCGCGTGCGCGACGCCGGTGTCGTCCGGCGCGGCGCGCGCGGGATACAGCGGCGATTCGAGCTCGAGCTCCGCGAGCACGCGCAACAGCGCGGCGCCGAGATGTCGATCCTCAGCGCGCAGCTCGAGCGTCTCGCGGCTGGCGATCAGGAACGCGTTCCAGCGGCGGACGTCGGCGTCGTGGCCGCGTTGCCAGGCCGATTGCAGCCGCCACAACACCGGCAGATCGAGCGTCGCGATGGCGCCTTCGAGCACGCCGCCTATCCACTCGAGCGCGGTGGGTTCGTCGCGCACCCAGCCGGCGTCGACCGCGTACTCCAGTCCCTGGGAAAAGTGGAAGGCGCCGATCGGCAGCGCCGGGCTCGCGAGATGCAGCAGTCGCAGCAGCTGTGGCACGTCGGCGGATGCGGGCGCGGGCGCCGCTGCCGGCGCTTCAGCCGTGCGAGTGTGTATGCGAGTGCGCGGCGTGCGAGGAGACATACGCGCCTCCCTCGGGTTCGAACGGCGCGAGCTCGACGTCGACCTGCAGGCCGAAGCCGCGCAGCATGTCGTCGAGCACGTGGTCATGCTGGTAACGCAGCCAGCCGGCGCCGATCTGCAACGCGACGTGGCGGTTGCCGAGGTGATAGCAGGCGCGCGCGAGCATCAGCGTGTCGTCGGTGTGCACGGTGGTCGAGACGGATTCCGCGGCGGCGCGCACTTCGATCACGCGGCCGTCGTCGGACAGCAGCAGGTCGCCGTGACGCAGCACCGTGCCGCGCTCGAGGAACAGTCCGGCGTCCTCGCCGTTGTCGAGCACGTGACGCGCGCGGCTCTTCGAGCGTTCGCTGAACGGCAGCGTGAGCAGGCGATCCGCGGAGCGCGGGTGGTCGATGGATTTGTCGAGCTTGAGGTTGACTTTGATCATGTGACAGCGAAATTGGGGTCCGTCCCTATTAAACGTTCATGTGACAGTGAAATCGGGGTACGTCCCCTAAAAAAGGAAATAACGTTGCGCCAGCGGCAGCGACGTCGCCGGTGCGCAGCGCAGCAGCTCGCCGTCGGCGCGCACCTCGTAGGTCTGCGAATCGACATCGATCTTCGGCAGATGGTCGTTGTGGATGAGGTCACGTTTGCCGATGCGGCGCGTGTCCTTCACGGCGACGAGCCGCTTGCGCAACCCGAGCTTCTCGCCCATGCCGTTCGCCAACCCGGCCTGCGACACGAAGCTCACCGCCGTGGCCGCCGTGTTCAGCGCGCCGAACATCGGCCGGTAGTGCACGGGCTGCGGCGTCGGGATCGACGCGTTCGGATCGCCCATCGGCGCGGCCGCGATCATGCCGCCCTTGATGATCATCGCGGTCTTCGCGCCGAAGAACGCCGGCTTCCACAACACGATGTCGGCGAGCTTGCCGACCTCGATCGAGCCGACCTCGTGCGCGACGCCGTGCGTGATCGCCGGGTTGATCGTGTACTTGGCGACGTAACGCTTCGCACGGAAGTTGTCGTGCCGCGAGGTGTCGCTGCCCAGCGCGCCGCGCTGCACCTTCATCTTGTGCGCCGTCTGCCAGGTGCGCGTGATGACCTCGCCGATGCGCCCCATCGCCTGCGAGTCCGACGACATCATCGAGATCGCGCCGAGGTCCTGCAGGATGTCTTCCGCGGCGATCGTCTCGCGGCGGATGCGCGATTCGGCGAACGCCACGTCCTCGGCGATGCCGGGGTCGAGATGGTGGCAGACCATCAGCATGTCGAGATGTTCGTCGACGGTGTTGACCGTGTACGGCCGCGTCGGGTTCGTCGACGACGGCAGCACGTTCGCCTGCCCGATCGCCTTGATGATGTCCGGCGCATGTCCACCGCCCGCGCCTTCCGTGTGATACGTATGGATCGCGCGGCCCTTGAACGCGGCCAGCGTGTCCTCGAGGAAGCCGGATTCGTTCAGCGTGTCGGTGTGGATCGCGACCTGGATGTCGTAGCGGTCGGCGACGCTCAGGCAGTTGTCGATGGCCGCCGGCGTCGTGCCCCAGTCCTCGTGCAGCTTCATGCCCATGACGCCGGCCTCGATCTGTTCGTCGAGCGGCGCGGGCAGGCTCGCGTTGCCCTTCCCTAACAACCCGAAGTTCAGCGGCAGCGCTTCGAGCGCCTGGTACATGCGGCCGATGTACCACGGACCCGGCGTGCACGTCGTGGCGCTGGTGCCGGCGGCCGGACCGGTGCCGCCGCCGATCATCGTCGTGATGCCGGACATCAGCGCGTCTTCGGCCTGCTGCGGACAGATGAAGTGGATGTGCGAGTCGATGCCGCCCGCAGTGGCGATCAGGCCCTCGCCGGCGATGATCTCGGTGCCGGCGCCGATCACGATGTCGACGCCGGGCTGCACGTCGGGATTGCCGGCCTTGCCGATGCCGGCGATGCGGCCGTCCTTGAGACCGATGTCGGCCTTCACGATGCCCCAGTGATCGAGGATCAGCGCGTTGGTGATCACGGTGTCCGCGACGTGCGCGGACGTGCGCTGCGACTGACCCATGCCGTCGCGGATCACCTTGCCGCCGCCGAACTTCACCTCTTCGCCGTAGATCGTGTGGTCGCGTTCGACCTCGATGATCAGGTCGGTGTCGCCGAGTCGCACGCGGTCGCCGGTGGTCGGGCCGTACATCTCCGCGTAGGCGCGGCGGCCGATCCTCGCGCCGGGTCCGGAAGCCATCAGAGCTTCCCCATGATCTGCGCGTCGAAGCCGTAGACCTCGCGCGCGCCGTCGAAGGCGACCAGCTGGACCTCGCGTTCCTGGCCGGGCTCGAAGCGCACCGCGGTGCCGGCCGGGATGTTCAGGCGGAAGCCGCGCGCGGCGGCGCGATCGAAACGCAGCGCGCGGTTCGTCTCGAAGAAGTGGTAGTGAGAGCCGACCTGGATCGGCCGGTCGCCGGTGTTTGCGACGGTCACGCTGACCGTGCGGCGGCCCGCGTTGATCTCGATGTCGCCGTCGGCGCAGAACAGTTCACCGGGGATCATGGGTAGTTGGGTCTCGCGGCTGGCGGTTCACGGGATGGGATGGTGCACGGTGACGAGCTTCGTGCCGTCGGGGAACGTCGCTTCGACCTGCACCTCGGGGATCAGCTCGGGCACGCCGTCCATCACGTCGGCGCGCGACAGGATCGTGGTGCCGAAGCCCATCAGGTCGGCGACGGTGCGGCCATCGCGCGCGCCTTCGAGGATGGCGGCGGTGATCAGCGCGACGGCCTCGGGATAGTTCAGCTTGAGACCGCGCGCCTTGCGGCGCTCCGCCAGCAACGCGGCGGTGAAGATCAGCAGCTTGTCTTTCTCGCGCGGGGTCAGTTCCACGGGATCAGGTGCTCCAGATGCGCGGCGGATGCGCCGGGCGGCCGAGGATGGCGGGACGCAACACGCGCCACGCGGCGACGAACAACTCGCGGATCGGCGCCGCCTGCGCGGCCAGCGCGCGCAGGACGAGGACACGGTCGACGACGGAGACCGCGGCGAACGGGTGGTTGGCGACGAGCTCGCGGACGGCGTCGAGGTCGGCGGGGGTCGCGGGCGTGGCGAGCAGCGTGCCGACGGCTTCGTGGCCGGCGAGTCCCCAGGCCGCGCGGCGCGCGGTGCTCTCGCCGGCGAGGCGCAGTCGGTCGATGAAGACGGGATCGTCGCGCCACAACTCGAGGTCGAGCGCGAGACGGCCGGCGTCGAACGGCTCGTTGCGCGCCGGCAGGCCGAGGCAGGCGATCTCCCAGCCTATGAAGCGGGAGGTGGCGTCGACGTGGATGCGCGTCGCGGTGCGCACGTCGGCGCCGCGGTAGAAGATGTTTTCCTGCGGCAGGAATTCGAGCGTGGCGTCGGTGACGCGCAGTTCCTGGGTCTGCGACGAGCGGCGGCCATCGCAGCGGTAGAACTTCGTCGCGGCGGGCGTCGTGATCAGCGCGTGGGCGCGCGGGTCGACGGTGACGTGGATCGAGAGCTCGTCGCCACCGACCACGCCGCCGGGCGGATGGACGATGTAGACATGGCAGGGATCACCTTCGGGATGGAACGGACGCTGCACGACCAGCGGTCCGACGTGACGGCGTTCGAGCAACACAGTGCCGGGAAAGTCGGCGCGCGTGCCGAAGCGCAGCCTGAGGTCCGCGACCCAATTGGGGTCAGACCCCATTTCCTGGAAATGGTGCCGCAGCTCCATCTCATTCCGTGGGACCTGCGCGATGTCGCTCATGAGCTTCGGCACCATTTTCTGGGAAATTGGGTCTGACCCCATTAAACGGTCAGATGCTGGTGGACGAGATCGTCGCTCAGCGCCGCGATCGGGCCCGCGGCAACGATGCGGCCCTTGTCGATCAGCCGGAACTCGCTGGCGACGCGCCGCGCGAACGGGAGTTTCTGTTCCACCAGCAGCACCGTGAGCTTCGCATCGCGATTGAGGCGCAGGATGATATCGCCGATCTCGGACACGATGTTGGGCTGGATGCCCTCCGCCGGCTCGTCGAGGATCAGCAGCTTCGGGTCCAGCACCATCGCGCGGCCGATCGCCAGCTGCTGCTGCTGACCGCCCGACAGATCCCCGCCGCGCCGCTTCAGCATCTTCTTCAACACCGGGAACCACTCGAAGATGTGCTCCGGCACCTCGCGGATCTTCCCGCCGCGCCGCGCGCCGAACCCGATGCGCAGGTTCTCCTCCACCGTCAGCTGCGAAAAGATCTCGCGCCCCTGCGGCACGTATGCGATGCCGAGCTTCGCGCGCCGGTCCGCCTTGACGCCGGCGATGTCGACCGTGTCCGCACCGAGGCCGTACTGCAGGCGTCCCGACGTCGTCGGCAGCAACCCCATCAGGCACTTCAGCAGCGTGGTCTTGCCCATGCCGTTGCGACCCATCAGGCACGTGCACGATCCTTCGGGCACCAGCATGTCGATGTCCCACAGGATGTGGCTGCCGCCGTAGAACTGGTTCAACCCCTGGATGGACAGCATCGAACTACCCCTGCGCCTCGCCGAGATACACCTCGACGACCTTCGGATTCGACTGCACCGCGTCCATGCTGCCTTCCGCGAGCACGCTGCCCTCGTGCAGCACCGTCACCGTGCGCGCGATCGAGCGCACGAACTCCATGTCGTGCTCGACGACGACCACCGAATGTTTGCCGGCGAGCGACGTCAACAGTTCGGCCGTCTTCTCCACTTCCTGCGGCGTCATGCCGGCCACCGGCTCGTCGACCAGCAACAACCGCGGGTCCTGCATCAGCAACATGCCGATCTCGAGCCACTGCTTCTGCCCGTGCGAGAGGATGCCGGCGCGCAGCGCGCCCTGCTCCTTCAGGCCCACCGTGACCAGCACCTCGTCGATGCGCGTGCGCTGCGCGCCAGACAATGCGTTGAACAACGTGTGGCCGACGCGCTTGTTCCCCGCCGCGGCGAGCGCGAGGTTTTGCAGGACGGTGTGCTGCTCGAAAACCGTCGGTTTCTGGAATTTCCGTCCAATGCCGGCCTCCGCGATGTCGGGTTCGCTCAACGTCAACAGATCGGTCGTGATGCCGAACCAGGCGCTGCCCGCGTCGGGCCGCGTCTTGCCGGTGATCACGTCCATCATCGTGGTCTTGCCGGCACCGTTCGGGCCGATGATGCAGCGGAGCTCGCCGACGTCGATGTACAGCGTCAGCGCGTTCAGCGCGCGGAAACCGTCGAAGCTCACGGTGATGTCTTCGAGATAGAGGATCGTGCCGTGCGAGGCGTCGCCGGGCATCGGTCGCGCGCTCGCGCTGCCGGCGCCGAACACCTTCTGCCAGGTCTGTTTGACGGCCCGCCCGTTGAATAGATTGGCGGCGTTCATGGGCTCACCGCCGGTGCGGGCGTCGCGGCCGCCGCGCGCGTCCGCCTGGCCCACAGCTGCTCGACCGCACCGACCACGCCGCGCGGCAGGAACAGCGTCACCACGACGAACAACGTCCCCAGCGCGTACAGCCAGACCTCGGGCAACGCGGCCGTGAAATACGACTTCGCGTAGTTCACCAGCACCGCACCCGCGACCGCGCCGTACAGCAACCCTCGTCCGCCCACCGCCACCCAGATCACCACCTCGATCGAGTTGATCGGCTGGAACTCGCTGGGGTTGATGATGCCGACCTGCGGCACGTACAACGCGCCGGCCAGCCCGGCGAGCATCGCCGAGAACGTGAAGATCCACAGCTTGTACATCTCGACGCGATAACCGATGAACCGCGTGCGGCTCTCCGCGTCGCGGATCGCCTGCACCACCATGCCGGCGCGCGACAGCGTGATGTAGCGGCAGGCGAAATATCCGAGCAGCAACGACACCGCGCTGGCGACGAACAACGCCACGCGCGTGCCCGGCGCGTTGATCGAGAAGCCGAGGATGTCCTTGAAGTCCGTCATGCCGTTGTTGCCGCCGAATCCCATGTCGTTGCGGAAGAAGGCCAGCATCAGTGCGTACGTCAACGCCTGCGTGATGATGGATAGATAGACACCGGTGACGCGCGAACGGAACGCGAACCAGCCGAACACGAACGCCAGCAGTCCGGGCGCGAGGAACACCATCACGCACGCGAACCAGAACATGTCGAAGCCGTGCCAGAACCACGGCAGCTCGGTCCAGTTCAGGAACACCATGAAGTCCGGCAGCACCGGGTTGCCGTACACGCCGCGCGCGCCGATCTGCCGCATCAGGTACATGCCCATCGCGTAGCCGCCCAGCGCGAAGAACGCCGCGTGGCCCAGCGACAGGATGCCGCAGTAGCCCCAGACCAGGTCCACCGCGACGGCCAGCAGCGCGTACGTCATGTACTTGCCGATCAGCGTCATCGTGTAGGTGGACAGGTGCAGCGCCGACCCGTCGCCCGGCACGAGATGCAGCACCGGCACGACCACGCCGACCAGCAGCACGATGCCGAGGAACAGCTGGCTGCCGCGGTCGCCGGCCAGTCTCGCCAGTAGTGAGTCGCCGCGCATCAGCCCTCCGCCGCCCGGCCCTTCTGCGGGAACAACCCGCGCGGCCGGCGCTGGATGAACAGGATCAGCGCGATCAGCACGAAGATCTTCGCCAACACCGCGCCGGCCCACGGCTCCAGCACCTTGTTGACGATGCCCAGCGTCAAACCACTGACCAGCGTGCCCCACAGGTTGCCGACGCCGCCGAACACCACGACCATGAACGAATCGATGATGTACTGCTGGCCGAGGTTGGGACCGACGTTCGCCAGCTGGCTCAGCGCGACGCCGGCGACACCGGCGATGCCGGAGCCGAGACCGAACGTCAACGCATCCACCCACTCGGTGCGCACGCCCATCGCGCGCGCCATGTTCCGGTTCTGCGCGACCGCGCGCACCTTGAGCCCCAGCGACGTCTTCCTGAGTATCAGCTGCAGCGCGACGAACACCAACACCATGAACAGCAACACGTACAGCCGGTTGTAGGTCAGCGACAACGCGTCGTTGATCTGCAGCGAACCCGCCATCCAGGCCGGCGTCTCGACCGGCACGTTGTTCGCGCTGTAGCCGCGCACGAGCTGCTGCAGGATGAGACTCACGCCGAACGTCGCCAGCAGCGTCTCGAGCGGCCGGCCGTAGAGGAATCGCACGATGCCGCGCTCTATCGCGACGCCCACGGCACCGGACACCAGGAACGCGACCGGGATCGCGATGAGCACCGACCAGGTCGTGAGGCCGGGGAACCAGGCCTGGATGAAATACGTGCAGTAGGCGCCGAGCATCATCAGCTCGCCGTGCGCCATGTTGATCACACCCATCACGCCGAACGTGATCGCGAGGCCGATCGCCGCGAGCACGAGCACGCTGCCCAGCGACAGGCCGAAGAACAGCGTCTCGACGCTGGAATACATCCGGCGCGAGGAATCGATCGACGAGACCACCGCTTTCGCCGCGGCGCGCACGGCTTCGTCCGGATCGTCGGCGACCAGCGTGGTCAGCCGGTTGTAGACGTCGGCGTTCAGCGAGGCGCGCAGCTCCTGGACCGCCGCGAGTCGTGTCGCCGCGTCGTCGCTCGCGAGATTCACGTAGGCCAGCGCCTCGCGCATGGCCTGCTTCACGGCGGCGTCGGTCTCCTTGTCGACCGCACCGCGCAGCATCGCCGCGGACTCGTCGTCGAGCGACCGCGTCATCTCCTTCACCGCGGCGAGCCGCGCACCCGCATCCGGGTCCGCCAGCGCGAAGCCGGCGATGGCGCTGCGCAAGGTCTTGCGCAGGCCGTTGTTGGTCGTGATGCGCTGGAAGTCGTCGGGTTTGCCGTTACCCGCGGATGTCAGCGTCGAGGGATCGGTGAGCTGCAGCGCCGTTTCGCCGCCGTCCGTGATGAACACGCGGTTGTCGGCGCTGCGCAGATAGAGCTTGCCGTCGAGCAGTGCCGCGAGCACGGCGCGCGCGTTCGCGTGCCGCGACTCGACGATCGCCGCGACCGCCGCGGACTTGTCGGCGAAGTTGTCGGCCGCGAGACCGGACACGGCGGCCGTGAAAGCCGCGTCGTCGGCGCGAGCCACCGGCGCCAGCAGCACCAGCATCGCGAGCAGCAGCATCGGCCAGAAGGCCGGCCCCGGGAGGATTCCCGGGACCGGCCGCTTCGAGTGGACTAACTTCTTCGACATTCGATCAGAAGTTCTGGCCCGAGCACTTCTTCGTCTTCGTGTTGTAGTTGCCGCACTTCAGCGTGACCCAGTCGGCTTCGATGTCCTTGCTGCCCGGCAGGAAATCGCTCCACGCATCGCCCGGCACCAGGCCCGTGGTCTTCCAGACCACGTCGAACTGGCCGTCCGCGCGCACCTCGCCGATGAACACCGGCTTGGTGATGTGGTGGTTCGGCAGGACTTTCGCGATGCCGCCCGTGAGGTTGGGCACCTCGATGCCGATCAGCGCGTCAGTCACCTTGGTGACGTCCGTCGTCTTCACCTTCTCGACGGCCTTCACCCACGCGTTGAAGCCGATCACGTGCGCTTCCATCGGGTCGTTCGTCACGCGCTTCGGGTTCTTCGTGTACGCCTTCCACTGCTTGATGAACGCGTCGTTCACCGGCGACTTGATGCTCTCGAAGTAGTTCCACGCGGCGAGGTGGCCCACCAGCGGCTTCGTGTCGATGCCGGAGAGCTCTTCCTCACCGACCGAGAACGCCACGACCGGGATGTCCTCCGCGGAGATCTTCTGGTTGCCCAGCTCCTTGTAGAACGGCACGTTCGCGTCGCCGTTGATCGTCGACACGACCGCCGTCTTCTTGCCGGCCGAGCCGAACTTCTTGATGTCCGACACGATCGACTGCCAGTCGGAGTGACCGAACGGCGTGTAGTTGATCATGATGTCCGCGTCGGCCACGCCCTTGCTCTTGAGATAGGCCTCGAGGATCTTGTTGGTCGTGCGCGGATACACGTAGTCGGTGCCCGCGAGGACCCAGCGCTTCACGCCGATGTCCTTCATCAGGTAGTCGACCGCCGGGATCGCCTGCTGGTTCGGCGCCGCGCCCGTGTAGAACACGTTGCGCGACATCTCCTCGCCTTCGTACTGCACCGGGTAGAACAGCAGGCCGTTGTTCTTCTCGAACACCGGCAGCACGCTCTTGCGCGACACCGACGTCCAGCAGCCGAACACCACGGCGACCTTCTTGTTCACCAGCAGGTCTTCGGCCTTCTCGGCGAACAGCGGCCAGTTGGACGCCGGGTCGACGACCACCGGCTCGAGTTTCTTGCCGAGCAGGCCGCCCTTCTTGTTCTGCTCCTCGATCAGCATCAGGACTGTGTCCTTCAGCGTCGTCTCGGAGATCGCCATCGTGCCGGACAGCGAATGCAGCACGCCGACCTTGATCGTGTCGGCCGCGTTCGCGGCACCGGCGCCGAGGGTCATCGCCATCGCGGCGCCCAACAACGCGGCGCGCCGCGTGAATTTTCCGATTGTCATGTTCTTGTTCCTCACATCTGGATTTGCAGGCCGAGACCGATCGTCGTGGAGTCGCCACCGACGTTCGGATCGAAGCTCTTGTCGAGGTAGTACAGGCTGATGCGCGCGTTGAACTGCTTGATCAGGTAGTTCACGTCGAGTTCGAGCGTGTCCTGGTCGAGATCGACCGGGCCGAAGTCGTACTTCGCCTGGCCGTACTTGCCGAGGACCTGGAACTTGCCGGGACCGGCCGCGCCGGGGAATAGATAGGCGCCGAGCACGTACCAGCCGTCCTGCTTCTCGTAGCCGCCGCCGACCGGCGTGCCGTAGCCGCCGAGGCCGTCGTACATCGCGTACTCGGACTCGACCGTGATCACGCCCGAGTTGCCGAGCTTCTTCTCCAGCAGGAAGTCGACGGAGTACGCGTCGCCGGCATCGGCGGTTTGCGCCGCGACGCCGAGGGCGAGCAGATCCTTGTCGCCGTAATACGTGCCGTTCAGGTAGTAGCCGTCTTCCTTGTCCCAGAAGTCGACCTGCACGCGCGTCGCGAGCAGCGTGTCGGAGTCGCCGGTGGTGAGACCCGAGACGTCGAACGCGCCGAGCGAGAACTTCACGCGGTCGAACTGGCCCCAGTACATGATGCCGTCGTCGCGGCCCTCGGTCTCGAACGGATAGCCGTCCTGCACGCCGTCCTGGTAGACGCCCCAGTTGCTGGCGTAATACGGACCGTAGAGGTTCGCGCGATCGCTCGGCGGCAGGAAGCGGCCGACCCACACGTTGTGTTCCCCGCCGGAGAACGAGAACTGCGCCGCGGCGTCGATGACGCGGATCGTCTCGTTCGGCTGGTTGTACTCCGTGTTGAACATGAACGAGATGTTCTCGGTCGCCTTGCCGCTGATGTACAGGCGCGCGCTGTTCAGCGTGAAGTCGCTGGCCGACTCGCTGTCCGTGCCGCCGTCACCGTCATCGACGTCGAAGTCGGTGCTGGCGAAGCTGGCGCGCATGCCGCCACCGACGCTGACGTCGACGGCGAAGGCCTGGGTGACCGGCAGCGCCAGGAGACCCAGGCTTGCCGCGATGGTGAGAGATGTTTTGCGTGACATGATTTTCCCTGTATGCATTGCCCCTGCGACTCAAGCTACGGAACGGCCGGAAGCGGAGGTAGGCGTCATTTGACGTAGGCGTCCGCGCCGTTGGGCGAACACGGTGCGAGATGCCGAGGGGCTGCACTCGAATGCGGCAGTTGTTCGAATCGTGAGCAGTCGTCGTCGCGCGCGGCCGCGCGCTTCGCCGGCGCGCTGGCACGTGGATTGCTTCCTATCCACTCGCCGTGACGAAGCCCAGACAACAGAAAATCATTCGCGAGCGGCGCCAGTACAACCAGTGGGTGAACAGCCAGACGCTGGAGGACTACGCGCTGCGTTTCACCGCGGACCGCGCGCGCAAGTCGAGCGCGCGCGTCGGCAACACGGCGCTCGGGCCCATCGCGTTCCTCGCCTGCGAGGCGATCGGCGGCACGATCACGCTGGCGTACGGCTTCCCGAACGCCGCCTGGGCGATCGGCGCGTTCGCCGTGCTGATGTTCCTGATCGGCCTGCCGATCGCCGTGTACGCGGCGAAGTACGGCGTCGACATCGATCTGCTGACGCGCGGCGCCGGCTTCGGCTACATGGGCTCGACCGTGACGTCGCTGATCTATGCGTCGTTCACGTTCCTGCTGTTCTCGATCGAGGCCAGCATCATGTCGGTGGCGCTGAACCTCGTGTTCGGCATCCCGATGTGGATCGCGCACATCTGTTCGTCGCTGGTCGTGATCCCGATCGCGCTGTACGGCATCAGCCTGATCAGCCGCATGCAGATCGTCACGCAGCCGATCTGGCTGGTGCTGCAGTTCGTGCCGATCGCCATCATCGCCTGGAAGCATCCGGCCGACGTCGCGGCGTGGA
>DATJTW010000116.1:0-95335 GCA_035502995.1 Steroidobacteraceae bacterium | reverse complement strand
CTCAGCGGCGGCGTGACTGTCCCCTTTTGCCAGGAAACGGGGACTGTCCCCATTAACTCGTCAACGCACCGGAGAGCACGGCGACCAACTCGTCGATGTGCGACTGCTCGATGATCAGCGCGGGCGACAGCGCGATGATGTCGCCCGTCGTGCGGATCAGCAGCCCGCGCTCGAAGCACTTGAGGTACACGTCGAACGCGCGTTTGCCCGGCGAGCCGGCGATCGGATCCAGCTCGATGCCCGCCACGAGGCCGTAGTTGCGCACGTCGATCACGTGCGGCAGGCCGCGCAGGCCGTGCACGGCGGTCTCGAACGCCGTCGCCATCTGCTTCGCGCGCGTCAGCAGGTCCTCGCGCTGGTAGATAGCCAGCGTCGCGAGGCCGGCGGCGCACGCGGTCGGGTGCGCGGAGTAGGTGTAACCGTGAAACAGCTCGATGCCGGCCGGGCCCTGCATGAACGCGTCGTACACCTTCTTCGACACGAGCACGGCGCCCATCGGGATCGCGCCGTTCGTCAGTCCCTTCGCGCAGGTGATGATGTCCGGCGTCACGCCGAACTCCTGCGCGGCGAACGGCGACCCGGTGCGCCCGAACCCCGTGATCACCTCGTCGAAGATCAGCAGGATGCCGTGCCTGTCGCAGAGCTCGCGCAGCCGTTTCAGATAACCGACCGGCGGCAGGATCACACCCGTCGACCCCGCGATCGGCTCGACGATCACCGCGGCGATGGTCGACGCATCGTGCAGCGCCACGAGCTTCTCGAGATCGTCCGCCAGCTCCGCACCGTGCACGGGCAGCCCGCGGGAAAACGCGTTGCGCGCCGGATCGTGCGTGTGCCGCAGGTGATCCACGCCCGGGATCATCGCCGCCGGCCACACCTTGCGGTTCGCCACCATGCCGCCGACGCTGATGCCGCCGAAGCCGACGCCGTGATAGCCGCGCTCGCGGCCTAACAACCTCGTGCGCGCCGCGTCGCCCTTCACGCGGTGATACGCCAGCGCGATCTTCAGCGCCGTATCGACCGACTCCGAGCCGGAGTTCGTGAAGAACACGTGTTCGAGCCCGGCCGGCGAGATCTTCACCAGCGCGCTGGCCAGTTCGAACGCGGCGGGATGCCCCATCTGGAACGGCGGCGCGTAATCCATCTCGCCGAGCTGATGCGCGACGGCCTCGGTGATCTCGGCACGGCCGTGCCCGGCGTTCACGCACCACAGGCCCGCGACGCCGTCGAGCACGCGGCGACCGTCGGGCGTCTCGTAGTACATGCCCGATGCCTTGGCCAGCAGTCGCGGCTTGTCCTTGAACTGGCGGTTCGCGGTGAACGGCATCCACCAGGCGGAGAGGTCGGACACTGTATGGGTCGGTGATGCGGACATGCGGTCAACTCCGGTTTTGCCCGGCATGATAAAGAAAAAGCCCTTGACGGCGTTGACACCCGAGGGAAATCGGGCCGAATCTGGCCCCATGACCATCGACGTCGGCGCGCGACTCAAACACGTACGCGAAGTGCACGGGCTGTCGCAGCGGGAGCTGGCGCGCCGCGCCGGCGTGACCAACGGTCTCATCTCGCTGATCGAACAGAACCGCGTGAGCCCGTCGGTGGGCTCGTTGAAGAAGGTACTGGACGGCGTGCCGCTGTCGATGGCCGAGTTCTTCACGCTGGACGTCACCAGCGCGGCGCCGGTCTTCTACTCGGCCGACGAGCTGGTCGAGATCGGCGGCGAGGGCGCGTCGCTGCGGCTGGTCGCGGCGCAACGACCCGGCCGCCAGCTGACGGTGCTGCACGAGCGATACGAACCCGGCGCGGCCACCGGCGAGGACATGTTGTCCCACCGTGGCGAAGAGGGCGGCGTCGTGGTCCGCGGCAAGGTCGAGCTGACGATCGGCGGCCAGACGCGCGTGTTGCAGGCCGGCGACGCGTACTACTTCTCCAGCGCCACGCCGCACAGCTTCCGCAACGTCGGCCGCGAGGTGTGTGAGATCATCTCGGCCTCCACCCCGCCGACGTTCTGAGACCCATGCCCGCATCCCCACTGACCGCCACCGACTGGCGCGACCGCGCCGCGCAGATCAAGCCGCGCTCGCAGGTGTTCATCGACGGCCAGTTCGCGCCCGCGATGAGCGGCGCGACGTTCGACAACATCAACCCCGCCACCGGCCGGACGCTGAACGCGGTTGCGTCTGGCGAGCAGGCCGACATCGACCGCGCCGTCGCGAGCGCGCGCAACGCGTTCCGCAAGGGCACGTGGGCTCATCAGCCGCCGAAGGCCCGCAAGAAAGTCCT
Source organism: Steroidobacteraceae bacterium (assembly GCA_035502995.1). Lineage (GTDB taxonomy): Bacteria > Pseudomonadota > Gammaproteobacteria > Steroidobacterales > Steroidobacteraceae > CADEED01. The sequence continues at coordinate 93,052 of DATJTW010000116.1, read as the reverse complement.
GATCAAACTGGCCGACCTCATGCTCGCGAACCGCGACGAACTCGCGCTGCTCGAGACGCTGGACACCGGCAAACCGATCTCGGATTCGCTGGCCGTGGACATCCCGTCCGCCGCGAACTGCATCCGCTGGTACGCCGAAGCCGTCGACAAGATCTACGACGAAGTCGCGCCCACCGGCCACAACTCGCTGGCGACGATCACGCGCGAGGCGATGGGCGTCATCGGCGCCATCGTGCCGTGGAATTTCCCGTTACTCATGGCTTCCTGGAAGATCGGTCCCGTGCTCGCGGCCGGCAATTCGCTGGTGCTGAAGCCGTCCGAGAAATCGCCGCTGACGGCGCTGCGCGTCGCGGAGCTCGCGGTCGAGGCGGGTCTGCCGCCGGGCGTGTTCAACGTGGTGCCGGGCTTCGGCCACACGGCGGGCAAGGCGCTGAGCGCGCACATGGACGTCGACGGCATCGCGTTCACGGGCTCGACCGCCACCGGCAAGACCGTGATGCAGGCGGCCGCGATGTCGAACCTCAAGAAGGTGTCGCTCGAGTGCGGCGGCAAGTCCCCGAACATCGTGCTCGCCGACTGCCCCGATCTCGAGAAGGCGGCGACCGCGGCGGCCTACGCGATCTTCTTCAACCAGGGTGAAATGTGTTCGGCGGGTTCGCGCCTCGTGGTGCAGGACTCGATCAAGGACGCGATGCTGGAGAAGATCGCGGTGGTCGGCCGGCAGATGAAGCCGGGTGATCCGCTGGACCCGGCCACGAAACTCGGCGCCATCGTCGACGAGACGCAGATGAAACGCGTGCTCTCGTACATCGACGCCGGCAAGGCCGACGGCGCGTCGGTCGCGCTCGGCGGCAACCGCGTGCGCCAGGACAGCGGCGGCTTCTTCGTCGAACCGACGGTATTCGACGGGGTGAAACCCGCCATGCGCATCGCGAAAGAGGAGATCTTCGGGCCGGTGCTGGCCACGATCTCGTTCAAGACCGTCGAGGAGGCGATCCAGATCGCGAACGACGTCGAATACGGCCTCGCCGCCGCGGTGTGGACCAGCAACATCAACACCGCGCACCGCACGGCGCGCGCGCTGCGCGCCGGCACCGTCTACGTGAACTGCTACGACGCCGACGACATCACCGTGCCGTTCGGCGGCTTCAAACAGTCGGGCATCGGGCGCGACAAGTCGCTGCACGCGTTCGACAAGTACACCGAGCTCAAGACGACGTGGATCGAATTGAGCTAACGGCCGACGTCCCCGTCGCGTTCGTCGACGTCGAGACCACCGGCTGCTATCCCGGCCGGCATCGCGTCATCGACGTGGCGGTGATCGGTGCGACCGGCGACAAGCTCGACTTCGAGTGGCAGTCGCTGGTGCACCCGGGCACGCGCGTATCGGCCGGCATCACCGCGCTGACCGGTATCGACGACGCGATGCTCGAAGGCGCGCCGCGGTTCGACGAAATCGCCGGCGAGTTGTCGGAGCGGCTGGCCGGCCGGCTGTTCGTCGCGCACAACGCGCGCTTCGACTACGGCTTCATCCGCCGCGAGTTCGCCACCGTCGAGACGAACTGGCGCGCGCCATCGCTGTGCACGGTGAGATTGTCGCGCGCGTTGTTCCCGGAGATGCCGCGGCACAATCTCGACGCGGTGATGGAGCGGCACGGCATCTCGGTCGAGCAACGCCACCGCGCGATGCCGGACGCGCAGGTGTTGTGGCAGCTGTGGCGCAAGCTGCGCGCGGAGATCGCGCCCGACGAATTGCAGCGCGCGATCGATCTCGCGTCGTTGCGCGTCAATCTGCCCGCGGCGTTGTCGCCGGATCTCGCGGACGACCTGCCCGAGGACGCCGGGGTCTATCGCTTCTTCGGCTCCGGCGAGGATGGCCGCGAGTCGCTGCTGTACGTCGGCAAGGCAAACAACCTGCGCGAGCGAGTACTGGATCATTTCCGCGGCGGTGCGTCTGATGCGAAGTCGCTGAAGCTCGCCGCGCAGGTGCGGCGCGTCGAGTGGACCGAAACCGCCGGCGAGCTCGGCGCGTTGCTGCTCGAAGCGCGCGAAGTGCGCGAGACGCAGCCGGTGTTCAATCGCCAGCTGCGGGGCGGCGGCGAGCGGCTGACGTGGTTGTTCGGCGAGGGCGACGCGCCGCCGGCGCTGGTGACGATCGATGCCGACGTGCTGCGCACCGGCAATGCATTCGGCACGTACCGCGCGCCGAAGGATGCGCGCCGCGCGCTCGAGGAACTGGCGCGCGTGAACAAGTGGTGCTTCAAGGTGCTCGGGCTCGAGGCCGGGGCGGGCAGTTGTTTCGGCCTGCAGGTCGGCCGCTGTCGCGGCGCCTGCGTCGGCAAGGAACCGCGCGCGATGCATCTCGCGCGCGTGAAGCTCGGGCTGATGCCGCAGAAGCTGCAGCAGTGGCCGCATGCCGGGCCGATGCTGGTGCCGGAAGGGGCGGGCGAGCGCCGGCAGTACCACGTGATCGACGGCTGGCAGCATCTCGGTACCGTCGAGCCCGCCGGCGACGACAGCGAGATCGAGGAATTCCGGCGGTTGAGCCGCCGGCCACGCGGCGGCACGTTCGACATCGACTGCTACCGCATCCTCACGCGCCTGCTGCGCGAGCCGAAATACCGGCCGGTGCCGTTGCCGTGAGTCCGGCGAACGCAGCAAGGCCGGCCGCGCCGCGCGCGGGCGTGGCGATCCCCGGCTTCCGGCCGTATGTGGGCCAGCATTGCGAGACCGTTGCGACCGGTTCCTTGCTGGGCACGATCGGCGTGCAGCTCTCCGAACCGATGTTGTTCGGTCTCGGCCAGGGACTCGGGTTCATCTTCATCAACCTGTCGTCGCTGCCGCTGCCGTTCGTCGGCGGACGCGTGAAGCCGTTCGCGTTGACCCAAACGCTGTGCGCGAACCTCGGCCTCGAGTGCACCGCGCTCGAAACGACGTCGAAAGCGAAGGCGTGGTCGACGCTGGAATCCGCGCTGCGCGACGGTCGGCCGGTCGGCCTGCAGCTCGACTGCTTCCACCTCGAGTACTTCACGAAGCCGGTGCATTTCGCCGGGCACTTCGTCGCGGCGTACGGCTGCGACGAGCGCGACGTCCTGCTGGTCGACACGCAGCAGCAGGGCTCGACGCAGCGTGCATCGCGCCGCGGCGTCGAAGCCGCGCGTTTTGCGAAGGGCCCGATGGCCGCGAAGGCGCGCAGCTGGACGATCGCCGCGCCGAAGCGGGCGCCGAACCTCGAGTCGACGCTGCGCCAGGCGCTGCCGCGCGCGCTGCGCGCGAACGCCGCCGACTATCTGTCGCCGCCGTTCAAGGGCGCGTCTTTCCACGGCATCCGCAAGCTCGCCGACTCGCTGCCGGACTGGCTGTCGATCGCGAAGGATCCCGCCGCGGACCTGGCGTTGTCGGCGATGCTGATGGAGAAGGCCGGCACGGGCGGCGCGTTGTTCCGGAACTTCTTCCGCGACTTCCTCGCGGAAGCGCGCGACCACCTCGGTGCGAAGCCGGCGTTGCAACGCGCGCACGCGGCCTTCTCGGAGTCCGCGGCCGAATGGACCGAAGTGGCGGCGCTGATCGGCGCCGCCGGCCGCCGGCAGGATGCGGCCCGACTGGTGGACGCGGCGGCGCGCTGCCGCCGCATCGCGGATCTCGAGGTGGACGGCATGCGCGCGTTGGCGACCCTGTGACGGATAGCGCCCGCACGTATCGCTACGTCGCCTCGAGCCCGCGCGGCTTCGGCGATCTGCTGGCCCGCGAGCTGACGTCGTTCGGCGCGGCCGACGTGCGCGAGCGCGCGCTCGGCGTCGAATTCTCCGGGCCCATCGACGTGGCGTACCGCGCCTGCCTCGAGTCGCGCGTCGCCGCGCGCGTGTTCCTGGTCGTCGCCGAGTTCGACGCGCCCACCGATGCGCGCTTCTACGAACTGGCCCGCGCCATCGACTGGCGTCCGCACGTCGACCCGTCGCGCACGCTGGCCTGCGACTTCAGCGGCAAACATCCCGAGCTCACGCACACGCGCTTCGGCGCGCTGCGCCTGAAGGACGCGATCTGCGACCAGCTGCGCGACACCACCGGCGCGCGGCCGGACATCGCGCCCGAGCGGCCCGCGGTGCGCGTGCACGCGCATGCGAACGGGCCGAAGGTCACCGTGTCGATCGATCTGTCCGGTGAGGGATTGCATCGCCGCGGTTACCGCACGCAGGCGGGCGAAGCGCCGCTGCGCGAGAACCTGGCGGCCGGCCTGCTGCTGCGTGCCGGCTGGCCGGAGAAATCCCGCGACGCCGTGGAGTTCCTCGACCCGATGTGCGGCTCCGGCACGCTGGTCATCGAGGCCGCGATGATCGCTGCCGACATGGCGCCGAACGCGCGCCGTCACTACTTCGGATTCTTCGGCTGGCCCGGCCACGATCGCGCCGCGTGGGACCGCGTGAAGAATGCCGCGCTGGCGCGCGAACGCCAGCCGTCCCTGACGATCCGCGGTCTCGACATCGACGGCCGCGTGCTCGACACCGCGCGCGAGAACGCGGCACGCGCCGGCTTCTCCGATCTCACGTTCGCGCGCGCGGATCTCGCGGACGCGGCGCCGGTCGGCCAAGGCGAGGAAAAGGGCCGCGGCTTCCTCGCGACGAACCCGCCCTACGGCGTGCGGCTCGAGGACAAGACCGCGGCGCGCGAGTTGATGAAGACGCTCGGCGGCGTGTTGCGCGAGAGGTTTGCCGGCTGGGACGCCGCGATCCTCAGCGGCTCCGCGGACGCCGGCCTCGAGCTCGGCCTGCGCGCCGAGCGCGTGCACACGGTGTGGAACGGTGCGATCGAATGCCGCCTGCTGCGCGTGCACGTCTCGGCCGACAACGAGAAGCAGCTGATCCACAGCGGCCGCAGCGCGCGCATCGACACGTCGCTGGCGGAATCGCCGGGCGCGCAGATGTTCGGCAACCGCGTCGTCAAGAACGGCAAACTACTCGACAAGTGGGCGGCGCGAGAGCAGGTGAGCTGCTACCGCCTCTACGACGCCGACATGCCCGAGTATTCGTTCGCCATCGATCGTTATGCCGAGGCCGATTCGCCGCGCGTGTGGCTGTACGTGCAGGAATACCAGGCGCCGAAGACGGTGAACCCCGACGCCGCGCAACGCCGCCGCGCCGAGGCGCTGGCCGCGTTGCCCGGCGCCACCGGCATCGCGCCCGAGTTCATCCACCTGCGTCAGCGGCGCAAGACGACGCGCGGCGACCAGTACGAGAAGCTCGGCGAGAGCGCGGACTTCAAGGTGGTCGCGGAGGGTGGGCTGAAGTTCGGCGTCAACTTCACGGACTATCTCGACACGGGCCTGTTCCTCGATCACCGCATCACGCGCGCGCGCCTGCGCGATGCCGCCGCGGGCAAGCGGTTCCTGAACCTGTTCGCGTACACGGGCAGCGCCACGGTTTATGCCGCGGCCGGCCGCGCGCGCGCCACGACCACCGTCGACATGTCGGCCACTTACCTCGAGTGGGCGCAGAACAATCTGGCAGCGAACGGCTTCGCGGGCACGCAGCACGAGTTCGTGCGCGCGGACTGCATCGCGTGGCTGAAGGATGCGGTCGCGGACAAGCAGAAGTACGACCTGATCTTCCTCGACCCGCCGACGTTCTCGAACAGCAAGCGCATGGACGACGTGCTCGACGTGCAGCGCGATCACGCCGCGCTGATCGACCGCTGCATGGCGCTGCTCGCGCCCGGCGGCAAACTGGTGTTCTCGAACAACGCGCAGAAGTTCAGGATGGACGCCGACGTCGCGCAGCGGTACAAGGTCACCGACATCTCGCGGGCCACGCTGCCGAAGGATTTCGAACGCAACCCGCGCATTCACCAGTGTTTCGAATTGGAGAAGACATCATGATCAAGAAGGGTTCGGCCGCCTGGAAAGGCAGTCTCAAGGAAGGCACCGGCACGATCTCGACGGAGACCGGCGTGCTCAAGAATGCGCCGTACGGTTTCAAGGCGCGTTTCGAGGACGGTCCCGGCACGAATCCGGAAGAGCTGATCGCCGCCGCGCACTCGGCGTGTTTCTCCATGGCGCTGTCGGCCGGTCTCGGCAAGGCGGGCTTCACGGCGGATTCGATCGAGACGTCGGCCGCCGTGCACCTCGAGAAGGTCGGCGAGGGCTTCGCGATCACGAAGAGCGATCTCGTCTGCGTGGCGAAGGTGCCGAACATCGACGAAAAGACCTTCATGGAGATCGCCGAGCAGACGAAGTCGGGCTGCCCGGTATCGAAGGTGCTGAACGCGACGATTTCGCTGTCGATCAAGCTCGCGCGCTAGCAACGCGGGAACGGATCCCTTCCGCGATCGGGCCGGCCAGCCATCGCTGGCCGGCCACGGAAAACGCCGGGTCGTGCGTCGTCCGGGCGCGACTCGGTTAAAGTACGCGCCACTTCCGTTTCGGGATCCACCATGACCTTCAAGTTCTCCGCCGCCGTCGTCGCGGCCGTGGTCCTCGTTTCCTCGGCCGTGGCCGCCGACCTGCCCGACGCGCGCCGCCTGCACTCCCTCGACGTCTTCCAGCTCGAGATCGCCGACGACGTGCAGATCTCGCCCGACGGCTCGAAGATCGCGTACGTGCGCGTCAGCTACGACATCATGACCGACCGTGCGCGCCGCAACCTGTGGCTGGTCGACGCGGACGGCACTAACAACCGGCCGCTGCGCTCCGAGTCGAAGAGCTTCGCGTCGCCGCGCTGGTCGCCGGACGGCACGCGGCTGGCGTACGTGTCGGCGGCCGAAGGCTCGCCGCAGCTCTACGTGCGCTGGATGGACTCCGGCCAGACCGCGTTGCTGACGAACCTCGTGCAGGGTCCGGATTCGATCACCTGGTCGCCGGACGGCAAGTTCATCGCGTTCACGCAGCTCGTCCCGGCGGACAAGAAACCGCTGGCGACGCCGCCGCCGAAGCCGCCGGGCGCGCAGTGGGCGCCGCCGGTGAAGGTCATCGACTCCGTGGTGTATCGCGCGGACGGCGCGGGATATCTCGAGCCCGGCTTCAGCCACGTGTTCATCGTCTCGGCCGAGGGCGGCACGCCGCGCCAGCTGACCGACGGCGATTTCGACGACAACGGCCCGCTGTCGTTCACGCCGGACGGCAAGCATCTCGTGTTCTCCGCGAATCGCGGCGCGGACCACGACCTGAATCCGCAGAACTCCGAGGTGTTCTCCGTCGATGTGGTTTCGCAGCAGCTGACGCAGCTGACGAAGCGCGCCGGCCCGGACAACGCGCCGGTGGTGTCGCCGGACGGGAAGAAAATCGCATATCTGGGTTATGACGACCGGTTCCAGGGCTACCAGGTCACTCATTTATATGTGATGGACGCCGACGGCTCGAACAGCCGCCTGGTGGCCGGCTCGTTCGACCGCGACATCGCCGATCCGCAATGGGCGGCCGACAGCCGCGGCCTGTATTTCAGCTTCGACGAGCGCGGCGTGCACAAGCTCGGCTTCACCACGCTCGATGGAAAGATCCGCACGCTGGCGAGCAACGTCGGCGGCGCGGACATCGGCCGGCCGTACACGTCGGGCGGGTTCAGCGTCGCGAAGAACAGCCGCGTGGCCTACCAGGTGAACTCGCCGGAGCGCCCGGCGGACGTCGCCACGGCCACCTTTTCAGGCGGCGCAAAGACGCTGACGGCCTTGAACGACGACGTGCTCGGCGTGAAGACGCAGGGGGCGGTCCGCGAGCTCACGTGGAAGAGCTCGTTCGACCAGCGCGACATCCAGGGCTGGGTCGTGACGCCGCCGGATTTCGACCCGGCGAAGAAATACCCGCTGATCCTCGAGATCCACGGCGGGCCGTTCACCGCCTACGGGCCTAACTACACCACCGAGATCCAGCTCTACGCCGCGGCCGGGTACATCGTGCTCTATTGCAACCCGCGCGGCAGCACGAGCTACGGCGAGGAGTTCGGCAACCTGATCCACCACGCGTATCCCGGCAACGACTACGACGACCTGATGTCGGGCGTCGACACGCTGATCGCGCAGGGCAACGTCGACACGAACAACCTGTTCGTCACCGGCGGCTCGGGCGGCGGCGTGCTGACGGCGTGGATCGTCGGCAAGACGGACCGCTTTCGCGCGGCCGTGGTCGCAAAGCCGGTCATCAACTGGTCGAGCTTCGTGTTGACGTCGGACGCGACCAACTTCTTCTACAAGTACTGGTTCGGTTCGCAGCCCTGGGAGCAGCCCGAGCAGTACTGGAAACGTTCGCCGCTGTCGCTGGTCGGCAACGTGAAGACGCCGACGATGTTGCTCACGGGCGAGTCCGACTTCCGCACGCCGATCGGCGAGTCCGAGCAGTTCTACCAGGCGCTGAAGCTGCGCGGCATCGACACGATGATGGTGCGTATCCCCGAGGCGTCGCACGGCATGACGGCGCGGCCGTCGAACCTGATCGCGAAGGTCGACAACATCCTGGCGTGGTTCGAGCGGTATCGGCAGAAGTGAGACTCCGGACATGAGATTCACCATCCTCGGCGCCGGCGCGCTCGGCAGCATCCTGGGCGCGCATCTCTCGCGCGCCGGTCACGACGTGTCGATGATCGCGCGCGGCGAACGCGCGCGCGTGCTGCAGCGGCAGGGGCTGGTGCTGAACGGTCTGTCCGACATCAAGGCGCGCACGGCCGTCGTCGACGATCCGCGCCGCCTGCGCGAAGCCGACGTGCTGATCATCGCGACGAAGGCGATCGACACGGCGAAGAGCCTCGAGCCGCTGAAGGACCTGAAGGTCGAGACGGCGTTGTCGGTGCAGAACGGCGTCATGAAGAACGAGCTGCTGGCGCAGGTGTTCGGCTACTCGCGCACGCTGGGCGCGATGGCGGACTTCTCCGGCGAGCTGCTGGCGAACGGCGAGGTGAAGTTCACGCGCAACGTCGCGTTGCACATCGGCGAGGAGAAGGGCGGCCTGAGCCCGCGCGTCGAAACGCTGGTGAAGCTCATCGACGACGCCGGCGTGCGTTGCGTGGCAGCACCGGACATCCGCACGCGCGAGTGGTCGAAGTTCGCCGGCTGGATCGCGCAGTTCCCGCTGGCGGTGCTGACGCGGCAGATCACCTGGAAATTCCTGATGGACGAGCGCAGCGCCGCCGTCATCGTGCGCATCGTGCGCGAAGCCGCGGCGCTGGCGAAGGCGCTCGACATCCCGCTGGTCGACATGTCGCCGCTGCCGGTGCCGAGCATCGTGCGCAGCACCGAGGGCGAGGCCATCGCCATCCTCAACGGCCTCGGGCAGAACTTCCTGGAGAAGTCGCCGGAGCACCGCATGTCGGCGCAGCAGGACGTGCTGCGCGGCAGCCGGCTCGAATACGTGGAGACGCTGGGTTACGCGCTCGACAAGGCGCGCGAGGCGGGCGTGGCGATGCCCACGCTGGATACGTGTTATCGCATCCTGTCCGTGGCGCACCCATGAGAACGCCGGGGACTGTACCCATTTTCTGTCCCTGGAAAATGGGGACTGTCCCCATTCTCCGGGCCGCAACCTGCCTCCTGCTCCTCGTCCTAACTACCACCCTCCGGGCCGCGGAACCTCCCGCCGATCGCTTCTCCGACGATTTCGAATCGCGCATTGCTGGCGCCGCGCCCGGCACCCCCTGGAAAGAAGAGAGCTACAACACGGGCGTGACGATCCGCGTCGACGCCGAACGCGCTTTCTCCGGCACGCAATCCCTGCACATCCACGACCCGCGCGGTGCGAAGTACCGCCGCGGCTACCTGGCCATCCACCTGAAGTCGCCGCTGCCCGCGCTGCAGTCGGGTTTCTACGGCCGCGCGATGCTCTGGCTCGATGCCGCGCCCGAAGCATTGCCCGGCGATCCGCCCGTCCACTGGACGCTGTTGCAGGGCGAAGGCCGCTCCGCCGACGACCGGTACAACTCCATCTACCGCCTCGGCGTCGAAGACCGCGGCGGCCTCGGCCTGATGGCCAACTTCGAGACCACGCCGCCCGTCACCACCGACTGCAAGCAGAAATCCCCGCTGAACCTGCCGGTCCAGCGCTGGGCCTGCGTCGAATGGCACGTCGCCGTGGCCACGAACGAGCTGCAGTTCTGGATCGACGGCAAACGCGTCGCGCACGTGCGCGGCCGCGGCGACGCGCGGGCTACCTGCAAGGGCCAGGATCTCGCCGGCCAGTGGCTGGCGCCGCCGAAGTTCGACAGCTTCTACATCGGCTTCGAACGGTACGCGGATTCCGCGAACGACCAGGACCTGTGGCTGGACGACGTGTCGCTGGCCACGAAACGGGTAGGCTGCCCGAAGCCCGCCCGGTAGATAGAACAGTCAGTCAGCAGGAGGGGATCATGAAGCTGCTGAAGCTCGCCGCGGTGGCGGCGTTCTCGTGTGTATCCACGCTGGTGTTGGCCGCGGATCCCGCGCCGGCCCCGGCCATCGCGCCGGCGAACGTCGTGCACGTGCAGCCCGCGGTCATCGACACGGCGCTGAAAGGCATGGTCGACAGCAAGGCCATCGTCGGCGTGTCCGCCCTGGTCTACGAACACGGCCAGGAGGTCTACTTCGGCGCGTTCGGCCTCGCGGACCGCGAGAACAACAAGCCGTTCGCGCGCGACACCATCGTCGAGATCTTCTCGATGACCAAGCCCGTCATCGGCGTCGCGTTGATGAAGCTCTACGAGCGCGGCAAGTTCCAGCTCGACGAGCCGCTGTCGAAGTACCTGCCCGAGTGGGGCAACGTGAAGGTCTACGCGGGACAGGATGCGAACGGCCAGCCGAAATACGAACCGCCGAAGCGGCCGATCCTGATCCGCGACATCCTGCGTCACACCGCGGGCTTCGGCACGGCCGACGACAAGGGCCCGGTCGGCGAGGCGTATCGCGCGGCGGACCTGCGCGGCGGATTCCAGAACACCACCGGCGTCATCTCGCAGAAGCTCGCGACCGTGCCGCTGCTGTACCAGCCCGGGACGCGCTGGCTCTACTCGGACGCCGTCGACATCCAGGCCGCACTGACGGAGAAGCTGTCGGGCGTGCCGATGGACAAGTATCTCGACCTGCACATCTTCAAGCCGCTGGGCATGACCACCGCGCGTTACACCATCCTGCCGACGGATCCCGACCGCGCGCAGCTCGCGCCGGTGTACACGCGCAACGACGACGGCACGTTCACGCGCCAGCCCGACGACGAGGCGCTGAAATTCAACAGCGCGAGCTGGCCGTACAAGCCGGGCAGCTTCGGGCTGGTGGCGACGCTCGACGACTACATGAAGTTCGCGCGGATGTTGCTGGGCGGCGGAAAACTCGGCCGCGCGCGCGTGCTCAAGCCGGAGACGGTGAAGCTGATGGCCACTGACGCCATGCCGAAGGAAGTCACGGACAAGTCGTGGCTGCCGTCGAAGGGGCAGGTGGGCTTCGGCATCGACTTCGCGGTGCGCATCGCGCCGCCGAAGGACGCCAGCGAATCGTCGGGCCAGGTCGGCGAGTTCTTCTGGGACGGCGCGGCGAGCACGGTGTTCTGGGTCGATCCGAAGAACGACATCGCCGCCGTGCTGTTCACGCAGATGCGGCCGTTCGACAAGGTCAAGCTGCACAAGACGTTCCGCGACGCGGTCTACCACGACATCCCCGAGGCATTGGCGCACTGACATGCAGAAGTTAGGGTTCGGTTTCATCGGTTCCGGCGCGATCGCGAATTTCCACGCGCGCGCGGTGGCGGCGGCGAACGGCGGCGCGTTGATCGGCGTCGCGAGCCGGCGGCTCGGCAGCGCGCAGGCGTTCGCGACGGAGCACGGCATCCCGTTCGCCACCGACGACGTGAAGGAGCTGCTGAAACAGCCGGGCCTCGACGCGGTCTGCATCACGACGCCGTCGGCGCTGCATCTCGAGCCGGCGCTGGCGGCGATCCGCGCGCACAAGCACCTGATGATCGAGAAGCCGCTGGATTCGACGGTCGAAGGCACGGACCACATCCTCGACGAGGCCGCGAAGGCCGGCGTGCGCGTGGGGTCGATCTTCCAGGCGCGCTTCGGCGACGCGGCGCGGCAGTTGAAGGCCGCGATCGACGCGGGGCGCTTCGGACGGCTGGTGCTCGCGAGCTGCTACGTGAAGTGGAACCGCACGAAGGAGTACTACACGGGCTGGAAAGGCCGGCTCGCGGAGGACGGCGGCGGGGCGGTGATCAACCAGGCGATCCACGGCGTCGACCTGCTGCAGTGGTTCGCCGGCATGCCGCGCGAGGTGTTCGCGTGGACGACGCAGCGCGTGCACCGGATCGAGTCCGAGGACACGGCGGTCGCGGCGCTGAAATTCGAGAACGGCGCGTTCGGCACGATCGAGGCGAGCACGGCGTTGTGGCCGGGGTTCGCGCGGCGGATCGAGATCTGCGGCGAGAACGGCTCGGCGGTGATGGAAGACGACGACATCGTGAAATGGGAGTTCCGCGACGAGCGGCCAGAGGACGCGAAGATCCGCGCGACACGCGAGAGTGCGGCGATGGGCTCGGGCGCAGCGGCACCCATGGCGATCAGGTTCGAAGGCCACCTGCGGCAGATCCAGGATTTCATCGACGGCGTGCGGGAGAACCGGCCGTTCTTCATCGAGGGCGTCGAGGCGCGTAAGGCGGTGTCGCTGGTGCGGGCGATCTACGAGTCGGCGGAGTTCGGGCGGCCCGTCTCGCCGAAGTAATGGGGACAGTCCCCGTTTCCTAGCAAAAGGGGACAGTCACCCCCCCGAGTTGACTGTCCCCTTTTGCCAGGAATCGGGGACTGTCCCCATTTCATCGCGCGGTCGCGGAATGGACATATGGCGATGTTGCAATTCCTTCCATTCGGAGGGAGTCGCTCGCATGAATGCCAAGGGAATCCGCACGTTGCTCGCCGGTGCCGCGCTGTCCGTCATCGGTAGTGCAACCGTCGTCCAGGCGCAAAACGCGCCGCTGCCGTTCGCGCCGGTGCTGCAGATCGGCTCCACCGACCTGGTCGGCGGCACCGTCACGGCGAATACCGACGGCTCCTTCACGCTCGTCGGCCAGCAGCAGGGCGGTTCCTTCAACGGCGGCGCGGTCTGGGATCTCGCCTGGGACCTCACGCTGAACCAGGACCCGTCGATCGCCGGCACGCTAACGCTGACCAACCTCACCACCACGACGCGCAACTTCAACCTGCAGTTCGTCCTGCCGGTGACGCCGACGTTCTCGCCGTCGGTGTTCGGCGGTTCGATCACGGCGACCGCGACGGACGCGAACAACAACTCGGTGCTCGAACTCGCGCCGATCGCGGTCAGCCCGTCCATCTACCGCGGGCAGATCGACGGCAGCACCGTGCTCAGCCTGTTCGCCGCGAACCTGACCTGCCTCGCCAGCGGGCCGGGCTGCGTCGCCAGCGGCACCGAGAGCGACGGCCTGCCGGGCCCGACGAACCCGGGTCCGGGCGTCGCCAGCTCCATCGCGCTGCTGCTGAACTTCAGCCTGACGCCGGGCGACCGCGTCGTGTTCGACACGAACTTCACGGTCGAACCGCCGACGCCGGTGCCGCTGCCGGCCGCGCTGCCGCTGATGTTGTTAGGCGTCGGCGCGTTGGGCGGCCTGCGCCGCCGGCGCGAGGCCTAAGCCGGGAGTCCTAAGTCCCGGAAAAACGAGACGCGCGTCGCGTCCCGTCGATCGCCGCCCGCTGCACACTCCGGTCGTTCCAACACCGGAGTGTGCGACATGGCTGCGACCCTCGTGTTTCCCGCGACCAACAACTTCAACCAGGGCGACAAGGTCGGCATCTGCACCTTCAGCTCGCTGACCTGGGCGCGACGTTCTCTCGAGCTGGGCCGGGGACTCACCGCCTATTCCGAGCTCGGCATGGACAACCATTCGATGAACCTCATCATGGCCACCGTGCGGAAGCTCGACAACGACCCGGTCGCGCAATCGGCGCTGGCGAAGCTGGTGCCGGTGACCGGCGGCGACGAGAACATCTCCTCGTACCGCGAAGTCATCCGCAAGACGAAAGCCACCTCGCCGTACGTCGCGATCTTCTGGACGCGCGAACACACGATGGCCTACCGCTATCACCACCACGAGAAGGAATTCTTCGACATCGAGACCGGCCTGTGGCGCGCGAAGTACTCGAAGGACATCGAGGCGAAGATGAAGGAGATCGTCGATCCGTACGGCGCCGTGATCGGCATGCGGCTGGTGAAGCTGGCCGCGTAGGCGCAGATCTGCCGGCTGGCTACCCGCTCAGCGGCAGATCGCCGCCAGTTCCTCGCGCGGCTTCGGCGCGATCGCCGGCCAGGTGAGGCCGCGCTTCACGACCATGTGTTCGATCAGCGTGCCGCCACGCGGCAGGGCGACGTCCGGATCTTCCGCATACACCGGATCGCTCTGCGCCTCTTCGAGCGTCACGATCCGGTAACCCCGCTTCTTCAGCAACGCGAACAGGTCGGGCAGGATCGTCGCGCTGAACGCGCCCTGGTGCAGCAGCAACACATGGTTGATGTCGCGACCGTAGACCTGGCGCGACATCTCGCGCTCCGCGCGCATCCACTCGTCGGCGGTGGCGATGTAACTCTCGCGCAGTCGGGCGATCGACGCCGCGTCCTTCCGGTCGAGGCAGCGCGCATACGCGCTGTTCCACAGGTAGTCCTCGTAGTCGAGCGTGGTCTCGGCCACCTGGTAGCGATGTGCGGCGAGGAACGCACGCACGGCGCGGCGTTTCTCCAGCGTGTCTCCCTCGTGCAGATAGGGATAGCGGAGCCAGCGGAAATCGTGTTTGCCCGACATCTTGCCGTCGAGCAGCATCAGGAGCTCGAGCGCCGGCTCGTTGCGCAGGATCTCCCGCGTGAAATCGTCCGCGGTGTTCTTGTCGAGATCGAGATGCGTGTACGTGTGGTTGGCCAGCGGATGCCCGGCCTGCACCCACAGCCGCAGCGCCTCCGCGCCATCCGGATCGTTCTCGAGCTTCTGCGCGTTGATGAAGCCGTACGACGCGGGGATGCGGTACTTGCGCAACACCGCGAGCGTGTCGCGTGCCATCTGCGTCTGCGTGATACCGGCCGGCTGCGTGCCGTTGATCGGCAGGTCGTCGAACGTCAGCGCGATCTTCAGCACCGGCTCCGCCGCCGCCGCGCGCGCCGGGACCGACAGCCCGGAGATGCCCAGCCCCCAAAAGAGAAGGGCGGCGCCGAACGCCGCCCCGATCCCGCGTTTCATGCGCGGCCTACTTCAGCAGGCTGCGCAGCATCCACGCGGTCTTCTCGTGGATGTTGAGGCGCTGCGTGTACAGGTCGCAGGTCGATTCGTCGCCGGCCTTCTCGGCGGCCGGGAACGCATCGCGCGCGGTGCGCGCCACGGCTTCGTGGCCCGTCATCAGCAGGCGGACCATCTCGAGCGCGTCGGGCACGCCGTCGGTCTCCTCGATCGACGACAGCTTCGCGAATTCCTTGTAGGTGGCCGGCGCCGGGAAGCCCAGTGCGCGGATGCGCTCGGCGATCAGGTCCAGCGCATTCCACAGCTCGGTGTACTGCTCCATGAACATCAGGTGCAGCGTGTTGAACATCGGGCCTTCGACGTTCCAGTGGAAGTTGTGGGTCTTCAGGTACAGCGTGTACGTGTCGGCCAGCACGCGCGACAGGCCGGCGACGATCTTCTCGCGGTCCTTGCCCTTGATGCCGATGTCGATCTGCGGCGCGATCGCCGCGGTGGTCTTCTTCGCCATGTCGTTTCTCCTTCGGTTGCCGGGGAGTCTAACGAGCCGCGCCGAGCGCGGCCATTCGATCGTGCCTATCGAGCCGATAGTGGGCGCGCAGGGTATCGCCGCCGAAGTCGCGCTCGAGATCGCGATACACCGTGTGGATGTGGTTGGCGTTGTTCTGCGTGTCGTCGTATTCGACGAGCACGGTCGGGCCGTGGATGCGGTAGTAGTGCTTGTCGCCGGACTCGACGCCGCCTGCCCAGCCGAAGTGCAGTTTGCCGAAGCCTGCACGCTCGATGCGCGCCCACTGCTCCTTCGCGCTGGCGTCGTTCATGCGGCCGATGTAGAGGCCCAGCAGCCGGCGGAGTTGCGCCTGCTGGTCGGCGGACATGTCCGCGGCCGCAAGACCCTGGGTCTCGAGCGCGGCGACCTTCGGGTCGTTGCGCGTGACGATCTCGCCGAACGCCTCGTCCTGGATTGTCGCCGCCTTGCGTTGCTCCGCCGAGAGCATCTTCACCAGCTCGCGGCCCAGGTCTTCCTCGGCGGCGAGCATGCGATAACCGACGTTCGGACCGTTCTTCACGATCGCCGGATTCGCGCCGACGAACATCGGCGTGACCACGGCGGGCTGGCCCGGTATCTGCGTCACGTTCAGCGAGAGGTGATGGCCTTCGAAGCGCCAGGCCCACGGCGCCGCGGCGCCCGGCGTGCCGAACACGGCGGTGTAGTAGCGGCCCGGGTCCCGGCGCGACGCGTTGGCGACGCCGGCCTCGGTCTCGACGCGGCGCAGGATGTTCTCGTGCTTCATGACGTCGCGCGCGGTCAGCAGGCCGCCGGGACTGAGCGCGGAGGCGAGCAGCGGACCCAGCGCCTCGCTCTGCCGGTCGTCGAGCTGCAGCATCGAGACGCCGGCGCGGTCCATGGGCACGTAATTCCAGTTCAGGCGTTCGGGAGAGTCGGCCGGAAAGCTGGCGGTCTTGCGCAGCTCCGGCGTCAGCGCGGCCAGGAAGGCGCGCGCGGCGCGGTCGGCGTCACCCTCGCGGGCGGTCGCCTTCGCGGCATCCGCGTGTGGCGTGACCAGCAGTGCGAGACCGCCACCGGCGGCCGCCGCCAGCACCATCGCCCAGGTTCGAAGTCCGCGCATGTCCCGCCCTCCCGGAAAGAGGGCGGAGATGCTAGTCGCTTCAGCCGGTCTTGGCCACGTTGCTCATCAGCGCCTCGGCCTCGGCGCGGCTCTTCTTGAACAGTTCCTCGAGGCCGGCCTCGCGCAGGAACGTCGCGTCGATGCGGCCGGAGCTGTCGATGCTCGCGGTGGCGCTGGCCTTGGCGGCCTCGGCGTCGGACATCTCCTCGACCAGGCCGCTCGCGATGTGGATCGCGCCGACCAGCGCGCGGGATTCCGGCGCCACTTCGTTCGGCCGGTGGTGGAACGCCACGGCCTCGACGATCGGGAACGGGATGCCCCACAGGCCGAGTAGATAGGCACCGACCTCGGCGTGCGTCACGCCGAAGATCTCGCGCTCGGCCGAGGCGCCGTCGCCGTGCAGCTCCTTCTTGCGCTCGAGCGCGCGCACGTAGTCGGGCGGCGCGGCGTGCAGCAGCACCAGCGCGCCGATGTCGTGCAGCAGGCCGGCCGTGAACGCGGCGTCGGCGAGCTGTGGGTTGCCGACGATCTTCTTCGCCAGCAGCGCGGTCAGCATCGAGTGGTGTTGCAGGCGGTCGGGCGAGAATCCCTTGACCTCGCTGATCGCCTTGTCCGAGAACGACGTCGACCCCAGCACCAGCGACTTGATGATCTCGACGCCCAGGTACGTGACGGCGGGACGGATCGACACGATCTTCTGGCCCAGCCCGAAGTACGCGCTGTTCACCAGCTGCAGCACCTTCGCGCAGACGGCGGCGTCCATCTCGATGACCTTGGCGAACGCGGCGGCGTCGGACTTCGGGTCCTGTGCCAGGCGCGACAGCTCGGTGTACGTGGTCGGCACGGCCGGGATGCGCTCGAGCTTGCCCACGAGCGCGGTCAGCGCCGGGTTCTGCATGAGCTTGTGCAGGTTGTGCGTCTGCTCGATCACCGCGCGCAGCGTCTCGCCGTCGCAGGGCTTGTGCAGGAACTGGTGGGTGACCGGCAGCGCGCGCATGATCGCCTCGCGCTCCGCCTGTCCCGACAGCACGATGCGTGCCGCGGCCGGGAAGTCGCGCTGGATGTGGCGCAGCAGCTCGGCGCCGTCCATGCCCGGCATGCGCATGTCGGTGATGACGACGTCGGCGGGCGTCTGCTTCATGTGCTCGAGGGCCTGCTGGCCACCGAGCGCGAAGGTCATGTCCCAGCGCTTGCGCTCCTTGCGGAGGCTGTTGCGCAGGCCATCGAGGATGGCCTGTTCGTCGTCGACAAAGAGAACGTGTAGCGAAGTCATGCTGCGGCCTGTTTGTTGGTTGGATCGGCCAGCGAGGCCGCACCCGACACGGGCAGTCGGATGTAGAAAGTCGTCCCTTTTCCCGTCTCGGTTTCGAAGTGCAATGAACCCTTGAGTTTCTCGACCACGATGCCGCGCGACAGCGCGAGACCCTGGCCCGTGCCGCGACCGACTTCCTTGGTCGTGACGAACGGCTCGAAGATCCGGCCGCGCACCGACTCGGGAATGCCGTCCCCGGTGTCGCCGATCGAGATCTCCACGTAGTCGACGATGGCGCGCGTGCGCACGGTAATGCGTCCCTTGGCACTGCTTCCGTCGACGACGTCACTGATCGCGTGCGCGGCGTTGAGCACCAGGTTCAGGATTACCTGGTTGATGTCGCCGGCGTGGCAATGGACTGCCGGGATGTCGCCGAAGTCGCAGGTCAGCTCCGCGACGTTCTTGTATTCGTTGCGCGCCATGTTCAGCGTCGTGCGGATCGCGCGGTTCAGGTCGACGTCGGCGGCCGTGCGCGAATCCGGGTGCGCGAACTCGGTCATCGATTTGACGATGGAGCCGACGCGGTTGATGCCTTCGAGTGCGCGGTCGAGCGCGTCGGGCGCGTTCTTCAGGAAGTAGTCGACGTCCGCGGCCTCGTCGGTGTCGGCGGCCTTGCGCGCGGCATCGGTGACTTCCTTGCCGGACAGCGCGTTGGTCGTCAGCGCGCGGTAATCGGCGATCGCGTGCGGCACGTCCTTCAGCGCGTGGCGCACGAAACGCACGCTGTCCGAGATGAACTGCACCGAGGTGTTGATCTCGTGCGCGACGCCGGCGGCGATGCGGCCGACCGACTCGAGCTTCTGGCCCTGCGCCATCTCGCGCACCAGCCGGTGCGCCTCGGTGACGTCGATCATGAGGCCGCGCAACACGCGCACGTCGTGCACGATCTCGCACGACACCGTCCAGCGCAGCTCGACGATGCGGTCGTCGGCCGTGACCACCGAGCACAGGGTCTCGAAGGTGCCGGGCATGCATTCGTCGAGGAAGAGGCGCGCCTCGGTCTCGCGGTCGCGCGGCAGCAGGCGGTCGATGAAGTTCGGTTCCTTCCAGCGCGACTCCGGGAATCCCAGCATCGCCTCGGCCTGCGGGCCGATGTACGTGAACAGGCCGCGCTTGAGGTCGAGCTCGAACGGGATCGCGCGCGTGGTCTCGGCGATGTGCCGGTATTGCTCGCGGCTCTTCTCGAGCTCGCGCGTGCGTTCGCCCACCGCGTCCGCGATGCGTTCGTTCGCGAGCTGCAGGTCGGCGGCATTCATCGCGAAGTTCATGATGGTCTTCATGCTCTGCGCGATGACGATCAGCAGCATCAGGTCTTCGGCGACGATCCACACCGACTGCTCGGCGAGGCGCCACCACACGGAGTCGTGGATCACGTAGGAGTCGGGCAGCAACACGACACGCGCGACCGGCCAGGCGACGGCGGTCAGCGTCGCGGTGAACAACACGCCCCAGTCGCGGTAGAACGCCAGGAACGCGAGCGACGTGAACACGTGGAACTGCGCTTCGGGGCGGCCTTCGAGCAGCCAGAGGAACAGCATGGACCAGCAGATCTGCGTGACGGCGACGAAGTGGCGCACCCAGAACGCGTGCGGCGCGGCCAGCGTGAACAGTCCCGCGGGCAGGCACAACATGCCGCCGGCGATCAGCGTGATCGCCACGCGCGAGTCGCCGGGCAGACCCGAGCGCCACGCGAGCCCGACCGCGATCACCCACTGCACCGCGAACAGGATGCGGAACAGGCGATGCGAATCGATCGCGAGTTGCGCCACGACAGCGTGACGCACTTCACGGGCGCGGGCCTCGCGAGAGTGGGTATCGACGGCGTTCACGATCTGTCCTGTCTGGGTCCTTGCACCGAATCCGGTTGTCTCCCGGCGTTATCGGCCCAGAACAGGGCAGGCTTTAGGCTATTTCCTTGATCTGCCCGGGAAAAACGCGTTCGTTTTGCGGACGTAGTCGGCATACCGCGGCCGACGATTGCCGATGTCTTTTTCGAGCAGGGTTACCCCCGAGACGCGCAGCAGCAGGAACGACATCAGCGCCGGGCCCACGATCGACCACCACGCGCCGGCCGACAGCGCGATGAGATAGAACCCCCACCACACGCAGAACTCGCCGAAGTAGTTCGGATGGCGCGTGTAGCGCCACAGGCCGCGGTCCATGACCTGGCCGGCGTTGTCCGGGTTCCTCTTGAAGCGCGCGAGCTGCCAGTCGCCGATCACCTCGAAGAGGAAACCGAACAGCCACAACGCGATGCCGGCGCGGTCGAGCCAGCCGATCGGCCGGTTGCTGGCGAACGCACCGAGCAGCGGCAGCGAGATGATCCACGCCAGCAGCGCCTGCAGCCAGAACACGAGGTACAGGCTCTTCCAGGCGAAGCCGGGCTGGTTGCGTTCGCGGATCGCCTGGTAGCGGTGGTCCTCGCCCTTGCCGATGCTGCGCGCCGTGATGAACAGCGACAGGCGGAACGCCCACGCCGCGAGCAGCCACAACGCGAAGTCGAGCCGCGGCGCGCGCGGATCGGCCCACAGGCCGTAGACGACGCCGGCGGCGAACAGCATCAGGCTCCACAACGAATCGACGATCGACACGTTGCGCATCGGCAGCGACAGCAGCCACGTGATCGTGGCCGCGACCAGCAGCACGGGCAGCGCGTGGAGCCAGACGTCGTACTGGAAGGCAGCGGTCACAACAGATCCTTGAGCCGGAACCACAGCATCGCCAACACCAGCGCCGGACGGCGGAACAACGCGCCGCCCGGAAAGTCGTGGTGCGGGATGCGCGCGAACACGTCGAAGCGCTCGGCGGTGCCGGCGATCGCCTCGGCGACCAGCTTGCCCGCGATGCCGGTCAGCACCATGCCATGGCCGGAGAAGCCCTGCAGGAAGTACGCGTTCGGCGCGAGGCGGCCGAAGTGCGGCGCGCGGTTCGGCGTGATGTCGACGAAGCCGCCCCAGGCGTATTCGATCTTCGTGTCCGCCAGTTGCGGGAAGACGCGCTGGATGCGCCCGCGCAGCACGCGCGCCGAGTCGAACGGATCGACGCCGGAATAACTGACGCGGCCGCCGAACAGCAGCCGGTGATCCGCCGAACGGCGGAAGTAGTCCAGCACCCAGTTGATGTCGGCGACGGCGGCGTTGTTGGTGATCAGCGCGGCCGCGCGCGACTCGCCGAGCACGCCGGTGGTCGCGATGTACGTGCCGACGGCCATCAGCTTGCGCGCCAGTTCGGGCACGAGGTTGCCGAGCAGGGCGTTGCCGGCGATCAGCAGGTGGCGCGCGCGCACGCTGCCGTTCGCCGCGTGCGCGACGTGCTCGCCGTTCGCGTCCTTCGCGATCTCGAGCTTCGTGACCGGCGAGTGTTCGAAGATCCGCACGCCGGCACGCGTGGCCGCAGCGCCGAGGCCGAGCGTGTACTTGTAGGGATTCAGATGGCCGCTGGCCGAGTCGTAGAGGCCCGTGGTGTAACGCGCGCTCGCGACCAGCGTGCGCAGCTCGTCGTGCGGCACCGATCGCACGCTGCGGTAGCCGTATTCGTCGTGCAGCGTCTCGCACTCCGCGGCGAGCTCGGCGTCGTGGCGCGGCTTCACGCCGACGTGGAGGTGGCCGGCGACGTAGTCGCAGTCGATGCGATGCTTCGCGATGAGATCGCGCAGCAGCGCCATGCCCTCGAGCGAGATGTCCCACATCCGGCGGGCGTCGACAGCGCCGACGATCTTCTTCAGTTTCTCCTGGCCGCTGGCGTAACCGAAGATGGTTTGTCCGCCGCTGCGGCCGGAGCCGCCGAAGCCGAGGAATTCCGCCTCCAGCAGCGCGACGGCGTAACCGCGCTCCGCGAGATGCAGCGCGGCCGACAACCCCGAGATCCCGCCGCCGACGATGCACACGTCCGCGCGCACGTCGCCGGCCAGCGGCGCGTGCGCCGGCGGCGGGCGCGTCGTCGCGTAGTAGTAGTTCGACGAGGCCGGGTCGTTGGACTCGGGCGCGCTCACGTCACAGCGGTCCCAGGTAACGCGCGATCTCGAGCGCCGTCACGTGTGAATTGAACTCCTCGAACTCGGCGCGTTTCACCGCGGCGAAGAGACCGACGAACTTGTCGCCGAACGTGGCGCGCGCGAAGTCGCTGGCCGCGAATTTCTCGATCGCCGCGGGCCCGTTGGCCGGCAGCGGGTCGCCGTCCTGTTCGTACGCGTTGCCGGTCAGTACCGCCGGGGGTTCGAGCCGCGATTCGAGTCCGTGCAGCATGCCGGCCAGCACCCAGGCCGTGACGAGATACGGATTCGCATCCGCGCCGGCGAGGCGGTGTTCGATGCGCAGGTTCGCCGGATCGGACGCCGGCACGCGGATCGCCGAGCCGCGGTTGTTGATCGACCAGGTCGGATGCAGCGGCACGTACGCCTCGGCGCGAAAACGCCGGTAGGAGTTCGGGCCGGGCGCGCACAGCGCCATGCCGTCCGCCAGCGTCGCCAACGTGCCGGCGATCACGTGGCGCAGCGGCGCGCTGTCGAGCGGCGCGGACGCGGCGAAGACGTTGCGGCCCGCGTCGTCGAGCAGGCTCACGTGGATGTGCAGGCCGCTGCCGGCCATGTCGCGATACGGCTTCGCGAGGAACGTGGCCTCGCAGCCGTGTGCGCGCGCGACGGCTTTCACGATGCGCTTGAAGCGCAGCGCCTCGTCGCAGACCTTCAGCGCGTCGGCCGCGTGGCGCAGGTTCACCTCGTACTGGCCGGGGCCGTACTCGGCCAAGGCGGACGTCGCCGGCACGTTCTGCGCCAGGCAGGTCGCGTCGATCGCGGAGAGCAGCGGCGAGTACTCGTCGAGATCCGTCATCGAGTTGATCTGCGTGCGGAACTCGCGCCGGCCGGTCAGCGGACCTTTCGGCGGCTGCGGCTGGCCGTCGGCGGTTCGTTCGAGATCGACGAGATAGAACTCGTATTCGACGGCGACCACGGGCGTGAGCCCGAGGCGTCTGAATTTCGCGAGCACGTTCGCGAGCAGGTGGCGCGGGTCGCCGAAGAACGGCGCGCCGTCGTGATCGTGCATCGTCAGCTGTACCTGCGCGATGCCGCCGTCCTGCCACGGCACGGGCGCGAGCGTGCCGGGGATCGGCAGGCACGGACGGTCCGCGTCGCCGTCGGCGAAACCCAGGCCGGTCGCCTCGACGGTGCCGCCCTGGATGTCGAGCGCGAACATCGACCCGGGCAGCGGCATGCCGCGCGCGAACACGCCGGCCATCGCGGCGCGGTCGATGCGCTTGCCGCGCTCCACGGTGTTCAGGTCGTTGACGAAGGCATCGACGAAACGGACCTCGGGATGCGCCGCGAGAAAGCGCTCGAGTTCGTCAGCGGCGGCAGGTTGGGTCATGGCAGGTGTTTATTATTCTCGACACCGCAGCGGTGCCCGGCGACGCAGCATATGCCCGAGGCCGCGGGGCCGGCAAACGCGAAAAACGGCCTAATCCGGGCCTTTGCCGGCCCGTCGCGCGCGGCAGAGGTGCCGAGCCGCGAGGCGTCGAGCTGTGGTCTAATGACCGCCGCCGGACCTGTCGCGGGTCCGGAATCGTAAAAGATAATAGACAGCGCCCGGGTCCGACGATCCGCGTGTGAGCGTCGTTATGAACAGACCCGTCATCGGCATTCCCGCTGACCGGCGCATGATCGGACCCCATCCGTTCCATGCCGTCGGCGAGAAATACATCGCCGCCATCGCGCAGGCCGCCGACTGCCTGCCGCTGCTGATTCCCGTGCTCGAGACGCCGCTCGACGTCGCCGAGATCCTGTCGATCGTCGACGGCATCTTCTTCACGGGCAGCCCGTCGAACGTCGAGCCGCATCGCTACAAAGGGGCGTCGAGCCTCGCCGGCACGTTGCACGATCCGCATCGCGACGCGACGACGTTGTCGCTGATCCCGCGCGCGGTGTCGGGCGGAGTACCGGTGTTCGGCGTGTGCCGCGGTTTCCAGGAGATGAACGTCGCGATGGGCGGCACGCTGCATCAGCGCGTGCACGAAGTGGCGGGCCTCGCCGATCACCGCGAGGACAAGGAAGAGCCGCTCGACGTGCAGTACGCGCCGGCGCACGACGTGACGCTCGAGCGCGGCGGCCTGCTGGCGCAGCTCGCCGGCGCGGAGCGCATCACGGTGAACTCGCTGCACGGGCAGGGCGTGGACCGGCTCGGGCCGGATCTCGCCGTCGAGGCGCGCGCGCCGGACGGATTGATCGAGGCGTTCAGCGTGAAGTCGGCGCCGACGTTCGCGCTGGCGGTGCAGTGGCACCCCGAATGGAAGGTGATGACGAACGAATTCTCGAAGGCGCTGTTCGCGGAGTTCGGCCGCGCGGCTCGCCGCAAAACCAAAAGATAGTCAGGACGCACCATGGCAAACGAAATCAGGCAGTTCCTCAAGGACCACGGCATCTCCGAGGTCGAGGCCATCATCCCGGACATGGCGGGCATCGCGCGCGGCAAGATCATGCCGTCGGAGAAGTTCGGCGAGGAGGAGGGCATGCGCCTGCCCGAGAGCATCTTCCTGCAGACGGTGACGGGCGACTATCCACCCGACACCGACAAGGCGATGAGCCCGGCCGAGATCGACATCATCCTCAAGGCCGATGCGAAGACCGTGCGCCGCGTGCCCTGGGCCGCCGAGCCCACCGGCCAGGTCATCCACGACTGCTTCTACGCCGACGGCCGCCGCGTCGGCATGGCGCCGCGCAGCGTGCTGCGGCACATCCTCGAGCTGTACGCGAACCGCGGCTGGGAGCCGGTGGTGGCGCCGGAGCTCGAGTTCTACCTCGTCGAGCCGAACATCGACGCCGACTATCCACTCAAGCCGCCGGTGGGCCGCAGCGGCCGTGCCGAGCCGGGCCGGCAGAGCTACAGCATCGCGGCGGTCAACGAGTTCGATCCGCTGTTCGACGACATGTACCAGTTCTGCGAGGACCAGGACATCGAGATCGACACGCTGATCCACGAGGACGGCGCCGCGCAGATGGAGATCAACCTGCTGCACGGCAACGCGCTGGATCTCGCCGACCAGGCGTTCCTCTTCAAGCGCACGGCGCGCGAAGCCGCGCTGCGCCACAAGATGTACGCGACGTTCATGGCCAAGCCGCACGCCAAGGAACCGGGCAGCGCCATGCACATCCACCAGAGCATCGTCGACAGCAAGACGAAGAAGAACATCTTCTCGAAGGACGACGGCACGCCGACGCCGCTGTTCTTCGCGCACATCGCGGGCCTGCAGAAGTACCTGCCGGCGGCGATGGCGCTGCTCGCGCCGAACGTGAACTCGTATCGCCGCATATCCCGTTTCCAACTGGCGCCGATCAACGTGCAGTGGGGCTACGACAACCGCACCGCGGGCCTGCGCGTGCCGGCCTCGGACGCGGCCGCGCGCCGCGTCGAGAACCGGCTCGCCGGCGCCGATGCCAATCCGTACATCGCGCTGGCCACGTCGCTCGCCTGCGGCTATCTCGGCATGGTCGAGGGACTGCTGCCGTCGGAGCCCATCTCGGGCTCCGCGCACGACCTGCCGTTCTCGCTGCCGCGTTCGCTCGACGATGCGATCCGCGAACTGCGCGAATGCGAGCCGCTGGTGCGCATCCTCGGCGAGCCGTTCATCTCGGCATACACGATCGTCAAGGAAGCGGAGTACGAGGTGTTCCTGCAGGTGATCAGCTCGTGGGAGCGCGAGCACCTGCTGCTGAACGTCTGATCGAAGCAACGGGTCTAACTAGAAGAACCGGAGAACCGCGTGACAGAACTGACGACCCGCGACTGGCAGGCCCTCGACTCCGCGCACCACCTGCATCCGTTCACCGACTACAAGGCGCTGGCGGCGAAGGGCGCGCGCATCGTGACGCGGGCCGACGGCGTGTACATCTACACGAACGACGGCGAGAAGATCCTCGACGGCATGAGCGGCCTGTGGTGCGTGGCGCTGGGCTACGGTCGCAAGGAGCTGTCGGATGCGGCCTACAAACAACTCCAGGAGCTGCCGTACTACAACAGCTTCTTCCAGAGCACGACGACGCCGGCGATCGAGCTGGCGCGACTGCTGAAGGAGGTCACGCCGCCGCAGTTCAACCACGTTTTCTACACGGGCTCGGGCAGCGAGGCGAACGACACCCTGCTGCGCCTGATCCGCCGTTACTGGCAGCTGCAGGGAAGCCCTGAGCGAAACGTGATCATTTCGCGGTGGAATGGTTATCACGGCAGCACCGTCGCCGGTGCGTCGCTGGGCGGCATGAAACCCATGCACGAGCAGCTCGGTCCGGACGGCGCCGTGCCCGGCATCGTGCACATCAACCAGCCGTACTGGTACGGCGAGGGCGGCGACCTGACGCCGGCGGAGTTCGGCCTGAAGTGCGCGCGCGAGCTGGAGGCGAAGATCCTCGAGGTCGGTCCGCACCGCGTCGCCGCGTTCATCGGCGAGCCGGTGCAGGGCGCCGGCGGCCTCGTGATCCCGCCCGACACGTACTGGCCCGAGATCCAGCGGATCGTCGACAAGTACGGCATCCTGTTCGCCTCGGACGAGGTCATCTGCGGGTTCGGCCGTACGGGCCAGTGGTTCGGCTGCGAACATTACGGCACGCGCCCGGACTTCCTGACGATGGCCAAGGCGCTGTCGTCGGGCTATCTACCCATCGGCGGGCTCATGGTCGGCGACCGCGTCGCCGACGTGCTCATCGACAAGGGCGGCGAGTTTTTCCATGGATTCACCTATTCGGGCCATCCCGCGGCCTGCGCCGTGGCCATCGCGAACCTCGAGATCTTCCGCCGCGAGCGCGTGGTCGAACGCGTGCGCGAGGAGGCGGCACCCTATCTAGCCGCCCGCTGGCGCGGGCTCGCGGATCATCCGCTGGTCGGCGAGGCGCGTTGCGTCGGGCTGCTGGCCGCCATCGAACTGGTTGCTGACAAGGCGTCACGCCGCTTCTTCGAGCCGCGCGGCGAGGTCGGCGTCCGCATGCGCGATACCTGCACTCGCGCCGGCCTGGTGATGCGCGCGACGCGCGATACGCTGTTCGTCGCGCCACCGCTGGTAATCACCAACGCGGAAATTGACGAACTACTGTCCAAAGTAGTGCGCTCCCTGGACGAAACGCTTGCCTGGGCAAGCAACGAGGGCTGGCTATAGACGCGGTCGCTGTTATATAACGCGTCCAAAGACGCGGCCGTGTGGGTCTCACGACGCGACAACACTTAGGGGTCATAAAAATGTCCACTCGCAGCCTGTCGGCTCTGGTTTCGGCTTCCTGTCTCCTGTTACTCGTCGCCTGCGGCAAGAAGGAAGAAGCACCGCCACCCGCCGCCGCTGACGCCCCGGCCGCCGCGCCGGCCGTGGACACCGACGCCGAGAAGGTCGTCAACGTCTACAACTGGTCGGACTACATCGAACCGACCGTCCTCGACGAGTTCACCAAGGAGACCGGCGTCAAGGTCAACTACGAGGTGATGGACTCCAACGAGCTGCTGGAGACCAAGCTCGTCGCGGGTCGCACCGGTTACGACGTCGTCGTCCCCTCCGCGTCGTTCCTCGCCCGCCAGATCAAGGCCGGCGTCTACCAGAAGCTCGACAAGACCAAGCTCGACAATCTCAAGAACCTCGACCCCGACATCACCAAGCGCCTCGAAGTCTTCGACCCGGGCAACGAGCACGCGGTGAACTACATGTGGGGCACCTCGGGTGTCGCCTACAACGAAGAGGCCATCAAGGCCGCGCTGCCGGACGCGCCGGTAGATAGCTTCGCGATGTTCTACGACCCGAAGGTCATCTCGAAATTCCAGAAGTGCGGTGTGTCGGTCCTCGACGCCCCGTCGGAAGTCATCGGCACCGTGCTCATCTACCTGGGCAAGGACGCGAACTCCGAGAACCCGGAAGACCTCAAGGCCGCCGAGAAGGTGCTGATGTCGATCCGCCCGTACGTCCGCACGATCAACTCGGCGCCGTACATCGAACAGCTCGCCGGCGGCGAGATCTGCCTCGCGCTGGGCTGGTCGGGTGACGTGCTGCAGGCCAAGACCCGCGCCGAAGAGGCGAAGAAGCCGTTCACGATCAAGTACAACATCCCGAAGGAAGGCGCCGTCATGTTCTTCGACAACATGGCGATCCCGGCCGACGCGACGCACGTGAAGAACGCGCACCTGTTCATCAACTACATGCTGCGCGCGGAAGTCGCCGCGAAGAACAGCAACTTCATCAGCTTCGCGAACAGCAACGCGGCCTCCTGGCCGCTCGTCAACCCGGACGTCAAGAACAACCCCGGTATCTTCCCGACGCCCGAGATGATGAAGAAGCTGGTGCCCGACCTGCCGGAGACGGCGGAGTTCACCCGCCAGCTGACGCGCACCTGGACGCGCTTCCGTACCGGCAAATGATCCCGGGCCGGTCGCCGCTTAGGGAGCGGCGACCGGCCTCCGTTTTTTTGCTTCCGGGGGTCTGCCATGCAGTCGGCGGAACGACGTACTGACAAGAAGATCAAGAACGAGCCGTGGCGTGATCCGAACGCCGAGGCTTACGTGCGCTTCGAGAACATCACGAAGCGGTTCGGCGACTTCGTCGCCGTCAACAACGTCAGCCTGAAGATCTACAAGGGCGAGATCTTCTGCCTGCTCGGCGGCTCGGGCTGCGGCAAGTCGACGCTGCTGCGCATGATGGCCGGCTTCGAGCAACCCAGCGCCGGCACCATCTACCTCGACGGCCAGGACCTCGCCGGCATCCCGCCATACGAACGGCCCGTGAACATGATGTTCCAGTCGTACGCGCTCTTCCCGCACATGACGGTGGAGAAGAACATCGCGTTCGGCCTGGAGCAGGAGAAGGGCCTGTCACGCAGCGAGATCGCGACGCGCGTGACCGACATACTCGAGATCGTGAAGCTCACGCCGTTCGCGGTGCGCAAGCCGCACCAGCTGTCCGGCGGCCAGCGGCAGCGCGTCGCGCTGGCGCGCTCGCTGGTGAAGCGCCCGAAGCTGCTGCTGCTCGATGAGCCGCTGGGCGCGCTCGACAAGAAGCTGCGCGAGGCCACGCAGTTCGAGCTCATCAACATCCAGGAATCGCTCGGCGTCACCTTCATCGTCGTCACGCACGACCAGGAAGAGGCGATGACGCTCGCGTCGCGCATCGGCGTCATGAACCGCGGCGAGATCGTGCAGATCGGCACGCCGACCGAGATCTACGAATTCCCGATGACCAAGTTCGTCGCGGACTTCATCGGCTCGGTGAACATGTTCGAGGGCCAGCTGGTCGAGGATCTGCCCGACCGCGCGCGCATCAAGTCGGACGAGCTCGGCGGCCTCATCTACATCGACCACGGCATCAGCTCGGCGCCGGGCGCCACCGTCTGGGCCGCGGTGCGGCCCGAGAAGATCAACATCCAGCGCCAGCCGCCGGCGAATACGAGCGAGAACTGCGCGAAGGGCGTGGTCAAGGAAATCGCCTACATGGGCGACGTGTCCATCTACCTGGTGAAGATCGACAGCGGCAAGACGGTGCGCGTCACGCTGCCGAACGTGGAACGCCTCTCGGACGACGAGCGCATCCAGTGGGACGAGACGGTGTGGCTCACGTGGCACGCCTCGAGCCCGGTCGTGGTGACGCAATGAAACGGCCGGAGGGCTGATCCCTTGTCCCTGAGCGCCGCCCGAACCGTCGGAACGCGAGGAACGCCCGGGCGTCTCGGCCCGGTGTGGACGTTCCTGTTCCGCTACGGGCCGCCGCGCTGGACCGAATACCTGATCAAGAACTGGGCCGGCCAGCGGCTGGTCATCTCGCTGCCGTACCTGTGGCTGCTGATCTTCTTCCTCGTCCCGTTCCTGATCGTCCTCAAGATCTCGTTCGCGGAGTTCTCGCCGCTCGGCCGGCCGCCGTACGAGCCGGTGTTCCGCTGGCTCGACGAGGGCGCGCTGCAGATCAAGCTGCTGGTCTCGAGCTACACCTATCTCTTCAACGAGCCGCTGTACGTGAGCTCGTGGGGCTATTCGATCATGGTGGCCGCCGTGTCGACGGTGTTGTGCCTGCTGCTCGGCTACCCGATGGCGTACGCGATCGCGCGTTCGACGCCCACCTACCGCAACGTGTTCCTGATGCTGGTGATCCTGCCGTTCTGGACGTCGTTCCTGCTGCGCGTCTACGCGTGGATCGGCCTGCTCAAGACCGACGGCGTCATCAACAACGTGCTCATGTGGCTCGGCATCATCGATGCGCCGCTGACGATGATGTACACCAGCTTCGCGGTGTACATCGGCATCGTCTATTCGTACCTGCCGTTCATGATCCTGCCGCTGTATTCGAACCTCGAGAAACACGACAACACGCTGCTCGAGGCCGCGTCGGATCTCGGCGCCGGCCCGATCAAGGCGTTCCTGCGCGTCACGCTGCCGCTGTCGTTCCCGGGCATCGTCGCCGGCTCGCTGCTGGTGTTCATCCCGGCGGTCGGCGAATACGTGATCCCGTCGTTGTTAGGCCGTACCGACCAGCTGATGATCGCGAAGCTGCTGTCGGACGAGTTCTTCCTGAACCGCGACTGGCCGAAGGCGAGCGCCGTGGCCATCGCGATGCTGCTGCTGCTGGTCGTGCCGATCATGTTGTTCCAGCATTTCCAGAACAAAGAACTGCAGGCCAACAAGAAGTGAAAACGCAGGGCCTGTTCAGCAAGGTTATGTTGGGTTTCGGCTTCGTGTTCCTGTACGTGCCGATCCTCTCGATGGTCATTTTCTCGTTCAACGACTCGCGTCTCGTCACCGTGTGGAACTCCGTCGGCTCGCCGACGCTCAAATGGTACGGACGGCTATTCAGTGACGACCAGATCCTCTCCGCGGCCTGGCTCTCGATCCAGGTGGCGGCGATGAGCGCGACCGGGGCGGTGGTGCTCGGCACCCTCTCGGGCCTGGTGCTCGCGCGGTTCGGCCCGTTCAAGGGCCGCGCGCTGCTGCAGGGCCTGACTACCGCGCCGCTGGTCATGCCCGAGGTCATCACGGGCCTGTCGATGTTGCTGCTGTTCGTCTCGCTCGAGCAGCTGCTGAAGGCGATGTTCGGCTGGCAGTTCGACCGCGGCGTGGCGACGATCACCATCGCGCACATCACCTTCACGATGGCTTATGTCACCGTCGTCGTGCAGTCGCGGCTCGCGAGCTTCGACGATTCACTCGAGGAGGCGGCGCTCGATCTCGGCGCGCGGCCGGCGAAGGTGTTCTTCCGGATCACCGTGCCGCTGATCCTGCCGGCCATCCTCTCGGGCTGGCTGCTCGCGTTCACGTTGTCGTGGGACGACCTCGTCGTGACGCAGTTCGTCTCCGGACCTGGGTCCAACACCCTGCCCATGGTCATCTTTTCTCGCGTTCGACTAGGTGTAAGCCCGGTCGTGAATGCCCTAGCAACCATAATGGTCCTGATAGTGGCACTCGGCGTGATCCTGTCGGCGGTCCTGATGCGCCGGCAGGAATTGCGTCGCAAACGCGAGGAACAGATGGCCGCTTCCGGCTAACTACTGATAAACTTCCACCATCGCAATTGACGAGGATTCTTTCAATGGCAAAATCAGCCCGTAAACACAACGCTCCATGGACGCCCGCCGATCTCAAGAAGATGCGCGCGCTGGCGAAATCCAAGATGTCCGCCCGGCTCGCCGCCGTCGAGCTCGGTCGCTCCACCGGAGCGGTCAAGTACAAGGCGATGGTCGAGGGCATCCGCTTCCGCTTCATCGATCAACCGGCCGGGGTCCAGTTGAAGCTCGCTCGCAAGGCGAAGCGCGCCAAGAAGAAGTAGGCGTCCTCTGCAGACGCCGCGTACGGGGGTGCGCGGCGGCTGTACACTCCGGTCGATGGTTTCTTCGAGCGTTTTCTCCAGCAAGCTTCCCGACGTCGGCACCACGATCTTCACCGTGATGTCGCGCCGCGCGACCGAACAGGGCGCGGTCAACGTGGGCCAGGGCTTTCCCGACTACGAAATCGATCCCAGGCTCGCCGCCTGCGTCACCGAAGCGGTGGCCGCGGGGTTCAATCAATACGCGCCCATGGAAGGCAACGTCGCGCTGCGCGCGGCCATCGCCGCCAAGATCGTCGCGGCCGGCGGCCGCCAGACCGATCCCGAGACCGAGATCACGATCAGCTGCGGCGGCACGGAGTCCATCTACTCGGCCATCCAGGCCGTCGTGACGCCGGGCTCCGAGGCCATCGTCTTCGATCCGTCATACGATGCCTACGATCCCGCGATCCGCCTCGCCGGCGGCCGCTGCGTGCACATCCCGCTCGAAGCGCCGCACTTCCGCTACGACTGGGAACGCGTCCGCGCGGCGGTCAACGACCGCACGCGCCTCGTCATCATCAACAACCCGCACAACCCGGCCTGCACCGTCGCCACCGCCGCGGATCTCGACGAGCTCGCCATCGTCACGCGCGACCGTCCCATCCACGTGCTGGGGGACGAGGTCTACGAGCACGTGTTGTACGACGGGCGCGTGCACCAGTCGGTGATCAACCACGAGGAGCTGCGGGAACGCAGCTTCGCCGTCTACTCCTTCGGCAAGACGCTGCACATCACGGGCTGGCGCGTGGGTTATTGCGTGGCGCCGCCGCTGCTGACGCGCGAGCTGCGCAAGGTGCACCAGTTCAACGCCTTCAGCATCGCCGCGCCGCTGCAGGCCGCGATCCGTCTGTATCTCGAGCGGCATCCGGATGCGTGGCGCGACGTGGCCGCGTTCTTCAGCGCCAAGCGCGACCTGCTGTTGGCGAACCTCGCGGGAAGTGGCCTGACGCTGCCACCGGCCGCCGGTTCATACTTCCAGCTCGCGGACTATGGCGCGCTCGGCGACGGTTTCGCGAAACTGACCGACGTGGAATTCACCGAAAAACTCATCAACGAGGCCGGCGTGGCCGTGATCCCCCTGTCACCGTTCTACCGCGAGCCGCCCGCGCAGCAGCGCGTGGTGCGGCTGTGCGTGGCCAAGCGCGATTCTACGCTCACCGAGGCGGCCGCGCGCATCAAGGCTTACACGGGTGCGTCCGGCGCGAACGCGTCCGGCGCAGGGCGCCGATGACCTTCCGCGTCTCGCTCGTCCAGCAGCCGCTCGCCTGGCACGACGCCGCGGCGAACCGCGCGCACTTCGACGCCGTGCTCGCGCCGCTGCGCGGTACCACCGATCTCGCCGTCCTGCCCGAGATGTTCACCACCGGCTTCACGATGCAGCCCGGCGAGTTCGCCGAGGAGGCCGACGGCGACACGCGCGCCTGGCTGCTCGAGCAGGCGCGGCGGCTCGACGCGGCGGTGGGCGGCAGCGTCGCGGTCGTCGATCGCGGCCGGCATTACAACCGTTTCATGCTGGCGACGCCCGCGGGCGAGCTGCACACCTACGACAAGCGCCACCTGTTCCGCATGGGCGGCGAACATCGCCACTACAGCGCCGGCGGTCACGCGCTGATCATCGAGTTCCGCGGCGTGCGCCTGTGCCCGCTGGTCTGCTACGACCTGCGCTTCCCCGTGTGGAGCCGCCGCCGCGCCGGGCTCGACTACGACGTCGTCATCTACGCGGCGAACTGGCCGGCCGCGCGCCGCTACGCCTGGCAGCAGCTGCTGCGCGCGCGCGCCATCGAGAACCAGGCGTACTGCGTCGGCGTCAACCGCGTCGGCGACGACGGCAAGGGTGTCGCGCATCTCGGCGACAGCGTCGTGCTCGATTTCCTGGGCCAGCCGCTGCTCGAGCTCGGCTCGGACGCGTGCGTGGCCACGGTGCCGATCGACGCGGACGCGGTGCGCGACTGGCGCGACCGTTTCCCCGCGCACCTCGACGCCGATGCGTTCTCGCTGGAATGATCCCGTCATGAAGAAGCCCACGCTCCTCAACCACCCGCCGGAGACCACGCCGCCGCCCGGCAACGCGCCGGTCATCGCGCCTATCTACCAGAGCGTCAAATACGAGTTCGAGACGGTCGACGAGACGTTGCAGATGCTGCGCGGCCAGAAGCCGGGCTACTTCTACATGCGCGCCAGCAACCCGACGACGCGGCAGCTCGAGCTGACGCTCGCGCAGCTGCAGGGCCGCGACGACTGCCTCGCCACCGCGTCCGGCGTCAATGCCATCGCGCAGACGTTGCTGGCGCTGACGAAGGCCGGCGACCACGTGTTGTTCTTCATCGAGACGTACGGCCCGACTCGCAACATCATCCGCCGGCTGCTGGCGCGCTTCGGCGTCGAGAACACGATGCTGTCGATCGAGGACCTGGCCGGCGTCGAGAACGTGCTGGCCACGCGGCCGACCCGGCTCGTGCTGTTCGAGAGCCCGACGAACCCGATGCTCAAGGTCGCCGACATCGAGCGGCTCGTCGAGCTCGCGCACCGGCACGGCGCGCTGGCCGTCGTCGACAACACGTTCGCGGGTTTCCACCAGCACGGCGAATACGACATTGATCTCTTCGTGCACAGCCTGACGAAATACGCCTCGGGCACGGGCGACGTCATGGGCGGCGCCGTGATCGGTCGCCAGGAATTGATCGACGACCTGCGCCCGGACTTCGCCGTGCTCGGCGCGTTGCTCGATCCGCACGCGGCGTTCCTGCTGCAGCGGGGACTGAAGACGTATTTCGTGCGCTACCGCGAGCAGACGCGCAACGCGCAGGCGGTCGCCGAGCACCTCGCCGCGCATCCGGCGGTCGCGAAGGTGCATTACCCCGGCCTCTCCACGCATCCGCAGGCGGCGCTGGCGAAGAAGCAGATGCGCGACGCGGGCACCGTGCTCAGCTTCGACCTCAAGGCCGGCAGCGAGGCGGCGCGCCGTTTCAGCGAAAATCTGCAGCTGTTCGCGCTGACCGCGAGCCTCGGCTCGACCGAGTCGCTGGTCATGGCGCCGCAGCTGATGGGCAGCCGCGATTTCACGCCGGACCAGGCGCGCCAGTCCGGCATGGGCCCGGGCACGGTGCGGCTGTCGATCGGCCTCGAGGATGTCGAGGATTTGCTCGCAGATATCGACCAGGCCCTCGCCACGCCGCCGGGCTGACGCCGACAATCGCCGCCCACCCCTTCGCGGATTCCCGGTTTATGTCGAATCGCTCCGGCAGCGCTCCCCATGTCCTGCTCGATGCCCGCCGTCTCGTCGCGGTCGAGCTGCGCGAACGCGCGCGCGACATCCCCGCGGCGCCGTTCGACTGGACGACGTTCGACTGGCAGACCGTCGAGCGCGGTCTCGTGGCGGGCGAGGGCGAGGCCGTCGATCTGCGACTCGCCTCGCTGCAGAAGCTGCTGTGCACGGCGCCGGCGCGCGCCGCCGAGCTGCGCGGCCTGTGGAACGAGAGCGTGATCTCCGCCGCGTACGCCTGGCGCCTGGCGCCCGACGTCGGCGGCGATCCGCGGACCGCGGCGATCGCCGCGCTGCTGCACCGCCTCGGCGACCTGCTGACCGTGCGCGCCATCGCGACGATCGAACACGCGCGGCAGGTGCGGCTCGACGCCGTCGGCCGGGCGGATCTGTGCGCCGAGCTCGGTATCGGCCTGCTGGACCGGACCGTGCGCGCCTGGGGTGTGCCCGTACGCGCCGCGGCGACCGCCGCCGAATGGCGCCGGCTGCGCGACTTCCCCGATGCCGCCGCCGATGCGACCGCCGTCTACCTCGGCCGCCTGTTCGCGCTCGAACTGATCGCGCCGCAGTTCTGTGCGCCGGGCGCGGTGGATGCCGCCGCGCTCGAGCTGGGATTGCCGGCCGCACGCTTGTCCGCGCTGCGTGGCGATGCCACCATGGCCAGGCTGTTAGTCACCCTGCAGTAGTTTGGCGTCCTGGGAGGGACACATGGCGACCATCCGACCCGGCGCGTTCATCGCGCACCTGCTCGCCGCGTGCGCGGCGCTCTTCGTTTCGTCGACCGCGCCGGCGGCGCCGCCGTCCGTGGCCGATTTCGCGGCCGACACGGATTTCAGCTTTCCGACGCTCTCGCCCGACGGCACCAAGGTCGCGTACGTCACCCGGATCAACGACCAGCGGGTGCTCGTGTACGTTGACCTGGTGAAGCGTCAGCGCACCGGGTTGATGAGCGCCAGCGTCGATTCGTTCGACCTCAGCTACTGCCGCTTCAAGGGCGACGACCGCCTGCTGTGCGGTTTTCGTGGCACGCAGTTCTCGCGCGGCCAGCCTTACCCGGTGTCGCGCCTGGTGTCGGTGGACGTGACCGGCAAGGACAAACCGCGCGTGCTCGTGCAGAACGGCGCAAAGGGCGGGTCGCAGTTCCAGGACAACATCCTCGACTGGAAGAAGGACGATCCCACGCACGTGCTGATCGAGCTGACGGACGGCGATCCCTTCCCCAGCGTCCACTCGCTCGACATCACGACCGGCCTGATGACCGTCGTGCAGCGTCCGCGCCATCCCATCGTCAGCTGGACCACGGACCGTGCCGGCGTCGTGCGCTTCGGTTTCGGCTACGACTCGAACAAGAGCCTGTACATCACCCGCGACGACGCCGACAGCGGCTGGCGCACGCTCGCGAAGTGGAAGTGGGGCGACGGTGATTTCGACGTCATCGGCTTCGGGCCCACGCCGGGCACGCTGCTGGTCAGCGCCAGTCACAACGGCCGTGACGCGATCTTCGAGATGGATCTCACCGAGAAGAGCGACCGCCAGCTGCTGTTCTCGAACCTGGACGTCGACGTGACCCAGCCGATGTACTGGCCGGGCGACCACCGCATCATCGGCTTCAGCTACGAAACCGACCGCGTGAAACACAAGTTCTTCGATTCGGAGGCGGAAGCGGTCTACACCGCGATCGACCGCGCGCTGCCGGACGCCGAGAACGAGGTGGTCAGCGCCTCGCGCGACGGCAAGAAGCTGCTCGTCGCGTCGCATGCCGACGTGCGCCCGTCGAACTACTACGTGCTCGACACGAACAACTGGAACCTGGTGCGCGTCGGCAGCGCCAATCCCGCGCTCGCGGGCGCGACGCTGTCGCCGATGAAGTTCGTGAAGATCAAGGCACCGGACGGGACGGTATTGCCGGGATACGTCACGCTGCCGGCGGGCTCGACGGGCAAGAACCTGCCGACGATCGTCTATCCGCACGGCGGTCCACACGCGCGCGACAGCTGGGGCTACGACCCGATGGTGCAGTTCATGGCCAGCCGCGGGTACGCGGTGATCCAGGTGAACTTCCGCGGCTCGATCGGCTATGGCTACGACTGGTACGAGGCCGGCCTGCACAACTGGGGCACCGTGATGGTCGACGACATCACCGCCGCGACGAAGTGGGCGATCGCCGAGGGCATCGCCGATCCGGCGAACACCAGCATCGTCGGCTGGAGCTTCGGCGGTTACGCGGCGCTGATGAGCGCCGTGCGCGAGCCGGACCTGTATCGCTGCGCCGTGAGTATCGCCGGCGTCGCCGACTTGCGTTCGCAGGCGCGCGAGGTGCAGCGGTTCTACGGTGGCCGGCAGCGCTCGGAATACACGTACGGCGACGACGTGTCGGAGATGCGCGCGGGTTCGCCGCTACGCGCGGCGGAGAAGATCAAGGTGCCGGTGCTGCTGGTGCACGGAGACAACGACATCCAGGTCAACGTCGATCAGAGCAAGCGCATGGCGCGGGCGCTGAAGGGGGCGGACAAGAAGGTGGAGCTGGTTGTGATCGAGGATGGCGACCATTCGCTGTCGCGGTTCGAGTTTAGGCAGACGTTGCTGACGAAGCTGGATGCGTTTCTGGGGGTGAATGCGAAGGTGGGGGGTGAGACGCGGGGGGCGGCTAACTAGGGGGCGTGGGCTGGAGGATCCGGAGCGGGTCAGTCGGAACGGCGCAAGGTTCGGGAGCCCGGTCGAAAGTTTGGCGAACCAGGGCGTGCCACTAGAGCAATGGGTACATCCATCGTTTGCTGAAAAAAGGGGACAGTGCTGAACGCACTGTCCCCTTTTTTGCGGCGGAGCCGCGGCAAACGAAGGATGTCCCCTACATGTTCCGGATGAGCGCGTCGCCGAATTCGGAGCACTTCACTTCCTTCGCGCCGTCCATGAGGCGGGCGAAGTCGTAGGTCACGGTCTTCTGGCCGATCGTCTTGTCCATCGCGCTGATGATCGCGTCGGCGGCTTCGGTCCAGCCCAGGTAACGCAGCATCATCTCGCCCGACAGGATCACCGAACCCGGGTTCACCTTGTCGAGATCGGCGTACTTCGGCGCGGTGCCGTGCGTCGCTTCGAACACGGCATGACCCGTGACGTAGTTGATGTTGGCGCCCGGCGCGATGCCGATGCCGCCGACCTGCGCGGCCAGCGCGTCGGAGAGATAGTCGCCGTTGAGATTCGTCGTGGCGATCACGTCGAACTCATCCGGGCGCGTCAGCACCTGCTGGAGCGCGATGTCGGCGATGGCGTCCTTCACCAGGATCCTGCCGCTCTTCAGCGCCGCGGCCTGTTCGTCGTTCGCGGCCTTCTCGCCGGAGGCGGCCTTCGTGCGGCCCCACTGTTCCCACGTGTAGAACTTCGAGGCGAACTCGCCGCTCTCCGCCAACGCGTACGCCCAGTTGCGGAACGCGCCCTCGGTGAACTTCTGGATGTTGCCCTTGTGGACGATGGTGACGCTGCGGCGCTTGTTGATCACCGCGTACTCGAGCGCCGCCTTGAACAGGCGCTCGGTGCCTTCCTGCGACACGGGCTTGAAGCCGATGCCCGACGTCTCCGGGAAGCGGATCTTCGCGTACGCCTTCGGGAACGCCTGCTTGAACAGCTCCTTGAACTTCTTGTTGTCCTCGGTGCCGTGTTCGAATTCGATGCCGGCGTAGATGTCTTCGGTGTTCTCGCGGAAGATCACCATGTCGACCTTCTCGGGCGCCTTGACGGGCGAGGGCACGCCCTTGAACCAGCGCACCGGGCGCAGGCAGACGTACAGGTCTAACAACTGGCGCAGCGCGACGTTCAGCGAGCGGATGCCGCCGCCGACCGGCGTGGTCAGCGGTCCCTTGATCGAGACCAGGTATTCGCGGCAGGCCTCGACGGTTTCGTCGGGCAGCCAGTTCTTGAAGAGGTTGAACGATTTCTCGCCCGCGTACACCTCGAGCCAGTGGATCTTCTTCTTGCCGCCGTAGGCCTTCTGCACGGCCGCATCCATCACGCGGACGCTGGCGTTCCAGATGTCGGGGCCGGTGCCGTCACCGATGATGAACGGGATGATCGGCTGGTCCGGGACCTGGAGCTTGCCGTTCTGGATCGAAATCTTGGCGCCGCCGGCGGGCGGGCTGACCTTGGGACTCGTCGGAGTGGCCATCGTTGCGGTTCTTTCTCGGGCGGACGGAGGGGCCGGGATGCTAACACAGCCATCTTCAGTAGAATCCCGCCCCACCCATGCCAAAGACACTCGATTCCACGCCCGCCGCGGATGGCTTCGCCATGCCGGCGGAGTACGCGCCGCACGCCGGCTGCTGGATGCTCTGGCCGGAACGGCCCGACAACTGGCGCGAGGGCGCATTGCCCGCGCAACGGGCGTTCGCGGACGTCGCCACTGCCATCGCGCGCTTCGAGCCGGTCAGCGTCGGCGTATCGGCCAGCCACTACGAGTTCGCGCGCACGCAGCTGCCGCCGCAAGTGCGCGTCGTCGAGATCTCGCACGACGACGCGTGGATGCGCGACGTCGGCCCGACGTACGTGACCAACGCCAGGGGCGTCAAACGCGGCGTCGACTGGCACTTCAATGCCTGGGGCGGATTGCACGGCGGCCTGTACTTCCCCTGGGACAAGGACGACGCCGTCGCGCAGAAGGTGCTCGAGATGGAGGGGCACGACCGGTACCGGGCGCCGTTCATCAACGAGGGCGGCGCGATCCACGTGGACGGGCAGGGCACCGCGCTGGTCACCGAACAATGCCTGCTCAATCCGAACCGCAATCCGCACCTCTCGCGCACCGACATCGAGGTGCTGCTGCGTGATTACCTGGGCGTGCGCCACGTCGTCTGGCTGGGCCAGGGCGTCGTCGAGGACGAGACCGACGGCCACGTCGACAACATGGCCTGCTTCGTGAAGCCCGGCGTCGTCGCGCTGCACTGGGCCGACGATCCGGCGGATCCGCAGCACGAGCATTCGCGCGACGCGCTCGAGCGGCTGCGGCATGCGCGCGACGCGCGCGGCCGCGCGTTCGACGTGATCAAGCTGCCGATGCCGGGCCCGCTCGAGTTCACGGCGGAAGAGGCCGCGACGCTGCTGCTGCGCGACACCTCGCACCGCCGCAGCGCCGGGATGCGCCTCGCCGGCAGCTACGTGAACTTCTACATCGCGAACAAGGGCATCGTGATGCCCCTGCTCGACAAGAAGACCGACCGTTCCGCCGCCGCGAAGCTCAAGCGCGCGTTCCCCGGCCGCCAGGTCGTGGGCGTACCCGCCCGCGAGATCCTGTTAGGCGGCGGCAACATCCATTGCATCACCCAGCAGGTGCCCCGATGAGCCAACGTCCCGTTCCGCGCCGCGATCTGCCCGACCGCCTGCGGGTGCGGCCCGGATCGCGGCCCAAGCTCGCCGACGCCGATGCCGAGCGCACGTTCGGCTGGGACAAGGAGAAGGACAAGGCCGTCGCCGCGACCACCGAGAACCTGTCCCGGCTCGAGGAGCTGCAGTACAAGATGTACGCCGACGGCCGGTTCGCGATGATGATCGCGTTGCAGGCCATCGACGGCGGCGGCAAGGACAGCACCATCCGCCGCGTGTTCGGCGCGTTCAATCCGCAGGGCTGCACCGTGACCGCGTTCAAGGCGCCGAGCGCCGAGGAGCTGCGTCACGACTACCTCTGGCGCATCCACAAACATGCACCGGCGCGGGGCGAGATCGCGGTCTTCAACCGTTCGCATTACGAAGACGTCCTGATCGTGCGCGTCAACGATCTCGTTCCCGAGGACGTCTGGAGCCGCCGTTACGACCAGATCAACGAATTCGAGCGCCTGCTCGACGCCTGCGGCACGCGCGTTGTAAAAATTTTCCTGCACATCAGCAAGGACGAGCAGAAGGCGCGGTTCCAGGAACGCCTCAACGACCGCCGCAAGAACTGGAAATTCGATACCGGCGATCTGGAGAAGCGGCAGCAGTGGCCGGCCTACACGCGCGCCTTCGAATCGATGTTTGCCCGCTGTTCGACCGACCACGCGCCCTGGTACGTAATTCCCGCAAACCGCAAGTGGTTCCGCGATTTCGCGGTCTCACAAGTGCTGATCTACGAGCTCGAGCAGCTGCCGCTGCGGTTCCCGGCCGCGAACTTCGATCCGAAGACCATCAAACTCGTCTAGCGATTGTTGTAAGGAGTCTTCCAAGGTTGATAGGCGATTTCCTTCACTGTCTGCGTCCGGCGACGATTGACTCCGACCCGGGGTATTGTTGTTAGACTAGCCCCCTCACTTTTCCCACCCGAAGCGAGAGGAATCCGGAATGGCAGCCAAGAAGAAAGGTGCTCGGCACATGCGCGAATGGTCCGCAGGCGACATGAAGAAGCTGCGCGCCTTCGCGAAGTCGAGGGTTTCGGCGCGGGTCGCCGCGCAGAAGCTGGGCCGTTCGCCGGGCGCGGTCCGCTACAAGGCGATGATGGAAGGAGTGTCGTTCCGCTCCATCAACCGCAAGAAGTAGGCTTTATGACATCGGAAATGGGGACGTACCCTGTTTCCAGTGTCACAAAAGGGGACGCACCTGACGGGCGTCCCCTTTTTCGTGGGTGCGGGAAACGGGCGAGTCAACCCTTCAGTTCCGTCTCGGCTTCGTCCAGCCACTCGCGCTGCGCCCGCTTGTAATGCGGCGGCGCGTACTTCGCGCGGTCCAGCAGGCCTTCCAGCACCATCTTCGCCGGCCCGGCCTGGCCCTGTCGTTTCAACAGCTTCGCGTACCGCACCGCGGCTTCGGCACCCGGGAAGTAGCCCGCCAGCGTCGCGTACTCGCTCAGCGCCTTCTCGAGGTCGCCTTCGCTCTCCAGCGCGCGGGCATACAGCAGGTGTCCCTCGGCCGATTTGAAGTCCGGATTCTTGCGGATCAGCTCGTCCAGCGTCTGCCGGGCCCCGGGCGCGTCTCCCGCCGCGAACTGCGCGCGCGCGTAGCCGAGCAGCAGCTTGGGATCGTCGGCGAAAAATCCTGTCAGACAAGTCTTATAGACGTCGACTGCCTCGGCGGTCCGGCCGAGCCGCACGAGTTCATCGGCATACCGCTGCCGCGACTGCACGTCGCCCGACACCTTCACGTCGTTCTCCAGCCGGCGCAGGTCGCCTTCCGGGTTGAACGTGTCGCGCAGGCCGCGCACCGCCTTGCGGCCGGAGCGCGTGCCCATCATGTCGGGCAGCACGATCGCGCAGA
Organism: Steroidobacteraceae bacterium; assembly: GCA_035502995.1. Taxonomy (GTDB): domain Bacteria; phylum Pseudomonadota; class Gammaproteobacteria; order Steroidobacterales; family Steroidobacteraceae; genus CADEED01. The sequence goes on along the minus strand of DATJTW010000116.1, from coordinate 50,669 downwards.
AATAAACGATGGGGCCGATCAGCGGGAACATCGTGAGCACCATGAGGATCCAGATCCACGTCGCGACCTGGCGCGTGCGGATGCAGTGGACCACGCACGCGATCGTGAGCAATACCGAGACGCCGTAGAGTGAGAACACGCGATTACTCGTGGGTGTAGTCGACGGAGAGGAACGCGGCGCGGCCGCGTCCCGGGAAATAACGGTAGTTGCCGAAAGCGAAGTCGGCGCGGTCGGCATACGCGGTGTCGAACACGTTGTCGACCGACAGGTGCAAACGCAGGTCGCGCGGCGCGCGCCACGACAGGCTCAGGCCCGTGACCTGGTGTCCCGGGTACTTCGCGGTGTTGGCTGCATCGAGGAAGTAGGCGCCCACGTAGTTCCAGTTGATCCCGAGTCGAAACTCCTCTGTCGCACCGAACGGAACGCTGACGCTGACGTTATGCAGATTGCGCGGCGCGGTATCGACGTCGTTGCCGTCGATGATGGTTTCGCCGCCTTCGATCGAGCGCGAGAAGGTGTATTGGTGGCGCGCGACGGAACCGGTGAACGCGACCTGCCAGGGCAGCGCGAACAAGCGGGGGCGGAACGTGAGCTCGTACTCGATGCCGCGGTGGCGCGTCGAACCGTTGCTGACGTTGAAGCCGTTCGTGTCGCGCAGGATCACGTGGCGCTTGTTCATCTCGTACACCGCCAGGCTCAGCTGCGAGCCGGGGCCGCGGATCTTCCAGCCGGCTTCGACGGAGTCGAGCCGTTCGCTGTCGAGATCCGCCACGGACTGCTGGCGCTGCAGCCGATACATCTCGGTCATCTCCGGCGGACGGTAGCCCGTCGATGCGTTCACGTACACGAGCTGGGACCACGTCGGACGCCAGGCCAACGTGACACGCGGCGCGACGTTGTGGAACGAATCGTCGCGATCCGCCGGCCGCGCGTACAAACAACCTGCCACGCCGCAACGCACGCCGTTCTGGTCGGTGTTCCCGGCCAGCATGTGGTTGTCGTAGTCGTAGGTAGTTTGATCGACGCGCAGCGTCGCCGACGCCGTGAATCGCTCCACCGGCCGGTACTCGACGCCCAGGCTCGTGCCGGCCGTCCACGAATCGACCGTGTAGTCGTAGTGAAACCCGGCGGGACGGATCGCGTTCGCCGCCGGCGTGCCGTCGGTCGCGGGTCCCGACTGGAACTCGGTCAGCTCCGAACGCGCGGATTCTCCATCGACCTCGACACGCAGCGTGACCTCGTCCCACGGCACCGTTGCCGCCGCCGTCGCGTAGTAACTCGTCTGCGCATTGTGTTCGAGCGGTTTGCCGACGAGGAAATGCTGGCTGAAATCCATGCGCGACCGGCGGTACAGCAGCGCGGTCTCGAGCTTCGAGCCCTCGCCGAACGTGTCGTCGAAATCGTAGTGCGTCGCGACGCGCGCGCTCGATGCGTCGCGGAAGGCTTCGGGATTCGGATTGCTGCGTGCCAGAGCGTCGTTGCGGTAGCTGTCGAAGCCCTGGATGAACCCGGCGGTTTCCTGGTTCAGCACGGTGCCCGATGCGCGCACCCGCAGATTGCCGCCGCCGATGTATGCATTGGTCAGCAGGTTCAGCTTGGCCTCGTCGACGCCGGAATCCGCGCGCCAGCCGGGCGCGCGCGTCGCGACGCCGTAGATGCCGACCGACGGATCCGAGTACGTGCCGAAATCATGGCCGGCACCGAAACGGACCCGCTTGAACGAATCCGCGCCGCCCTCGACGCCTGCCGTGAAGGCATCCATGAACTTCGGATCGGGCGTCAACACGTTCACGATCCCGTGGACGGCGCTGGCGCCAAACAACGCGGAGCCCGGCCCGCGCAACACTTCGATGCGATCGGCCTGCTCGTAGTTGAGCTCGAACATTTCGTTGAGGTTGCAGAAGCCCACCGGCCGGATCGGCAGGCTGTCCTCGGCGACGAGAAAGGCGCCACAGGCGCCGGCGCCGGCCAGCACGGGCGAGCGGATGGCGACGAGACTTTCCGCGCCGTTGCCGCGCTGGATGTAGACGCCGGCGTTGCGGTTCAGGGCGTCCGCCTGGTGGCGCGACGCGATCTCCGCGAGTTCGTCGGCCGACAGGCGGGAGACGCTCGCGGGCGTGACGGCGGCGGAGCTCGGCGCGCGCGTGCCGGACACCACGATGTCCTCGGGTCCCGATTCGTCGAGTGAATCCGTCTCGTCCGCGCCGAGCGCCGCGACGGGCAGCAAGGCCGCCAGGAGGAGGAAGGTACGCATGTTGAGGTGGCCGATTATCACTGCGAACGACTATCCTTGCCACGGCCCGAATGAACAGAAAAACGAGAGTTTCCGCATTGTTGGCCGCGCTCGTCGGTTTGTCGGCGGCCGCGGCCCATGCCCAGGGAGCGCCGCGTGCCGACGGCTCGCGCCCGCGCATCGGCCTCGTGCTCTCCGGCGGCGGCGCTCGCGGTGCCGCGCACATCGGCGTCCTCAAGGTGCTCGAAGAGAACCACGTGCCGATCGACGCCATCGCCGGCACCAGCATGGGCGCGGTAGTTGGGGGGCTGTACGCGTCGGGCCTGAGCGCCGCGGACATCGAACGCGTGATGACGTCCGTCGACTGGCAGGACGCGTTCCGCGACCGGCCGCCGCGCACCAGCCTCAACTTCCGCCGCAAGCTCGAGGACCAGAGCTTCCTCGTCAAATTCCCGCTCGGGCTCAAGGGCCGCAAGTTCCGCCTGCCGCGCGGCCTCGTGCAGGGACAGAAGCTCACGCAGACGCTGCGCGCGCTGACGCTGCCGGTGGCGCAGGTGCAGAGCTTCGACGACCTCGCCATCCCGTTCCGCGCGATCGCGACGGACATCGTCACCGGCGAACGCGTGGTCATGGATCACGGCGACCTCACTACCGCGATGCGCGCGAGCCTCTCGGCGCCGGGCGTGTTCGCGCCGGTGGAGACCGATGGCCGGCTGCTGGTCGACGGCGGTTTGTCGTCGAACCTGCCGGTGGACGTAGCGCGCGAGATGGGCGTCGACCTGCTGATCGTCGTCGACTGCGGATTCCCGCTGCTCGAGCGCGGCAAGCTCGATTCGGTCGCCACGGTGTCGAACCAGATGCTGGCGATCCTCATCCGCCACAACACGAACGAGCAGCGCAAGACGCTGACGTCGCGCGACGTCGTCATCGACCCGGCGCTCGGCGACTTCTCGTCGCTCGATTTCGGCGATCACGAGAAGGCGATGCTGCTCGGCGAGCAGGCCGCGCGCGGGCAGCTCGAGCGCCTGCAGGCGCTGTCGATCCCCGAGCCGGAGTTCGAGCGGCTGGCGGTGGCGCGCTCGGCGATCCGCAAGGACCTGCCGAAGGTGGAGTGGCTGCGCGTGGATCCGGGATCGGAGCGGTATGCCGGCGCCATCGAGGCGTTGTTCGCCGACCAGATCGGCAAGCCGGCGGATGGCGACAAGCTGTCGAAGCGCGTCGCGGAGCTGTACGGGCAGGGCAATCTCGAGAACTTCGACTACCGGCTGATGCAGAACGATCCGCTGCCCGGCGAGCCGCCGGAGTACGGACTGGCGCTGACGACGCGGCGCAATTCGTGGGGGCCTAACTACCTGCGCTTCGGGCTGCAGCTGCAGAACGACTTCGAGGGCAACTCGTCGTTCAACGCCGCGGTGCGCGGCACGCTGGCCGAGATCACGCGGTACGGCGGTGAATGGACCTGGGACCTGCAGGTGGGCGAGACGCCGCGCGTCGCCACCGAAATCTATCTACCCGTCGGCTACCGGTCGCGCTGGTTCGTCGCGCCGCACGCGGAGTTCCAGATCCGCACGCTGCAGATCGCGGACGACGACGAGCACATCCTCGCCGAGTACCGCGTGCGCTCGACAACTTATGGGCTGGATCTCGGGCGCGAGCTCGGCAGCTATGGAGAGGTGCGCATCGGCGCCGGCCGGTCGGTGGGCGCGGCGCGCGTGCGCGTCGGCGATCCGCTGCTGCCGCCGACGGACTTCGACAATCACAACCTGTTCGCGGAATACCGCTACGACAGCGTCGACGACGTGAACTTCCCGCGGCACGGCAGCACGTGGCAGATCGGGTGGGAAGGCGAACGCGAGAGCCAGGAAGGCGATGCGAACCTGCTGCTGTTCGACTGGCTGCATGCGAAATCGTGGGGGCGCAACACCGCGATCATCTGGACGACGGCGGGCACGCGGCTCGATTCCGAGGTCGACGTGGCGCGGTCGTATTACTCGCTGGGCGGATTTCTGAACCTGTCGGGCACGACGCCGGATACGCTGGTCGGGCCGCATTTCGCGATCGCGCGCGGCATCTTCTATCGGCAGATCGGGACGAAGGGGACGCAGGGGTTCCTGGACGTGCCGGTGTACCTGGGTGCGTCGATCGAGAAGGGCAACGTGTGGACGACGCGCAAGGAGATGTCGTTCGCCAGCGCGAAGACGAACGGCAGCGTGTTCATCGGGATGGATACGTTGTTAGGACCGGTGTATTTCGCGACCGGGTTCGATGATGACGGGGGGTCGGCGTACTACCTGTTCCTGGGGCGGACTTTTTAGTGCTGCCGCACACCATTCACGGCGTCGAAGCGACGCCGTCCGTGAATGTGTGGAAGAGGGGAGGCGGGCGCTACAGACCCCGCGACTCGTGCAGCTTCTCGACCTTGTCGAAATTCAACGCCGGCTTGTCGCTGCCGCGCGAATACTCATGACGCCGGGCCATCTCGACCAGCGCCGCATCGCGCTCGGCGGCGGTGCCGTACCAGTGCGTCTTGTTCCAGTCCGCGCCCAAGAGCTTCTTGAACGGATCGCCGTGCTTCAGCGTGATGCGCACGCCATAGGGACGCTGGATGCCCACTTCGGGGCGACGCAGGTTGTGCGGATGAACGATGGCCATGGCGCGCAAGGGTAGAGAGTGCCGGGCACGCGGGCAAGTGACGGCGCATGAAGCGCGTCACGGAAGGAGCGGTCGCCAGCGACCGCCCCACGTGACTGTCCCCTTTTGCTGGGAAACGGGGACTGTCCCCATTAGAACCGGACGTTGACGGAGGCCGAGACCGCCAGCGGCTCGCCGTAGTGCGTGTTGTCGTACTCGTCGAGCACGTAGTACTTCTCGTCCAGCAGGTTGCTGCCGTTCAGCTGCACCGAGACCTTGTCCGTCAGCTGGTAACGCGCCATCAGCGAGACGTTCGTCACGTCGCCCTGGCGCAGCGTGAACGCGCCGTCGGGCGCGCCCACCGTCGTGTAGCTGTCGGACTGGAAGTTGACGCCGCCGCCGATCGTCAGCTTCTCCAGCGCGGCCGGTGTCCACGTGGTGAACAGGCGGATCAGCGAGCGCGGCGTGAACGTACGGATCGACGCCCCCGTCGCATCCTCGATCTGGTATTTCGACCAGCCCAGCGACGCCGTCCAGCCCGCGGCAATCTCGCCGCTCGCCTCGAGCTCGAAGCCGCGCGTCCGCGTGCCGTCGGCGGCGAACGAGGCCGCGGTGCCGTCCGGCAGGCGGATCGGTTCGCCCGAGTCCGGATCGATGGCGGGCGTGGCGACGTTGTCCTGCTTCGTCTCGAACACCGTCAGCGACGTGTTGAAGCGGCCGTCGAAGTGTTCGCCCTTCACGCCGAACTCGACGCTGTTGCCGTCCAGCGGGTCGAGGTAGTGCGCGTCGACGTCGCGCGCGAGCTGCGGCTTGAAGATCTCGGTGTAGCTCGCGAACAGCGAGAACTGTTTCGAGACGTCGAAGATGAGCCCGGCGTACGGGATCACCTTCTCGTACTCGGGGTGGAAGGTGACGGTCGGCGAGTCGTACAGGTAGAAGTGATCGCCTTTCCAGGTGGCGAAGCGCGCGCCCGCGACCAGCTTCAGCGGATCGGCGAGCGCGAAGCGGCCGGCGGCGTAAACGCCGTTCTGGCGCGTGTCGTTGTCCGTCAGCGTCACGCCGACCGGATCGAACGCCGGCTTCGCGTACGAGCCGTCCCAGTCGAAGAAGTTGCCGACCGGCGCGAGCGTGTCGGGGGCGTATTCACGGCCCGTCTCCTCGATCTTCGAGCCGTTGTACCCGAACACGAGCTCGTGCTCGCGGCCGAACCACGTGACGTTGCCGCTGGCATGCACATCGAGCGCCAGCGTGTCCGTGCTGGCCTTGCTGCGGTAGGCGAACGGGTCGAGTCCCTCGCCGGTTTCCACGTCCGGGAATCCGTAGACATAGAACAGCGCGAGATCCTCGTCGTAGCGGCGCAGCGTCGCGTTGGCCGACAGCGTCCACTCGTTGGCGAAGCGATGCGAGAACTCGGCGAACGCGGACTTCGTGGTGCGGTCCCAGAACGTCCAGTCGGGCGCCGTGGTGACGGCGCGTGACCAGTTGGCGGGCGAGCCATCGGAGAGGAACAGCGGGAACGAGCCCCAGGTGTTGCTGGTCGGTTCGTTGTCGGTGAAGTCGAAGCCGAAGGACACGCGCGTGTCGGGCGAGAGGTCGCCATCGACGATGCCGTACAGCACCTTGCGCTTCGTGTTGTAGAGATCCTGGAACGAATCGCGGTCTTCGTACACGCCGATGGCGCGGGCGCGCCAGGCGCCGTCGGCCGTCAGCGCGGCGCCGATGTCGGCCGCGACGCGGCGGTTGTTCCACGATCCGCCGGAGAGGTCGAGCGAGGCGGCGACGTCCTTCGCGTCGGCATGTTTGCGCACCAGGTTGATCGACGCGGCCGGGCTGCCGGCGCCGGTCATCAGGCCGGTGGCGCCGCGCACGATCTCGACGCGTTCGAACAGTGCGGTGTCGACGGTGTCGTCGACGGAGCTGGTGTTGCCGTTCTCGGCGGCGGGCACGCCGTCGTAGAGCAGGCTGTCGATGACGAAGCCGCGCGTCGAGAAGATGACGCGCTCGGTGTCCCAGGCGTAGCTGTAGACGCCGGGCGTGCTGTCGAGCAGCTTGGCCATCGACGTGAGGTTCTGGTCCTCGATGCGCGCCGCGGAGAACACGGTGACGGACTGCGGCGTCTCGCGCAGCGTCAGCGGTAGTTTGGTCGCCGACGTTTCATTCGGGACTTCTGCTTCGACGCGGATGGTTTCCATCGTCTTCGATTCGCCATCCGCATCCGCGGCATGGACGAACGGAACGCCTGACAACGCCAGGGCCAGACAAACAAATCGCGAACGCATGACAAACCTCATCGCCGTGAAGCCGGGAAGAAAGGGGCTGGCTGGCGTCGGCGCCGCGAGGGGTGGGCGCCGGGAGGCTGGCTAAGAATAAGGAGCGGCCAGATGATAATCATTCCTATTTGAGGGCGATAGGGGGCGCGCGCGTTTTTTCAGGAAAACCCGGGATCGGCGCTGCGCGCGTTGCCTGTGGCGAGAGTCAAAACATAGGATCGCGCCATGCGGATTTTTCTCACGGTCACCGCGTCCTTGCTGACGTCCAGCGCGTTCGCACAGACGGCGTCGAAGCCGCCGGTGCCGATGCGCGCGGGCCGCTGGGCCGCGCAGCCATCCGAGGAACTGCTGCGCGTCGAACGCAACCTGCACCGCGCGGTCGAGATCCGCCCGCAGCGGCGCGACGAGCCGCTGCGCGACCTCAACATCTCGGACAACGAGGTGCGCGAGATCGAGGCGCTGATGTCGAAGGTCGCGGCGCGTTCGATGATCAACATCTCGCCGGTTGTCGACGGTTGTCCCTGCGAGGAGGGGCCGATGTGCACCGCGCAGGTCTACGTGGTCGCCGAAGCGGGAGACCGCTCGGTGGCGCTGCAGTTGTCGCGCATACAGAACGCCTGGGTCATCGGCGTCGTCCAGACCTGGTGGAATCGCTGGATGGCGCTGCTCGCGCGCCACCTGGAAGTCGAAGAGTTCCTGCAGAAACAGGACGAGTTGGCCCTCGAGTTCCCGATGTGCGTCGGGACGGAGATCCAGGCGAAGAAATGACGAAGACGAAGAAGCCGATCGACATCCGCGCCGTCCGGCCCGAAGACCACGACGAATGGCGCCCGCTCTGGGACGACTACAACGCGTTCTACGAACGCACCGGCCCCACCGCATTGCCCGAGGAAGTGACGCAGACGTTGTGGCGCCGTTTCTTCGACGCCAGCGAGCCGGTGCACTGCCTGGTCGCCGTGCGCGACGGGCACGTCGTCGGGTTGTGCCACTACCTCTTCCATCGCGCGACGTCGCGCATCGAAAACCTGTGTTACCTGCAGGACCTGTTCACCCTCGCCGAGTTGCGCGGCCACGGCATCGGGCGCGCGCTGATCAATGCGACGTACGAGCGCGCGCAGGAAGCCGGCTGCAAGCGCGTGTACTGGCAGACGCATGCAACGAACACGCCGGGGCGCACGTTGTACGACAAGGTCGCGAAGCACTTCGGGTTCCTCGTGTACGCGAAGGACGTGGGCTGAGTCGCCGGCAAGGCGATCAAACTACCCGCGACCCTTAGGGCGGACGAGATCACCGCGGTGGCGGAATCGAGCGCGGAAACTCGGCGTCGTCTGACAGTGCGGACGGCCACGCCCATCGCAGGATGCGCGACATGTCGCACCTGAGCTCCATCCCCGCGGCCCTGAAGCAGGGCCTGCCCGCCGACCCGTTCGAAACCGAGATCGAAGTCGTGCTGCTCGCGCTGCAGGCGGCGTCGGTGCGCGCGCTCGAGCGCGGCGATACGGTGTTCTATGCCGAGTACCTCGCGGACGACGCGATCTGCGTCATGCCGGAGGGCGTGCTGACGAAGCAGCGCGTGCTCGCGATGCTCAAGGACGGCGGGTTCCGCGCGTCGAAGATCGAGGACGCGCGCGCGATCGCGTTGAGCGACGACGCGGGCATGGTCACGTATCGCGCTTCGATCGAAGCGCCGGGTGCGGCGGCGCGCGAGATGTTCGTGTCGACGCTGTTCCGGCGATATGAAGAAGGCTGGAAGGGCGTGTTCTACCAGCAGACGGTGTTGCCGGGCTGACGTTGCCGGGCGACTGGCGGGTCGCTGACGTAGTACTGTCGTGGCCGCGACGCGCCTCCTCGCGGACAGTCCCCGTTTTCAACGGAGGACGCGATCGTGGACATGCTCATCGATTCGAACCGCATCCGGAAGGAACGAGAGACTCGCGCGTGGAGCCAGGAGCACCTGGCGGAGGCGGCGGGCCTGTCGCTGCGCACCGTGCAACGGGTGGAGAGCAGCGGGAATGCGTCGTACGAGACGGCGCGGGGGCTGGCGGCGGTGTTCGGGGTCGAGGTGGGGGCGTTGCGGGTGGAGGCGGAGGTGGGGCGGCCGGATGACGCGGTGCCGGCGACGCAGGTCGTCGAGACCATGCCGCCAATACCGGCGGTGCGCGAGCGGGCGCCACGACGCGGCGGTCGCTGGTGGGCGGTCGCGGCGACGCTGATCGCCGGGGTGTGCGGCGCGTTCTTCGCGCAGACGGTGCGCGCGGACCAGGTGATGCTCGACGTGAACCTGGCGCTGAACGAGCAATCCTTGTCGACGTCGCAGCTCATCACGGCCGAGGGCAAGGATGCGGAGATCCGGCTCGAAGGGCGGATGCGCGTGATCGTCGTGCCGACGCTGGCGGCGGATGGCGCGGTGATGTTGTCGTTGCGCGTCGACGAGTTCTCCAAGTCGGCGCAGTGGGTGCGGGTCGCGGAGCCGAAGCTGGTGGCGGCCGACGATGACGAAGCGACGGTGCAGGTGACGTCGCCGAGCGGCAACGTGTTCCGGATCGGGATCCGGCCGCACAAGCTGGCCGCGGGTAGCTAGCGCCCGTCGGGCGGCGCGGCGCCGCGATCGCCGGCGCCTTCGCGGTCGCGCCAGTGCAGGATCCTTCTCGTGATGAATAGATAGACCCGCTTGCCGCTGGCCATCCACAGGCGGGCGGCGAGGGACGGCGTCGCCAGGATGCGTTTCTCGCGGGCGGTCAGGCGGTCCGGTAGATAGGAGCGCTTGTGCTTCAGCAGGTGGCGGATGTCGTCGTGGCCGAGTGCGCGGGCCAGCGGGCCGCGGCGGGTCAGCGTCATCGCCAGCTGGAAGTCGACGAGCGCGGGGCGGCCGTCGGGCGTGACCAGCCAGTTCGTTTCCTTGGCGAGGTCGTTGTGGATGACGTTCGCGGCGTGCAGGCGGCGGACCAGTTTCATCGCGGCGCGGAAGTAGTTCGGGTCGCGGGGCCGGGCGATCTGCATGGGCGAGGCGTCGATCCAGCTGCGGGTGAGGCGGCCGGGGGCGAGGTCGATGACGCGGGGGATGCCGTCGAGGCCGGGGCCGAGTGCCAGGCGCGTGAGGGCGCGGTGTTCGCGGCGGAGGAGGTGGAGCGCGAGGCGGCGGGCCCAGGGGCGGGCGAGGCGCGTGTCGCGGATCACCGTGTCGTCGATGCGCGTGACGGTGCCGAATGTGTCGGCCTTGAGGGGGACCACGACGGGGACGGACCCTACTGCCACTCGCCGCGCAGACCGGACACGATCTTCTGCAGCCCCGTCGCACTCGCATCATCACCAGGCACCGGCGCCGTCACCACCACCTCGATCTTCGACCAGAACCGCGTCGGCAGCTGCGTCATCGCCGGCTTGCCGCCGCGCCGGCTGAAAAAGCTGCCCCACAACCCGCGCAGCGCCAGCGGAATCACCGGCACCGGCCGGCGCTCCAGGATCCGCTCCACGCCCGTCTTGAACTCGTTCATCTCGCCATCGCGCGTCAGCTTCCCCTCCGGGAAGATGCAGACGATCTCACCCGCCGCGAGCTCCGCATCGATCTGGTCGAACGCCTGCTTCAACGCGTTCGCATCCTCGCGCGCCGGCGCGATCGGGATCGCCCGCGCCGTGCGGAAGATGAACCCCATCATCGGGATCTTGAAGATGTTGTGATCCATCACGAACCGCACCGGCCGCCGCACGCTGCCGCCGATCACCAGCGCATCCATGAAGCTCACGTGGTTGCTGACGATCAGCGCCGGCCCGTGCTCCGGGATGTTCTCCAGCCCGCGCACGCGGATGCGGTACATCACGTTGACCAGCACCCACGACAGGAACCGCATCAGGAACTCGGGCACCAGCGAGTAGATATACGTCGCCACCGCCGCGTTCAGCACCGCCGCCAGGATGAACAGCTGCGGGATCGACAGCTTCAGCACGTCCAGCCACACGATCGCCAGCGCCGCCGCGATCACCATGAACCCCGCGTTCAGGATGTTGTTGCAGGCGATCACGCGCGCGCGGTGGCTCTCGGCCGAGCGGTGCAGGATCAGCGCGTACAGCGGCACGATGAACAGGCCACCGAACAGGCCGATCAACGCGCAGTCGAGCGCGATGTCCCAGCCGCCGGCGGCGAGGAACGCCGTCCACGACACCGCCGTCGCGCCTGCCGCCGTGGCGCCCGGATGCTCGAAGTACAGGTCCAACAAACAAACCGTCATGCCGATCGACCCCAGCGGCACCAGCCCGATCTCCACCTTGTGGCCTGACAACCTTTCGCAGGCCAGCGAGCCGATAGCCGTGCCGATCGAGAACGACGCCAGCAGCAGCGTGTACACCGTCTTGTCGCCGCCGAGCACGTCGCGCGCATACGCGGGTAGTTGGGCCAGCAGCAGCGCCCCCACCAGCCAGAACCACGAGATGCCCAGCAGCGAGAGAAAGATCGATCGCGTCTGCGCCGCGAACTTCACGACACTGACCAGCGACGTCACCGGGTTGAAGTCGATCTTCAACCCCGGGTCCGTGGCCTCGGCACGCGGGATCAGCCGCGCGAAGCCGTAAGTCAGCGCGGCAACCACGATCATGACGATCGCGGCCAGGTTCATCGGGCTCGTGCCCGTGGCTTCCATCGTCGCGCGCGCCGCATCGGATGTCGGGATCAGCAGCCCGCCCGCGATCGTGCCGATCAGGATCGCGATGAACGTCCCCGCGTCCACCAGCGCATTGCCGCCGACCAGCTCGCTCGTGCGCAGGTGCTGCGGCATCAACGAGTACTTCAGCGGCCCGAAGATCGTCGCCAGCACGCCTAACAGGAAGATGAGGCCCAGCAACGTCGGCACGTGCCCCGAGTACAGCGCCGCCGCGGCGCCCAGCATCAACGCCACCTCCGCCAGCCGAGTGCGACGGATCAGCATGCTCTTCTCGTACTTGTCCGCGATCTGCCCCGCCAGCGCCGAGAACAGGAAGTACGGCAGGATGAACAGCGCCTGTGCGAGGTTCGAGATCAGGCTGGCATCCGCCGCCGCCGACGCGCCGAACGTCACCGTGACGATCAGCGCGTTGCGGAACACGTTGTCGTTGAACGCGCCGAAGAATTGCGTCAGGAAGAACGGCAGGAAGCGGCGTGTGCCGAGCAGCCGGAACTGCGACGCTTCCGCGCCGGGCACCTGTTCGGGCAGCGGCATCAGGCGCGAACCGGCCGGCGGCGCTTGTCGCGTCGCGCGGCGTCGCGGTGTTCCTTCACCACTTCGGCACTCTTGCGGAGGATGGGCGAGTCCGGCGCCATCGCCAGGCCCGTGTTGACGTCGGTCATCGCGAGATCGAACTGCTGCAGCCCGACGAACACCGCGGCGCGGTTGTTGAAGGCGCGCCAGTTGTTGCCGTCGAGCTCGATCGAGCGATTGCAGTGGGGCAGGGCAGCGTCAAAGCGTTTCAGCGCGGCGTAGCCGGCGCAGAGGTTGGCGTGGCCCGCGGCGAGATCGCGGCGGCTGGCGATGTCGTCGAGGCCTTCGAGCGAGAGGCGCACGCCTTCCTCGTAGCGGCCGGCCTCGAGCGCGGCGGAACCCTGCGCCAGGCGCTGGTTCAGCGCGCCGATGACCGTGGAGGACTGCGGAGACTCGTCGGCCCCGCTGGCGCCGGCGGCCAGCAGGGCGAGTACGAACGATGCGAGCCACGCGGGGCGATGCATGGACGCCTGTATAACGTGCCGCCGGGGAAGTTGCCAGAACGCGGCGGCGGTTTCCCGGTCTGAAAAGACGCTACAGTCGGTATCGACTTCGCCACGAGGAAGGCCATGAAGAACCTGATGCTCGCCGTGCTGGCCCTGACGGTCTCGGGATGCACTACCTACAAGCTGTGGACGGAAACGGATTCCGACCAGCAGGCGGGGATGGTGCAACTGTCGTACGAGTACCGGCGGTTCGAGAGTCCGCAGGTGGACGAGCGCGCGGCGGCGGAGATGGCGAAGGAGCGGTGCAAGGATTGGGGGTATCCGGCGGCGTCGCGGAACGGAGAGCACGATACCTGCATCGAGGGGGAGAGGGATTTGTGCAAGAAGACGCGGGTGACGCGGGAGTATCGGTGTGCAGCGAAGGGGCAGTGAGTGGTTGAGTGGCGGCGAAATTCGTCAATGACTGGCGGAATTTCGAGGCCAGACAAGTGAAAGAAAAAATTCTTTTCAGCAACTTTTTCGTAGCGCTGGCCGCCAGCGCACTGGGCGCTTGCAATGCAGTAGGTGTCGCGCGGATCGAGGGTGAATGCGGAGCGGGTTCGGGCTCAAAGTTCAGCCGGTTGTTAGATGCGACATCGGTTGTGCTACCGACCCGCGAGCCCGGCCCGATGTACTACTTTGATGCCGAGCGTCACCGGATCTTATTCACTGCGGTCGCAGCGAAGGAATATCTTCGTTCGCAGAACGCTGACATCGGGTTGGCTGGACTGTTGCCAGTCTTGGAGCGTGAGCCCCAGCTTCTGCAAGATCAGGACATCATGAAGCTTGCGCTCGCTGATCAGCTTCTTGCGTTCAGTTTGCGTCGCTTGGTCGCGGACATGGTTGCAAACGGGCACGCGGCGGTTTTGCGTGAGGAGGGAGAAATATTTATTCCCCTCAATCAGATCGAAGTACGCAAGGTTGAGAACCCGAATGGCGATTTTCGCTACTTCTGCGGCCCGGGCAAACAGCTTGTCTTTAAGATCCTAGATGAGTATTCGTGAAAGCCGAGCGGTTCAGGCTCACCTTCGGCTCGAGTCCAATTTGAAGTCTTCACCGCGCAAAACGCTACGCTGCAGTTTTGTTCCCGGCAGTCGCGCCTATGCCTGCTGGATGTGTTCACACTTGAGCCGGTTCAACGACGTCATCTTTTGCTGATTGACTTCGCGCTATCGCTCGGCGTCGCGACCGACATCGGTGAGGCCGCGCAGGATCGCATCCAAGCCCGGTGTCGGCAAGTGGTAGTTGGTCCCACCTTATCGCGGCGATTGAGAACCTCCGTTGCCAGATGTGCGTGAGCCTAGTTGGCTTGCCACGCCGCGAGTTCCGCTGCGCTTCTGAATGTAGGTCCGAGACGGACGATCGTCCTAGCGATTCAAGTCGGCCTTGAACGTCGCCACCGCCTTGTTAGTCTCATCCCGCAACTCCAGCACCTGATCCGTGATCTTCCAGCTGATCGTCGCCATCAGCGCATTGTTCACCGACTGCTCCAGCTCCATCCGCCCCTCGCAGAACATCTTCGTTCCGCCGAGGCCGTCGAACTTCAGCATGTCGTTCTCCAACGCGTAGTGGCCGAACATCCGGTTGCAGCCGGAATTCCCCGTCACGGCATTGCTGGACGACGCCAGCGTCAACATCACCGCGCGCTCACCCGCGGGATTGTCGATCATCCGATCCCCCAACCGCGTCAGCCGCCACGGCGTATCGAGCAGGGTCACCGACGCGGCGCGCGCCAGCACGGGCGGCGGTGGATTGACCAGCGAACAGGCGGCCAGGCCCGTCAAGGTTGTTAGCCCGACGGCGGCGAACGTCGGCCCCGCGATCCATCCCGGCAGACGGCGTGTCTTCATGCGCGCGAGCCTGCTCCGCACCGCGAGCCACCGCAATAGGAGTCAGCCCAGTCGCACTTCCGCCGCGAGCGATACCAGCACCCATAACGCGAAGAACGACGCCGCATCGAGGAACGCCTTCCAGAACACGGCGGGCCGCACGTCAAGCGTCTCCGGCAACGCCGCGCGCGACGCGCCGGGCCACCACTTGTGCGGCACAGCGGCGACGTACGCCGCGAACGTCTCGGGGAACTGCTCCGCCAGGAACTGCTCCTCGCAGGACGCCGCGTACACCACCAGCGACGAGATCAACGCGACGACGATGATGCACAGCAGGATCGACCGGCTGGTCAACCCCAACCCGAACGCACCGAGGATGGAGCACGCGTACAGCGGGTGCCGCAGCCGCGCATACGGCCCGGTGACCACCAGCGATTCGTCCTTGTGCCCGGCGATGAACACCGAGCTCCACAGCCGCCCCAGGCAGGCCAGCGCAACGCACAGGAACCCGAGCACGCCGCTGAGGTAATACGTCGTGTTCCCGACCAGGTCGGGCCCAATGATGGCCGTGGCGGCGACCAGGCCGAGATAGATGGCGAACGTGGCCCGTAAACGCGGGGTACTGGCGGATTCCGTCATGCGCGCGGCAGTGTAACGTCTTGAGTAAACGCGGACACGACCCCACACTGCTGGCCAACCCCGATTCCGAGTGGAGACCCCATGGCCCTCCTCAGCAAGAAGACCTCGATCCCGGCGCGCGACGAGGCGCTGCCCGGCCGCGCGACGCCGACGCCGCTGGGCGGCAAGCACTTCGTCAACGGCTCGCAGATCAAACAACCCGCGGTCAACGGCCTCGAGGAAGTGCTCTTCGGCCTGGGCTGCTTCTGGGGCGCCGAGCGCAAGTTCTGGCAGGTGCCGGGCGTGGTCACGACGTCGGTCGGCTACGCGGGCGGCCACACCCCGAACGCGTCCTATGAAGAGGTCTGCTCCGGCCGCACCGGCCATACCGAGGTCGTGCGCGTGGTCTACGACCCGGCCAAGGTCGGCATCGACCAGCTGTTGAAGACGTTCTGGGAATCGCACGACCCGACGCAGGGCATGCGCCAGGGCAACGACGTCGGCACGCAGTACCGTTCGGCCATCTACGTGTACAGCGACGCGCAGAAGAAGGCGGCGGAGGCCAGCAAGCGCGCCTACCAGGCGGCGCTGACGGCCGCTCATCGCGGCACGATCACCACCGAGATCCTCGACGCGCCCGAGTACTACTACGCCGAGGAATACCACCAGCAGTACCTGGCGAAGAACCCGAACGGGTACTGCGGGCTCGGCGGCTGCGGCGTGACCTACAAGCCGCCGGTCGAAGCGGCCTGACGAACCGCGGTGCGGTTGATCAGAACGGCGACCACGCACCACGCCATCAGGCCCGCGGTCATGCTGTGGGTGATGAGATAGAACACGCGGTGTTCGATCGGGATGCCGCGGGTGGCGACGAACGTCAGCAGCGCCACGCCGGCTGACGTCCCGATCACGCCGGCCACCGCAGCGATGCGCGCGCGGTCGGTGAGGAAATCGAAATTGCGGACGGGCGCCGTCACCGGCTTCTTCGGCAGCGGCGCGTCCTTCAATCGCCATCCCCACCACGCCAGCGCCAGCAGGCCGCCGACCGAGCTCGCGTACTGCAGCACGTGGAACAGCCGGATGTTGCGGCCGCGGAACTCGAACATCTTCGCGTAGATGAACGGGAACAGGTCGCTGACCGACGTGTTCGCGTGCGTGAACGCGTCCCAGGCGAGATGGGTCAGCGCGCCGATCAGGATGCCGATGCCGGCGAGCACCAGCGCTTTGAGCGACACGTCATCCGAGCGCGGGATGCGTTCGCGCCAGCGCTGCGGCAGCAGCTCGATGGTCGGCCGCTCGAGCACGCGCACGAACAGCAGCCACACGGCGAGACCCACCGGCAGGCAGAACAGGAACAACCCGTCGAAGTCGTGCGTGTCGTCGCGGCCGACGCCCATCGGCAGGAAGTAGCCGAAGTCGGGCGCCATGCTGCCGATCATCATCGCGGCGAGCGGGATGCGGGAGCGGGTGAGGCGTTGCAGCGGCAGGACCGCGGCGGCATGGGAGACGGTGAAAGGCACGCGCGAATCGTAGCAGCGGGGCCGGGAAAATCCGGTGATCAATTGTGGCAACCCCGATGGCCGCGGCGCGCACCGACAGCGGGTTGCGAACCACGGCGGGGAACTTTCTGCGGACCCCAAGACGCGCGGCGGATTATTGTCCGTGGGGCGGTCCGTACGGGGCCGCGCGGGCAGTTTTTCGCGACGGGCATCGCATAAACTCGGCGCGTGAAAAGAACAACGATGATCCTGTTGATCTGCGTTCTCGGGGGAGTCGGCGCGGTGCAGACCGCGGCGGCGGCCGATCCGAAGATCCTGTTCCTCGCCGGCCCGCGCGATCACGGCTTTCCCGGCCGGCACGAATACGAACGCGACCTGCGCACGTTGGCCGCTTCGCTCGAGGCATCGACCAACCTGAAGGGCGTGAAGACCGAGGTCATCAACGGCCGCCTGCCGCAGGATTTGGCCGTGCTCGACGGCGTCACTGCGATCGTCATCGACAGCAGCTCGGATCGCGCGGAGAACGAAACGCATCCGCTGTTCCCGCCGAACCCGACGACGAACGGCCGCGGCTACGACGAAGCGACCACGGCGTGGCTGAAGTCGCTCGACGAGAAGATCAGGGCGCAGAAGATCGGCATCGTCGTGCTGCATTACGCGAACTGGGTCGAGAACTGGCGCGCGCGTGACTACTACCTCAACTGGACTGGCGGCCTGTGGGTGCAGATCGGTTCGAAGAATCCGCAGGACGACTGGAAGATGGCGCTCGAGAACAAACGCCACCCGATCCTGCGCGGCGTGAAGCCCTGGAAATATCGCGACGAGATCTTCTGCCGGTTCCTGCTGCCGAATGACAAGCGCCGCACGGACCTCATCCTCGCGACGCCGACGGCGGACAAGTTCAAGGTCGGGCCGCAGATCGCATCGTGGGCGTACCAGCGCGACGACGGCGGCCGCGGCTTCGTGTTCGGCGGGCTCGACTTCCGCGACAACCTCGCGCTCGACAACTACCGCAAGTTCCTGTTGAACGGCATCGCCTGGGCGGCGCACCTCGAGGTGCCGAAGGCCGGCGTCGATTCGCCGACTCCCGACGTCAGCGACGTCACTCCGCGCGCGGCCCACTGACATGCGCCTCTCTCTAGCTACTGCGCTGTTGCTGTCGATGGTATCGGTATCACCTGCCGCCGAGTGGCCCGACTACGGCGGCTCGCCGGACCAGGCGAAATTCGCCGTGACGCCCGACCTCACGAAGCAGAACGTCGCGCAGCTCGCGCCGTTGTGGACGTATCCGACGAACGACGAGCGCGCGTACCAGTTCAACCCGGTGATCGTCGATGGCGTGATGTACGTGCTGGCGAAGGGCAGCTCGCTGGTGGCGATCGACGTGAAGACGCGGCAGGAGCTGTGGATCCACGCGAACCTGCGCGGCATCACCAACCGCGGCATCAATTTCTGGAAGAGCCGCGACGGCCGGCAGCGGCGGCTGTTGTTCGTGATGGACGACCTGCTGCAGGCGATCGACGCGAAGACGGGCAAGACCGTGACGACGTTCGGCACGAACGGCGCGGTGGATCTGCGCGTCGGGCTGGATCGCGATCCGGCGACCATCCGCCGCGTGGCGTCGGCGACGCCGGGACGCGTGGTCGGCAACCTCATCATCCTCGGCAGCTCGCCGGGCGAGGGGTATTTCTCGGCGCCCGGGCACGTGCGTGCATACGACGTGATCACCGGCAAGCTCGCGTGGACGTTCCACACGATTCCGCAGCCGGGCGAGTTCGGTTACGACACGTGGCCCAAGGACGCGTGGAAATACGCCGGCGGCGTGAACGTCTGGGGCGAGATGAGCGTCGACGCCAGGCGCGGCATCGTCTATCTACCAGTGTCATCGCCGACGTACGACTACTACGGCGCCGACCGCATCGGCATGAATCTCTTCAGCGACTGCCTCGTGGCGCTGGACGCGAAGACCGGCAAGCGGCTGTGGCATTTCCAGATGGTCCACCACGATCTCTGGGACTACGACCCGACGGCCGCGCCGCAGCTGCTGACGGTGCGCAAGGACGGCAGGAAGATAGACGCCGTGGCGCAGGCGACCAAGCAGGGTTTCGTGTTCGTGTTCGACCGCGTCACCGGCAAGCCGGTGTGGCCGATCGAAGAGCGGCCCGTGCCGAAGAGCGACGTGCCGGGCGAGCAGTCGTGGCCGACGCAGCCGTTCCCCGTGCTCGAGCCGACCGCGCGGCAGATCGTGAAGCCGGACGACCTCACGCCGTACTTCATCACCGACGCCGAGCGCGCGAGCTGGCGCGAGCGCATCTCGAAGGCGCGCACCGGCCTGTTCAATCCGCCGGCGCTCGTCGAGAGCGCCGTGGTGCCCGGCGCGGTCGGCGGCACGAACTGGGGCAACACGGCGGCGAATCCCGGCGCCGGCATGCTCTATCTGCTGAACCAGGACTTCCCGTCGTTCTACAAGCTCGAGGAGCAGAAGGACCGGCCGGTGCGGAATTTCTTCGGACCGCCGAATCCGGAGGCCGTGAAGCGCGGCGAGAAGGTGTACGGCGAGAGCTGCGCGATGTGCCACGGCGCGGATCGCGCCGGCACGCCGGCGGCGCCGTCGCTGCTCGGCATCGGCGGGCAGATCGGCATGCCGCAGCTGCGCCGCATCGTCGTCTACGGCAATGGCCGCATGCCGCCGCTGCCGCACGTCAGCGAGGAGCAGATCGCCGACATCCTCGCGTTCTTCGGTGGCGGCGCGCGCATGCGCCGGCCCGGGGATCTGCCCGCGGCGCCGCCGCCGGCGGGGCCGGTGGTCGCGACGGGTGGCATCGCGCGGCCGGTGCCGCCCGCGCCCGCGGCGGGTGTCGCGCCGCCGCCGGCGCCCGACTACCCGGCGGGTGTCGCGCATCCGGGGCAGCGCTACTTCACGGACTATGGCCTCGGTTATCCCTATCTACTCGGATCGCCGTGGTCGCAGATCATCGCCTACGACCTGAACACCGGCCGCATCAAGTGGAAGAAGCCGCTGGGACAGGACCTCGACGCGACGAAGGCCGGCGGCAAGGACGACGGCGTGCCGCGCGGCTCGCAGCGCATGGGCATGATCGTGACGTCGACCGGCCTCGTGTTCTCGACGGCGCGCGACGGCGTGTTGTACGCGTTCGACGCGGAGACCGGCGACGTGTTGTGGAAGTACGCGTTGCCGATGGTCGCGGAAGGGTTGCCGGCGATCTTCGAGGTCGGCGGCAGGCACTACATCGTGGTCAACGCGACGACGCCGCACACCTGGGGCCTGGATTCGCGCGAGAGCGGGATCGGCTCGCCGGAGCCGCTGGGGAAGGGCGGTTATGTCGTTTTCGGTCTGCCCGGAGCCAACTAGCTAGATCCAGTCTCGACTCTGCGCGTACGTCGCCAAGCGCGGACAGTCGCGCGCGCCGCGGCGCAATGCCACCATCCGCGCCGCGGACAACTCACATCGAGGGATGACATGCAGACGCTGAAGGTGGCCGGCGCGTTGGCGCTGGGTCTGTTGATTGCGGGATGCGGAAAGAAGGAAGAGGCGCCGACCGAGACGGCCGCGGCGCCGGCGGAAGCTCCCGCCGAATCGGCAGCAGCCGCGGCGGATCCGGGCAAGGATCTGATCAAGGCCTGCGAAATCGAGTTCACGTCGCCGGAGCCCGGCAAGTTCACGACGTACTGGGATCCGCGCGGCAAGCGCCTGCTCGGCGAAGGGCCGAGCATCGTGCACTCCACCTACTGGGCGAACGAGGAGCAGCGGAAGATCCTCGTCCCGGGGAAGACGCCGCCGCTCGAAGTCTCGTGCGGCGTGATGAAGGAGGGCGGCGGATCGGACCAGGTGTATGCCGTCGGCGTCTCGTCGGGTGACCTCGCCGAAGCCGACCTCCCGTTCGGTCCGGGCACGTACCCGATCGTGGCGCAGACGGACGCGAACAACCCCAAGGTGAAGGGATTCATCGCGTGGCCCATCCTCTACAAGGAACAGCCGCTGTTCGTCTCGGACGGTGGCACGGTGACGATCACCCGCTTCGACGACAAGGGCGTCGCGGGCTCGTTCGAGTTCGCGGCGCACGAGCAGCCCGTGCTCGGCAAGCGCGTGATCAAGGTGAAGGCGACATTCGACATGCCTTGCCGCGGTTACACCGGCGAAGGTGCCTGCAAGGCCGGCAAGGCCATCGTCGACTGATCGCCGCTGACTAGACGGCGGCGCCGAGCAGCGGACACCGCGGCGGCGCCGCCGCCTTCTTGGCGGCGACGATGCCGGCGCAGTACTTCTCCAGGTAATACGCGATCGTCTCGACGCGGATCTTCACCGAGCCGGCCGGCTTGGTGGAGTCGAGATCCTGGAACGAGAAGAACAACGTCCCCGACCGCTCGACGATCTGCTGCACCGGCGAGTAGGTAGGCTGGTCCATGCCGCATTCGTAGCTAGACAGCCGCACCACGCAGGAGATCCACGGCATGCGCGCCGCGAACTTGGCGGCCCAGAGGATCTCGTTCGTGTTGGCGCTGTACGAGGACGGCCAGACGTCGGCGATGTCCAGCGGCGACTTGATGTGCCCGGCGGCGACGTCGGCGCCGAACATCCAGTCGAGCAGGTCGGCGTCGGTCGGGAGGTATTGCGTCCACAGGACGGGATAGCCGTGCGCCTGCAGGTCGACTTCGATCTCGTGGCCGATGCCGGGATCCATGTGATACGGACGCGCGAGCACGAGGATGCAGGGCTTGTCGGTGGCGGCACACTGCGCCAGCGTGGCGCGCGCCTTCGCGCGTAGCTGGGCGCCGAAGGATTCGAGCGCGTCGTACCCGGCGCGCACCGCATCGCGCGTCTCGTCGAACGTGAGGCCGGGCAACACGTCGCGCAGCGCGCCGTGCAGCTGCTTCGGCACCAGCGGTGCGTCGCCCAGCGACACCAGCGGCGCGATGTGCGCGACGCCCTGTTCGGCGAACACGTCCTTCTCCTTGAGGAAACCCGCCTTGATGTTCTCCGGCGCGGCCATCACGCGCGGGCAGGCGAGCGATTCGAGCACGTGGCCCTGCAGGTACGAGGGCAGCGAATAGATCATCGGCGAGAACAGCCAGTCGATCTTGTGGTGCTTCGCGCGCGCCAGCAGTTCGCCGTAGTGACCGTTGATGCACTTCACGGGATAACAACAATCGACGGTGCCGCGGCCCTTGCCGAACTGGCGGGCCTGGTCTTCCGAGCTGTCCGACGAGAACTCGAGATGCCGCGCCTCGATGCCGAGCGCATCGAAGAAGCCGATCCAGAACTGGTGCGTCGACCAGAGGTTCAGCACGCGCGGGATGCCGACGCGCAGCTTCGCGCGCGTGGCTTTGACCGCGTCAGCTGACGGCCTTGGCGCGGCGAAAGGCGTTTTCTCGAACCAGCTCCGCAGTGTTTGGGTGGGCATCACGCGTGTTCTCCAGGTTCTTCTTCACGAGGCGCATCTCGCTGGCGTCTTCCACCAGTCCCTTCGGGCAGGAATTGCCGCTGATCACGCGCTCCCAGCCCGCGCCCAGCGGCACCTTGCTCCACGGCCGGCCGCCGCCGTTCGGCAGACGCACGTCGATGAACGTGCGCTTGCAGCTCACCGGGCACCAGGTGCAGGTGGTGTGTTCGTTGGTCGTGCTCGTGTATTCGAGCGAGTCGATGACGTCGTAGCCGCGGAAGCGCGTGGGCTTGTTGGCCGCGACCACGTCGCCGGCGCACAGCGCAGCGCCGATCGCCCCGGCCTCGCCGGAGTACGGGTGCACGACGATCTCCGCGTCGGGCACCTTCGCGCTGATGAAATCCACCTGCGCTTTCACGACCGCGAGATTGCGATGCGTGCCGCCCTGCAGGATGAACTTGCGGCCTGCGGCCGCGAGGTTCTGCAACTGCCCCGCGTACACCCACACGTTCAGCGGCAGCACCGCGGCCAGTCCCGCCATGATCTCGTCCGCGGACCAGCCCTTGCGTTGCTGGTTGACGATGTCGGATTGCAGGAACACGCCGCAGCCCATCGCCAGCGCGGGCACGGCCTTCGCGTTGAATGCGCGGCCGGCGTATTCCTCGAGCGGCACGGAGTATCGTTCGGCGACGCCCTGAAGAAACGCGCCGTTGCCCGACGAGCACTGCGAATTCAGCCGGAAGTCGGACACGGTGCCCTGGCGCAGGATCATGATCTTCACGTCGGTGCCGCCGACGTCGCAGATAACGTCCGCGTCCGGGAAGTAGTGCAGCGCCGCGGTGGCGTGCGCGACGGTTTCGACGATGCCGAGATCCGAGCCGATGACGTCCTTCAGCAGGTCCTTGCCGTAGCCGGTCAGCGCCAGCGCGGCGATGTGCTCGAAGCCGGCCGCGCGCAGCTGGCGGAACAGCGCCTTCGCGTCTTCGATCGGGTTGCCCTGCGAGGGGGTGTAGCAGGTGAACAGCAGCTCACGGTCGGTAGACAGGACGACGGCCTTGGCCGTGGTGCTGCCGAAGTCGCAACCGACGAGCACGGCACCGCTCGTCGTGCGGTTCTCCTGTCGGGCGGTCGGCGAATACCGCGTGATGAAGCCGTCGAGTTCGTCTTGGTTCTTGACGAGCCCACGCGCGCCTTCCTGCGCTTTCGCTGCCCACTGGCCCGTCTCGATCCACTGCGCGAGCTTGTCGCGGCCGATGTACGTGCCGACGCCCGGTTCGCCGGCCGCGATCTCGATGCAGCCGCGACAGGCGTAGTAGACGGCTTCCGCCGGGATCTGGATCGCGTGCGCCGGATCGGCGTCGACCTTGCGTTCCTTCCACAACTTGCCGAGATGATGGCGCCACGCTTCCTGCAGGCCGCGGAAGAACAGGTTGGGGCCGCCCAACAACAACACACCGGGCGTCGGCGTGTTGCCTTTCGTCAGCGTGGCGAGGTTCTGGTAGACCACGGCCTCGAACAGACTCGCGACGATCTCGTCGACGGGCACGCCGGACTTGATCAGCGTGTTCGCGTCGGCCTCCGCGAAGATGCCGCACTTCGAGCTGATGCGGTGCAGGTTGTAGCCGTCGTATCCGGCCTGCGCCAGCGCTTCCGGGGACACGTGCAGTTTGCGCGCGGTCTTCTCGATGAACGTTCCGGTGCCGCCGCTGCAGGCGGACTGCATGTACACCTGCTTCGACTTGCCATCGCCGGTCGGGCTGAAGAACAGCGTCTTCATGTCCTCGCCGCCGATCTCGGAGACGAAGTTGACGTCGGGATGCAGTTTCTCGACCGCCGCGGACACGGCGACCACTTCCTGCACGGTCTTCGCACCGATGAGCGGCGCGAGCAGGCCCGCGCCGGAGCCGGTGATGTAGAGGCGGTCGCGGCCGGGCGTCAGGCCGCACTCGGTCTCCAGGCGCTGGAGGAACTCGAGCACCATCTCGGCTTGTTTGGTGTTGTGGCGCGCGTAGTGCTGCCAGCGCAGCGTGTCGCCGTCCATCGCCACCGCCTTGACGGTGGTGGAGCCGACGTCGAGTCCGACGATCAGCATTGCGCGAGATGCAGCGCGTAGTTGGCCGCCGTGCCCGTCACGCCGTGGCGCGGCACGCGCCAGGTGGCCCGGCGCATCTCGGCGGTCTCGCGCTCGCGCAGCTGGTCGGCCGTCTTGCCGACTCGCGCCAGCACCTCGTCGTATTCCTTCTGCGCGCGCTTCTTCGCCTCGGTCAGGATCATCTGGCAGCGCGACAGCGCGTGCACTTCGGCGTCGCCCTTGATCTCGAGCGGCGCGTACAGCAGGTCCGGATGTTTGCCGATGACGGCCGCCATCGCGCCGATGCTCATCGTGTTGGGCATGCACGAGTACGGCGACAGCTCGCAGATCATGTGGGCCTTCTTCTGCTGGTGCGCCCACAGTGCCTTGCCGACCAGCATGTCGCCCTCGCCGCCGTTCAGGCGGCTGTGGTAGTAAGGCGCCGCGAGGTCGCGCAATGTGGACTGCAGCGGCAGCTCGTGCGGCACGCCGCCGAGCGCGCGGCGCATGCGGCCGTAGGTCCAGCGCAGCAGCCCCTGCGCGCCGTGGATGGCCTTCATCTTGAGATACGCGCCGCGGTTGATGCCGATGTGATCCTCGAACTCCTGCGCCGCCATGCGCATCAGGTAGTCGAACCAGATGACGATGACCGCCGGGTACACCTCCGCGCCCTCGGCCTCGAGCCAGCGGTGGATGTTGTAGTTGGGATCGCCTTCGACCGTCTGCAGGTAGAACTCGCCGGTGATCTTGACCTTGGGTTTCAGGCGCAAGCGGTCGACTTCCACGTCGTCGAAGCGGCGCCGGACTTCCTTCATCGCATCGACGAAGTAGGGCGAGGCGAGATGCCAGGCCAGCGTGCCCCATTTCCTGCCGCGCGCCGGCCGCTTCAGCATCGCGGTGTGCAGGATCTCGACGGCGTCCTTCGCGGCGCGCGCGGTTTCGCCCGGCTTCACTTCGTACGGACGCGTCTGGTATTCGATGTCCTGCACCACGTCCGCCAGCAGCACCGCCCACGCGGAGCCGAGCAGCAGCGGCAGGTTCAGATCGAGGCCGCCGCCGTCGGTGGCGCCCTGGTCGAGGCCGCCCTGGCCCATCAGGAACATGCGGAAGCCGTTGAGACCGGAGTTGCGTAGCGCGAGCTCGTAGCTCTGGTGGTACTGGCCGAAGCGGCAGGCGCCGCAGGAACCGGCGGTGAGGTAGATGAAGTTGTTGGCGACCGCCTCGGGCCCGGCGCTGGCCGCCTCGCGGCGCAGCGTGTTGACGAGATTGCCCGCGGTGAAGCTGGTGGGGCAGCACTGGCCGATGTCGGCAACTTCACGTCCGGTCAGCAGGTCGGCGCGCGTCGCGGTCGGCAGGATCTGCGTGCGGTAGCCGAGATTCGAGAACACGCCCTGCATGACGCGCTCGGCGCGCCAGTGCAGGTTGCCGAACAGGATGGTGACGTCGTCGCGTTCGGCGCGGGTGAAGGGCCGCGGTTTGTAGGCGCGGTAGGGTTCGGCGGAAGTCCGTGCGGGTGGCGCCACCGTGCGCGTGGCCGGCGGCGGCGCCGTGTCGTTCGCGAGCACGATGGGAATCTCGCGCAGCGATTTCGCGCGCGTGTCTAACTGCTGACCGGCCGGCATCGCAAGCCCTCCTGAAAGCCCGTGTGCGCATACTGCCCCAACGATCGTCGCGCGTGTAGTTTTCGGAGTCGCGTGATCCGATACGTCGCAGGTAGAATCCGCCCGAAGATTGTCAGGAGGTGTCGATGAAGATCTACAACGTGGTCGGGTACGCGTGTCTTCTCCTCTACGCGGCGGCCAGCGCGCTGCTGGCGCCGGCGCATCTCGGGCCGTGGGCCGGGCTCGCGGTCGGCATGGCGTACCTCATCGTCTGCTGGTTCTTCGCCGGCGTTTATCTCTCGTGCGTCATCCACATGGGCATCGCGCACCGCGCGCTCGACTATAAGGAGTGGTTCGTGCAGGCGCTGTCGCTGGTCAACAACGCGTTCGGCGTGTACATCGCGCCGGGCACGTGGGTGAACCGCCACCGCCTGCATCACAAGTACGCCGACCACGCGGGCGACCCTAACAAGCTGGCCGCCGACGGATTCTGGAAGACGCTGTGGCTGTGCAATTTCCCGTACAAGACCGACGTCAACGTGGCCAACGACGCCATCCTGCTGACCTGGCCGATGCGCCTCGCCGGCAACGCCGTGTTCTTCGTGGTCGCGCAGACCGGCAATTTCCTGCTGTTGTGGTGGCTGGTGGGCAGCCTGCCGTTCGCCGCGCTGCTGTGGATCGGCACGCGCATCTTCGCGGTGTGGGTCAACATGGTCCAGAACTACTGGACGCACGAGAAGCGCTGGGGTTATCGCCGCTACGAGGACGACGACAACGCGATGAACATCGGCGACTGGCTGCCGGTCATGGCGACGTTCAGCGCCTGCCTGCAGAACAATCACCATCATTCGCCGCAGTTCCTGCGGCTGAGTCACGACGATTCCGAATTCGACTTCGGCTTCATGACCGTCAAGGTCATGAAGAAGATGGGGCTGGTGAAGGCCTCGAACTACGGCGCGGTGCTGCCGAAGGACATCCCGCTGAAGGCGCTGGTGTTCTAGACCGCCGCTTTCGGCTTGCCCGGCCGGAACGGATAGAACGTCTGCGCCCAGAACGTGCGCGGGATTGGCTCGTTGTGCAGGCCGTAGTCGACCGGCCAGCTGTCGTCCTTCGGTAGATAGTGCGTGCCGAAGATCCTGTCGATCCACGGGAAGTGGATCGCGAAATTCTTGTCGATGCCTTCCTTCTGCGACGTGTGATGCCAGTGGTGGTAGCGCGGCTGGATCAGGTACGGCTCCAGCCACTTGACGGTCGGGCCGAAATTGCAGTGCGCCCAGGTCGCGTGGATGTTCACGAAGAACAGGTAGGCCACGAGCATCTCGGGCGGGAAGATCAGCATCATCGGGATCAGCATGCCGCCGCGCACCGCGACGTCCTCGACGAGATGCGCGCGCGAGCCGGCGATCCAGTCGAGCGCCTTCGACGAATGGTGGATCGCGTGGAAGCGCCACAGCTTCGGGACCATGTGGAACGAGCGGTGGATCCAGTACTGCGCGATGTCGGCGACCAGGACCGCGAGGAAGAACTGCAGCAGCCACGGCAGCGAGCCCATCCACGACGGGATCGCCGAGACGTTGAGGAAGGAGGTGATCTGCGTCGCCGGCAGCACGATGAGAAACGTGGTGACCTGGATCGGCAGGTGCGTCGAGAGGAAGTAGACGATGTCGTTCAGCCACTCGGGCCGGAACACGCTCTGCTGTGGATAGGCCGGCCAGATCACTTCGATCGGCGAGAAGATCAGCGTCATCAGCAGCAGGTCGAGCAGGAACCAGTCGAGGCCGATGGCCGGGCCATTGTGCAGCTCCTGGTTGATCGGCACGCTCGATCCGCCGAGCAGCGTCGCGCACAGTGACAACGCCATGCCGGTCAGCGCCAGCACCTTCTTCCTGCGCAGCATTGCGGAGATGACGCCGCAGAGGATCGCGCCGTAGATCACGCCCTGGATCGCCAGGCGGATCAGGTCCATCGGGTAGTGAGGCCGCAGCTCGGGCGAGGACAGGAACTGCGGGAAGTGCAGGCAGATCACGGCGCCCAGGGCGAGGAACCCGAAGAACGCGGACAGGACGCCGCTCCACCAGCCGGAGCCGAAATGCGTGGGCTCGTCGTCGCCGAACGTCTCGTTGATCTTTTGTTCGAGCATGGCGGGGAAAGTACTGCAAACCGGGGTCCGGATCACGCGCCGGCGCGAAAACCGGGACCTGCGTATCGGCGCCGGGGCACGACGAGCCGAGGCTTTGGCGCGGTCGGGCCGATGGGCGGCCACGGCGGGTCGCGGTATAACGCCCGCACGGAGGTCTCATGTCACTAAAACGTCGCGATGTCCTGAAGCTCACCGGCGCGGCCGCGCTGGCCGCCCTGGCGAATCCCGTCTCCGCGAAAGCGAAGCCGCTGCGCATCCTGATCCTCGGCGGCACCGGTTTCATCGGTCCGCACTTCGTCGAGGTGCTGGGCGCCGCCGGCCACAAGATCTCGCTGTTCAATCGCGGCAAACGCGATCCGTCGGTTAAACCGGGCATCGAGCAGTTGCTCGGCGATCGCAACGGGCCCGTGGATTCGCTGAAGGGGCACGACTGGGACGTCGTCATCGACAATTCCGGCTATCTACCGAAGCACGTGAAGCTCGCGGCGGAAGTGCTGAAAGGACACATCCAGCACTACATCTTCATCTCCAGCATCTCCGTGTACGCCGAATTCAAGCAGGCGGACATGGACGAGGACGCGAAGCTCGCGACCGTCGACGATCCGAACACCGAGGTCATCGACGACAAGACCTATGGCGGCTTGAAGGTGCTGTGCGAGCAGGCCGTCCGGGAGATCTATGGAAAGAGCGCAACGATCATCCGGCCGACGTACATCGCCGGGCCCGGCGACCACACGGACCGCTTCACGTACTGGCCGTGGCGCGTGGCGAAGGGCGGCGAGATGCTCGCGCCCGGCACGCCGGGGGATTTCTTCCAGTTCGTCGACGTGCGCGATCTCACCGACTTCGTGAAGCTGTGCGTCGAGAAGCGGATCGCCGGCACGTACAACACCTGCAACACGCCGCGTTCGGTGACGATGGGCGCGCTGCTCGACACCAGCAAAAAGGTGACGGGCGCGAACACCACGTTCACGTGGGCGAACGCGAAGTTCCTGGAGGAGAACGAGATCATCGGCGAGAAGGCCAAGGGCAACTATCTACCCATCTGGTCGCCGGCCGACGGCGATGACGCCGGCTCGCAGCTGGTCAGCAACGCACGTGCGGTGAAGAAGGGCATGAAGTTCCGGCCGCTCGAGACGACGGTGCGCGACACGCTGGCCTGGGTCGCGGCGCGACCGGATGGACGCAACGAGAAGTTGCGCGCGGGGTTGTCGCCGGAGCAGGAGAAGGAATTGCTGGCGAAGTTGCACGCCTGAAGGCGGCGGGCGGGCGTCGCTCAGCCCGCTTCGAGCAGGTGATCCGCGACCAGCGTTCCCTGCGCCATGCGCCCGGCGAGCTTCACGCCGGGCGCGACGCCGGTGAAGTGGCGGAACTCGCGGTTGAAGTGGGACTGGTCGTAGAAGCCGTCGAACGTGGTGGCGCGCGCGCCGAGCGCGCGGTAGGCATGTTTGAAGCGGATCACGCGCGCGAATTGTTTGGGCGTGAGGCCAGTGGAGGCGCAGAAGCGCCGTTCCAGGGCGCGGGCGTCGATGCGACGTTCGGCCGCCCAGCGCAGGATGGGTGTGGCGCCGCGGTCGTGATGGATCTGGCGCATCAGGGCATCGGTGGCGGTGGGTGTCGGGTCGACGTGCGCCAGCACCGCGAGCAGCGTGTCGTCGAACAGCGCCGCGACGTGCGCGGGCGACGGCGCGCTGGCGACCGCATCCTCGAGGTCGAGTAGTGAGGCGTCGCCGAGCTCGGCGAACGTCAGCGTGTTATCGCGGAAGTCGCTGAGCGGCGTGCGGATCCACGCGCGCAACAGCCGCGAGTCCAGCTTCACGCCGGCGAGTTTCAGCGCGCCGGCGGAGCGTGTACCCACCGTGTGCGAACGGCCGCCGATCAGGTAGCTGCCCGTCATGCGCGGCGCGTGCATGCGATCGCCGAGCTTCCAGCGTTCGAAGTTCCCGCGGGCGCGCGAGAACACCACTTCGGAGTGGCCGTCCGGCAGCATCA
Organism: Steroidobacteraceae bacterium; assembly: GCA_035502995.1. Classification (GTDB taxonomy): domain Bacteria; phylum Pseudomonadota; class Gammaproteobacteria; order Steroidobacterales; family Steroidobacteraceae; genus CADEED01. Next base: position 20,669 of record DATJTW010000116.1, on the reverse strand, counting down.
GCTCTTCGGTCGGCACCGCCGACGGCGCGCCGTCCATCACCCAGTAGCAGGCGACGACGCCGCGCAGCCGCGGGTCCGGCGTGAAACGCCAGAAGGACATGTCTGCAGTCGAGAGGGTGGGACGCACGCGACCGATTTTTTACAAGACGCGCCCGTCGTGCAACGAAATCCTTGGCAGATGCCGTTACCGATCGACTCGCCCCGGATGCGGGCCATGCCTGCCGGGATCGAGCGTGCCGGCTGCGAATGCGCTGACCGTGGGTCCGCCGCGTGAAGCGCCGCGATTTCCTGCGGGACGCCGCGCTGGCCGCGGGTGGACTGACGCTGAGCTTCCGCCTCGTCGGCGCGGAGTTCGTCGCGCGGAAGGTGGAGGCCGGTGATGCGGAGCTCGGCGATTTCCTGACCATCACCCCCTCGGGTGAGGTCGTGTTCAAGGTGGTCAAGCACGAGATGGGCCAGGGCGTCGCGACGTCGCTGCCGCAGATCCTCTGCGAAGAACTGGCCGCAGACTGGGCGCGCGTGCGCGTCGAGTTCCCGCTCGCGGACATGGCGCGCTGGCAGAACGATCGCAACGGCGGTCACGACACCGGCGGCAGTTGCACGATCACCTATCAATACGACCTGCTGCGCAGGGCCGGCGCGACGGCGCGCGAGATGCTGGTCGCCGCGGCGGCAGGCGAGTGGGGCGTGCCGGCGGAGAGTTGTCGCGCCGTGCATCACGAGGTCGTGCACGGCGCCTCGGGCCGGCGCCTGGGTTTCGGCCATCTCGCGGCGGCCGCGGCCAAACTACCGGTGCCGGACCACGTGCTGCTGAAGCCGACGCGCGACCAGACGCTGATCGGCACCGCGAAGCGGCACAAGCTGGTGCCGGACATCGTCGCGGGCGCTCTGCAATACGGCATCGACGTGATGCTGCCCGGCATGAAGGTGGCGCTGATCGAGCGCTGCCCGGTGTTCAAGGGCAAGCTGCGCCGCTTCGACGCGCGCAAGGCGTTGGCCGTGCCGGGCGTGCGCAAGGTGTTCGCGACCACCCCGATCGCCGGGCACTACGAGCCGCCGTACATGCCGCATGACATCCGCGACGGCGTCGCGGTGGTGGCGGATTCGTTCTGGGCCGCGAAGAAGGGGCGCGAGGCGCTGGTCGTCGAATGGGACGAAGGCGAGAAGGCGCGCTGGAGCACCGCGGATTTCGAGAAGCTCGCGGCCGAACGCGCGCGGCACCGCCAGGATCCCACCGGCTTCGTCGGCGACGAGAACGCGGTCGCCGACCTGGCGCGCGTGCGGCGCACGCTGCGGGCGTCATACGTCTATCCGCACCAGGTGCATTCGTGCATGGAGCCGCTGAACTGCACGGCGCACGTCACGGCGCAGGGCTGCGAGATCTGGTGCGGCTCGCAGGCGCCGAACCTGATCGTCGACGAGGTGGCCAAACTACTCAAGATCGGGCCGGACCGTGTGCGCGTTCACCTGCATCCGTCCGGCGGCGGGTTCGGCCGGCGCTATTACCCGGACTTCGCCGTCGAAGCGGCGTTCATCTCGCGGGAGGCCGGCAACGTGCCGGTGAAGATGATGTGGACGCGGGAGGACGACCAGACCGTGAACCTGGTGCATTTGTTCCAGCATATGGAGTACCAGGCGGCGATCGGCGATGGCGAGCGTTTGTATGCGTGGTACGAGAAGGAACTGCGCTCGTACACCTGGGGCGCGACGTATGCGAACCCCGAGCTGCCGCAGATGGCATACGACATTCCGAACCTGCGCTACGACTTCGAGGACCTGATCGATGCCGAGCTGGCGCACTCGAGCGCGTGGCGCGGCGTGGTCATGCATGGCAAGTGTCTCAGTGAGTGTTTCCTCGACGAAGTCGCCATCGATTTGAAGCGCGATCCGCTGAATTTCCGCCTTGACCTGCTGACGCCGGGGCGCGTGATCACGGTGAATCCGGATCTCAAGCTGGAAACCGATCGATTCCGGCGGGTTTTGCAGCTTGCGGCGGAGAAGGCAGGGTGGGGCGCGCCGCTCGCGGCTGGACGGGGACGCGGGATCTGCCTGAGCCCTTACAACCAGACCTGCGTGTGCTGCATCGCCGAGGTCGAGGTGAAGGACGGCGATCTGAAGATCGTGCGGATCGTCGTCGCGGTGGACTGCGGCCGCCTGGTCAATCCGCTCGGCGCGGCGAACCAGGTCGAAGGCGGCATCGTGTGGGGATTGACCGGCCTGCTGTATGGCGGTTTCCCGGTGAAGGACGGCTGCGCCGTGCACCGCAGTTTCGTCGACAACAAACTACTGCGCATGCACGAATGTCCGCGGATCGACGTGTTTTTCACCGGCGGCGATGCGGATCGCCCCTGGGGAATCGGCGAGGTGTCGACGCCCGTCGCGGCGCCGGCGGTGCTGAACGCGATCTTCGCGGCCACCGGCAAGCGGATCCGGAAGTTGCCGCTCGAAGGCGTCACGTTCGCCTGAGAATTCGCGTCGGACATCGACCGACAAGATCGCACGCGGCATTTCTCGGAACTCGAGGCGACCAAGTGACCTCCATCAAAGGATGGAGGTGTTGCCATGAGACAGGAGAGTGTCGACGAGACGAGGATCAAGGAGATGCACGCCGCGATGATCGAATCGTGGAACGAGGGCAGCGGCGCCGGGTATGCGGCGGCGTTTTCGTCCGATGCGGATTTCATCGCGTTCGAGGGCAGCCAGCTGAAGGGCCGCTCGCAGATCGCGCAGTTCCACCAGATGCTGTTCGAGACGTCGCTGCGGAACACGCGCATGGATGGTGGCGTGCATTTCGTGCGCTTCCTGCGGCCGGATCTAGCCGTGCTGCACGCGTGGGCGACGACCACCTTGTCCGGGCAGACGAACGCCACGGCGAGCCGCGATGCGCTGCAGCTGTTCGTGGCGACGAAACACGGCGGCTACTGGCAGTTCGACGTGATGCAGAACTCGCGGCGGATCACGATGGAGCAGCAGCGGTTCGCAGATGACTTCGAGACGCTGTCACCCGGGGATCAGGGCGAGCTCAGGCACCGCGTGACGACGATGCGGCATTGAGCCGGCGCGAGCGTCGGCCGGCCGGGTTGAACTCCGTGCGTCATCGGCTAGCCGAATCCGGGCCGCGCCGGGATGAATCCCGTCGGCCGCGAAACGATGGTTGAATGGGTCCATGGGAGTCAGTCGCCGCCAATTCCTGCAGATCTCCGCGATCTCCGGCGGTGGCCTGCTGGCTACCCTCGCGGTGCCCGCGGTCTCCCGTGTTTCGATCGGCGGGGCCGCTGCCGAACCGGTGTCGCTCGGCGCCTTCATCCGCATCGACCCCGACAACTCCATCGTCATCGGTGCCCGCGGTTGCGAGATCGGGCAGGGCGTCCGCACCTCGCTGCCGATGCTCATCGCCGAAGAGCTCGACGTCCGCTGGGATCGGGTACGCGTCGAGCAGCTTCCGTACGGCATCGCGCCCGGCGCCAAGCCAGGCGAATTCACCGGCCGCTTCGGCCCGCAAGGCGCCGGCGGCAGCACCAGCATCTCGGACGGCTGGTCCGATCTGCGTCAGGCCGGCGCGCAGGTCCGCGCGCTGCTCGTTGCCGCTGCCGCTCAAACCTGGGGTGCGGTGCCCGGTAGTTTGACGGCGCGCGACGGCGAAATACTCCACCCCGATGGCCGCACGCTGACCTACGGCGAACTCGCCGGCCGCGCGGCCTCACTACCGATCCCGGCGGGCCCCTTCGACCTCAAACAACCCAGGGATTTCCGCATCCTCGGGAAACCGGCCCGTGTCGCCGACGCCGCCGACATCGTGTCCGGACGCGCCCGCTACGGCATCGACGCGACGATGCCGGGCATGCTGTACGCCGTCATCGCGCGTTCGCCGACGTTCGACGGCCGCCTCGAGTCTTTCGACGACACCGCCGCCCGGAAGGTGCGTGGCGTTCGCGACGTGGTGGCGATTGCGCCGCCCGCCGACGGCGACTTCAACCGCAACCTCGCTGCCGGCGTCGCGGTCATCGCCGACAACACCTGGGCCGCGCTGCAGGGCCGCAAGGCGCTGAAGATCCAATGGGACGCCGGTCCCTGGGCGAAGGCCTCCAGCCGCGAAATGGAAACCCGTGCGCAGGCGCTGGCGAACGGCAGCGGCGACTTCCAGTCCGGTCGTGCCGACGGCGACACGGCCAAAGCCTGGTCCGAAGCCGACCACCGCATCGAAGCCACCTATCAGGTTCCGTTCCTCGCGCATGCGACGATGGAACCGCCGGGCGCCACGATCGCCATCGACGGCGACAAGGTGAAGCTCATCGCCTCGCTGCAGAGCCCCGGCGGCGCCTCCCGGATGATCGCGGCGATGCTCGGCATCTCCCGACTGAACATCGACATCGAACTGCCGCGTGCCGGTGGCGGATTCGGTCGCCGCCTCGAAAACGACTTCGTCGCCGAAGCCGTGATGATCGCTCAGCGAATCAAGCGTCCGGTCAAGGTGACCTGGACCCGCGACGACGATCTCGCCAACGACTTCTTTCGTCCGTTCGGCGTGCAGCGCCTGCGCGCCAGCGCCGATGCGCACGGCAACATCACGGGCTGGCAACACCGCGTGGCGGCGACGTCCCGAAAATGGCGGGCCGGTCGCGCCGACAATCCGGACTGGGTCGGCACGCTCGACGTCGACGGCTTCCCGGCCGGCAGCGTGCCTAACTATCTTGCGGAGTTCGTCGACGTGCCGTTCTGCCTCGCGCGGGGCTGGTGGCGCGCGCCGCTGCACACCTTCGCCGCGTTCGCCACGGAATCCTTCGTCGACGAGGTCGCGCACGCGCTGAAGCGCGATCCGCTCGCCCTCCGCCTGCAATTGCTCGGCGAACCACGCGAGCTGCAGTACCGCGAACACGGCGGCCCCGTCTTCCACACGGGCCGCCTCGCCGCGACGTTGCGCGAAGCGGCGAAGCAGATCGGCTACGGCCGCCCGCTTCCCAGGGGTCACGGCATCGGCTTCGCGTCCCACTTCACGTTCGGCGGCTATACCTCGCACGCCATGGAGGTCGCTGCGAAACCCGGCGGCGGCTGGCATTTCGTGCGATGCGTCTGCGTGTCGGACGTGGGCATCGTCGTCAACCCGCTCGGTGTCGAAGCCCAGTTGATGGGCGGCACGGTCGACGGCATCTCGACGGCGCTCGGCCTCGAGATCACGGTGGAGCAGGGCCGCGTTCAGCAGACGAACTTCCACGAATATCGCCTGCTGCGCATCCCGGACGCACCTGCGGTCGAAGTACACATCCTCCGCACCAACTACCCGCCCTGCGGCGCGGGCGAGATGGGAGTTCCCAGCGCGCTCCCGGCGCTCGCCAATGCCATCTATGCCGCCACCGGTCAGCGGTTGCGGCGACTGCCGTTGCTATCGCCGCAGCTGCCACCCACGCCTGCCTGAATCCCGTTCAGCTTTCGTTCATTCCCGATTCAGCGTCAGTTAAGAGGCGCGGGCGCAATCTGCACGCAACTGCAGAAGGCACGCCCCATGACACTCGCCAGAATTCTCGTCCTCCCGCTCTTCCTCCTCATGGCCGCCTGCGCCACCCAGCCGCAGTGGAACCCCGACAACAGCAGCCGCGACCTCTCCATCGCCCGCGTCTCCTACGAATACCCCAAGTTCGAGGAACCGGTCATGAGCGACACCGACGCCTCCCGCATCGCCAGCAACCGCTGCAGCGCCTGGGGCTTCCCGCACGCCGAGATGATCCCGGGCGAACTGCGCGACTGCAGCGTCGCCGACGGCGCCAGCTGCTCCCTGTGGAAGGTAACCCGCGAATACCGCTGCACGGGCGAGGGCTCCACGCCGCAGATCGCGGCGCGTTGAGTCCGCTCGCGCGAATTGATACATCGGCGGGCCGGGCTGTATAAGCTCGGCCCCCATGTCCATCCTCGATCGCATCCTCGGCCGCACACCCACCGCGTCGCCGCAGATCACGGCCCAGCCAAACAAGGCCGGTCCCGCCACCAAACCCCCGCCGATCACCGACCTGCCAGACGTCGCGATCTCGATGAAGTCCGCGCCGCCGCCGCCTTCCGACGAACCGATGATGCGCGTCTACGACCAGTTCGGCCGCGCCGTCTCCATCGGCCGGGAAACCTGGCGCAAGGACGTCCTGCAGCCGAACCTCGCGGCCGCCCGCGACAAGCCGGACGCGTTGTACGACCTCATCGTCAGCGCCCTGAACGACGGCTTCGCCGAGGACGTCCTCGACGCCGCGCGCGCACTCGCCGCCAACGACCCCCACCCGCCGCGCGGCGCGACGGTGCTCGGCATCGCGCTGCTGCAACTGCGTGACCTGCCGGGCGCGCGCGACGTGCTGCAGGCCGCCCTGGCGAAGTTCCCGGACGACCCCTATCTACTCACCCACCTGGCCCGCGCCTTCGAATCCACCGACCCGGCACGCGCCGACGAGCTCATCTGGCGCGCCCTCGCGCTGGCGCCGAACGAAGAGTTCTCCCTCAACTGGCTGATCTCCACCGCCCACGCCCGAGCCAACGACAATGGTGGCCGGGACGCGATCCTCGCCGCCTACACGCGCGCCGCCCAACTACCGGGCAGCTGGCGCGCGCAACTCTGGCTGGCTCGTTACGCGCTCGAAGGCGGCAAACTCGCCGACGCCACGAAGCTCTACGAAGAAGCCCTCGGTCGCGCCACGCCGCCGCCGGGCGACCTGCTGATGCAGCTCTCCGGCGACCTCGGCAACGCGGGCCAGACGGCACTGCTGGTCCAGCTCACGCGCCCGCGCTTCGATCTCGAAACCCACGGCCTCGCCGTCGGCAACAATCTCATCCGCGCCTATCTGGAGCTCGGCATGCTCGCCGAGGCCCGCGCGCTGCTGGAGCAGCTCTACGCCAGGCAACGCCCGGACTGGCGCGAGCACCTGCTGCACTGGGAACGCAAGATCGACGACGCGCAGCGCAAGTACGGCGAGATCAACGAGCCGATCGAGCTCATCGTCATGCGGCTCGAGCAGCCGGTGTGGGCGCGCGGCACGCTGGACTTCGACGCCCTGCTGCCCGCGAAAGCCGCCTCCGCGCCGCGCATCCAGTTCGTCTGCGCCAGCGGCGAAGGCCCGGTGGACCCGAAGGCTGATGGCCGTGTGGTCTCGCAGCCCACGAACGAGCTCGGCCGCCTGTCGCGTGCGCTGCCGATGTTCCTGGCGGAGGAAGTCTTCCTGCGCACGAATGCGCGCGCCGCGTTCCTGCTGCCGTGGCTGAAGACGGGCGGGTTCATCCTGTCCGCGAAGCCCTGGACGCGCGCGTTCCTGCCCGCCGACCAGTCGCCGCCCGACGTGCTGGTGTTCACGCACATCGACGCCGCGCACTCGCCGTGGCTGGTGCGCGTGACGATCGAGCAGCCGACGCGCCCGGAAGCGCGACCGGTGACGTTCGAGCAGGCGTTCGAGTTCCGCACCGCCGCGCAGGACGCGATGACGCTGCTCAACGACGTGATCACGCGCGTCACGATCCTGCTCGCGCTGCGGCGCGAAGACACGTCGGACGAGCTGGCGACGCCTCCCGCGACGCTGATGTCCGGCTATCTATCCGGCATCGAGGAGGCGCTGGCCGTGGGCCTCGCCGCGCGACTGCCGAACGCGGAGTCGTTCCTATACCAGGAACGCGCGATGTTCGACCACCTGTTCGACGTGGCGCTGCACGGCGAGCAGCAGGCTCGCCCGCGACTGCTGCTGGTCAACGCGCTGGAGAACGAGGCGCGCCGGCGCCCCGACATCGTGCGCGAATACCTCGAAAAACTCGCGTTGCTGCAGGACAAACATCCCTTGCCGCCGGGTCGCGCCGCGGATCTCGTCGCGAAGGCGATCTCGGCGGTGACGGATAAAGCCAACGCGGGTTAGAGTCCGCGCATGTCGGCGCGCGCCTCGGTCTGGGTCTCACTACTGCTGCTGGCGGCGCCGTGCTTCGCCCAGGACGCGGTGGACGGCGCCCTGATGAACGCCATCCTGCAGATCCCCGCGATCGACAACCACATGCACGCCGATCCCGTGGACGCCGCGCGGCCGACACGCTGGAAGACCGACAATCCGCTCGGCACGTCCCGTTACCCGGACGTCGCGCCGCTCGCGCGCGATCACATCGACTGGCAGCTCGCCTGGGAAGGGTTGTACGGCCTGCGCGTCCCGGACCTGTCGCTGCGCCAGCTCCAGGACGTGCTCGAACGTAAGAAAAAGGCGATGGCCTTCTTCGGCGATGGCTGGCCCGAGGCGGTGCTGAAGCAATCGCGCGTCGACGTCGCGTTGGTGAACACGGTGCGGCCCGGCACCGGGCTCGACGGCCCGCGCTTCCGCTGGGTGCCGTATGCCGATCCGCTGCTGCGGCCGTTTTCGGGCGACGAAAGCCGGATGCTCTACACCGGCGGAGACACGTCGGTGAAGGCCCTGCTCGGCGAGCTGGGTCTGAAAAAACCGCCGCCGACCCTGGCGCGCTACCGCGAACAGGTCATCGCCCCGACCCTGGCGCGCTGGAAATCGCAGCGCGGGGTGGCCGTGAAGTTCCTCAGCGCGTACGCGCGGCCCATCGACTTCGACCCCGTCGACGAGAAACGCGCCGCGAAACTCTACGCGGCGCGAAAGGATTCCAAGCTCCTCGAGGACTATCTATTCAACGAGATCGCCGCCGCCGCGGGCCGCGCCGGCCTCGTCGTCCACGTCCACACCGGTAACGGCGACGGCCCGTACTTCAACAACGGTCGCGCGAATCCGGGCCTGCTCGAAAACACGATCAACTCGAAGCCCCTGCGCCAGACGAAGTTCGTGCTGCTGCACGGCGGCTGGCCTGACTACCGGCTCGCGCAGGCGATGACCGACAAGCCGAACACGTACGTCGATTTCTCCGCGCAGACCTTCTACCTGGACTCCCATCACCTGTCCGACGTGCTGCGGAGCTGGCTCTCGTGGCATCCGGAGAAGGTGCTGTTCGGCTCCGACGCCTATTCGGACGTCGATTCGCCGCTGGTCGACTGGGAAGAGAAGGAATGGGCCTGCACCTACCGCGCACGCTGGGCGCTGGGCCTCGCCCTGACGGCCATGGTCAACAACCGCGAGATCTCGCGCGACCGCGCGCTCGAATTGGCGCGCATGGTGTTGCACGACAACGCCGCCAGCCTCTACGGATTGTGATGGATCGCCTGCGCGACGTGATCCGGCGCCTGCCGGACAGCATGGAATTCGTGATCGTGGTGGTCGGTGCCTTCGGCCAGCTGATCTTCTCGTCGCTGCTATCTACCCGCTACATCGATCCGGGCGCGATGAACGAGATGCTCGCGTCGGCGCTGGTCGTCAACGTGCTGCAGTTCGCGTTCCTCGTCTGGTTCCTGCGCCTGCGCGACTGGACGCTGGCGCGCATCGGCCTGTCGATCACGGTGCGCGGCACGCTGTTGGGGCTGGCGCTGCTCGTTGCCTCGGTCGCAACCATCGTCGTGGCCAACGCGGTCGGCATCCTGCTGCAGATGATCTATTCGTACGTGCCGCGACCGATGCACGCCGCGAGCAACGTCGATTTCCAGGTCCTGCTGCTGCTGACGATCGTCACCGCCGTCTACGAAGAGCTCTTCGTCTCCGGCTACGTCATCACCGCGCTGTCACGCCGGCGCGGCCCGTGGGTCGCGATCAACGTCAGCACGGGCATCCGCGTGTTGTGCCATCTCTACCAAGGCCCGATCGCGGTACTGACCACGGTGCCGCTGGGCCTGCTCTACGGCTACACCTACATCCGCTCGCGACAGCTCTGGCCGCTCATCCTCGCGCGCGTGTTGCTCGAAGGCGGCGTGCTGGTGTTCTTCCTCCGGGGCGCGAGGTAGGCGCGGACGATCAGGCGACCTGCCGCGTGCCGCCGCCGCGCCCGCGGTCCTGCACCATGCGCACCTGGCGCGCGATGCGTTTCTGTTCGCGTTCGATCATCAGCTCCTGGTCGCGGCACCAGTCGAGCGCGTAGTTCGCCACTTCCTGCCAGCCGCTCTGACCGATGATGAAGTGAGTGCGGTCCGGGAATTCCTTGTACTCCGTGACGGCGCTCGAGTGCCGATACAGCTTGTGGTTGGACTTCACGATGCGCGGCGGGATCACGTGGTCCTCCGCGCCCGCGACGAGCAGCAGCGGCGCGCGATTGTTGCGCCGGACGTTCACGGCGCTCTCGGCGAACGGGTTGAAGTTCGCGAGCTCGGTCTGGAACAACACGTGGTCGGCGCCGGGTACCGCGTAGCGCTGGTAGATGCGGAACGACTCTTCCTTCGACTCGGTGTGCATGAACGCGTAGTGGAACTGCGCCGGCGTCAGCGGCACCGCGCGGTGGTTGTTGCGGGGATTGATGAGCTGCGGCGTGACCACACGCATCGTGGAGTAGGGAAGCGTCCACACGCCCTTGATGGGCGCCGATGCGATGGCCACGCCGCAGGCGCCGAGGCCGCGGTCCAACAACTCCTGGACGACGAGCCCGCCGAAGCAATGCCCGATCAGGATGGGCGGGCTTTCGAGCTCGAGTACCAGTTGCTCGTAGTGATCGACGATCTGGCGGATGCCGACGTTTGCGAAGGATTCCGGTTGACGACGCAGCGCGCGAATGTCGCGCTCCATGCCGGGCCAGCTAGGGGCATACACGCTGTAGCCGCGCTCGGTGTAGTGGTGCGCCCAGTATTCCCAGCTGAGCGGCGTCATCCACAGACCATGGACCAGGACGATGTTGTTAGTTGTCATGAAGGCTCCTCGACGGTGGAGCGAATTTACTCATGGGCCTGTCGTTGTCCAGCGACAACCGGTCCGTAGTTGTGCGTAGCGGGAGGATTCACCGTCGCGCGCGACGTGACTAGTTAGGCGACGGAAGATTGACGGCGCGCGCCGCGATTTGACAGTGGCGCGCCGCGTGCCGGTGTCCTCCGACGCGACCGGGCACCGGCCGGCCCGCGGCGAGTGCGGATCCCGCGTGGATTAGGGTAGTCTCTGGGCCATGAACGAACCCACGCGACAGGAAGTCGACGCTTTCACCGAACCGACCGTCCTCGAATTCGGCGCCACCTGGTGCGGTTACTGCCAGGGGGCCCAGGCAGACATCGCGCGCGTCATGAAATCGCACCCCGGCGTCCGCCACATCAAGGTGGAGGACGGGAAGGGCAGGCCGCTCGGCCGGTCGTTCCGCGTGAAGCTGTGGCCGACGCTGGTGTACCTGGAAAACGGCGTGGAAAAGGGCCGGGTCGTGCGCCCGGATGACGCCGCGGCCATCGAGGCGATCTTCACGGGTCCTGCGGATGGCGCGGACGCGGCCGGCGGCGCATGAAACGCGCGCTGGTCCTGTTGTTGTTCTCCTCGGCCACCGTGTTCGCGCAAGGCGCGGCCGACACCGACGAATCCGCCTATCAACCCTCGACGCTCGCCAAGATCCTCGGCGGCGCCGCGCGCTCGCAGAACGACGAGGCGGAGCTCGCCGCGCCGGGCCAGTGGTTCACCACCACGGCCACGTTCACCGGCCACAAACGTCCGCCCTCCGGTCGCTACCGCCCGCTGGTGGGCGCCTGGGCCAGCAGCCGCGGCGAGGGACAAACCACCGTCGACATGTTGTTTGGCGGCGAGCTGCCGGAGCTCGAGTTCGAGCAGGCCGGCAAGCGTTACTGGATCCTCGCCGGCCTGCCGGGCGGCCTGGGGTTCGACGTCTACCCGGCCGGCCAGAAGCTGACTATCTACCTGCAGCGCATGGGCTTCGCCTCGGGCACGCCCGTGGCATTGCTGACGCTGGCCAAACTACCCGGCGGCGCCACCAGCGCGACGGTGACGAAGGGCCGCACGCTGCGCAACGCGCGCATGGGCGAGGGCGCACGCCGGCAGGAGGCCACGTACAAGTCGGGCAGCGCCACGTTCACCTACGCCGGGCGCCAGTACACGCTGCCGCTCGACGTCACCGGCAAACACTCCATCGCGCCCGGCCTGTATTCGTACGCGAACGGCGTGCGCACGGCGCTGCTCGAATACGGCAAGGGCGACGATCAATACCTGCTGCTGCGCGTGCCGGTCGACGAACCGGCGTCGAGCCTGGTGCCGTACCTCGTGCTGAATGGCCGCATCACGCCGCCGATCGACTTCTCGGCCTGCACGCTGGACGTGCCGCCCGCGCAACGCGCGCGCGCCAGCGGCGCGGTGGATTGCTCCGCGGCGCAACGCGTCGTGTTGTCGCAGCTCAGCTTCACGGCGGAATGATGGCCGCCGGCGCGCCAGCCCCGCGCACCATCGAATCCATCCAGCACCTGCGCGCGCTGGCGGCGCTCGGCGTCGTGATCTTCCACGCGCTGGGGCTGCTGCAGACGTACTTCGGCATCGAGGTCGCGCATCGTTCGCTGGGCGCGGCGGGCGTCGACCTGTTCTTCATCATCAGCGGCTTCATCATGTGGGTGACGGCGATCGCGCGCGACGAGTCGCCGGCGCGCTTCGCGTGGAAACGCATCCTGCGCATCGTGCCGCTGTACTGGCTGGTGACGACGTTCGTGCTCGCGATCGTGCTGTTCGCGCCGTCGCTGATGAACAGCGCCAGTCGCGATCCCTGGCATTTCGTCGCGTCGTACTTCTTCGTCGCGTGGCCGCATCCCACGGTCGAGGGGCGGTTCTGGCCGCCGGTGATCCCGGGATGGACGTTGAACTACGAGATGTTCTTCTACCTGGTGGTGACGATCGCGCTGTTCCTGCCGCGGTTCCGGCGCATCCAGTTCATCGCGTTCGCGCTGGCGGGACTGCCGTTCGTGGGCTCGCTGCTGCACCTGGCCGGCGCCGGCGCGTTCTACACGAACCCGATCCTCATCGAGTTCCTGTACGGCGTGATGCTGGGGTTCCTGTTCACGACCGGCCGCGTACGGCAGGGCCCGCGGGCCTCGCTGGTGTTGATGGCGGTCGGCGCGGTGGCGTTCGGTACGCTGGGGTTGCTGGGCAGCGAGGAGAACCGCGCGTTGTGGTGGGCGCTGCCGCTGGTGCTGCTGGTGCAGGGCGCGCTGCATGCGCCGGCGATCGCGGGCGGCGCGCTGCGCGCGTTCTCGAAGTTGTTAGGCGATGCGTCGTACTCGCTGTATCTCGTGCAGTTCATCGTGTTGCCGCCGGCGGCGAAGCTGTTGGGCGGGGTTTTGCGCGAGGTGGCCCAGCCCTGGGCCGCGGTCGTGTTCGTCGGCGCGCTGGTGGTGGTGTCGATCGTCGCGGCGCTGGCGTCCTACCAACTGTTCGAGAAGCCGATCCTCGACTTCGCGCACCGCGCGCGCACGCGGGCGCGCGAGAAGGCCGCGGCCTGAGCGGGACGGCCTGATCAGGACGGATTGGCCTTCCAGCCGCGCGGCTTGCGGTTGAACGCGATCTCCACGTCGAACCGCCGCGCCTGGCATTTCGAGCAGCGCAGGCGAGTGCAGGCCTGCTTCAGCGTGACGTTCCAGCCGAGGATGTTAGCCAGCGAGCGCGGCGCCATCTCGCGCTCGTGCTGGCATTGACGGCACTTCACGCAGATGACGTAAGTGCCGGAGTGGTCGGAGAGTTTGTCGATGGAGCTGGCGGGGAGTGGCGGCATGCGGGCATTGTTTTCCCCGTCGGCGGCGGCGTCCATTCAGTAGCGGGTGGGGGTGCGGCCTGTAGACTCCGTGTCATGAACGTGAAGACCTTCATCGAACGGTGCGCCTCGCTCGAACAGCCCGGGTGGCTGGAATTCCGGATGGCGCTGTGGCCGGACGCGGATGCGGACGACCATCGCGGCTACATGGCGATCTCGCTGGCGCAGCCGGAGCGGTTCCTGCAGCTGATGATGTACGACGAACTGCGCGTGCCGATCGGGTTCATCGAGGGATCGATCCGCGGCGACTACGTGAACGGCACGGAGACGTCGCCGGTGGGGTTCGTCGAGGGTGTGTACGTGTCGCCGCCGTGGCGGCGGCGTGGCGTCGCGCGGGCGCTGTATGCGGCGATCGGCGACTGGGCGCGGGCGCGCGGCTGCCGGGAGCTGGCGTCGGATGCGCTGCTGGACAACGAGGCGAGTCAGCGCGCGCACGTGGCGCTGGGGTTTCGCGAGACGGAGCGAGTCGTCTACTTCACGAAGCCGCTGTGACGCATTGGGGATGATTGGGGATTGGCCCCAAACGGCCGTTTGGGGCCGATCCCCAATCGTCAGAACCGGACGATCAGGCCCAGCGACGCGGCGTTCAGATCTTCGGTGCCCGACTTGTCCGGATCGCCGACATCGCTCAGCCGCTCGTACTGCGCGCGGACCGAATACATCTGGTTGATGTGCCACGCGAACCCGACGCCGAGCACCACCTCGGTGGAATCGCCCTTCGCGCTGCCGACGCCGCCGCTCTGACCATCCACGCGCGACGTGAACTCGCGCTCCGACGACGCGAACAACACGCCGGCCTTCGCGAAGAACTCGAACTTGTCGTTGACCGGCAGGATGCCCAGCGCCGACAGCTGCGGCCCGCCGACGTGGAAGTTGTAACGCAATGTAACCGGCACTGGGCCGTTGCCATCCAGCAGATCGACGTCCGCGCTGGCATGCGAGCTCAGCTCGCCGAACTGCACGAGCTCGAATTCCGCGGCGACGTAACGGTTGAAGCGGTAACCGAACGCGGCCTGGTAGCCGATGTCGCTGTCCTTGGTACCGGTGGTCAGGTTGGTGGTCGGCAGGCCGTCGAACGAGCTCGCGAGGCTGTCTTCGGCGTCGCTCTGATCGCCGGAATAGCTGCTCCAGCTCAGCAACGCGCCGGCATACGGCCCCACGCGGTTGGCATTGCGCGAGCGGCGTTTCGGTTTCGCGGCCTCCGCGTACGCGGAGAACACCAGCCCGAGGACGACGAGGATGATGACCGGGATCTTCTTCATGCTGACCGCTCCCTGAGATGGCGAGACGCTAACACGCATCGCCCGAAACCGCCGCTATTTGAGGACTTCGCCGAGGAATTCCTCGAGCGCGTGCCATGAACGCCGGTCGGCGGCTTCGTCGTACTGCTTGCCGGCGGCGCGATCGTTGGCCTTCGGATTCGTGAACGCGTGCACCGTGTTGCCGTACGCGTGCAGCTGCCAGTCGGCGCCGGCGGCGCTGAACTCCTTCGCCACGGCGAGCACGTCCTCGGGCGGTGCCAGCGGATCGTCGTAGCCATGCAGCATGAGTACCCGGGCGCGGATCTTCGGTTCCGTGATCGGCGAGGTCTTGAGGAGTCCGTGGAAACTCACGACGCCGCGGACGTCCGCATCGGCGCGCGCGAAGTCGAGCGCGCACAGACCGCCGAAACAGAATCCGAGCACCGCGATGCGCCGCGCGTCGACGATCGGCAACGACTTCACGGCGGACAAACCGGCGAGCAGGCGGCGGCGCAAGGCGGCGCGGTCGTTCATGAACGGCATCATCAACGCCGTGGACTCGGCAGGCGTGTTGCCGCGAATGCCCTTGCCGTAGTTGTCGAGTGCGAAGCAGGCGTAGCCGGACCAGGCGAGTCGGCGCGCCTTGCGGATCACGAACTCGTCGCGGCCGCCGTACGCGTGGTTGAGCAGGACGGTCGGGCGGGGTCCGGGCTGCGATTCGTCGAAGCAGAGGAAGCCCTCGAGCAGCGCATCTCCATCCCGATACTCGACGAATTGCTCGCGCATTCAGCCCCCGTGGTTTCTGCGTATATATATGAATCGATTATGTTAAGGCGGGGACATTCCTGATTTGCGGACGCTGCGAGGCGGCCTGCGCTTGCGGTGAAATTCGGGCCCCGCTGAAGCGGAAAAGGGGACTGGCCTTCCAGGCCTGTCCCCTTTTCCTAGCAAATCAGGAATGTCCCCATTAGCCCGCTACTTGGGTGGCTCCGATCCCGGCGCGGAGTCTTCCAGCGGAAACGCCGTCGCTCCCGCCTGCGGCGCCGCCGCCGGCTCGCTCGACACCGGCGATGCCGTCGCCGACGACGTGGCCGCGCTCGGCGCATAACTCGTCGCCGTGCTCTGTGCGACCGCGCGCTCGAAGCGCTTCGCTGCATCGACGTTCGTGTTCACGCGCCGCGCGATGATGTCCGAAGCCGACGCGCTCTGGCCGTACAGCCGGTTGTTCGAACGGCTGTCGATGGCGATCACGCTGCCGTCGATCGAGAGGCCGGCGAACAATCCCTTGTTGCGCGAGTACGAGTACACCTCGGCCTTGAAGTCCTGATCGGTTCCCGCCGACGCGGAGCGACCGACCGGGCCCGCCGCGACCGACGCGTCGCCGCCCAGCGTGAGCTTGCCGTCGGCGATGCCTTCGATGCCGCGCTTCGTGGTGAACACGAGCACGAGATCCGTGGACTGCACGCCGAGCTGCCAGCCGACGCTGCCGCCGGTGATGCTGATCATGATGGGATCCGAGAAGCGGCCGTTCTCGTCGCGCACGACCATCGCGCCGCTGCCGCGCCGGCCGCCGACCACGGCGCCGACCTTCACGACGTTCGGGATCACGGCGATGCCGTACGCGCGCTGCATGAGGCGATCGGGGATCGCCGTGTCACGCTGCGCGCCGAGCTCTTCGAGCACGCCCGAGGCTTCGATGAGGCGGGCCTCTTCGCGCGCGCTGGCGAACGCGGGGGCGGCGCTGGCGCCGGCGGTGACGAGGAAGATTGTGAGGAGCAGTTTTTTCATCGCGACTCCTAGTCGTGAGTGAATGGTCGTCAGTGAAAGGTGATCGTGAGGTCAGAGCTTAAACCAAGGCGCATAATCGCCGACATGGAAACATGCAGATTCGACCGCTGCCGCGCAATCGGGTTCCGCCTCTTGTTTGCCGTCGGCCTCACCACCGGCGTCGCGCGCGCCGAGTGGATCAGCCAAACCCAGGCGATCATGGGCACGCGCTGCGCCGTCGAGCTGTGGAGCGAGGACCGCGCCGCCGGCGAGGCGGCCATTGCGTCGGTATTCGACGACATGCATCGCATCGATCGTCTGATGAGCACGTGGAAGGAAGACACGGAGATCTCCAAGGTCAACCGCGAGGCGGCCAAACATCCCGTGACGATCAGCGCCGAGCTCT
Organism: Steroidobacteraceae bacterium; assembly: GCA_035502995.1. Classification (GTDB taxonomy): domain Bacteria; phylum Pseudomonadota; class Gammaproteobacteria; order Steroidobacterales; family Steroidobacteraceae; genus CADEED01. The sequence goes on along the minus strand of DATJTW010000116.1, from coordinate 3,659 downwards.
TCTGGCTGCTCGAGGAGTCGGTGAAGTATTCCGAGCTCACGCACGGCGCGTTCGACATCACGTACGCCAGCGTCGGTTATCTCTACGATTTCAAGAAGGGCGTGCACCCGGACCAGAAGGCCATCGACAAGGCGCTGCCCGGCATCAACTGGCGGCACATGATCCTGGACAAGAAGAAGCTGACCGTCCATTTCACGCGGCCGGGCATGCGCATCGATCTCGGCGGTATCGCCAAGGGCTACTCCGTCGACAAAGGCATCGAGATCCTGCAGAAGCAGGGCATCACGCGCGCGATGGTCAACGCCGGCGGCGACACGCGGATCATCGGCGACCGGTTCGGCCGGCCGTGGGTGGTCGGCGTGCGCGATCCGGATCACGAGGGCAAGACGTTCCTCAAGCTGCCGCTGTCGGATGCCGCGTTCTCGACGTCGGGCGACTACGAGCGCTACTTCGACGAAGACGGCAAGCGGTTCCACCACATCATCGATCCCAAGACCGGTGACTCGGCGCGCAAGTGCCGCAGCGTGACGATCATCAGCAACAACGCGACGCGCACGGATGCGCTGACGAAGAGCGTGTTCATCATGGGGCCGGAGGAAGGCATCGAGTTCATCGACACGTTGCCGGATGTCGACGCGGTGGCCGTGGCGCCGGATGGCAAGGTGTATTACTCGAAGAACCTGGCGCCGCCCGAGCCGGAGCCCGGCCCGGCCGGCTAGCCATTTGCGATCGTTGGACGCCGAACACTACGTGCTCGCGCTCAAGCTCAAGCGCGAGAAGGTGCCGTCGTTCGACGTGTTTCCGTATGCACTGCCCGCGCTGCGGCAGCTGCACTCGCTGGAGCTGCATCCGCACGTCACGTTCATCGTCGGCGAGAACGGCAGCGGCAAGTCCACCCTGCTCGAGGCGGTCGCCATCGCGGCGGGGTTCAACCCGGAAGGGGGCACGAAGAACTTCCGGTTCCACACACGGCGTTCGCATTCCCCGCTGCACGAATGCCTGACGCTCGTGAAGAGCCTGGTGCGGGCGCGCGACGGGTTTTTCCTGCGCGCCGAAAGTTTCTTCAACGTCGCGACCGAGATCGAGAACCTGGACGCGGAGCCATCTCCCGCTCCGCCGATCATCAACTCCTACGGCTACCGCTCGCTTCACGAGCAATCGCACGGCGAGTCGTTCTTCGCATTGATGAATCATCGGTTTGGTGGCCACGGGTTCTACGTGCTCGACGAGCCCGAGGCAGCGTTGTCGCCGACGCGACAGATGGCGATGCTGGTGCGGATGCACGAGTTGGTGGCGCTGAAATCACAGTTCATCATCGCGACGCACTCGCCGATCCTGATGGCGTATCCGGACGCCTGGATCTACCAGATCGGGAAGCGCGGCTTCGAGCGGGTGCGGTACGAGGACACGGAACACTACGTGGTCGCCAGGAGATTCCTCAGCGATCCGCAGGGTCAGATGAGGATCTTGCTGAATACAGACGGGGGAGACGAATGAAACGTATCGCTGGCCTTTCCTTCCTGGGCGGCCTCGTGCCGATGATCGCGCTGGCGCAATCCACGCCGCAGGTCCACACCGCCACGCCGCAGACCGATCCCGGCGTGTATTCGGGCCGCGTCAAGGTGAACTACCCGACGCCGTACGAGCCGGCGACGGAGGCGCAGATCCGCGAGGTGCTCGACCGCGTGCACGCCTATCTGCTCGAGGCGAGCCCGGTGAAGGTGATCGACGCGGACACGGGCGAGCCGGCGTCGTTGGCGAAGCTGCCCGAGCACGTCGCGCTGGCGCGCACGGACCTGTTGATCGCGACCTACGAATGGGGCGTGACGTACGCCGGCATACTGAACGCCGCGGAGACTACGCAGGACGCGCGGTTCCGCGACTACGTGCAGGAGCGGGTGTCCGCGATCGCGACGGTGGCGGCACACGCGAAGGCGCACCTGCCGGCGGGCACGACGCGCGACAACTTCCCCGCCGCCAAGAACGGTTTCGCGCTGCGCGGCGTGCTCATGCCGCGGGCGCTCGACGATGCCGGTGCGATGTGCGCGGCGCTGGTGAAGGCCGAACGCGCGGGCCTGAGCAACGGCCAGCTCCGGCCGTGGATCGACAACTACGCGGGCTGGGTGTCGACGCAGCAGTTCCGACTCGCCGACGGCACGCTGGCGCGCAACCGGCCGCTGGCGAATTCGTTGTGGCTGGACGACCTGTACATGAGCGTCCCGTGCCTGGCGCAGATGGGCAAGCTGACGGGCGAGCGGCGCTACTACGACGACGCCGCGAAGCAAATCCTGCAGTTCGCGCAGCGCATGTTCGTGAAGGAGCGCGGGTTGTTCATGCACGCGTGGATTCAGGGCATGGAGCCGCACCCGGCATTCCACTGGGCGCGTGCGAACGGCTGGGCGCTGATGGCGATGGTGGAGCTGCTCGACGTGCTGCCGGCGGATCATCCGGCGCGCGCGAAGGTGCTGGCGCTGTTCGAGGCGCACGCGGCGGGCATCGCGGCGGCGCAGGGGCATGCGGGGTTGTGGCACCAGTTGCTGGATCGTCGCGAGTCGTATGAAGAGACCTCGGCGAGCGCGATGTACGTGTTCGCGCTGGCGCGCGGCATCAACCGCGGCTGGCTGGATGCGCGGGCGTACGGGCCGGTGGTGTCACTGGGCTGGAACGCGGTGACGACGAAAGTGAATGCGAAGGGGCAGGTGGAGGGGACGTGCGTCGGCACCGGCGTCGGCTGGGATCCGATGTTCTACCTGTACCGGCCGGTGCACGTGCTGGCGGCGCACGGCTACGGGCCGGTGTTCCTGGCGGGCGCGGAGATGATCGCGCTGCGGCGCGCGCAGCCGGATATCGGCATGCACGATGGCGGCGTGCAGTTCGGGAAAGCGCTGGAGTAGTTGGTACGACTCAGCGGCGATCCTGGTCGTCGCTCTCGTCGTAGACGTTCGCAAACAACCCGAACGCCTGCTCGAGATACGCGATCAACGCCTGCGCATCCTCGATCGTCTGGACTTCGATGTCGTGCAGCTCGATCAGCGGGCCATGCGGGTCGCCGCCCGCGGTCAACACGCGGTTGCGCACGCGCACGAGGCCGTTGAAGCCGGGCGGCATCTCGACGCCGGCTTTTTCGATGCTGAAGGAAATCGTGTCGCCGATGCGCGGCTCGGCGGAGAGCTCGATGGAGCCGGACACGTTGCCGAAGCCGCCGGCTTCGCGCGTGACGATCGAGGCGTCGACGATGACCTTCATCGCAACGCCCCCGGCGCTCAGAAGAACGCGCTGATGTAGAACTGGTAGATGTTCGCGTCGAGCTTGTACAGCGGCTCGGTGCCCGGATCGAACGGATCGTCGGGCAACGTGCCGAAGCTGCCGAGGCTGTAACGCGCGTCGCGGAAGTCGTCGTAGTTCACGGTCATGTGGTCGTAGCGCAGGTTGACCGAGCCCTTCGACAACCAGGGGAACCGCTCGATCTTGAACTCGTACGTGGCGATCAGGCCCAGCGTGTACGCGGTGTACGTGCCGAGCTCCTTGTCGCGCGCCATGAAGTTGCTGAAGTCGGCGCGCGGGAAGATGTCCTGGTAGAAGTCGGCCTTGGTCTGCGTGTAGTAGCGCAGGCGGCCTTCGAACGTCCAGTTGCCGCCCATGAACGCGTCGTCGAGCGG
>DATJTW010000115.1:0-8336 GCA_035502995.1 Steroidobacteraceae bacterium | reverse complement strand
CGTAGCTCGCGTTCGTGTGCCCGGCGGAGAGGATGATGCCGGCCGCGTCGAGTGCGCGCAGCGTGTCGCCGTCGGTCATCTCGGGCGCGAGCGTCAGCATCGTGCGGCCGCCGGTCGGCGTGCCGAGTAGTTCGACCGCCGCGGCGTCGAGGCGGCGCAGTTTCCCGGCGTCGTGCGCGCCCTTGCGCTCGGGATTCAGGAACGGGCCTTCGATGTGGATGCCGAGCACGCCGGGCACTTTCGCGCGGATGGCGTCGCGCACGGCGCCGAGCGCGCGTTCGATGACGCACAGGTCGTCGCTGATCAGGGTCGGCAGGAAGCCGGTGGTGCCGAAACGCCGGTGCGCGCGGCCGATCGCGCGGATCGAGTCGACGGTCGGCGCGTCGTTGAACAACACGCCGCCGCCGCCGTTCACCTGCGTGTCGATGAAGCCCGGCATCAGCCGCTGGCCGCGCAGGTCGTGCGGCGTCGCGGCCGCGACGCGCGGATCGTCGCGCGGCAAGACCGCGGCGATGCGCTCGCCATCCATCAACACCGCCAGGCCGTCGACGAAACCCTCGTCGCGCAGCACGCGGCCGTTCAGCAGCGCCGTTTCGTTCGCTCGATCCGGCATCAGACGGTCTCCGTCACCTTGCGCAGGTGCGGCGGCACGTCCGGATCGAAGCCGCGCGCCTCGGCCAGCGCCGCCGCGAAGCGGTAGAAACTCTGGATCATCAGCATCGGACCGATGACGGCATGGGCGTCGACGGTCGGCAGCGCCCGCGCACCCGGCGCCTTGCCGCCCGCCAGCAGCACGCTGGCGCCGCGCGCCGCGAATTCGCCGGCGACCTTCTCGATGCTGGGCCGCGTGTCGTCGGCCTGTGAAAACGCCAGCACGGGGAAGCCGGCGCCGACCAGCGCCATCGGCCCGTGCTGCACTTCGGCAGCGCTGAAACCTTCGGCGTGCAGACCGCAGGTTTCCTTGAACTTGAGCGCGGCCTCCTGCGCGATGCCGAGGCCGTAGCCGCGGCCGAGCACGAACAGGTTCGTCGCGTCGCGCAACGGCGCGAGGCCCGCGCTCCAGTCGAGCGCGAAGGCGCGCGACAGCTGCGCCGGCGCATAGCTCAACGCATCGAGCAGCGCCGCATCCTCGGACCACTCGGCCACCAAATGCACGATCGCCGACATCGACGCGATGAACGACTTCGTCGCCGCCACGCTCTTCTCGGCACCGGCATGCAGCGGGATGCCGTAGTGCGCGATGTCGAACAGCGGCGCGCCCGGCGTGTTGCACAGCGCGATCACCAGTGCGCCGCACTCGCGCGCGTTCCGCGCGCTGGCCAGCAGGTCGGGGCTCTTGCCCGACTGCGAGATCACGACGAACACCACGTCGTCGAGCCGCGTCGACGCGTCGTAGATGGAGCTCAGCGACGGCGCCGCGGACGACGTGATCACGCGCGCGTGGGTCTCGACCAGGTACTTGGCGAACGTCGCCGCGTGATCCGAGCTGCCGCGCGCGCAGGTGACCACCGCGCGCGGCGCGCGCTTGCGCAGCGCGGCGCCGAGTTCGCGCAACGGCTCGGCATTGAGATCGACCTGGCGACGGACGATCTCGGCCGATTCGCCGGCCTCCGTGTGCATCTGGCTGGGCATCAGGCGGACGCGCTCAGCTCGGCGACGAAGTCGTAGATGTCGCCGCGGTAGATGGACTGCGAGAACTCGACCGCGCGGCCGTCGATGTGGAAACCCACGCGCTCGACCAGCAGCCCCGCGTCGCCTTCGCTGGCCTTGAGTAGTTTGCCCTGCTCGAACGTCAGCAGCACCGCGCGCAGTCGCTGCAGCGCGCGCACGGGACGGTTGCCGGTCTTCTCGAGCGCTTCGTACAGCGACGAATCCACCGACTCGATCGACGGCAGGCACGCGGCGAGCACCGTCGCGTACTCGAGCGCCATCGGCGCGTCGTCGGCGAAGCGGATGCGGTGGAAACGATAGACGGGTGTGCCCGGCGACAGCCGCAGCGTCAGCGATTCTTCCGGCGTCACGGTGCCGGCGGACTTCGTGATCCATTGGCTGCGTGGCTTGCGGCCGCGGGCCCGCATGTCCTCGGAGAACGAGGTCAGCTTCGCGAAATTCTTCTCGACGCGAGCGCAGACGAACGTGCCTGCGCCCTGGCGGCGGACCAGCAATCCTTCGTCGACGAGGCCGTCGATGGCCTTCCTGACCGTAATACGGGACACCGACAGCTCGTCGGCGAGATCCCGTTCCGGCGGCAGGGCGTCGTCCGGAGCGACGACGCGTTTCTCGATGGCGGTGCGCAGTGCGCGTTGTAGTTGTTGATAGAGCGGCAGAGCGCTCGATTCGTCGAGCTTCTGCAGATAGTTAGACAGCGTCATCGTCCCCCCCCCCTGCGCACATCCTCACGACCTTTTGCGCTCGCAACAATGCCACCATAGCAGTACCAATACAATACCAATGTGTTGTTCATAAGCAGCAGTCTTTCGGCCGCGAGAGAGGAATATTGGCTTTCTCAGCCCGCTTTCCTACGGAGAGGGGCTTGGCAATCGTATCTCAGTGGTTCTATATTGGATACCAAGTGGTCCTTAACTTGGTCCGTACACAGAACAACCCCGGGGTGGAGTCCTTTATGAACATCAGACGATCGACCTTGCTCGGCACCGCGATTGCGCTCGCCTTGTATCAACAGTCCGCCATGGCACAGACGGCGCCGGCTTCCGCCAGCGAGGAGCTCGATGAAGTCGTCGTCACCGGCATTCGCGCGAGCGTCGAGCAGTCGCTCGCCGTCAAGCGCAATGCCGATGCGCGCATGGAAGTGGTGACCGCGGAAGACGTGGGCAAGCTGCCGGCCCACAACGTGGCCGACGCACTGCGCGGCCTGCCGGGCGTCAACATCAGCTCGTCGAGCGCCGATGAAGGCGGCTTCGACGAATCCGACCGCGTCAGCCTGCGTGGCACCAGCCCGAGCCTGACGCAGACGTTGATCAACGGTCACAGCGTCGGTTCGGCCGACTGGTTCGTGCTGAGCCAGGGCAACAACGTCGGCCGCAGCGTGAGCTACACGCTGCTGCCCTCGGAGCTCGTCAACTCGGTGCAGGTCAACAAGTCCTCGAACGCGCGCCTGCAGGAAGGCGGCACGACCGGCACCGTCAACATCCTCACGCGCAAGCCGTTCCAGTTCGACAAGTCGGTGACCTTCGAGGCGTCGCTGGGCAGCGTCTACTCCGACCAGGCGGATTCGTACGATCCGCAGCTGTCGGGCCTGTTCAACTACAAGAACGAAGGCGGCACGTTCGGCGTGTTGCTGCAGGTCTTCAAGCAGGAACGCTCCCTGCGCCGCGACGCGCAGGAAATTCCCGGCGGCTTCTTCACGATCGCGGCCACCGATCCGGCCGGCATCAGCAATCCGGATCTCGTCGGCGTGCAGGCGCCCGGCCTCATCGGCTCGACGCTGTTCGAGCAGGATCGCGATCGCAAGGGCGGTTTGCTGGAGATCCAGTTCAAGCCGACGGACGACGTGACCCTCGGCCTGAGCGGTTTCATGTCCGACATGGACGCGAACAACTACAACCGCAACTTCATGCTCTGGGGCGGCAACTTCGCGCGCGCCCAGGCGCCGCAGCCGGGCTACACCATCGAGGACGGCGTGCTGACCAGCGCGACGTACGCGGGCGTGGCCGGCCGCGACTACGCGGTGTACGACATGATCTCGCGCGAAGCGACGGCGAAGAGCAACTACGTCACCTTCGATGCCGACTGGAAGCTCAGCGAGTCGCTGAAGATGAACGCGCAGCTCGGCACGACCGAAGGCAAGGGCCAGACCGCGCGCCAGTTCATCGCCGAAGTGACGACCAACCGCGGCGGCGGCGCGAGCTGGACCAGCCACGGCACCAGCTCGCCGCTCGACTGGAGCGTGGGCGGCGACAGCACGCCGACCGGCGTCACCGGCTTCGGCACCTGGGGCAATCAGCAAGTCACCGCGATCGATTCGGAAGACTGGGCGACGCTGGACTTCACGCAGTCGCTGGAAGCCGGTCCGCTGAAGTCGCTGGACTTCGGCGCGCGGTATGCCGACCACGAGCGCGAGGCGCAGTCGCCGGAAGGCGCGAGCCCCGGCGACATCTGGTCGGAGCTGCAGAACGGCGCGACCGTCGCCTATCCCAGCGGCTTCGCCGACGGCATCGGCGGCAATTTCCCGCGTAGCCTCTGGTACTTCACGCCCGGCGCGCTGCGCACGGCCATCCTCGACAACTCCACCTGGCTGTCCGACAACGACGGCGCGACCGGCCGTCACAACTACGGCGGCGAGTGGAAGGTGACCGAGAAGAATCTCGCCGGCTACGTGCAGGCGAATTTCGGCGGTGACGCGTGGAGCGGCAACCTGGGTGTGCGCTACGTCGACATCGACCAGGAGATCAACTCCTACCAGGCGGTGAGCAGCGCGGCGGCGGCCGACGTCAGCAGCCTGTTCGGCAACTGGATCTACCAGAACACCGACAACTCGCGCAGCAAGCTGCTGCCGAGCGCGAACGTGAAGTTCAACATGGGCGACAAGACGGTGCTGCGCTTCGCGGCCTCGCAGACGATGACGATGCCGGACTTCTCGGCGCTGGGCGCGTCGAGCTGGGGTTCGGACCTGAACAAGACCGGCGGTGGCGGCAACCCGAACCTGAAGCCGGTGGTCTCCACCAACCTCGACGCCAACTTCGAGTGGTACTTCACGGACCACGGCCTCGTGTCGGCGGGCGTGTTCTGGATGGACCTGGACGACTACGTCGCCTTCGGCACGGAGAACCGCCAGCTGTTCAGCGAGCTCACCAACCAGCTCGAGACGTATCTCGTCTCGGTGCCGATCAATTCGAACGGCAAGGTGAAGGGATTCGAGCTGGCCTACGAGCAGCCGATCGGCGACAACTTCGGCGTCAACGCCAACTACACCTACTCGGACGGCGACACCGACCACACGTGGGCGGATGGCAGCCACAACCTGGTGGGTACGTCGAAGGACACGTACAACGTCGGCGCGTACTTCGAGAACGACATGTTCTCGGCGCGCGCCAGCTACAGCTACCGCACGTCGTTCCTGATCGGTCTGTCGGGTGCCAACCCGTACTACCAGGACGACTTCGGCACCGCGTCGCTGACGCTGTCGTACAAGCCCTCCGACTGGCTCAGCATCAACCTGGATGCGTTGAACCTGAACGACCCGGAGCTGAAGTACTACCAGAGCGCGACGGCTCCCACCGCGTTCTACAACAACGGGCGGCAGTTCTATCTGAACGTCCGGGCCAAGTTCTGAACCTGAGGTGAGCGATCGGCCCGCAGTTCCGTCCGGGACTGCGGGCCCTTTTTTCGCGTCGATCACGATGCGTGGCGCCGCCATTCCGGTCGCCACGCCGGCGCGGCTCGGCGTATCTTTCTTTCATCGTCGGATGTGTCAGCGGAGAGGGGAATGATGACGCTGCGGAATTTCTCGGTCACCGGCTTCCTGGTCGCGGCGGCCGCCGCCGGCACCTTGATCGCGTGTTCTCCGCCCGCCAGCAAGGGCGCGGAGATCGCGAACGTGTCGATCATCCCCGCACCCGCCGACGCGGTTTCGGCACCGGGCACGTTCGTGTTCGGTGCAACGACACCGGTGGTGGCCACCGGCGACGCTACGTCGGTCGCGACGTATTTCGCCGACCTCGTGAAGCGCACGAAAGGCGTGGACCTCGCCGTGGCCGGCAGCGGCGACAAGGCGATCCGCTTCGAGCTCGTCGACCAGCCGATGGGCGACGAGGCCTATGCGCTGGCCGTGACGCCGGACGGCATCGACGTGCAGGCGCACGACGCACGCGGCCTGTTCTACGGCGCGGTCAGCGTGTGGCAATTGCTCACGGCGAGCGACTACGCGAACGGCATCCCCGCGATGCGCATCACCGACGAGCCGCGTTTCCGCTGGCGCGGACTCATGCTCGATCCGGTGCGGCACTTCCAGTCCGTCGAGTTCACGAAGAAGTTCATCGACTGGATGGCGCTGCACAAGCTCAACACGTTGCACTGGCATCTCACCGACGACCAGGGCTGGCGCCTGGAGATAAAGAAGTATCCAAAATTGACGAGCGTCGGCGCCTGGCGCGTGCCCGAGGGCCGCGCGCCGCGCAAGGACATCGATCCGGCAACGAAGAAGCCGCGCGTGATCGGCGGTTTCTACACGCAGGACGAAGTGCGCGACGTCATCGCCTATGCGGCCGCGCGTCACGTGACGATCGTTCCCGAGATCGAGATGCCCGGCCACGCGAGCGCGGCCGTCGTCGCGTATCCGGAGCTCGGCGTGTCGCGCACGATGCCCACGGAAGTGCCGTCGGACTGGGGCGTGTACACCACGCTGTTCAACGCCGAGGAAGGCACCTTCAAGTTCTTCGAGGACGTGCTGGGCGAGGTCGTCGAGCTGTTCCCCGGCGAATACGTGCACGTGGGCGGCGACGAGGCCGTGAAAGACGAGTGGCAGGCGTCGCCGCGCATCCAGGCGCGCATCGAGGAGCTCGGCGTCAAGGACGAGCACGGGCTGCAGGGTTATTTCATCGAGCGCATGGGGAAATTCCTCGCGGCGCGCGGCAAGAAACTGATCGGCTGGGACGAGATCCTCGAAGGGCCGCTCGCGCCCGGCGCGACGGTCATGTCGTGGCGCGGCATCGACGGCGCGATCACGGCGTCGAAGGCCGGGCACGACACGGTGTTGTCGCCCGCGCCGCAGCTGTATCTCGACCACTGGCAGAGCGACGGCGACCCGTCGCCCGGCCGCAGCAACGTGCTGACGCTGAAACAGGTGTACGAATTCGATCCGGTCCCCGCGTCGATCGGCGAAGCAGAGCGGAAGCACCTGTTGGGCGTGCAGGCCAACCTCTGGGCCGAGTTCATGCGCTCCGACGAGCGCGTCGAGTACCAGGCGTTCCCGCGCGCCGCGGCGCTGGCCGAGATCGCGTGGTCGCAGCCGCGCCGGATCCATTGGGAGAACTTCGCGGCGCGCATGCCCGCGCAGCGCGCGCGTTACGACGCACTCGGCATCCGCTACGCGAAGGTCACCGAGTGGCCGGCGCCCGAGGCCAACACGCGCACCGGCCACCAGCTCGCCATGTGTGGCGACGGCTATCTACTCTCGCTCGAGGACGACGCGCCGATCGACGGCAAACGCGCCGTGTTCCTGGTGAACATCTCGAACCCCTGCTGGTTGTGGAAGGGCGCGGACCTGACGAAGCCGGTCACGCTGAAGGCGACGGTCGGCCAGATCCCGTTCAACTTCCAGATCGGCAAGGACGCGGCGGGCATCCCGCTGCCGGCGCCGAAGACGAAGGACGGCGAGCTCGAAGTGCGCGTCGGCGGCTGCGACGGCAAGCCGGTGGCGACGATCCCGCTGGCCAGCGCGGCGGACAACGATGCGTTGACGACGTTGCCGGAAGCCCGGATCCCGGCGCAGCCCGCCGCCGCGGACCTGTGCCTCAGCTTCACGCGATCGAAGGTCGACCCGATCTGGGTCATCGATCGGCTCGAGCTCGGAACGGCGCAATGACGCAACTCGTCCTGCGCGCGCCGCTCGCGGGCTGGGCGGCGCCCGCCGCCGAGATTCCCGACGAGGTGTTCTCGAAGCAGATGCTCGGCGAAACGGTGGCCATCGATCCGCTGTCGAACGAGCTGTGCGCGCCCTGCGACGGCGAGATCATCTCGATCGCCGCGTCGAAGCACGCGATCGCGCTGCGCCACGCCGGTGGCGCGGAGATCCTGATGCACGTCGGGATCGACACCGTCGGCTTGGGCGGCGAGGGCTTCGAGCTCCGCGTGCGCAAGGGCGATCGCGTGCGCGCCGGCGCGCCGCTGCTCACTTTCGATCTGGACCTGCTCGCGCGGAAGGCGGCGAGCCTGGTCACGCCCGTCGTCGTCACGAACGGCGAGAGGTTCCGTATCGCGCGCGCCGATCTCGATCGGCAGGTCGCGGTCGGCGACGAACTGCTGGTGCTCGAAGCGCTGGGCGTGTCCGCATCGGGACCGGCCGTCGGCGGCACGCCGGTGGTCAGCGAAGCCGTGGTCGTGCGGCATGCGCACGGCATCCACGCGCGGCCCGCCGCGTTGATCGCGCGCGCGGCGAAGGCGCAGCCGCACGTGCTCGAAGTGCGCGCGCGCGGTCGCGGTGTCGATGCGCGCAGCGCGGTCGCGCTGATGTCGCTGGGCATCAAGGGTGGCGACGAAGTCGTGATCGCCGGATTCAGCGCGGCCGCGGCCGGCGCGGTCGCGGAGCTGGCGCGCGTCGTGCGCGAGCTGGAGAAGTTGCCCGCGTCGGCGGCGGCATCGGCCGCGCGCGCGTCGCT
>DATJTW010000114.1:0-58420 GCA_035502995.1 Steroidobacteraceae bacterium | reverse complement strand
GGAGACGGCGGCCTTCGCGGCGGCCGCGAGGGTCAGACCTTCCGAGACCTGGCCACGGATCGTGTAGTCCTGGTAAGCCGGGATCGCGATCGCGGCGAGAATGCCGATGATGGCGACGACGATCATCAGTTCGATGAGCGTGAAGCCCTTTTGGATTGCCTTCATGAAGAAACTCCTGACAGGAATAAGAAATTGATCGACTGAAACTGGGCACGCAGAACGCGCCGTTGCGGGGGAAAGAGCAAGCTGTATGCCAGCGGCGTCACCCGCAACCTAAGTACCTGAACAGCGAGTGAATTCTCGAAACGGCGGACGACAGTCTTTGACATAGAGGTGTCGACGGCCAGAGACGTAACTGACCAATCGCGTCACTTAGTGACGCTGCGCGTCAGTATTCCGCCAGCTTCAGCCCCATCTTCTTCGCGGCCGAGGCAGCGATCAGCCGCGAGACGAGATCGAGTCGTGATTGTTCGAGCTGCGCCGCGTCGAGACTCGCGAGCAACTGCAGCGCCACCTGCGGCTGGTCTTCTGCCACCAGGGCGCTGGCGCTGGCCAGTACCACGGCCATGTGATCGTCGAGCCGAGCCGCGGGATCCGACAGCAATTCCACGCCGAGTCGCGCGACCGTGGCCCGATCGCGCGCCGCGATGGCCTGATCGAGACCGACGGTCTTCTGCTCGTTCGCGGCTAGCTGGCCGAAACACGTCGATGCCACCAAGTCCCGCCAGAACGGCGCCGTCGACTCGGGCGGCAGGAACTGCGACGTCACGTTGGCGACGGCATGCGCCGAATGCAGCCAGGCGCGGCGCACGCCAGCGTCCGCGCACGAGCTCATCCCGCCCTTCAGTGTCAGCAGATTGCGCGTAGTCGAGGCATCGAGCGCGCCGAAATCGCCGCTGCGCCAGGCGGCCAGCGTCGCCTGCGCGTCGCGCGTGTAGGTCACGCGCTGGAAGTAACCCGGGTCACGCGTGTCCGGCGACGGCAGGACGACGCCGGCACTTCCGAGGAATTCCGCCGCCGGCACGGTCTGCACGTGCAGCTCCGTCAGCCGCAGCGCATCGCGCTTCAGGAACCGCATGCGCGGCGCGTTGATGTCGACGAACGGGTGATAGTCGGAGTTGCGCGGAGCCAGGTACGACGCGAACAGCGGATCGAGCAGCGCCTTCGTGCCGATCTGGCGGACGGCGATGTCGGCGACGCCGTGCACGCCGATCAGGTCGAGCTCGGCCTTCATCCCGGGCGACTCGAACGCGCGCGCGTTCAGCGGCGGCAGCGACCCCTGCGGGGTCGCGACGATCAGCAGGTTCGTGTCGTCCGTGTTGTAGAGCGCGTAATCGGAGAAGTGCGGCGACAACGCCTTGATGATGGAAGCCACCACCGAGACGTCCGTCTCGTAGATCTGCACCCACTGCACCAGCAGGCCGTCCTTCCTCAGATACCGCGAGACGTGCCGATAGAACTCGTCGCTGAACAGCGTGGCGACGCCGCTGACCCAGGGGTTCGAAGGCTCGGAGATGATCACGTCGTATGGCTCGCCTGCGGCGACGAACCAGGTCTTCGCGTCTTCGATGTGGATGTGGCTGCGCGGGTCTTCGTACAGGTTGCGCACCCGCTGGTTGAACCCGAGCTTCGCGGCTTCGACGATCGCGGCTTCGATCTCGATCGAATCCAGCGTCTGCACGGCTGGGCTCGTCAGCACGACGTGCGACGTGAGGCCGGAGCCGATGCCGATGTTGGCGACGCGACGCGGCGACGGATGCATCGACAGCGGCACCGCGGCCGCGAGCGTCATCGTCACTTCGTCGAAGCTGACGGGTCCGCCGCGCATGTTGATGGACGCGTCGGGCTTGCCATTGGTCGAGATCGTCACGAACTGGCCGCGCTCGTGCAGCGAGATCGTCGCGGTTTTGCCATCGCGCAAATACGTGACGGTGGCGTCGCTGGGCAGCCGGTCCAGGCCGTTGCGGTACACGCCCGCGGCCATGCGCATGGGATCGAGGTGCGAGAACAACGCGACCACGAGCACGATCGCGGCCGCGACGGCGGCGGGCACGTGTCGCCGCGGCTCGCGGTCCGTTTCGAGCAGCGGCAATCCGAACGCGACCGCGAGCTGCAGCAGCGCGCCGAACACGATCGCGCCCTTCAGGCCGAACGCGCCGAACAACACGTGGATGGTCAGCAGCGAACCGACGATCGCGCCCAGCGTGTTCAGCGCGTAGACCTTGCCGATGGCGGATTCGCCGCCGCCGCGCGACATGAGGAACTTCGTGAGCAGCGGTAGCGTCATGCCGGCGATGAAGCTCGTCGGGATCATCGTCGCGGCGGCGATGGCGTGGCTGAGCAGGTTGAAGCCGGCATAACCCGCCGGGGTCGGCGTGAACGCGCTCATGACGCCGCTCATCGCCCGGAAGCTCCAGTCGTAGGCCGGCACCGTGATGGCGGCCGTCAACGCCATCAGCGCGAACATCCAGGCGAGCGCCGTCAGCGGCCGCTCGATGCGGTCGATGCGTTTCTTGATCCACAGGCCGCCGAAGGCGAGGCCGGCGATGAACGCGCTCAGCATCAGCTCGAAGGCGTGCGTGGAGCTGCCCAGCACCATGGCCAGCATGCGGATCCACGCGATCTCGTAGACGAACGACGCCACGCCCGCGAGGAACGCCGCCCCGAGCAGGAAGCGTCCGGCGCGCAGCAGCGCCGAGGACTCGGCCGGCGGCGGCGGCGCCGCGGGATCCGGCGACTGGCGCGCCAGCGCCCAGACGAAGCCGCCCAGCAGCACGTTGAGGATGCCGGCTGTGACCACCGCGCCCGGCAGGCCGATCGCCTCGATCAGCCAGAAGCCGCTCGCGAGCACGCCGCAGGCGGCGCCGATGCTGTTGGTGAAGTACAGCGTGGCCAGCGTCGCGCCCGGGCGCTCCGGGAAGCGGCGGATCACGCCACCGCTGATCAGCGGGAACGTCGTGCCCAGCAGCAGCGACTGCGGCAGGATCAGCAACGCGCCGAGCGCCCACTTGTACGCGGTGACGGCGCCGCCGTTGCCCAGCGCCGGGATCGCCGTGTCGAACGTGAACGCACTGGCCGCGACGTACACGGGGTGGAACACCAGCGCCAGCAGCCCCGTCAGGACCTCGACCAGCGCGTAGGCGACCAGCAGGTTGCGCAGCTTTTCGCCGCGCCGCGCCGCGAGCCAGGCGCCGATCGCCATGCCGCCCATGAAGATCGCCAGCACCAGCGTCTGCGCGTACGCCGCGTGGCCCAGCAGCAGCTTGAGATAGTGGGACCAGATCGATTCGTAGATGAGTCCGGAAAAGCCGGAGACGGTGAAAACCGCGAAGAGCGTGGCGGGGCGCAGTGCGGGGGTGGCGTCTTTCATTCGATCCCGAGTTTCTTGATGCGATAACGCAGCGCGCGGAACGTCATGCCGAGCGCGCGCGCCGCGGCGGTCTTGTTGTAGCGCGCGGCTTCCAATGCCTTGAGGATCGCGGCGCGTTCGACGTCCTCCAGCTGTTCGCCGAGTCCCGCGCGCATTGCCGTGTCGTCGATCGCGGGGCTGGCGCGCATCTGCGCCAGCGCCTCCGGCGGCGGTGGCGGCGCGTCGCCCCGCGGGACCGCGCGCAGCTGCAGGTCGGCCGGTTCGATCTGCCCGCCGTCGCACAACGCGAGCGCGCGTTCGAGCACGTTCTCGAGCTCGCGCACGTTGCCCGGGAACGCGAAGCCGCGCAGCAGCTCGACCGCGGCCGGCGAGAGCTCGGGCGGATCCATGCCGAGCCGGCGCGACAGGCGCCGCACGATGCTGTTGGCGAGATCGGGGATGTCTTCGGCGCGTTCGCGCAGCGCGGGCACGCGCAGCTCGATCACGTTGATGCGGTAGTAGAGATCCTCGCGGAATTTTCCCTGCGCGACGAGGTCGGCGAGGTTCTTGTGCGTCGCCGAGAGGATGCGCACGTCGATCGCGGATTCGCGCGATTCGCCGATGGGCCGCACCGTCTTCTCCTGGATCACGCGCAGCAGCTTGACCTGCATGTGCAGCGGCAGGTCCGCCACTTCATCGAGGAACAACGTGCCGCCTTCGGCCGACGGGATCAGGCCGACCTTGTCGGCGACCGCACCCGTGAAGCTGCCGCGCTTGTGGCCGAACAGCTCGCTCTCCATCAGCTCGGACGGAATCGCGCCGCAATTCACGGGCACGAACGCACCGTCGGCGCGCGGCCCGGAAGCGTGGATCATTCGCGCCACCAGCTCCTTGCCGGTGCCGGATTCGCCGGAGATGTGCACCGGCGCCTGGCTGCGCGCGACGCGGAAGATCATCTCGCGCAGCCGCTCCATCGCCGGCGCCTGGCCGATCAGCTGCGTGCCGTTGCGCGTGGTCGAGCCCGTGTCCGCCGCCGACAGCTTGATGGCGGTCGAGATGATCCGGCGCAGCACGCCGAGATCGAGCGGCTTCGACACGAAGTCGAACGCGCCGAGCTTCAGCGCGCGCACGGCCGACTCCACGTTGCCATGCGCCGTGATGACCGCGCAGGGCACGCCGGGGCAATGCGTCGCCATCCACTCGAGCAGGTCGAGGCCGTCGCCGTCGGGCAGCCGCATGTCGGTGAGGCAGAGGTCGAATTTCTGCGACTTCAGCAGCTTCTTCGCGCTGGCGACGTCGCCCGCGGGTTGCGTGGCGAGGTTCATGCGCGACAGCGTCAGCGTCACCAGCTCGACGAGGTCGGGCTCATCATCGACGACCAGTACCAGCGGTTGCGCCATGGTTGCCCCGGAGGATCAGGCCACCCAGCGTTCCGGATCGCGGAACACGATGCGAAACAGGCTGCCACCGCTGGTGCGCGGCTCATAAAGAAGAGTGGCGCCGTTCGTCTGCGCCAGCTCGCGCGCCAAGAACAGGCCGAGACCCGTGCCGCGTTCGCTGCCGGTGAAGAACGGTTCGAAGATGCGCTCGCGATGCTGCACGGGGATGCCCACGCCGCGGTCGGCCACTTCGAGGAACGGACGCGCGGTGGAGGCGAGCCGGCCGATGCGCAGCTCGATGGCCTGGTGCTCCGGCGTCGTGCCGTACTTCACGGCGTTTTCGCACAGGTTCCAGACGATCTGGCGCAGCTGCGACGGGTCGGCCTGCACCTCGACGTCGCCGAGCAGCGCCGAGATCGACAGGAGTTCCGGCGGGATCTGCATCGTCGCGCAGAACTCGTCGCGGAATGCGTTCAGCCAGTTGCCGAGGATGAGGCGCTCGGGCCGCGAGTTCTCGCGCCGCGCCATCGACATCACGTTCTCGATGATCTGCTTCACGCGGTCGCCGTTGGACCGCACGATCTCGGTGAGGCGCTTGTCTTCTTCCGACAGCGATGCCGACTCCGCCAGCAGCTGCGCCGCGTGGCTCATCGCGCCCACCGGGTTCCGGATCTCGTGCGCGATGCTGGCCGACAGGCGGCCCAGCCCGGCGAGCTTCGATTGCTGGATCTTCGCGGCCAGCAGCTCGGTGTCCTCGAGGAACACGATGACGGGCGACGGTTCCGCGCCGCCCAGCGACGCGAAGTGCGGCTGGATGACGTGGCCGCCATCGGCCGCGACGAACGTCTGGACCGGCGCCGCCGCGCTGGCCGTGCGCTGCCGCCAGGTCTCCAGTAGATAGAGCAGCTGCGGCGAGGCTTCGCCGAGCAGCGCGCCGGGATACGCGCGCGAGTCGCCGAGCAGCTCGGCCGCCGTCTCGTTGATCAGCCGGATGCGGTTCTCGTGGTCCACGACCACGATGCTCTCGCGCAGGTGCTGCACGATGTATTGCGACAGCTGCGCGAGATTCGCGAGGTCGACCTGCTGCCGGCGGACCGTGGCCTCGGTGTCGCGCAGCCGGCGCGCGATGGGCCAGGCGAGCAGCGCGACCAGGAAGACGATGCCGCCGAGGATGCCGCTGGTCGGGTAGTCGTAGGGATCGGACTCCCCGAGCAGGTGACTGCCGATCTGCTGCGCGAACAGCGCCAGCGTGGCGAGCGCGGCCAGCACGAAGGCGTCGCGGCTGTCCGCGAGCAGCGCCATGGCGCCGACCGGCACCACGAACAGGATGCCCAGGCCGCTCGCGACGCCGCCGCTCGAGAACATCAGCAGGCTGATGGCCGCGGCGTCGACCATGGCATGCACGAACGTGGTGACGCGCAGGTTCGGCAGCAGGCGCCGGCCGCCGGCGACGATGGCGATGCCAGCGGCGAAATACACGATCAGCAACCACAGGAACAGCTGCGGATGGAAGCCGCCCAGCGTGGCGGCCGAGCCACTGAACGTGACGATCGCGTACAGCGATGGCGGGACGAGCAGGCGGTAGAGATTGACCAGCCCGATGACACGCCAGGCGAGATCGGTCGGGGCGGGCGGAGCGATGGCTAGCGACATCGGCCGCGACTGTAGCAGCTCGGCCCGTACCGGTGGCGACCGGGTCACGATTCCTAGAGAATGTCGGCTCATTTTTACGCGAGCGAGCCGGATGAATCTCCACGAGTACCAGTCGAAAGAAGTGTTCCGCGAGTTCGGAATTCCCGTCCCCCAGGGCAAGCCGGCGAAGAGCGCCGACGAGGCCGTCGCCGCGGCGCAGTCGTTAGGCGGCAGCCTGTGGGTGGTGAAGGCCCAGGTGCACGCGGGCGGCCGCGGCAAGGCCGGCGGCGTCAAGCTGGCGCGCGATCTCGACGCGGTGCGCGCCGCCACGTCGGACATGCTCGGCCAGCGGCTGGTCACCAAACAAACCGGTCCCGAAGGACTGCCCATCGAGACCGTCTACGTCGAATCCGGCTCGGAGATCGACCGCGAGATCTACCTGTCGCTGACGCTGAACCGCGAGAAGGGCAAGATCGCCGTCATCGCGTCGGCCGCGGGCGGCATGGACATCGAGGAAGTCGCCGAGCATTCGCCCGAGAAGATCCTGCGCGTGGACATCAGCCCGACCGCCGGCCTGCAGGGCTACCAGGCGCGCAAGCTCGCCTTCGGTCTCGGCTTCAAGGGGCCGCAGGTCGCGCAGTTCCAGAAGATCCTCGCGGCGCTGTACCGCATCTATCTCGAGCGCGATGCCGCGCTGCTCGAAGTGAACCCGCTGATCGTCACGAAGTCCGGCGACCTCGTCGCTCTCGACGCGAAGATCAACATCGACGCGAATGCCGTGTTCCGCCAGAAGAAGCTGGCCGAGCTGCGCGACCCGTCGCAGGAAGATCCCATCGAGCGCCAGGCGGCCGAGCACGATCTCAACTACGTCTCGCTCGACGGCGACATCGCCTGCATGGTGAACGGCGCCGGCCTCGCGATGGCGACCATGGACCTCATCAAGCTGCACGGCGGCAACCCGGCCAACTTCCTCGACGTCGGCGGCGGCGCCACGGCCGAGCGCGTCACGGCGGCATTCAAGCTGATCCTGTCGAACAAGAAGGTGCGCGCGATCCTCGTGAACATCTTCGGCGGCATCGTGCGCTGCGATCTGATAGCGGAAGGCGTGATGATCGCGGTGAAGCAGGTGGGCGTGTCCGTCCCCGTCATCGTGCGACTCGAAGGCACGAACGCCGAGCAGGCGCGCGAGATGCTGGCGCACAGCGCGCTGGCGATCACGCCGGCTTCGGACCTCACGGACGCGGCGCAGAAGGCCGTGAAGCTCGCCAAGGACCACAAGTAATCATGAGCATCCTCGTCAACAAGAACACGAAGGTCATCGTCCAGGGCTTCACCGGCCAGCAGGGCACCTTCCACACGGAACAGAGCATCAAGTACGGCACGAAGGTCGTCGGCGGCGTGACGCCGGGCCGCGGCGGTGAGAAACATCTCAACCTGCCCGTGTTCGATACCGTTGCCGACGCCGTCGAGAAGACCGGCGCCACGGCCAGCGTCATCTACGTGCCCGCGGCGTTCGCGGCCGACGCCATCCTCGAAGCGGCCGACGCCGGCATCGAGCTCGTCGTCTGCATCACGGAAGGAATCCCGATCAACGACATGGTGAAGGTGAAGGCCACGCTGGCGAACACCGGCACGCGCCTCATCGGGCCGAACTGCCCGGGCATCATCACGCCGGGCGAATGCAAGATCGGCATCATGCCGGGCTTCATCCACAAGAAGGGCCGCGTCGGCATCGTCTCGCGCTCCGGCACGCTGACGTACGAAGCCGTGTTCCAGACCACGAACAAGGGTCTCGGCCAGAGCACCTGCGTCGGCATCGGCGGCGATCCCGTACGCGGCATGAACTTCGTCGACGTGCTCGAGCTGTTCGAACGCGATCCGCAGACCGAAGGCATCATCATGGTCGGCGAGATCGGCGGCACCGACGAAGAAGCCGCGGCCGATTTCATCAAGCACTACGTCACGAAGCCGGTGGTCGCGTACATCGCGGGCGTCACGGCGCCGGCCGGCAAACGCATGGGACATGCGGGCGCGGTCATCGCCGGCGGCAAGGGCACGGCGGCGGACAAGTACAAGGCGCTCGATGCGTCCGGCGCGCGCACCGTGAAGTCGCCGGCCGATCTCGGCAAGGCGATGGCCGAGCAGCTGGCGAAGCGCCGCGCGAAGCCGGCGGCGAAGCCGACGGGGCCGACGGTGCTGATCATCGAGCCGAAAGCGAAAGTGAAGGCGGGCAAGAAGCCGGCGAAGAAGGTGGCCAGGCCCGCGAAGAAGCCGGTTGCGAAGAAAGCCGCGCCGAAGAAGAAGCCTGCCAGCGCCAAGCGGAAGAAATAAGCGCCAGCGGTGAACGTCCCCCAAAAGCGCCTGCGCCTCGCCCTCGGGCAGCTGAACCTGCTCGTCGGCGACGTCGCGGGCAACGCGCAGAAGATCGTCGCGGCCGCCGAACGGGCGTGCCGCGATCTCGAGACCGACCTGCTCGTGTTGCCCGAGCTCACGCTGTCGGGCTATCCACCGGAAGACCTGTTGTTCCATCGCGGCTTCCGCACGGCGGTCGAGCAGGGCATGCAGACCGTGCGCGGCGCGAAGTCGAGCTGCGGGTTCGTGGTCGGGTTCCCCGAATACGCCGGTTCGCAGATCTTCAACGCGGCGGCGCTGATCGAGGGCGGCCAGGTGCGCGCGACGCACCGCAAGAGCTGCCTGCCCAACTACAAGGTCTTCGACGAGAAGCGCTACTTCAAGCCCGGTAGTCAGCCCACCGTGGTCGACTTCCGCGGCTTCCGTCTCGGCATCCTCGTCTGCGAGGACATCTGGGAGCCCGAGCCCGCGCAGCTGGCGAAGTCCGCCGGCGCGGAAATGTTCGTCGTGCTGAACGCGTCGCCGTACGAGCAGCACAAGCAGGCGAACCGCGAGGACATCGTGCGCCGCTGCGTGCGCGACAACGGCCTGCCGGTGGTCTACGTCAACATGCTCGGCGGCCAGGACGAGCTAGTCTTCGACGGCAATTCGTTCGTGATGGATGGCGCCGGCAAGGTCGTGATGCGCGCGCCGCCGTTCGAGGAAGGCCTGTATACGATCGAATTCGAGCGCGTCGATGGCGTCGTGCGGCCGGTGCCGACCACCATCGCGCCGGCGCTCGGCGATGCGGAGAGCGTGTACCGCACGCTGGTGCTGGGCGTGCGCGACTACGTGTCGAAGCACGGTTTCCCGGGCGTCGTGCTCGGATTGTCCGGCGGCATCGATTCGGCGCTGACGCTGGCGATCGCCGTGGACGCGCTGGGAAAGGACCGCGTGCACGCGGTGATGATGCCGTCGCCGTACACGTCGCAGATGTCGCTCGACGACGCGCGCGCGCAGGCGGAGTTGTTGGGGGTCAAGTACTCGGTGCTGCCCATCGAGGCGATGATGCAGGCCGCCGAGGCCACGCTGCGCGACGAGTTCGCGGGCCGCAAGCCAGACACGACGGAAGAGAACATCCAGAGCCGCTGTCGCATGGTGCTGCTGATGGGCATCTCCAACAAGACCGGCAAGATGCTGCTGACCACCGGCAACAAGAGCGAGATGGCCGTGGGTTACGCCACGCTGTACGGCGACATGGCCGGCGGCTTCGCGCCCATCAAGGACTGCTCCAAACTACTGGTGTACCGGCTGTCCTACTACCGCAACTCGCTGGCGCGCGTGATCCCGCAGCGCGTGATCGACCGCCCGCCGTCCGCCGAGCTGCGGCCGGACCAGAAGGACAGCGATTCGCTGCCGCCGTACGAGATCCTCGATCCGATCCTCGAAGCGTTCATCGAGGACGACCTGGGCGTCGACGAGATCTGCGCGAAGGGATTCGAACGCGCGACAGTGATCCGCGTGCTGGATCTGGTGAAGCGCAACGAATACAAGCGGCGGCAGGCGCCGCCGGGCGTGCGCGTGAGTCGGCGCGCGTTCGGACGGGACTGGCGGTATCCGATCACGTCGGGATATCGGCGGTGAGGGTGTCGGTGCGGTTGTTAGTCGGCGCAGTCGCGTTATGCGCGGGCGTGACGCTGGCCGCCGGAGGCGGATTGCGGGCCGAGGTGGACGCGGTGTACCCGCAGATGCAGGCGCTGTATCGCGATCTGCACGAGCATCCCGAGCTGTCGACGCTGGAGACGGAGACCGCCGCGAAACTGGCGGCGCGGTTGAAGGAACTCGGTTACGACGTGACCACCGGCATCGGCGGCACGGGCCTGGTCGGCGTGCTGAAGAACGGCGTCGGCCCCACGGTCGCGCTGCGCGTGGAGCTCGATGCGCTGCCGGTGGTCGAGAACACCGGCCTGCCGTTCGCGAGCCGCGTGAAGACGAAGGATGCGAGCGGCGCGGAAGTCGGCGTGATGCACGCCTGCGGACACGATGCGCACATGGCGGCGTGGGTCGGCACGGCGACGGTGATGGCGGCGAACCGCAAACGCTGGCGCGGCACGCTGGTGCTGGTCGGGCAGCCGGCGGAAGAGGTCGGCGTCGGCGCGAAGGCCATGATGGCGGGCGGGCTCCTGACGCGCTTCCCGAAACCGGATTTCGCGCTGGCGATTCACGATGACGCGCGGCGCCCGGCCGGCGAAGTCGGTCTCGCGAGCGGGCCCATCCTGACGAATGCGGACTCGCTCGATGTCGTCGTCTACGGCCGCGGCGGTCACGGCGCGCGGCCCGAGGCGACGATCGACCCGGTGCTGATCGCGTCGCGCATCGTCGTCACGCTGCAGTCGATCGTGGCGCGCGAGCAGGATCCGCTCGATCCCGCCGTGATCACCGTCGGCTCGATCCACGGCGGCACGAAGTACAACATCATCCCCGACGAAGTGCGGCTGCAGTTGACGGTGCGCAGCTTCAACGAGCGCACGCGCTCGAAGCTGCTCGCGGCGATCGACCGCATCGCCAAGGCCGAAGCTCAGGCCGCCGGCGCCGAAAAGCTGCCGACGATCAAACGCACGATCGTCGCCGAAGCCCTGTCTAACGACCCCGCGCTCGCCGCGCGCCTGCGCCCTGCACTCACCCGCGATCTCGGCGCCGACCAGGTGAAAGACGCGAAACCCGAAATGGTCAGCGAAGACTTCACCGAGTGGCCCCTCGCCGGCGTGCCGTCCGTGATGATGCGCATCGGCGCCGTGAACCGCACGAAGTACGACGCCGCCGTGAAAAACGACACGCCGCTCCCCTCACTCCACTCCTCCCAGTTCGCCCCCGACGCCGAACCCACCATCAAAGGCGCCATCGCCGCCGAAGTCAGCGCGCTCCGCGAACTGCTGCGCTGACCTCTCTCCCACTCTTGGCGACCCCAGCGCGTGATGTTGATGGGGGCTGCGCTGAAGTTCTTGCGAGTGGGGAGCGAAGCCGATGACGGTGGTCGCCGGACTGTCGTTCGATCTCTGGTTCTCGCTCCTGGAAGTCGGTGAGGAGTGAACGGCCGCGCGCCGCTGGAGTGCGCACGAAGACTGGCCGTTTTTGAAGATGTAAAGGCGCGCAGTGAACGACGAACGAACGCCAAGAAACTCCGTCCGGAGTTTCTTGAAGCGCGACTTCCCGGAGCGAGAACCAGAGATCGAACGACAGTCCGGCGTCCGCGGACTTCGAGGACTGTCCCCGTTTGCTAGAAAACGGGGACTGTCCCCATTAACTCGCGAGCCACAATTTGTACCACTTGCGCTTCGGCTGAACGCTCTTCTCTTTGGCCTCAGCCTCGTAGTTCGCGCGGTACATCTGCCGCGTCTGGTCCGCGAGCTCTTTCAGCTCCATCTTGTCGTACGACAGGATGAGGATCTCCAGCGCGTCGCGCACGGCCGGCGCGCCGTCGAATTCCTCGATGCACACCTTCGCGCGCTGCGCGGCGGCGACGTACGCGCCGCGGCCCACGTAGTACTTCGCGACGGCGATCTCGTAGTCCGCGAGGCGGTTGCGCAGGTACACCATGCGGCGGCGCGCGTCGTGCGCGTAGTCGCTGTTCGGGTACTGCTCGACGACGGTCTGGAACGCGGTGAACGAGCGGCGCGCCTGCGTCGGCGGCCGCTGGTCGAGGTCGACGCGGAACCAGCGCTCGAGGAAGTTCGGCATGCGCTCGAAGTCCGTCAGGCCCTTCAGGTACCAGGCGTAGTCGATGCGCGGATGGGTCGGGTTCTCGCGGATGAAGGTGTCCGCGGCGTCGATGGCCGAGTCGGACTCGCCGGCCTTGTAGTAGGCGTAGATGACGTCGAGGCGCGACTGGCGCGTCTCGGCGGCGAACGGGTAGCGCGCCATCAGCGCTTCGTAGACTCGGATGGCGTTCGGGTAGTCGGCCTGGATCAACGCCCGGTGCGCGCGCTCGTAGACCTGCGCCGGGTCGGTCATCGGGCCCTCGCGGCCCTCCCGGGTCTTGCAGCCGCTGACGGCCAGGGTCAGGGCAATCGGGAACAGGGTCAGGAACAACAGTGCCCGGGGGCCGGCGCTACGCAGGGCTCGCATGAAGTATTGGATTCCTCGAGTGGGCCGGTGTGTTCTGGTTTGAAATCTTCGCCGGGCGCGGGAGTATAGCGGCCCCTTGACCACTCGGACCACACGCTTGCCCCCCAAGTTCCAGACCCTCCGCGTCGAATTTCCCCCGGAATTGGCCGGCCGGCGGCTCGATGCCGCGCTGGCGACGCTGCTGCCCCAGTACTCGCGGACGCGCATCCAGCGCTGGATCGAGGAGGGCGCCGTGCTGGTCAACGGGCTGGCCGTGAGCCGGCCGCGCGACGTCGTGGTCGGGGGCGAATCCGCCACGGTCGAGGCCCGCGTGACCGCGGAGACCGGCGTCGAGGCGCAGAAGCTGCCGCTCGACATCGTGCACCAGGACTCGGCGGTCATCGTCGTCAACAAGGCGCCCGGCGTCGTCGTGCATCCCGGCGCCGGCAACCCGGCAAACACCCTGCAGAATGCGCTGCTCGCGCACGACAAGTTGTTAAAAAATGTTCCCCGCGCCGGGCTCGTGCACCGCATCGACAAGGACACCAGCGGGTTGTTAGTCGTGGCGCGCACGCTCGAGGCGCACACGGCCTTGGTGTCCGCGCTCGCCGCGCACGAGATCGAACGCGAGTACCTCGCCGTGTGCACCGGCGTGATGACCGGCGGCGGCACCGTCGACGAGAAGATCGGCCGGCATCGCACGCAGCGCGTGAAGATGGCCGTGCGCAGCGATGGCCGCGAAGCCGTGACTCACTACCGCGTGGAGACCAAGTTCCGCGCGCACACGCTGGCGCGCGTGCGGCTCGAGACCGGCCGCACGCACCAGATCCGCGTGCACCTCGCGCACATCGGGTACCCGATCGTCGGCGACCCGGTGTACGGCGGACGCGCGCGGCTGCCGAAGGGTGCGACGCCGGCGCTGCTGGAGGCGTTGCAGGGATTCACGCGGCAGGCGCTGCACGCGGCGAAGCTCAGCTTCACGCATCCGAAGAGCGGCAAGGCGGTGTCGTACGAGGCGCCGATCCCGAAGGACCTGAAAGGATTGCTCGACGCGCTGAAGCGCGATGCCGCGGAGGCCGGGTGAACGATCCGTCGCTGCTCGAATTCGACTGGCCGTTGCCCGCCGGCGTGCGCGCGGCGTTCACGACGCGGCAGGGCGGCGCGAGCCAGGGAGAGTGGAGCTCGCTGAATCTCGGTGCGCACGTGCACGATGCGCCCGAGGCCGTCGAGGAGAATCGGCGCCGCGTGCGCGCCTTGCTCCGCATGAAGGCCGAGCCCGCGTGGCTGAGCCAGGTGCACGGCGTCGCCGTGTGCGATCTCGATTCGATCAAGGCGCGCGAACTCCCGGCCACCGCCGATGCGGCGATCACCAGCGGCCGCGACCACGCCTGCGTCGTGATGGTGGCGGACTGCCTGCCCGTGCTGTTCGCGAGCCGCGACGGGCAGAAGACAGGCGCGGCCCACGCGGGCTGGCGCGGACTCGCGGCCGGCGTGCTCGAGCACACCGTGCTGGCGCTGGGTGTGCCCGGCGCGCAGTTGACGGCGTGGTTGGGTCCCGCGATCTCGCGCGAGCACTTCGAAGTCGGCGACGAGGTGCGGCAGGGCTTCGTGGCGCAGGATGCAGGCGCCGCGGCTGCATTCACCGCGAACGCTCGTGGCAAGTGGCAGGCGGATCTCGTCGCGCTGGCGCGGCGGCGATTGAACGCGCTGGGCATCGACGACGTGCACGGCGGCACGTGGTGCACGTTCGCGGACCCCGCGCGGTTCTTCTCGCACCGGCGCGACGGCAAGGGCGGGCGCATGGCGGCATTGATCTGGCGCGAGTGACGCGGTCATGAGTTCCAAGCTGACTACCTTCGTCGTGCTGGCCCTGCTGTCGGTCGCGTGCCCTGCGCGCGACCGCCAGCCCGTCATCGACATGCACCTGCACGCGCGCAAGGGTGACTACGTCGGCGAGCCACTGCCGCCGCTGTGCCTGCCCGTGCGCTACATGCCGCGCTGGGACCCGGCGCTGCCGATCGAAACGGGAGTGGTCACGCACGCCGAACCCGCCTGCAAACACCCGCTGATCGCCGTGACCAGCGCGACCCAGCTGATGCGCGAGACGCTGGCGCTGATGGAGAAGCGGAATGTCATCGGCATGGTGACCGGCGAGCCCGACGTGATCGCCACCTGGAAAGCCGCCGCGGCCGGGCGCGTCATCGCCGGCAGCGATCTGCGCATCCTGCGCGGCAGCGCCGATGGCCGGCTGAAGGCGCGCACACCCGATGAACTGCGCGCGCTGCACGAGCAGGGGCTGCTCGAGGTCCTCGGCGAGGTGATGGCGCAGTACGAAGGCATCACGCCGAACGACGAGCGGCTCGAGCCGTACTGGGCGCTCGCGGAGTCGCTCGACGTGCCCGTCGGCATCCACATGGGGCCGGGCACCCCCGGCGATCCGTACCTGGACGGTGGCCGCTATCGCGCCCGCAACAGCAGCCCGCTCGCGCTCGAGGACGTGCTGGTGCGCCATCCGCGGCTGCGCGTGTACGTCATGCACGCGGGCTATCCATTCATCGACGACCTGCGCGCGCTGATGTACACGCATCCGCAGGTGTATGTGGACATCGCCGCAATCGTGAGCGGCGAGCCGCGGCCGGCGTTCTACGCCTATATAAAAGAGTTGGTCGATGCCGGGTTCGGGGACCGGATCCTGTTCGGCACGGACCAGGGGCTCTGGCCCGGGCTGATCACGGAGTCGATCGACGTGATCGAGCGGGCGCCGTTCCTGACGAAAGCGCAGAAGCGCGACATCCTCTACAACAATGCGGCGCGGTTCCTGAGGTTGAGCAAAGAGACGATCGCGCGGCATCACGCGATGTAACGCCGCCGGCGCCGCTCGGTCGCCGGTAGCCCGTGCTAGCATCGCCGCCGCTTGAACACCCTCTCCTGGATCATCCTCGCCACCATCGCCTCCGGCGTGTTGTCCTGCCTCGCCGCGGGCACGTTCCTCGCGTTGCCCGCGAAACAACGCGAGACGCTGATCCCCCACATGGTCTCCTTCGCCACCGGCGCCTTGTTAGGCGCTGCGTTGCTCGGTTTGATCCCCCACGCCGTCATCGGCGCCGGTAGCGAGAAGGTCCACGAAGTCGGCATCGCGCTGATCGCCGGCATCGGCCTCTTCTTCATCCTCGAGAAGTTCCTGCTCTGGCGTCACTGCCACGACGATCACTGCGACGAACACGCCGTCGAACCGGTGCACGGCCACGGTCACTCGCACGGCGCACACGACCACGCCGGCCACCACCACGCCCGCCAGAAAGCCAGCGGCTCCCTCGTCCTCGTCGGCGACGCGCTCCACAACGTGCTCGACGGCGTGCTGATCGCCGCCGCCTTCCTCACGGACACGCATCTCGGCATCGTCACCGCCGTCGCCATCGCCGCGCACGAGATCCCGCAGGAAGTCGGCAACTTCGCCGTGCTGCTGCACTCGGGTGTCGGCCGCGGCCGCGCGCTGGCCCTCAATCTACTCACCAGCCTCACCGCCGTGATCGGCGGCGTCGTCGGCTTCTACGCGCTGGGCACCGCGCTCGCGGCCCTGCCGTTCGCGCTGGCCGTGGCCGCGGCCAGTCTTTTATATGTGGCGGTGGCGGACCTGATCCCCGGCCTGCACCGCCGCGTCGACGCCCGCTCCAGCGTCATGCAGGTTTTGCTCATTGCCGCCGGTATTGCCATGATCGCCTTCGCCGAGACCCAGGCTCACTAAGAAGCCGTCTCCAGGGAGACCGACATGCACAATCCGTACGCCCACAACGCGGGGCCCGGCCCCACCACGCCCGAAGGTCAGCGCGCGCAGGACTACGAGCTCGCGATCGGCAAGAACGCCGGGTACTACCTGCCGAAGTTCGAACGTTTCGACGAGGGCGGCTCCAGGCTGGGCTGGCACTGGCCCGCGTTCTTCGTGACCACACCGTGGTTCCTGTATCGAAAGATGTGGGGCTGGGGCATGGGCAACCTCGCCTGGTTCTGGGGAATGCTGACGCTGGTGCTGCCGTTCTTGCTGGCCATCGCCCTGGCCGCGCGCGAGAAGGGCGGCGGCGATGGCCTGCTGATCGGCGTCTGCGTCGTCGTCGGCCTGCTGATGGCGTTGCCCTGGTTCCTGCTGCCGATGTTCGCGAACGCGCTGTACTGGAAGCACGCGAACAAGGTCATCCGGAACATGCCGACGACCATCGCGCAGAACCCGGACAAGCGGGCGGCGCGCATCGAACGGAATGGCGGCACGGGCGCGGGCGGCATGATCGCGGTGCTGGCCGGCGGCGCATTCTTCGGGGTGTTCGTGGTCGGGATCATCGCGGCGATTTCGATCCCGGCCTACCAGGACTACACGTTGCGCGCGCAGGTCCAGCAGGGGCTGAACCTCGCGGCCGGTGCGAAGGCCGTGGTCACCGAGTACTACTCGCAGAACCGCGAATGGCCCGCGGACTCCGCCACGGCCGGGTTCTCGGTGGCCAGCGGCGAATACGTGCAGTCGGTCGAGATCGAGGGCGGCAGCGTCGTCATCGTCTTCGGCGGCAAGGCCCACCAGAATCTCGACGGAAAAACGGTGATCCTGCTGCCCGTGCTCACCGCCGACGACGAGCTCCACTGGATCTGCGCGGGTGGACCGGAGCCGGCCGACATCTCGGAGCGTGCGCCGGGGCCCAGCGGCTCGGACGTGCCCAACAAGTATCTGCCGAGCCAGTGCCGTCCGGCAGCGGGTACGTAACCTCCCAGACTTGAAGCACCCGGGGGCGGGCCCCATTCTCGGCGCACTATGAGAATGGACAAGCTCACCAGCCGTTTCCAGTCGGCCCTCGCCGATGCCCAGTCCCTGGCCGTCGGCCGGGACCACCAGTTCATGGAGCCCGCGCACGTGTTCGCCGCGCTGCTCGACCAGCAGGACGGCAGCACGCGGCCGCTGCTCGTGAAGGCCGGCGCCAACGTCGCCAAGCTGCGCAAGGACCTGGACGGCGCACTCGAGAAGCTGCCGACGGTGCAGGGCACGCCCGGCGACGTGCACGTCTCGCAGGACCTGAACCGCCTGCTGAACGTCACGGACAAGCTCGCCCAGCAGCGCAAGGACGACTACATCCCGACCGAGCTCTTCGTGCTCGCGTCGCTCGAGGACAAGAACACCCTCGCCAAACTACTCAAGGACGCCGGCGCGTCGAAGGCCTCGATCGAGAAGGCCATCGACCAGATCCGCGGCGGCGACGCCGTCAACGATCCGCAGGCCGAGGAGAAGCGCGGCGCGCTGGAGAAGTACACCGTCGATCTCACCGCGCGCGCGTTGAGCGGCAAGCTCGATCCCGTGATCGGCCGCGACGACGAGATCCGCCGCACGGTGCAGGTGCTCGCGCGCCGCACCAAGAACAACCCGGTGTTGATCGGCGAGCCGGGCGTCGGCAAGACGGCGATTGTCGAGGGCCTCGCGCAGCGAATCATCAACGGCGAAGTGCCGGAAGGCCTGAAGGGCAAACGCATCCTCGCGCTCGACATGGGCGCGCTGATCGCGGGCGCGAAATTCCGCGGCGAGTTCGAGGAGCGCCTCAAGGGCGTGCTCAACGACCTCGCGAAGCAGGAAGGCCAGGTCATCCTGTTCATCGACGAGCTGCACACGATGGTCGGCGCCGGCAAGGCCGAAGGCGCGATGGACGCCGGCAACATGCTCAAGCCCGCGTTGGCGCGCGGCGAGCTGCACTGCGTCGGCGCGACCACGCTGGACGAATACCGCAAGTACATCGAGAAGGACGCCGCACTCGAGCGCCGCTTCCAGAAGGTGCTGGTCGACGAGCCCAGCGTCGAGGACACCATCGCGATCCTGCGCGGACTGCAGGAGCGTTACGAAGTGCACCACGGCGTCGACATCACGGACCCGGCGATCGTCGCCGCCGCCACGCTGTCGCATCGCTACATCTCCGACCGGCAGCTGCCCGACAAGGCGATCGACCTGATCGACGAGGCCGGCGCGCGCATCCGCATGGAGATCGACTCCAAGCCGGAAGCGCTCGACAAGCTCGAGCGCCGCATCATCCAGCTCAAGATCGAGCAGGAAGCGCTGAAGAAGGACACCGACGCCGCGACGCGCAAGCGTCTCGCGGATCTGCAGGACACGCTGAAGACGCTCGAGAAGGAATACGCCGATCTCGAGGAGATCTGGAAGAGTGAGAAGGCCTCGCTGCAGGGCGCGGCCGGCGTGCGCGAAGAGCAGGAGAAGGTGAAGCTCGAGATGGACGCCGCGCGCCGCAAGGGCGATCTCACGCGCGTCGCGCAGATCCAGTACGAAGTGCTGCCGGCGCTCGAGCGCAAACTCGCGCAGGCGACGATCGCCGAGAGCAAGGAAACCCAGCTCGTCCGCAACAAGGTGACGGACGAGGAGATCGCCGAGGTCGTCTCGAAGTGGACCGGCATCCCCGTGTCCAAGATGCTCGAGGGCGAGAAGGAAAAACTGCTCCGCATGGAAGATGCGCTGAACAAGCGCGTCGTCGGCCAGGACGAAGCGGTGAAGATCGTGTCGAACGCGATCCGTCGCTCGCGCGCGGGCCTCTCCGATCCGCGCCGGCCGAACGGCTCGTTCCTGTTCCTCGGCCCGACCGGCGTCGGCAAGACCGAGCTGTGCAAGGCGCTCGCGGAGTTCCTGTTCGACACGGAAGAGTCGATGGTGCGCATCGACATGTCCGAGTTCATGGAGAAGCACTCCGTGGCGCGGCTGATCGGCGCGCCGCCGGGATACGTGGGTTACGACGAGGGCGGCTACCTCACGGAAGCCGTGCGTCGCCGTCCGTATGCCGTGATCCTGTTGGACGAGGTCGAGAAGGCGCATCCCGACGTCTTCAACGTGCTGCTGCAGGTGCTGGACGACGGTCGCCTGACCGACGGCCAGGGCCGCACGGTCGACTTCCGCAACACGGTGATCATCATGACGTCGAACCTCGGCTCGGACGTCATCCAGCAGTTCGCCGGCGAAGGCAACTACTCGAAGATGAAGTCCGCGGTCATGGAAGTCGTGCAGCAGAACTTCCGCCCCGAGTTCATCAACCGCATCGACGACATCTGCGTGTTCCATCCGCTGGGCGAGGCGCAGATCCGCGCGATCGTCGACATCCAGCTGGCGCAGCTCAAGAAGCGCCTGCTCGACCGCAACCTCGAGCTGACGCTGGACGACGCGGCGCGCGACAAGCTGGGGCAGGCGGGTTACGACCCGGTGTATGGCGCGCGTCCTTTGAAGCGCGCGATCCAGCAGCAGGTCGAGAACCCGCTGGCGCAGGCGATCCTCGGCGGTCAGTTCCTGCCGGGCGACCGCATCCGCGCCACGGTGAGCGCGGGCAACGGGCTGGAGTTCACGAAGGAACGCTGAGCGGCGTCGCGGCCGGTGATGCCGGCCGCGCGCCGGTCCACAACACGTAGAACGCCGCCGCGAGCAGCAGCGGTGACAGCGGCGCGCCCAGGTTGGCCAGGTGTTTCATCGCCGCGGGCAACACGGCGAGCGCGCCGTACACGAGCATCGCCGGAATCCGCTGCTCCGCGCGGGCGCGCAGGGCGAGGCAGGCAGCCGCGAGGCTCATCGCACCCATGTCGTAGTTGAACGCGTACGGCGAGATCAGGAACGTGCCGGCGAGGATCGCGAAGGCACGCTCGAGCGGATCCGTCAGCCGGAACAGCAGCCGGACCAGCACGCCGAACGACACCAGTGACACGACGGCCTGCAGCGCGAAGCCCGTCGACGGCGCGAAACCGAGCGTGCGAGCGCCGCCGAAGATGCTCGGCATCATCCGCAGGAAAACGCCTTCCCAGCGATTCATGACGAGGTTCTGGTACGGGATCACCTGCGCGAAATAGGCGTCCCACACGTCGACGCCGAAGCACAACACCGAGCCGGCGATCAACACCACCGTGAACGCCACGGCCGAGCCGAGCAGCTTCCAGTTCCGGTCGATCAGCGCCAGCAACGGGATGAGGAAGCCGAGCTGCGGTTTCATCGTCAGCACCGCGAGGAAGAAACCCGCGAGCACCGGCCGCTCGCGCATCGTCGCGAAGGTCGCCAGCAGCAAGGCGCCGAGCAGGAAGCCGTTCTGCGTCGCCTCGATCTGCAGGAACACGAAACCCGTCATCGCCAGTGCCAGCCATCGCGGCGAGGTCTCCGGCGCGAAGCGCCGCACGAACTCGCGGCTCGCCCAAACAAACAACGCGAACGTGACGGCCAGGAAGACGATCAGCGCGGGTCGATACTCGAGCAGGCCGAGCGGCGCCACGACGGCCAGGAAATGCGGCGGATACGACCAGGCGTGGATCTGGTACCCCGCGCCGAACAGAAATTTGAGATAGGCGTTGTACGCGCGCTGATCGAACAGCGTCGCATACGTGCCATCGAGGACCAGTTGCCCGCCGACCCAGTAGTTCGCGAAATCGCGGTCGACGATGTTGGTGTCCATGCCGAGACCGAGCTCGGCGTAGAACAGCAACCCGAGCCGGATGCCGTAGTGGACCAGCACCCAGGCGGCAAACAGCGACCAGCCCGCGATCAGCAGGCCTCGGCCGTCAAAACGTGAACCATCCCGCTTCCTGCTCATTGCCGGTTTCACCATAATCCGGCTGTGGATGCTCTCACAACCAGCGCGGCCGCGAACGAACCGCGTCTCAAAGTCGCGGTCCTGATTCCCTGCCTGAACGAGGCCGGCGGCATCGCCGCGGTCGTCGCCGGGTTCCGCGCCGCGTTGCCCGACGCGACCATCTACGTGTACGACAACGCGTCCACCGACGACACCAGCGGAGCCGCCGCACGAGCCGGCGCGCAGGTACGACACGAGCCGATGCGCGGCAAGGGCAACGTCGTGCGGCGCATGTTCGCCGACGTCGAGGCCGACGTGTACATCCTCGTCGACGGCGACGGCACCTACGACGCGCCGTCCGCGCCGAAGATGATCGAGCTGCTGTGCGACCAGCATCTCGACATGATCTGCGGCAAGCGCATCGACACCGCGCAGGAGGCGTATCGCCAGGGCCATCGCCTGGGCAATCGCGTGCTCACCGGCCTCGTCGCCAACCTGTTCGGCGACAGCGTCACCGACATCCTGTCCGGCTACCGCGTGATGTCGCGCCGCTTCGTGAAATCCTTTCCGGCGCTGTCCAAGGGCTTCGAGATCGAAACCGAACTGACCGTGCACGCGCTCGACCTGCGCGTGCCCATCGCGGAAGTGGCGACGCCGTACGGCGCGCGCGCGCAGGGCACCGCGAGCAAGCTCAATACCTGGCGCGACGGCTGGCGCATCCTGAAGACCATCGGCCGGCTCGTGAAGGAGGAGCGGCCATTCGCGTTCTTCTTCACCGGCGGCGCGCTGCTCGCGCTGCTGTCGATCGGTCTCGCGACGCCGGTCGTCATCGAATTCCTGCGCACCGGACTCGTCGAGCGCATCCCGACCGCCGTGCTCTCCACCGGCATCATGCTGGTCGCCGTCATGAGTTTCGTCTGCGGCCTGATCCTCGACACGGTCACGCGCGGCCGGCGCGAGCTGAAGCGCATGCACTATCTCCTGCACGGCAACCAGGTCGCGGGACGGTCGCGACGTTCATGAGCGTTGCCTTCCGCAACGCGCTGCTGTGGTTGTTCGGGTCGGCGCTGATGATCGTCGCCGCGTTGTCATCCATGTCGGCCGCGTACGTCGACGGGCACTACGTCCCGGACAACGAGGACGCGTTCTATCACGCGCGCCGCATCCTCGACTCGGTGCTGAACCACGCGCCCGTGGCGCAGTTCGACGCGAAGATCCACGCGCCCGAGGGCAGCTGGCTCACCTGGCCCTGGGGCTTCGACACGTTGATGGCGACCATCACCGGCTGGTTCGGCCCGTTCGCCGACGTCGATCACGCGAACCGCGTGCTGATGAACATCTCGCCGCTCGCGACCGTCGTCGCCGTCCTGCTGGTCGTCCTCATCGCGCGCCAGCTCGCGCTGCCGCTGCTGCACTCGGCGGTGTTGACGCTCGGGTTCGCGCTGCTGCCGGCGGCGTTCCGCACGTTCTCCGTCGGCAACGTCGATCATCACTTCGCCGAGATGACCTGGACGCTCGGCACCTGGGCAGCCGGCCTGTGGTTCTGCCGCGAGGGTGGCCGGTCGTTGCTGCCCGCGCTGGTCCTCGGCGCGGTGCTGGGCAGCGCCGTCGCCATCCAGAACGGATTGTTCATCCTGCAATTGCCGCTGTGCATCTTCTTCGCGTTGCGCTGGCTGCGCGGCGAGGAGCTGCCGGCGCGCCGGCCGATGATCGCCTTTGCACTCGCCCTGGTCGTCGCGACGCTGGCGTCCTGCATCCCGTCCGAACCGTGGCGGCGCGGGTTCTTCGAGTTCTACACGCTGTCGTGGTTCCACCTGTACATCGCCGTGCTGGTCGCGGCATTCAGCGTCGCGTTGACGTTCTTCCGCCGGACGCGCCGCTCCCTCGTCGTCATGACGGTGCTCGCCGGTCTGGCATTGCTGCCGCTGTTCGGCATGCTGTATCTCGCCGGCACCTTCGTCAGCGGCAATCTCACCACCGTCCAGGACATCTCCGAGGCGAAGAGTCCGTACCGCCTGCTGATCGAGCGCGGCGAGGCCGAATCGACGATGTACATGTCCTGGCTGATGGTGCTGATGCTGCCGATGCTGCTGCTCAACCTCTGGTGGGCGTGGCGGCGTCGTGAGCCGCAGTTGCAGCTCGCTGCGATACTGTCCGTGTTCGGGCTGGCGCTGTTCCAGTCGCAATACCGCTTCTGCGTGTTCGGCGTGCTGCCGATGCTGCTGACGCCGCTGCTCGCCCTCCGCCAGTGGTCCGAGGCGCGCCCGGCGCTGGGGCGCTTTGCGCCGGCGGCCGTGCTCGCGCTGTTCGGCCTCGCCTATCTACCGACGGCCGGCGCGTGGACGACCACCTGGGCGCTGGGCAGCAATCTCGGTTACGCGAACGTCCGCTCCACCTGGCCGCGCTTCGCGCAACTGTGCCGCGAGCATCCCGGCATCGCCTTCGCCACCATCGAGGCGGGGCACTGGATCCGCTACCACACCGATTGCGCGGTGATGGCGAACGTCTTCCTGCTGACGCCGCAACACGCGGCGAAGATCGACGAGAACTCGCACCTGCTGCGTCTCACGCCGGCGCAGTTCCTGACCGAGCGGCGCGACATCCGCTACGTGTTCGTGTTCCACGGCGTGACGATCTCGGAAGAAGTGCCGGGGCACGAAACGCCGGTGCTCGAGGTCCTGCGGCAGCAGCTGGCGCCGCTCGAGCGCGACCTGCTCGGACCGGAGAAGGACATCCCGCCGGAGTTCGAGAAGCGCTGGGAAGTCCGTTCTCCCCAGGGCCAGATCTACTCGCGGCTCTACGAAATCGTGCGTCGCTGACCCGCCATGTCGCCGCAGTTCCGACTCGCGCTGCTCTGGATCCTCGGCTCCGTCGTGCTCGTCATCGGCGCGCTGAGCATGGCCGGCGGCGCCTACGTCGACCAGCACTACATCCCCGGCAACGCGGACGCGTTCTACCACGCGCGCCGCATCCTCGATTCCGTGATGACCGGCGCGCCGATCATCCAGTTCGACCCGCGCATCCACGTGCCCGAGGGCAGTTGGATCACCTGGCCGTGGGGCTTCGACACGCTGCTCGCGCGCATCACCGCGCTGTTCGGCCCGTTCGCGGACGAGAACGCGGCCAGCCGCGTGTTGATGAACATCCCGGTGATGGCGGCGCCGTTCGCGGTGGCGTTCGTGCTGCTGCTGGCGCGGCAGCTGCGCCTGCCGACCCTCTACTGCGCCATCGCGTTGGTGGCATTCGGCGCGTTGCCGTCCATCTACTCGCTGTTCGCGGTCGGCAACGTCGATCATCACTTCGCCGAGCTGCTGTGGCTGCTGATGAGCCTGTGCGCGACGATCCGGTTCTTCGATGCGACCGGCACGCTCGCCCCCGGCATCGTCCTCGGCCTCGTGTTCGGCAGCGCCGTCGCGATGCAGAACGGTCTCTTCATCCTGCAGCTCGTCGTGCTGCTGCCGTTCGCCTGGCGCTGGCTGCGCGGCGAGTTGTTGCCGGGACCGCGCGAGACGCGCGCGTTCGCGCTGTCGCTGGTCGGCGCGACGCTGCTCGCCTGCGTGCCCTCGCAACCCTGGCAGCGCGGCCTGTTCGAGTTCTACACGCTGTCGTGGTTCCACGTGTACATCGCGGTCTGCACCGCGGGCATGGTCGTGTTGCTGCGTGCGCGTCCCTTCAGCCGTCGCGCGCTTGCCGTGGCCGTCGGCGGCGCCGTGCTCGCCGCGCTGCCCATCGTCGGCACGTCGCTGTTCGCGATGCGCTTCGTCGGCGGTGGACTGGAGTCGGTCGAAGGCGTCATCGAGGCGTACAGCCCGTACCGCGTCTACGCGATCTACGGCCCCGACTGGTCGACCCGCTACACGTCCTGGCTGATGTGGGCCGCGTTCCCCGCGTGGTTGGTCAACCTGTACTGGGCGGTCCGCGCACGCGATGCGCGGCTGCAGGTGTTCGCGATCGCCAGCGTCCTCTTTTTGGCGATGTACCAGTTCCAGTACCGCTTCGGTTCGCTGGGCGTCACGTCGCTGCTGCTGACGCCGCTGCTCGTCGCGCACCAGCTCACGGACCGTTGGCCGGCGCGTCGCTGGGTCCTCGCGCTCTCGACGCTCGTGTTGTTCGTCGTCTCGTTCGTGCCCACGGTGCAGACCTGGTCCGTCACCTGGGCGAAGGGCGGCGATCCGGTCTACGACCGCATCCGCGGCGTGTTCCCCGATCTCGAGCGGGCC
Organism: Steroidobacteraceae bacterium; assembly: GCA_035502995.1. Taxonomy (GTDB): domain Bacteria; phylum Pseudomonadota; class Gammaproteobacteria; order Steroidobacterales; family Steroidobacteraceae; genus CADEED01. Next base: position 32,835 of record DATJTW010000114.1, on the reverse strand, counting down.
TGCGCGACGACGCCGGGCATCGCACTCTCCGCGGTCAGCGACGCACACTGGATCTCGTTCCACACGAAGTGCTCGGTGATCGGCGACGTGTTCCTGCTGACCGCCCTGCACGCGCGCAAACGCGTCGAAACCGAGACGTTGCTCGACCTTTCGCCCGCGGACCTGCTGGCGAAGCGGCCGGACGTGAAGTACGTGTTCGCCCGTCATCGCGTCGAAGTCCGCGCGCCGGCCGGACCCGGCCTGCCCGAGAATCCCGATCTCGAGGAAGTGCGGCCCTATCTCGTGCCGCTGTTCCGCGAGCTGCTCGCGCCGGATCCGAAACTGCCGCCCGAATACCGGCTGATGTCGGAGATCGCGACGCCGGCGGGGCGCGCGTATGCACGCGTCTATGAGATCGTGCGCACGCCAGCCGGGAGCCCCTGATGCGCCGCGAATCCGTCAACTTCATCCGCTACGTGCTCGAGGAATGGATCCCGCCCGTGCTGCGCGACTCCGCGCCGATGCGCTGGCTGTTCCGTGGCTACTGGGGCCGCTTCGTCGACGATCTCGAGAAATTCCGCGCCAACATCCACCACGTGACGCCCGCCGAATACGCCGACATCTACCGGCGCATGCCGCGCATCCAGCACGGCACGGACAACAGCGAGGCCTGCATCGCGCGGCTGGCGGAGCTGCTGACGCCGGGCACCGTGTGCGACGTCGGCTGCGGCACCGGCTACCTCGTCGGCGAGCTGAGCCGTCGCTCGGCGCGGCCGGCCGGCGAATTCACCGGCGTCGATTTCCAGCTCGAGCCCGGCATCGCCGAGCGCGTGCCCGGCGCGCATTTCCGCGAAGCCGACATCGAGGCGCTGCCGTTCGCGGACGGTGCGTTCTCCACCGTCGTCTGCACGCACGTGCTCGAGCACGTGCTCGACATCGGCAAGACCATCGCGCAGCTGCGGCGGGTCGCCGCGCAGCGCCTGCTGGTGATCGTGCCGCTGGAACGCGAATACCGCTTCACGTTCAATCCGCACGTGCACTTCTTCCCGTATCCGCACAGCTTCCTGCGACACATCGTGCCGGTGCCGAAGACCGCACGTTGTGAGGTCATCGGTCGCGACCTGCTGTACATCGAAGAGCGGCAGGGGGCGTGATGGGCAACTGGCGCCAACTCCTCGAACTGGTCAGCTTCCCGGTCGCCATCGCCGCCGGGCAGATCCTCTTCAAGCGCGCCGCCGCGCAACTCGGCCCGGCCCACGGCGCCTCGTGGGTGCTCGACGTCGCGAAGCTGCCGACGATGTGGCTGGCGCTGGCGCTGTACGGCGGGGCGACGCTGCTGTGGGTGCGCATCCTGACCACCGTGCCGCTGTCGCGCGCCTATCCGTTCATGGCGCTGGCTTTCGTGCTGGTGCCGGCGGCCGGTTACTTTCTCTTCAACGAGACGATCACGGGCCGGTATGCCATCGGCACGGCGCTGATCGTCGCGGGAGTGCTGGTCGTCGCGCGCGCCTGAGTGGCTATAATTCGCGCCATGCCTTTCTACGAATACGAATGCCCTCATTGCGGCTTCCGCGACGAAGTGCTGCAGCAGATTTCCGACAAGCCGCTCAAGAAGTGCCCGAACTGCGGCAAGAGCGGGTTCAAGAAGCTGATTTCCGCGCCGGTGTTCCGGCTGAAGGGCTCGGGCTGGTACGAGACGGACTTCAAGTCGGACAAGGAAAACAAGCGCAACCTCGCCGGTGCGGAGAAGGAAGAGTCGAAGTCCGAGGCGAAGACCGAGACCAAGGCGGAAGCCAAGGCCGAGACGAAGACCGACGCGCCGAAAGCGGAGCCGGCCAAGCCGGTGAAGGCGCGGTCGAAGCCCAAGGCCAAGGCGCGCGCAGCGAAACGTCCGCGCCGCTGAGACCGGCCGTGAACTACGCGCGGCGCCCCGGCATCGACAGCAAGGCCTTGCAGGCCGTCGACGCCCGCGAGCGCGCCGCGTTCACCACGAATCACGCCGAATCCGCGCGCCTCGCGCGCGCCAGCGCGCAGCACTGGCTGAACGGCGTGCCCATGCACTGGATGCGCGACTGGAGCACGCCGCACCCGCTGTTCGTGCGGCGCGCGTGCGGTGTCGAGGTCGAGGACGTCGACGGCAATGCCTACGTCGATTTCTGCTTCGGCGACACCGGCGCGATGTTCGGCCACTCGCCGCCGCCGATCGCCCGCGCGTTGGCGGAGACGGGCGCCGCGGGCATCACGTCGATGCTGCCGGCCGAGCGCGTCGCGCGCGTCGGCGAGAAGCTGGCGCGGACGTTCGGCCTGCCGTTCTGGCAGATGACGCAGACCGCCACCGACGCGAACCGCGCGGCGCTGCGCTGGGCGCGCGCGATCACCGGCCGCGCGCGCATCCTCGTGTTCGACGGCTGTTATCACGGCACGGTCGAAGAGACGCTGGTGCGCGGCCTGCCCGAGCTCGCGGACAAGGGCGGCGCCCGCGCGCGCGCCGGCCTCATCGGCATGAACCACGACGTCGCCGCGACGACGGACGCGGTGCCGTTCAACGATCTCGAGGCCGTCGAGAAGGTGCTGCGGCGCGGCCGCACCGCGGCGCTGATCGCCGAACCGGTGATGACCAACATCGGCATGGTATTGCCGCAGCCGGGGTTCCTCGCCTCGCTGCGCGGGCTGACGCGCCGCTACGGCACGTTGCTGATCGTCGACGAGACGCACACGTTGTCGACGGCGCGCGGCGGGTATTCGCAGGCGCAGTCGCTCGATCCCGACCTGTGGGTGTGCGGCAAGGCGATCGCCGGCGGCATGCCCTGCGCGGTGTTCGGCTTCACGGCCGAGGTCGAGGCGGGCATGCGCCGGGTGCAGGAGGAACGCGCCGGCGGACACTCCGGCATGGGCACCACGTTGTCGGCGAACGCGCTGGCGCTGGCCTGCCTGGAGGCGTCGCTCGACGAACTGATGACGCCGGCCGCGTACGACGCGATGCAGGCGACCGCGACTTATCTTTCGGAAGGGCTCGGCCGCGTGTTCGCGGCGCAGTCGCTCGACTGGCACGTGTCGCGCGTCGGCGCCCGGCTCGAGTTCGGCTTCGGCAGGCCGCCGCGCGACGGCGCGGAATCCGAGCGCCAGGCCTGGCCGGAGCTCGAGCACGCCATCCATCTCTATCTACTCAACCGCGGCGTGTTGCTGACGCCGTTCCACAACATGATGCTGTGTTCGCCCGTGACCACCTCGGCGCACGCCGACCTGCTGCTCGGGCACCTGCACGATTTCCTGCGCGAGACGGGGGCCGGCCGTGACTGAGCGCATCCGCATCGCCGACGGCGCCGAGCTCGCGACCTTCCTGGCGCGGTATCCGGACGTGCAGCAGGTGCAGATCTTCATCACCGATCCGTCGGGCGTGCCGCGCGGCAAGGCTGTGCGGCGCGAGGAACTGGTGCGCATCTTCGATTCGGGCCGGCAGGTGGCCGGTTCGATCCTCGGGCTCGACATCACCGGGCAGGACGTCGACGACACCGGGTTGGTCTGGGACACCGGCGATGCCGACATGTGCGCGCGGCCGATCGCCGGCACGCTGGTGCGCGCGCCGTGGCTGGCCGCCCCGACGGCGCAGCTCATGCTGACCATGTTCGACGGCCGGGGCGCGCCGGCCGCGGCGGACCCGCGGCATTGCCTGGTGCGCGTGCTCGAGCGGTTCGCGGCGGAAGGACTCAGGCCGGTGGTCGCCTGCGAGCTCGAGTTCTATCTACTGCGCGAGGAGGGCGGCCGGCTGTCCCCCGCGGGCGGCGGCCGCGCCGGCGAGCGCCAGAAGATAGACGCGTACAGCCTGCAGCGGCTCGACGACCTCGCGCCGGTCTTCGACGAGATCTACCGCGCCGCCGACGCGCAGGGCCTGCCGACCGAGACGCTGATGTCGGAATACTCGCCCGGGCAGTTCGAGATCACGCTGCATCACCGCGACGATGCGTTGCGCGCGGTCGACGAGGCCGTGATGTTCAAGCGCGCGGTGCGCGGCGCGGCGCAGAAACACGGGCTGGTGGCGTGTTTCATGGCGAAGCCGTTCACGGCGCGCGCCGGCAGCGGGTTGCACGTGCACGTCAGCGTCAACGACGCGCGCGGCGTGAATGTATTCGCGAGCGACGATCCGGCCGGCACGCCCGAGTTGCGGCACGCGATCGCCGGCATGAAGCAGACGATGGCGGAGTCGATGGCCGTGTTCGCGCCGAACGCGAATTCGTACCGGCGCTTCGTCAGCGAGAGTTATGCGCCGGTCGCGCCGATCTGGGGCATCAACAACCGCTCGGTGAGCCTGCGTGTGCCGGCGGGGCCGGCGGTGTCGCGGCACGTGGAGCACCGGATCGCGGGGGCGGATGCGAACCTGTATCTCGCCGTTGCCAGCGTGCTGGCCGCCGCGGCGCATGGGTTGGAGCGTCGGCTCGATCCGGGACCGCCGGTGTCGGGCAATGGCTATGCGCTGCCGATGAAGCAGGAGTTGCCGCGGACGTGGCGCGAGGCGCTGGACGGCGCGGCGAGCTCGGATTTTCTCGCGTCGGCGTTGTCGCCGGAGTTCGTGAAGGTCTTCCTGGCGATCAAGGAGCAGGAGTTCACGCGCTTCTCCGCCGAGGTCAGCGACCTCGACTACGCCTGGTATCTCCGCAATTGAGGACTGTCCCCGTTTGCCAGGGTCGGTCGTATACGACCGACGGACTGTCCCGATTACGACTTCTTGGCGGGTTGCGGCGAGGGCGTGGCGGCCGGGGCCGGCGCGGACGCCGGCTTCGCGGCGGCGGATTCCTTCTCGACGAGGAACTTCACCACCCCGATGAAATCGTCGGGCGTCGTGAGGTTGTTGTTGTTTAGCCGGTACTTGCCGTTCACGACCAGCGTCGGCGTGCCCGTGACCTTCATCGCGATGATCTGCGCATCGGCCTGACGCATCTTGAGATCGACGCTGAACGACTTCGACGCCGCGACGAAGTCCGCGGCCTTCGCGCCGGTGGTCTTCTGATAGAAGCGCGCGATGTCCTCGATGCTCGGCAGCTTCTTCTTGAGAGCGCCGGTCGTGGTGCCCTCGAGGATGCCGAGCTCACCGGTGTTCCAGATCGCGTCGAACATCTGGTCGTGCGCCTTCTCCGAGACGCCGAGCGACTTCGCGGTGAGATACGCGCGCTGGAACGTCGGCCAGTTCTCGCCCGCGTTCCACGACGCCGGCAGATAGACGAGCTGCGCGTTCGGCGGCAGCGACGCCTTGATGCGCTTCATGATCGGCTGGAAGTGATCGCAGGCCGGGCAGCCGTACGAGAAGACTTCCATGACCTCGACCTTGCCCGGCGCCACGTTCGTGCGCTGGGCCTGCGGCAGGATGTCGTAGTGCTTGCCGGCTTCCCAGCCCGCGGCCTGCGCCGTGGTGCCGAAGCCGGCGACGAGCGCCAATGAAGCGACGAGGGAGCCAACGAGGTGTTTGAACATGCGTTTGGGTGCCGTTTTGAAGGTGATGGAGTCTACGATAAGGCGGCTTTCCTGACGTGGTGCTGAACCGTTAACATCGCCGCCCTTTTCCGTACTTCCGGGCTCGAGTCCACATGCGTTCTCACTACTGCGGTCAGGTCAACAAATCACTGATCGGTCAAGAGGTTACGGTTGCCGGTTGGGTCCATCGGCGCCGCGATCATGGCGGCGTGATCTTCGTCGACCTGCGCGACCGTGAAGGCCTCCTCCAGGTGGTTTTCGACCCGGACAACCAGGCCCAGTTCAACGAGGCCGAGAAACTCCGCAACGAATTCGTCGTGAGGGTCCGCGGCCTGGTGCGCGAGCGCCCGGCCGGCACGGCCAACGCCAACCTCGCCTCGGGCCAGGTGGAACTGCTCGCGCGCGAGCTCGTCACGCTCAACCGCTCCGAGCCGCTGCCGTTCCAGCTCGACGAACACGTCAGCGAGGAAGTGCGCCTCAAGTACCGCTACATCGACCTGCGCCGCGAGGAGATGTCGAAGCGCCTGCGCCTGCGTCACAAGATCACGCGGGCGATGCGCGCCTATCTCGACGACGCCGGCTTCGTCGACATCGAAACGCCCGTGCTGACGAAGGCCACGCCCGAAGGCGCGCGGGACTACCTCGTCCCCTCGCGCACGCATGCCGGCAAGTTCTTCGCGCTGCCGCAGTCACCGCAGATCTTCAAGCAGCTGCTGATGGTGGCGGGCTTCGATCGCTACTACCAGATCGTCAAATGCTTCCGCGACGAGGACCTGCGCGCCGAGCGCCAGCCCGAGTTCACGCAGCTCGACATCGAGACGTCGTTCCTCTCGCAGGACGAGATCATGACGACGATGGAGAAGCTGACGCGCCACTTCTTTAAGGACGGCATCGGCGTCGATCTCGCCGACCCGTTCCCGCGCATGAGCTACGAAGAAGCCATGCGTCGTTACGGTTCGGACAAGCCCGATCTGCGCAACCCGCTCGAGCTGGTCGACGTGAACGATCTCGTCGCCAACTGCGACTTCAAAGTGTTCGCCGCGCCGGCGAAGGATCCGAAGGGCCGCGTCGCGGCGCTGCGCGTGCCGGGCGGCGGCGCGCTGCCGCGCTCGCAGATCGACGAGTACACCGCGTATGTCGCGCGCTACGGCGCGAAGGGCCTCGCGTACATCAAGGTCAACGACAAGGCGAAGGGCAAGGAAGGCCTGCAGTCGCCGATCGTGAAGTTCCTGAGCGATGACGCCGTGAAAGGCATCCTCGAGCGCACGGGCGCGCAGGACAACGACCTGATCTTCTTCGGCGCCGACAGCGCGAAGGTGGTCAGCGATGCGATCGGCGCGTTGCGCCTGAAGGTCGGCAGCGATCTCAAGATCACGCAGACCGGCTGGAAGCCGCTGTGGGTCGTCGATTTCCCGATGTTCGACTGGGATCCGGACGAGAAGCGCTGGGTCGCGATGCATCACCCGTTCACCTCGCCGGTGAACGACGACGCGGCGGCGCTGAAGGCGTCGCCGGAGAAAGCGCTCGCCAAGGCGTACGACCTGGTGCTGAACGGCACGGAAATCGCCGGCGGTTCGGTGCGTATCTTCCGCCAGGAGATGCAGTCGACCGTGTTCGACCTGCTGGGCATCGGGCCGGAAGAGGCGCAGCTGAAGTTCGGCTTCCTGCTGGATGCGCTGAAGTACGGCGCGCCGCCGCATGGCGGCATCGCGTTCGGCCTCGACCGCATCGTCATGCACATGACCGGCACCGACAGCATCCGCGACGTCATCGCGTTCCCGAAGACGCAGACCGCGGCGGACCCGCTGACGGATGCGCCGACGGAAGTGTCGGAGAAGCAGCTGCGCGAAGTGCACGTGCGGGTGCGGACGCCGCCGCCGACGTAATTGGGGACGGACCCTATTTTCGTTGTAACAATCGGCGGGACTTGCGCGCTTCGGCGCACCTAGACGATCGTTGCGACGACCATGAGGAACGTCCCCGACAGCGCCGCCTCCAGGATCGCCGGCCCCAGGACCGCCGCCGTTTTCGTCCACGGTCTGTGGCTCAACGGCGCCGAGTTCGCACTGATGGGTCGGCGACTCGCCACGCGCCATGGCTTCGTCGGGCACCGGTTCTCCTATCCCTCTGTCGGCGCGCCGATGGAGGCGATCGTCGAGCGACTGGCGCGCTTCGTCGAGCGCATCGACGCGGATCGCGTGCACTTCGTCGCGCACAGTCTCGGCGGCCTCGTGTTGTGCCGCTACTTCGAGCAGACGCGCGCCATCCCCGAAGGCCGCGCCGTCCTGCTCGGCTCGCCCACGCTCGGCAGCGAGACCGCGAAACGCGTCGCCGGGCTGCGCTTGCTGGCGCCGCTGCTCGGCCGCGCGGTCGCCGACGAACTGGTGAATCCCGCGCGCCCGCGCGCCTGGAACGCGGCGCGTGAGCTCGGCTGCATCGCCGGCACGCGGCCGATGGGGCTGGGCCGCCTGTTCTCGCGTTTCGCCGAACCGTCAGACGGCACGGTCGCCGTGCGCGAGACCAAACTACCCGGGCACAGCGCGCATCTGACTTTGCCGGTCAGTCATTCGGGCATGTTGCTGTCGACGCGTGTCGCGGACGAGGTGGGCGAGTTCCTGAGTCGCGGCCGATTCGGCGGCGGCTGAATCCGCCGCGCGCCGCCATGATCGAAATCGACGGCGCGGAAGGCGAGGGCGGCGGACAGATCCTGCGCTCGGCGCTGTCGTTGTCGATCTGCACGCAGCAGCCGTTCCGGATCGTGAACATCCGGGCGAATCGCGACAAGCCCGGGTTGCGGCGGGCGCACCTCACTGCCGTGCAAGCCGCCGCGCGCATCAGCGACGCGGTCGTCGAAGGCGCCGCGCTCGAGTCGCGTGAGCTGACGTTCCGACCCGGCACGCTGCGCGCCGGCGACTACGCATTCGACATCGGCAGCGCCGGTAGTTCGACGCTCGTCCTGCAGACGGTGTTGCCGCCGCTGCTGACCGCCGCGGCGGTGAGCCGTGTCCGCATCGTCGGCGGCACGCACAACCCGGGGGCACCGCCTTTCGATTTCCTGGCACGTGCGTTCCTGCCGCTGCTGGCGCGGCTCGGTGCGCAGGTTGCGCTGGATCTCGTGCGACCGGGGTTCTATCCGCGGGGTGGCGGCGAGGTCCACGTGCGGATCGAGCCCGCGACGCTCGGTTCGCTGGAGCTGATGGAACGCGGTGCCGCGAGGCGCTGCTACGCCGAGGCCCATGTCGCCGCGGTGCCGTCGCACGTCGCGACGCGCGAGCTCGAGATCGTGGGGAAGATGCTCGGCTGGCCGCGCGAGCAGCTGCACGTGCGGGCGTTGTCGAACGACGTCGGCCCCGGCAACGCGCTGACCGTGACGCTCGAACACGAACACGTGACCGAAGTGACGACCGCGTTCGGCCAGCGCGGTGTACGCGCGGAGGACGTCGCGCGCGCGGCCGCGGGCGAAGCTGCGACATATCTTGCCGCGACGGCGCCGGTCGGCGAGCACCTGGCGGATCAGCTGCTGCTGCCGATGGCGCTGGGAGCGGGCGGGAGGTTCCGCGGCGTGACGTCGAGTTCGCACTTGCGGTCGAACGCGGCGGTGATCGAGAGGTTCACGGGTCGCGAAGTGGGGATCGAGTCGGCCGTCGACGGCGTTGTTGTGACGGTTTAATGGGGACGGACCCTCATTTCGTTGTAACAATCGGCCGCCGTGGGCGACCGCGCGGCGCGCCAGACAACCGGATCCCAAACTCGCGCGCCTTCGCGTCACGCCACTCGTCGTCCCCGAACGGCAACTGACACTCGAGCGAGCGCCGGATCGCCGCGACTTCCTCCGCGGTCTGCGGCGCATTGACGAACTCCAACCAGCGGTCCGGCAGCGCAATCGGCGGCGATGCCACGAACAGCGGCGACGTCTCCCACGTTCGCCAGCTCGCGCTTCCCCATTCCCAGCGTTCCGCGCGCTCCACCAGCCGGGCACGCAGCGCATTCCGTTCGACGTAGCGCAGGACGGTGAGCAGATGGCGGTCGTCCTGGACGAGCGACGTCTTGAACCGGCCACCCCAGACGCTGCCCGAAGTTTGATGTTGGTGGCGATATCGGCCCGCGTGAGTCGTGAACAGCCAATGTGCCCAACGGGCCAGGTCGTCGGCCTCGAGTGGGCTGAAGACGAAGTGGACGTGATTGGGCATCAAGCAGGCCGCGAACAGCGGAACCGGTACGAGGTCCATCGCCTCGGCGAGAAGCCACAGAAATGCGATGTAGTCGCGGCGGCCGTGAAACAGCTGCATCCGGTTATGGCCGCGGTTGTAGAAGTGGTAGTAGTGCCCGGGGGCGATCACTCGGTGCACGCGCGGCATGAGAGCGAGCCTAGTGGAGGCGCTCTCTGCGACGGAACGTGAAAAAGCCGCGCGAATGTCGCCATTCGCGCGGCCGTCAATTGTTACAACTTAAATAGGGTCCGTCCCCAATTACTGGAACTTGAAGATCAGCTCGTGCAGCGAGTCGTCCTTCAGCTTGATCACGAGCTTGCGGCAGTTCGTCCAGCTCGTGCTGGTCTGCCAGTTGTAGGTGAACACTTTGGTCGCCGGGTCGAAGCTGATGCCCGCGGCGCCGCTGGCAGGATCGTTCAACGGCACCACCGTGCCGCTGCACGAATACGACTGCACCGTCGCCGACGTGAACGACGCCGGGTTGCTCACGTAGCCACCGTGTCCATCCGGCAACCGCCAGCGGATCGGCACCAAACTACCCTTCGCCACCAGGTTCGGTGACGGCGGCGGCACGACGTTCGGCAGGAAGCCGTCGAAGTTGAAGTGCTGCTCGACGTTATAGGTGTTGGTCACATTGGTCGTGAACGCGACGGCGTCCTTGGCCGTGACCTTGAAGGTCTTCGAACCGTCGACCTTGGTGTTGATGTAGTCGCCTTCCGGTGTCGGCGCCGTGCAGGACACCAGGGAGACGTCCGTGCACGAGTACGCCGCTTCCACGTCCTGATAGAAGCCGTAGGTTGCACCGTTCGCCGGTGCGGTGATGACGACCACCGGCGCGGTCTTGTCGATGTTGCGCGGCGCCGTCGAGAACGTCTGCGAGTTGCCGGCGTTGTCGGTGACGGTCACCTGGCCGGTGACCGCTTCGCCCTCGGCGCTGATCGTCAGCGGGCTCGTCGCGCTGGTCGATGCCACACCGCTCAGCGCGTCGGCACGCGTGAACGGCACGGTGACGTTCGTCTTGTTCCAGCCGCTCGCGTTCGGTGCCGGCGAGAAGGAACCGAACGACAGCGTGGGCGGTGTCGCGTCACGCTTGATGGTGACGGAACCAGTCGCGGTCCCGCCTTGCGACGTGGCGGAGCAAATGCGGCCGACGCCGCTGGTGTCGGCGGTCACCGTGCTCGATTCGCAGCCCGTGCTGGACACGAGGCTCACGGGGAACTCGTTCACCGACCAGTCCACCGTCACGTCGCCGCGGTACCAGCCGTTGTTGCCCGACGTCCCGACCAAGGTCGGCGTGATGACGGGCGCCGTCTTGTCGATGTTCAGCGCCGGGCTCACGAAAGTTGCTGAATTGCCCGCGGCGTCCGTCGCGGTGACCGATTGCGTGAGACCGACGCCTTCGTTCGCGAAGGTCAGCGGGCTCGCCTTGCTCGTGCCCGCGAGGCCGGATGTGACGTCGCTCGCGACGAAGCCCACGTCGACCGTCGTGTTGTTCCAGCCGCTGCCATTCGCGGCCGGCGCGGGTGCGCCGAACGCCAGCGCCGGCGGCGTGGCATCGCGTTTCACCGTGGTCGATGCGCTGGCCGTGCCGCCGGCCGAAGTCACCGTGCAGGTGAAGCTCGTGCCCGCGGTATCGAGGACGACCTCCGTCGTGCCGCACCCGCTGGTCGATTCGATGCTCGCCGGGATCTCGCTGATCGACCAGCCCACTTGCACGTTGCCGACGTACCAGCCGTCGTTGCCGGGCGTGCCGGACACGGAGGCGTTCACGATCGGCGGCGTCCGGTCGATGCTGACGGCGGGGCTGTCGAACGTGGCGGCATTGCCGGCGTTGTCGGTGACGGTCACCGACTGGCTCATGCCGATGCCTTCGTTCGAGAAGAGCAGGGGTGACGCGACGCTCGTCGACGCGATGCCCGACACGGCGTCGCTGGCATCGTAGGCGATGCTCACATCGCTGCCATTCCATCCATTGGCGTTCGCGGCCGGGATACGCGCGCCGAACACGAGAGTGGGAGCCGTCGCGTCCCGCTTCACGGTGACACTGTTCGAGTTCGTGCCGCCACCCGACGTCGCGCTGCAGGTGAAGCTCGTGCCACCCGAGTCCTGCGACACCGTGACCGCGTCGCAGCCGCTCTTCGTCGTGACGGTCGACTCGGCATCGGTCACCGACCACGTGACTTGCACGTCGCCGGTGTACCAGCCATTGGCGCCGAGCGGGCCGGACACGGTCGGCTGGATCACCGGCGGTGTCGAATCCGCGGGCGAGAACGGCAGTCCGGTGATCCTGTGCACCACCTCGTAGCCGCCGAGATAAAGATTGCCGGTGGCATCGAAGACGATCTGGTCCGCGCGGAAGATCTGGAAACCTTCGGGCGACTGGGACGGCACGTTCAGCGCCTGGATCAGGCCGGTCGTCGCGTCGATGCGCCGCACGCGGTTGGCGGCGATGACGGTGATGTTGCCGCCCGGATCGACCGCGAAGCTCGTGAAGCTGCTGAGGCCCGCAGCCGTCGCGAGACCTCCATCACCCGTGTTGGACGGCGTGCCGTTGCCGGCGACCGTCGAAATCACGCCGGTGGTCTTGTCCACGCGGCGGATCCGCCAATGCTGCGTGTCCGCGATCAGCAGGTTTCCGTTGCGGTCGAAGCCGAGACCGCCCGGCGAGGACAGGGAAGCGGAAGTCGCCGCGCCGCCGTCTCCGAGCGCACCGCTGGTCAGCCCATTGCCGGCCACGGTGGTGATGATGCCGGTGGCGATGGTGACCTTGCGGACGCGATTGTTGTAGACGTCGCTGAAGTAGAGATTGCCGTCCCGATCGAACACCGGATAGTCGGCGAACCGCGTGGCCGCCGCCGTTGCAGGACCGCCGTCTCCCGAGAAGCCGTACGTTCCGGAGCCGGCGACCGTCGAGATCAGCCCGGTGCTCTTGTCGATCTTCACGACGCGCAACATGCCGCGCGTCGCCAGGTGGACGTTGCCCAGCGCATCGAGCGCGACGCCGCCGATCGGGCCGCCGAAGCGCGCGTTGATCGCCGGACCGCCGTCGCCGGTATAGCTGCCGTCGATGACGGACGTCATGCTCGTGCCGGCGATCGTCGTCAGCTGGCCGGTGGCGGCCGAGTAGCGACGCACCCGCGCGTTTTGCGTATCGGAGATGTAGACGTCGCCGTTCGTGTCCGGCGCAACGCCGCGCGGTTCGTTGAGGCAGGCATCGCGCGGCAACGAGCTCTCGCCGCACCAGTAGATCATGCCGTTGCCGATGATCGTGCTGAGGATGCCGGTGCTCGCCGTGACGACGCGAATGCGCGAGCTGCCCTGGTCCTCCGCCAGCAGCAGGTTGCCGTTCGCCTGGACGGCGAGGTCGATGATCGCGCCGATGGGAGACTGCGTCGCCAGGCCGCCATCCACCGCCATCGACGAGAACGAGCCATTGCCGGCGACGGTTCTCAGGAGACCGGTCTGTGCATCGAGGCGACGCACGCGGATCGCGCCGCGCTCGGCGTAGAACAGGTTGCCCGCGGCGTCGGCCGTGATGCGCGTCGGGCCGGCGATGGAGCTCGTCGCGGCCGGCACGTTCTCGCCGCCGTAGGCCCAGGTGCCGTTACCCGCGATCGTGGTGATCACGCCGGTGGTGGCGTTCACCTTGCGGATGCGGTTGTTCAGGCTGTCCGAGATGTAGAGGTTGTTGGCCGCGTCGAGAGCGATGCCATTCGGACCGTTGAGCTGCGCGAACTGCGCCAGGCCGCCGTCGCCCGAGAATCCGGCGACCGTCGTGCCCGCGATCCGGCGGACGTCGTCGACGCCGGCGATCTTGCAGACGCTGTTGTTGAGTGAGTCGGTGAAATAGACGGCGCCGGTGGAATCGACCGCGAACTGCAGGTCGATGTCGCCATGCACGGTGCAGACGCCGCTCACGAGCAGGTTGGCGAGTCGCGTGCCCTGCAACGTCGTGAGGTTGAGCCGGTACAGCGAGATTCCGTTGAGGACGTAGCCATAGCCGGCGTTGTCGAGGAAGAAGACGCCGGTGTTGTTGTAGAAGTTGCCGGCTCCCGGGTAGAGGCTGATGGTCCCGGTCGCGGGATCGCGGCGCATCAGCTTGATGGTCCGCGTGTTCACCGTGAAGATCGTGCCATCCGGCTTCACCGCCACGTTGCGCGGCACGATGGGCGCCTCGAGCGCCGGCATGTTGTCGATGACCCGTCCACCGGCGAAGGTCTCGACGGTCTGCGCCGCCGCGGCTCCGCCATATGTCAAGCATGCGCACGCCAACCACGCGCCGATGCGCGCCATCCCGATCTTCATTCTCGTCTTCCTCCCAGAAGTGCCGCGCGATCCTAACTTCCGCGCTTGGGCCTAACCAGTGGTATCTGCCACGAGTTACCGGGGGATGACGCTTCGGGGATTCGTCAGCGCGCGATGATCGTCCGGTCGCCGGAGACGAGGTCGATCGCGAACACGGCGCCGGCCCAGGGATGCGCGACGTACGCCACGCCTTCCTTCACGTCCATCGCGAACGCGCCATAGGGGATCGGGCCGCGGCCGTGCATTTCGTGCGTCACCGCGTCCTCGCCGGAGATGACGCGCTGCGCGCCGGTGGCCAGGGACACCGAGAACAGGTTGTTGGACGACGCCACGCGCATGCCCAACAAGCGGGTATTCGCCGCGTCCAGGTACGACGCGCCCATCACGCTCGCACCCGGCTCGGGATCCTCGGCCCAAGGCGCGACGAATTCGCTGCGGTTGCCGGTCGCGAGGTCGACGGCGTACACGCCGCCGGGGCCTTCGTCGCCCACCAGCGCACGGGTGCCGTCGATCACGAACGTGCTGGCGCGCTGGAACGTGTGGCCGGTGCCGCGGCTCGTGCCGGTCACGCCGCTGACGGCGCCGCTGGCGAGATCGAGCGAATACAGCGCGTCCGCGCCCGTGCCGGTGACCGAGAAATACGCGCGGTTGTTCGGCGCATCGAGCCGCATCGAGCGCGAGTAACCGACGTTCGTCAGGTCGACGCCCAGCGGCTGCACCACGGTGCGGTTGCCGGTCTCGAGATCGACGCTGACCACCGAATACAAAGGAGTGTCGACCAGCGCCAGCGCCTTGCGCCCGGTGACGCCGGCGCGCGTATCGATCACGAGATCGCTGACGTTGAAGATGTCGGGGCCGGTGCCCTTCGAGAACTGCGCGCCCGACACGACGCTGCGCGCGCCGGTGGCGAGGTTCACGCGGATCACGGAGCCGTAGCTGCGGTCGGTCAGCAGCAGCGACGACGCGGTGCCGTTCGCCTGTTCGACGACGAGGCCCTCCGGGTAACTCATCGCGAGGCCGCTGCCGACGCTGGCGTCGGCGACCGATGTCGGGACGCCGGTGTGGCCGTCGAACCGCGAGACGGTGCCGCCGAACTGCGCGACGAAAATGCCGGACGAGGGCGTGGTGCCCACGGCCAGCGTGCGGGTGAAACGCGGGATGGCATTCTGCACCCGCGGCACGACGGCGATGCGCGTCGGGTCGTTGCCGTCGAGCGCGAAGACCTGGTGCCCATCCGCATCGAGGACGTACAGGCGGGAGATCTGCGCATCGAATCGCAGCAGCGTCGGACTTTCCGGCGTGACGCCCGTTCCGATCAATTCGTCCTTCGACGAGAACACGGTGCGATTGCCCGTGACCGGATCGACGGACCAGATGTGGTCGGGCCGGCCGTTGCCGCGGCTGCCCTCGCTGACCAGCAGGCGCGGAACGCCCGGGTCGTAGGCGATGCCGGCGGGCCGGTCGAACGGCGCACCGGTGCCGACCGTGGCGCTCGACACCACGCTGCGTGCGCCGGTCGCGAGATCCACGCCGATGATCGAGCTGTTCGTCGGATTCGTGACCCAGGCGCGGTTGTTCGCGCCGTCGACGGTGAGCGCCGCCCCGCTGACGAAGTTCGTGTCCGTCGACGCCTGCGAGGCCGGCGCGACGTTGGTCCGCGCGCCGTTCGCGAGATCCACCGCGATCACCGCGTTGACGGTGGCGTCCAGCAGCAGTGCGCGGTTGCGCGGCGCATCGACGACGAGGTCGACCAGGTTGTACGTGCCGTTCGCGGCCGTGATGGCGGCCGACGCGGGAGACACGAGTCGCGAGGTGCCGTCCGCGAGCGAGAACGAGTAGACGATGTTGGATGTGCCGTCGACGGTGATCAGCCGCTGGCCGGTCGCGTCGACGTCGATCGCGCGCGGCGAATACACCGGCGGCCCGTGGTTCGTGACTGTCGCGGCCGCGGCGCCGTTCGCGACGTTGCCGGCGCTGTCGGTGACGTCGACGCTGATCAGGTTGTCGCCGGTCGTCAGCGGCACGTCGGCGCGCCAGTTCTGGAAGCTGTCGATGGTGGTCGCGAGCACGCCGTTGACGCGCACCTCGCTCACGCCATGCGCATCGTTCGAATTGCCGCGGACGGCAATCGCGGTGGCGTCGGAATACCCGGTGGTGGTCGGGAACACGATGCGCGCGGAGGGCGGCACGTGGTCGACGGCCCACGTGAACGTCGCCGGCGACGGGTCGACGACGCCGTTCGCGTCGCGCACCCGCACGCGGTACGTGTGCGTGCCGTCGGCGAGGCCGCTCAGCGTCGCGGGGCTCGTGACCGCGGCGAACGCGGCGTCGTCGAGGCTGGCCTCGAACGTAGCGCCCGACGTCGCGGACGTGAACTCGAAGCGCGCATCCGTGGCGCGGGTCGCGGCGGCGGGCGTGCTCGAGATCGTCGTGTCGGGCGGTGACGAACTCGCGGGCGGGGGAGTGGTGTTCTTCTTGCCGCCGCCGCCACAGGCGGCGAGCAGGGTGCCCGCGAGGAGCAGCGTGGTTATGTTGCGCATGAGTGCGCGGAATCCTAATGGGCTGCCGGCACGCTCCCGGTGCGCCACGTCACGAAAACGGTGGTCGTAGGGCTTTAGGCCTAGCAAGGTGGCCCGCCGGGCGCGGGCGGTTCGCCGGCCGGGCCGGTCTTCAGCCGAGGAGCGCGCGCAGCTTGTACACGAGATCGAGCGCCGCGCGCGGCGTCAGGTCGTCCGCGTTCACGGCGCGCAGCGCGGCTTCGAGCTCCTGCAGCCGCGGGTCCGGCGGCGGCGGTGCCGGCGGTTCGAGCGGCAGCTGCGCCTGCGGCGTCGGTGCGGCCGATCGCGACCGCGTCCGCGTGACGCCCGTCTCGGGAGCCGCCGAGGCGCCGCCCTTCTCGAGCACCGCCAGGTATTCGCGCGCCGCCGCGATCACCTCGCGCGGCACGCCGGCGAGCTGCGCGACCGCGAGGCCGTAGCTGCGGCTCGCGGGACCTTCCTTCACGGCGTGCAGGAAGACGAGGCCGTTGCGATGTTCGGTGGCGTCGAGGTGCACGTTGGCGATGCCGTCCATCTCGTGCGAGAGGCTGGTCAGCTCGAAGTAGTGAGTTGCAAACAAGGTGAAGCTGCGGTTCACGCGCGCGATGTGCCGCGCGACTGCCCAGGCCAGCGACAGGCCGTCGAACGTGCTCGTGCCGCGGCCGATCTCGTCCATGAGGATCAGGCTCTTGTCGGTCGCGTTGTTCAGGATGTTCGCGGCCTCGGTCATCTCGACCATGAACGTCGAGCGGCCGCCGGCGAGATCGTCGCCCGCGCCGATGCGCGTGAAGATGCGATCGAGCGGGCCGAGGATTGCCTTGTCCGCCGGCACGAAGCTGCCGACGTGCGCCAGCAGCGCGATCAACGCGCCCTGGCGCATGTACGTCGATTTGCCGCCCATGTTCGGACCCGTGACGATCAACATGCGTCGCGCGGCGTCGAGCACGAGGTCGTTCGGCACGAACGCGCCGTCGATGAAGTGCTCGACCACCGGGTGCCGGCCGCCGCGGATCTCGAGCCGCGTCTCGGCGACGAGCTGCGGTTCCGTCCAGCCGAGCTGCGCCGCACGCTCGGCGAGTGCACCCAGGCAGTCGAGCGCGGCCAACGCGCCGGCCGTGGCCTGCAGCGCGCCGAGCCGGTCGGTCAGCTGCGTGAGGATGATGTCGTACAGCTCCCGTTCGCGCGCCAGCGACTTCTCGCGCGCGCCGAGCACCTTGTCCTCGAACCCCTTGAGCTCGGGCGTGATGAAACGCTCGGCGTTCTTGACGGTCTGCCGGCGGATGTAGTCCTTGGGCACGTCGTCGGCCTGGGAGCGCGACACTTCTATATAGAAGCCGGAGACGCGGTTGTAGGCCAGCTTCAGCGAGCTCAGGCCCGAGCGCTCGCGCTCGCGTTTTTCGAGCTCGAGCAGGAACTCGTCCGTGTGCGAGGAGATGCGGCGCAGCTCGTCCAGCGTCTCGTCGTAGCCGGGCGCGATCACGTCGCCGTCGCGCAGCACCACCGAGGGTTCCTCGGCGATCGCGCGTTGCAGCAGGTCGACGACGTCCGTGTGTTCGCTGACGGATTCGGTCAGCTCGCGGATCAGCGGCGCCTCGATCCTCGCCATGGACGCGCGCAACGCCGGCAGCGCCGCCAGCGACGCGCGCAGCGCGGTGAGATCGCGCGGCCGCGCGCTGCGCAGCGCCACGCGCGACAGGATGCGTTCGACGTCGCCGATGGCGCGCAACAGCTCGCGCGGCCCTTCGAAGCGGCGCGCGTCGACCAGCAAGGCGACGGCCTGGTAGCGGCGGCGCAGTTGCTGCTGGTTGGTGAGCGGGCGGTTCAGCCAGCGGCGCAGCTGTCGCGAGCCCATCGGTGTCACGGTCGCGTCGAGCAGCGCGAACAACGTCGCGGAGTCCTGGCCCGACAGCGACGCGTCGATCTCGAGATTGCGGCGGGTGGCGGCGTCGAGCTGCAGCGCATCGCCGCGCTCCTCGACCGCGAGACTGGTGATGTGCGGCAGCGCCGTCTTCTGCGTCTCGCGCACGTACTGCAGCAGCGCGCCGGCGGCGCAGATCGCCAGCGGCAGGTCGTCGGCGCCGAAGCCGCGCAGGTCGAGCGTGCCGAGCTGGTCGGTCAGCAGGCGCGAGGCGCTGGCCAGTTCGAAGTGCCAGGGCGGGCGCACGCGTTGGGCGCCAGCGGCCAGGGAAATCTGAACGAGTTCTCCGATCTCTTTATATTGATCCTCAGGCACCAGCAGCTCGGCGGGTTTGAGTCGCTCCAGCTCGGCTTCCAGCGCGGCCGCGCCGTCGGTCTCCATCACGGTGAAGCGGCCGGCGGCGAGATCGAGCCACGCGAGACCGAACTTCACGCCGTCCCGGTCCGCGCGGCGGATCACCGCGCCTAACAAGGTTTCGCGGCGCTGCTCGAGCAGCGCGTCGTCGGTGACGGTGCCGGGCGTCACGACGCGCACGACCTGGCGCTCGACCGGGCCCTTGCTCTTCGCGGGGTCGCCGATCTGCTCGCAGATCGCCACCGACTCGCCCTTGCGCACGAGGCGCGCGAGGTAACCGTCGAGCGCGTGGAACGGCACGCCGGCCATCGGGATCGGCTCGCCGGCGGACTGGCCGCGCGACGTCAGCGTGATGTCGATGAGCTTCGCGGCGCGGCGCGCGTCGTCGTAGAAGAGCTCGTAGAAATCGCCCATGCGATAGAACACGAGCGTGTTCGGGTGCTCGGCCTTGATGCGCAGGTACTGCTGCATCATCGGCGTGTGTTCCTGCGGGCGCGTACTCATGGGGTGTATTCTCGCCGCGTGAGCGTCCCCACCGATAGTGTGTTGTCCGCCCTGGCGCGCGACGTCGGCGCGCGGCTGCACGCGGGCCGGCGCCGGCTCGTCAGCGTCGAATCCTGCACGGGCGGCTGGATCGCCAAGCTGTGCACGGACATCGCCGGCAGCAGCGAGTGGTTCGATTGCGGATTCGTCGTGTATTCGAACGCGGCGAAGACGCGCGACGTCGGCGTGCCGGCGAAGCTGATCGACGCCGAGGGTGCGGTCAGCGAGCCCGTCGTGCGGGCGATGGCGGAGGGCGCGCTGGCGCGCACCGGCGCGACCGTCGCGATCGCGGTCAGCGGCATCGCCGGGCCGGGCGGCGCGACGCCGGGCAAACCCGTGGGCACCGTGTGGTTCGCGCTCGCGCAGCGCACCGCGGACCGGCTCGAGTGCGAGGGCCATCTCGTGAAGTTCGACGGCGACCGCGACGCGGTGCGCCGCCGCGCCGTGGAATACGCGCTGAATCTCCTGGGCCAGATCCCCGCGTGACGATGTTGCGGCTGTTCTTCGCGCTGCAGCCGGCGGAGGCGCAGGGCGCGGGACTGGTCGAGGCTGTGGCGCCACTCGTTGCACAGCTCGGCGGGCAACGTGTGCCGGCGTCGAACCTGCATGCAACGCTGTGTTTCGTCGGCGCGGTGGCGGCAGAGAAATTGCCGCTGCTGTGTGCGGCGGCCGCGCGGGTGCGTGGCAATCCCGCCACGCTCGACTTCGACGCGCTCGACTACTGGGACAAGCCCGAGGTGATCGTCGCGACGTCGCCCGAGGCGGAGTCGGCCCGGGATTTGTCGGCGCGGCTGTTCGAGCAGACGATCGCCGCGGGATTTGCGCCGGATCGCAAACCGTTTCGTCCGCATCTCACGCTGGCGCGAAAAGTGCGGCGTCGCGACGCGGCGAAAATTTCCTGGCCGCGCGTGCTCGAGGAAAAAGTCGGACTGCGCTGCGATCGATTCGTGTTGATGGAGAGTCGTCGCGGAGACGCGGGCTCCGTATACAGTGTCGTCGACTCGTGGCCACTGGATGGCGAAAACGGTCCCGCGAATATTCAGTGATTCGCGTCAGATTTCCTGTGTATTTATACAGGACGCTGTGATAGCCTTTTTTCCACATCAAAACACGTGCAAGGGGATCGAATCGTATGGACGACAACCGCAAGAAGGCGCTCTCCGCGGCGCTGGGTCAGATCGAAAAGCAGTTCGGCAAGGGCTCCGTCATGCGTCTCGGCGATGCCGCGGCGTCGTACGACGTCGAAGCCATCTCGACCGGCTCGCTCGGCCTGGACATCGCGCTGGGCATCGGCGGTTTGCCGCGCGGTCGCGTCATCGAGATCTACGGTCCGGAATCCTCCGGTAAAACCACGCTGACGCTGCAGGTCGTCGCGGAAGTGCAGAAGATCGGCGGCACGGCGGCCTTCGTCGACGCCGAGCACGCGCTCGATCCGTCGTATGCCGAGAAGCTCGGCGTGAACGTGAACGAGTTGCTGGTCTCGCAGCCGGACACCGGCGAGCAGGCCCTCGAGATCACGGACATGCTGGTGCGCTCCGGCGCCGTGGACGTGGTCATCGTCGACTCGGTGGCGGCGCTGACGCCGAAGGCCGAAATCGAAGGCGAGATGGGCGAGCCGCAGATGGGCCTGCACGCGCGCCTCATGTCGCAGGCGCTGCGCAAGCTCACCGGCAACATCTCGCGCTCGAACACCATGGTCATCTTCATCAACCAGATCCGAATGAAGATCGGCGTGATGTTCGGCAACCCGGAGACCACCACCGGCGGCAACGCGCTGAAGTTCTACTCGTCCGTGCGTCTCGACATCCGCCGCATCGGCGCCATCAAGAATGGCGAAGAAGTGGTCGGCAACCAGACGCGCGTGAAGGTCGTGAAGAACAAGGTCGCGCCGCCTTTCCGCGAGACCGAGTTCGAGATCATGTACGGCCAGGGCATTTCGCGTCAGGGCGAGATCATCGACATGGGCTCGGCGCAGGGCATCATCGAGAAGTCCGGCGCCTGGTACAGCTACAACGGCGAGCGCATCGGCCAGGGCAAGGACAATGCGCGCGAGTTCCTGAAGGCGCGCCCCGAGCTCGCGAAGGAAATCGAAGACCAGATCCGCGCGAAGCTCGTGCCGCAGAAGCCGGCCCGCCCGGAGCTGAAGAGCGTCGGCGGCAAGGAAGACTGACCGGCAAGGCCCATCGCAACCCGGTCGGTGGTCGTCGCGTCCAAACAGCGTCGACCACCGATCGAGGGTTCTTCACATGCGTGCGACGTGGATATTCGCGGCCATCCTTTCGAGCATGGCCGCGGTCGTTTCCGGGGCTGAAAAGCCGCTGCTCATTCCAGCGGACAAGATCTACACCGCGCCCGATGCGCAGCCGCTGCTGAATGGCTCGGTGCTGGTGCGCGGCGGTCGCGTCGTCGGCGTCGCCGATCAGCACGCGCGGCTCGCGATCCCGAAGGGCACGCAGACGTCCGACTGTCGCGGCGTCGTCGTCGCCGGATTCCAGAACAGCCACGTGCATTTCATGGAGCCCGTCTGGAACGACGCGGCACATGCGGATGCCCGGGGCCTGTCGAACTCGCTCGATGCCATGCTCACGAAGTACGGCTACACCACCGTCTTCGACACCGGCTCCGACCAGGCGAACACGGTCGCGCTGCGCGAGCGCCTCCGCAAAGACGTCCGCGGCCCGCGCGTCCTCACCGTCGGGCTGCCGCTGTACCCGGTGGATGGCCTGCCGATCTACATCGCGGACATGCCCGCCGACGTCCTCGCCCGCATGCACCAGCCGAAGAGCGCGGACGAAGCGCGCGCCAACGTGCGCGCGAACCTGGCGAACGGCGCCGACGGCACCAAGCTCTTCCTGCACACCTCGCACGACGGGAAAACCCCGCGCTTCATGACCCTGGACGTCATCCGCGCCGCCGTGGAAGAGACCCACGCGCAGGGCAAACTCGTGCTCGCGCATCCGACCAGCCTCGAGGCCGTGCGCGCCGCGATCGTCGGCGGTGTCGACGTGCTCGTCCACACCACGCTCGGCGAGAAGGATCCCTGGGACGCCGCGGTCGTCGCGCAGCTGATCCAGCACCACGTGTCCGTCATCCCGACGTTCAAGCTCTGGGTCTACGAGCTGCGCAAGCAGGACGTGCCGCCGCCGGTCATCGACAAACTGGTCGCCGCGACGCTGGAAGAGCTGCGCGCCTTCCACACCGCGGGCGGCCAGGTGCTGTTCGGCACCGATGTCGGCTACATGCACGACTACGACCCGACGGACGAATACATGTTCATGCAGAAGGCCGGCATGACGCCCGCCCAGATCCTCGCCTCGCTCACCACCGCACCCGCTGCGCGCTGGAAGGAAAGCGAGCGCCGCGGCCGCGTCGTGCCGGGCGCCGATGCGGACCTCGTCGTGCTCGGCGGCGATCCGGCCGAAGACGTGAAGAACTTCAGCAACGTTCGTTGCGTATTCAGAGCAGGGACGCTCATCTATGACTCGAAGGAACCCCGATAAACGAGGACTCGTGAGGAAGCCGGGCACGAAAACGCCATTGAGCGAGCACCAGGTCTACGACCTGAACCACGCGTTCGACTACGCGGTGACGCTGCTGGCCCGGCGCGACTACTCCACGCACGAGCTGAAGAAGAAGCTCGCCGAGCGCGGGTACAACGAGCACGCACGCGAGGTGGTCGTCGACGACCTCGAATCGATGGGCAAGATGAACAACGAGCGCTACGGCCAGAACGTCGTCGCGTATCGCGCCCGCCGGGGTCACGGCCCCGCCCGCATCCGCAACGAGCTCCAGAAATCCGGGCTATCCCGGTCGGACATCGATGAAGCCGTGAAAGGCGAGGACGCGCCGGACTTCAAAGTCCGTGCCCGGGAGGTCCGGGAGCGGAAGTTCGGCCCCGAAATCCCCAAAGACCGCAAAGAACGGGCGAAACAGGCGAGATTTTTGCAATACCGGGGCTTTTCAAACGATCATATCCGCGCCGCCATGGAGGGGAACGTCGATGACGACACCCCGGATCCCGGCGGCCAACCGGATCAGTCGTAACACCAGCCCCGAATGCCCAGCACACCGTTCATGAGTGCGGCGGATGTCCGTCGCGCCTTCCTCGAATTTTTCCGCGAGCGCGGCCACACCGTCGTCGCGTCCTCCAGCCTCGTCCCGGGTAACGACCCGACGCTGCTGTTCACCAACGCCGGCATGGTGCAGTTCAAGGACTGCTTCCTCGGCAAGGACAAGCGCGACTACGTCCGCGCCGTCTCCAGCCAGCGCTGCGTGCGCGCCGGCGGCAAGCACAACGACCTCGAGAACGTCGGCTACACCGCTCGCCATCACACGTTCTTCGAGATGCTCGGCAACTTCTCCTTCGGCGACTACTTCAAGAAGGACGCGATCCGCTTCGCCTGGGACTTCGTCACCGGCACGCTGAAGATCGATCCCGCACGCCTGATGGTCACCGTCTACCAGACCGACGACGAAGCGTTCGACCTCTGGAACAAGATGATCGGCCTGCCGCCCGAGAAGATCGTGCGCATCGGCGACAAACCAGGCGGCGGCTCCGACAACTTCTGGCAGATGGGCGACACCGGCCCCTGCGGCCCGTGCAGCGAAATCTTCTTCGACCACGGCGCGCACATCCCGGGCGGCCCGCCGGGCTCGCCGAACGACGACGGCGACCGCTGGGTCGAGATCTGGAACCTCGTATTCATGCAGTTCGAACGCTCCGCGGACGGCAAGCTCACGCCGCTGCCCAAGCCGTCGGTGGACACGGGTGCGGGTCTCGAGCGCGTGTCGGCGGTGATGCAGGGCGTCACCAACAATTACGACATCGACATCTTCGTCGACCTGATCAGGCACGCGGCGCAGTTGTTAGGTGCTACGGACCTCACCAACCCGTCGCTGCGCGTGATCGCCGACCACATCCGCGCCTGCAGCTTCCTCGTCGTCGACGGTGTCGTGCCGTCGAACGAAGGTCGCGGCTACGTCCTGCGCCGCATCGCGCGCCGCGCGATGCGCCACGGTCACAAGTTCGGCAAGAGCCCGACGTTCTTCCAGGAGTTGGTGACCACGCTGGCGAAGGTCATGGGCAGCGCGTATCCCGAGCTCGTCGAGAAGCAGGACTACGTGCGCGAAGTGCTGCGCAAGGAAGGCGAGCAGTTCGGTCGCACGCTCGAGAACGGCATGGGCATCCTGGAGGAGGCCTTTGTCGTAGCACGAGACGCTTGGCAAAAAATCCCTCTTCCATTGCGAACCGAAGGTGCGCCAAAGCCCATGTTGTTTGGCGATGTCGTATTCAAGCTCTACGACACATTTGGGTTTCCGGTTGACCTTACAAACGACATTGCTCGCGAACGCGGCTATGTCGTGGATATGCCGGCGTTTGAGCGCGCGATGGAACAACAGCGCGCCACCTCCCAGGCGGCCAGCAAGTTCGGCGTGGATCTCACCGGCGGCATCACCGTCGACGGCAAGACCAGCTTTCTCGGTTACGAGACGACCTCCGACGTCGGCGAGGTCACGACGCTGTTGAAGAACGGCCAGGTCGTCGACACCTTGAACGCCGGCGACGAAGGCGAAGTCATCCTCGACCGCACTCCTTTCTATGCGGAGTCCGGCGGCCAGGTCGGCGACGCGGGCGAGCTCGGCAACGTCGGCGCGAAGTTCCAGGTCACCGACACGCAGAAGCGCGGCACCGCGTTCTCGCACATCGGCAAGGTCACGTCGGGCCTGATCCGCAAGGGCGACAAGCTCGCCGCGCAGGTCGACGCGCCCCGCCGCAAGGCGACGATGGCGAACCACTCCGCCACGCATCTCCTGCACGCCGCGCTGCGCAAGGTGCTCGGCAACCACGTGCAGCAGAAGGGCTCGCTGGTCGCGCCCGACCGCCTGCGCTTCGACTTCGCGCATTTCGCGCCGGTCACGCCGGACGAGCTGCGCAAGATCGAGAACCTCGTGAACGCGCAGATCCGCGCGAACGCGCCGGCCGAGACGCGCGAGATGGCATATGACGCCGCCGTGGCCGAAGGCGCGGTCGCGCTGTTCGGCGAGAAATACGAGAAGGACGTCCGCGTGCTGCGCTTCGGCGACTTCTCGATGGAGCTGTGCGGCGGCACGCATGTCGGCCGCATGGGCGACATCGGCCTGTTCAAGATCGTCAGCGAAGGCGGCGTGCAGGCCGGCGTGCGGCGCATCGAGGCCGTCACCGCGCAGGGCGCGTACGACTACGTCACGGCGACGGATCAGCTGGTGAAGGACGTCGCGGGCCTGGTGCGCGGCAATCGCGACGACGTGAAGGCAAAGGTCGCCGACGCGCTCGAACGCATCAAGCAGCTCGAGAAGGAAAACCGCTCGCTGAAGGACAAGCTCGCGAGCGGGCAGGGCACGGACCTCTCCGCCGGCGCGAAAGACATCGCGGGCGTGAAGCTGGTCTCCGCGCAGGTCGACGGCGCCGATGCCGGCGCGCTGCGCAACGCGGTCGACCAGTTGAAGGACAAGCTGAAGAGCGCGGTCATCGTGCTGGCGTCGGTCGATGCGGCTAACAAGATCACGCTGGTCGCGGGCGTGACGCAGGACCAGGTCGGCAAGGTGAAGGCCGGCGAGCTGGTCGGCAGCGTCGCGACGCAGGTCGGCGGCAAAGGCGGCGGCCGCCCGGACTTCGCGCAGGCGGGCGGCAACAACCCCGCGGCGCTGGGCGCGGCGCTGGCCAGCGTCGAAGGGTTCGTTCGCACGAAGCTCGGCGCCTGATAATTGGGGACGGACCCTAATTTGTTGTAACAATCGCCGGGCCGGGCGAACGCGTGGTGAGCCGATTGTTACAACTAAACAGGGTCCGTCCCCATTAAGACGATCGTCCAAAAGTACGGCGGCACCTCGGTCGGCTCCGCCGAGCTCATCCAGCGCGTCGCCGGCAAGGTGGCCGAGATCCGCGCCCGCGGCGACAACATCGCCGTCGTCGTCTCCGCCATGGGCGATCACACCGACCGCCTCGTCGATCTCGCCGCCGGCATCGCCCGCGAGCCGAACCCGCGCGAGATGGACGTCCTGCTCGCCACCGGCGAACAGGTCTCCATCGCCTTGTTAGCCATGGCCCTGTGCGAGATCGGCGTCCCCGCCCGTTCTTTCACTGGTGCACAGGTCCGCGTCCGCACCACCAACATCCACCGCCGCGCGCGCATCACCGACGTCGAAGTCCAGCGCCTGCGCGAGACCCTCGACGCCGGCATCGTCCCCGTCGTGGCCGGGTTCCAGGGCATCGACGACGCCGGCGACATCACGACCATCGGCCGCGGCGGCTCCGACACCAGCGCCGTCGCGCTGGCCGTGGCCCTCAAGGCCGACGAGTGCCAAATCCTCACCGACGTCGACGGCGTCTACACCACCGACCCGCGCATGGTCCCCGAGGCCCGCCGGCTCGACCGCCTCTCCTTCGAGGAGATGCTCGAGCTCGCCGGTCAGGGCTCGCGCGTACTCCACCTGCGGTCGGTGGAATTCGCCGCGAAATACAACGTGCCGCTGCGGGTGCTCTCGTCGTTCCGCCCCGGCGCCGGCACGCTCATCTGCAAGGAGGAAACGAACGTGGAAGCACCGCTCATCTCCGGTATCGCGTTCAATCGAGACGAGGCACAGATCACCGTATCGGGCTTGCCCGATGCCGCGGACTCGGTGGCGCGCGTGCTGAAGCCCATCTCGGCCGCCAACATCGAGGTCGACATGATCGTGCTCGCCACCGGTCGCGACGGCCTCAAGGACTTGTCATTTACCGTCCATCGCGACGACTTCCTCGAGGCGCAGCGCCTCGCGAAGAACATAACCGCGGAGTTTCCCGGTGCTCGCCTGAGTGCCGACGACAAGGTCGCGAAGCTCGCGGTGGTTGGCGTGGGCATGCGTTCTCATGCCGGCGTTGCCACGCAACTCTTTGAATCACTTGCGCGGCAAGGCGTGAAAGCGCTGCTCATTTCCACCAGCGAAATCAAGATCGCCGTGCTCGTGCCGGAGGATCGGCTCGAGGGTTGTGTCAAATCTCTGCACGCGGATTTGCGGTTGGCGTAAGGGTCGCTGTCATCTTCGTTATGAGAGGTGACACACGTGACCCGCGCGCCTATCCGATGTTAAGGTTCCGCATCGCTGTTCTGCCGCAGTCGCGGGGGTCCAGACAGCAAGAACGAAGAGGCTCTGCGGAGGGCCCTCAACATGCTCATATTGACGCGCAGAGTTGGCGAATCAGTGGTGATCGGCGAAGACGTCACCGTCACGGTTCTCGGGGTCAAGGGGAACCAGGTTCGCATCGGGATCAACGCTCCGAAGACCGTCGCGGTCCATCGCGAAGAGATCTTCGAGCGGATCAAGAGTGGCCGCGGCGGCGAGGGCAATGCCCAGTCCGACGACCAGCCCTCGACCAATCGGGAAAGCCTGCCCGCCTGACGCTGTCCGGGCTCGATTTCGCTCGATTCTTGGCACATTTCGCCCGGGCTCATTATGATTGCGCCCCCCGGAGAGATGGCCGAGTGGTCGAAGGCGCACCCCTGCTAAGGGTGTAAGGGCCAAAAGCCCTTCGAGGGTTCGAATCCCTCTCTCTCCGCCAAAATTCATCGCAAATTCTCGACGGCGTACGGAGCTATCAGCTCGCGGTGCCCGACCGGGATTCGAACCCTGGAAGATAAGAAAGCCGGGTTCGACAACTTTGCGGAGCAAAGTTGGACACACGAAGTGTGGCCCCGAGCGACAGCGAGGGGTGAGCGGCGGTCCCCCGCTGCGAACAATCCCTCTCGCCGGGGAAACCGCGAGCTCATCGAAGGGTCTCAGCGCCGGTGATGCGAGCGAAGATTCGAACTCTCGAAGACGAGAAAGAGGCGCGCCGTTCTCTCTATCTACCAAGCCCCAACCGGCTGAATCCAATCAAAGCCTGCTCAACAGGCCCGCGAACTCTCTCGTCACCTTCTCGAATCCCTTCTTGCTCGGGTGCAATTCATTGCCCCAGTCGGACTTGTAATTGCTCGGGTCGGAGTACAACGTCCCCCTCAGATTCAAGTAGCGCACGTGCCCGAATCCAGCCGTCGCACTCACGCTGGTTAGCATCGCATTGAAGCGGTCGATGAGCTGATGCACGACCCCGGCGTTCTCCACGAAATTCCCGTGACCCTTCTTGCGGAATCCCGGTTCGAGCCACGGGCCCGGCAATATCCACGCACCGCCGAGGAAGCCGCGACCGTCGGGCAGCGCGTACGCATACCCATGCGTGATGATCGGTATGGGCCTGCCCAGATACGATTGCGCGATGGCCGTCAGCCCGCTAATGATGCGTGCGTATGCATTCTTCAATCGCACGTCGATCACACCACGCAGTATGTCTTCGTTGAGCGTCGGCAGCGACGAACTGGCGTGGTTCAGCAGGATCGCGAACTCGTCGCCCGCGATGTCATTGCCGCCGCCCGAGAGCAGGATGGCTTTGGGCACCTTGTTGGCCCGGAGCAGCTTTTCCAGGCGCCGCGCGAATTCCTCGAATTGCCCACCCGAGTGCGCCATGTCCTCGACGCAATCGCCCTTGTGCGCCACCGACTCCACGTCGTACAGATAGTCGTCTTCGAGCATCTGCAAGACATCGTGGAAGGGGTAGTCGAACCAGGAGTCACCCTCGGCGATGAGCACGCCAGCGCTCGGCGCCTTCGCGAAGAGCGCGCGGGCCCGCCTGGGAGGAGAAGCCGCCTCCACTGGTCCGCGGCGCCGCGCGGGCAGCCTGGCGAAATTCCTGACAGCCTTCTCCCGCCGCCGGGCCTGCGCCGCGCGGAATTCCAGGACCTTGCGCGCGTCTGCGCGACCGTCCGTGATCGCCGCGTTCACGGCGGATTTTCCTGTCGATCGTCTTGCCTTGGCCATGAGAATGCTCCCGGAGTGTCAGGGGAAAAGATCCAGCAGGACTTCGAGCGGACCGAAATCCGGCCCCATACTTTTGCGCAGCTCGCGACGGCATTTCGCATCGAATGCCTGGCGTTCGATCAGGTGGGCATAGCTGCGCCGCGGGTTGTAGAACAACGGGCAATGTTTGCTGCCGCGGGTATGGTTGTCGGCGTCGCCGAAGGATTCCGCGAGAGCGGCAACCATGGCATTCGCGATCACGCGATCGGTCTCCGCTCCCTGTGGCGGAAGTTGGTCGAAGCCTGCGACGGAGAAGATCGCGATCGGCTCCTCGGCGTCGGCCGCCGTGTACCCGTAGATGTTCACGGTGTCGTTGTCACACATCCATTGACGGGTAACGCAACACAGGAGATCCACGCCTATCTCGACCGCCGCCGCGCCCATGCGCTCCACCAGTTTCTCCGCCCAGAGAAAGGTCTTCTTCCAGTCGTCGTCGATCGACCAGACATCGAGTGGAACGGAGAAGTCGGCCAGCTCGAAGCCGAACCTGTCCTGCGCGGCCGTCATCGTCGCCAACGTCGTTCCCAGCGCGGGGAAGACATTGTCCATGTCCCAGACGGCGACTCGATTCGCGTGTGATCGCGTGGATCGACGCGCAGCGGGCCGGATTCGCGTCGCCGGTCTGAGTTGAGTCGTCGCTGGCGGGACACAGAGCCTTTGATCCGGATTGCGCGCATACAGGACCGGGATGGCCCAATCGATGCTTTCGCCGCGAACGGCGTAGTTCACGGCGATTCGCGCTTCACGTGCGGCGTGCCCGAGCGTCGCGCCCTGGGTCAGCGCCCAGTAGAAATGCTGCGCGAAGTAGGTGGCAGAGGAATCGAGCACGCTGTACTGATTCGCCACGAGCGCCGGCAGTCCGTTCGCGACCAGAGACTGCGCGACGCCTTTGTTGAAATCAGCACGGCCGCCGCGGCCGGATTCACAGGCATTGAGGAAGACCAGCTTCAGTCCCCGGCAACAGAAGATCTCTCTCAAACTGCGTGGCCCGAGCACGTACTGCTCGCCCTGCTCGTTGACGAATACGAGGCGCCCTTCCTGGCTCTCTTCGTCGAAGGTGCCATGCCCGATGAAATGCACGATGTGGTAGTTGCCATTGTCCAGATGGCCGTGCAGTACCGAAGGGGTCACCCGCGGCAACGCATCGACGGTCGCGAGTCCTGCGCCGATCAAAGGCCGGAAGCCGTTCAGGATCGCGTCCTTCTCCTGGTCGATGGACAGGCGGCCGAAGCCGACGGGCTGCGCGGAAACGACCAGTATGCGCAGGGGTCCCGAAATCTCGTCGAAGGGATCGGCCGGAATGCTCGTGAGGACGTTTCGCGAAAAGCGAACGTCCTGCGTCGCCAGAAAGCTCTTCCGGTCCGCGTCGTACGCGAATTCCCAAGGTTTCTCGGCGATCCACGGAACCATGGACGTGAACACCAGGTCCAGGCGGCGCCTTTGCCAGGTTCGCGCTTCGTCGTACAGGCGGCGTACGTTTCCCTGGAACAACGTATCGAACAGCTGTGCTCCGAATGCCAGCAGCTCCTCGCCATCGGGCAACGAACCTGCTTCGCGATTCGTATATTTCTTTATTCGTTCGTGCGTCGTGATGATGTCGCGGAAATTCGTCTGTTTCTGCCCGCGATCGCTTCGCAACCGCATGGGCCATTCCGCCTTTGCGCCACGATATGACGCAATGACGCGCGCGAACTTCTCTCCATCCGTGTTCGCGGGACCCTTCCGTTCCGGATCGAACTTGTCCAGGACGACGATCTCGAAGACATCGGGCGCGTCGCCGACTGGAATAGCCGGGCGCGGCGATATTGTGTCGCTGGAGCGCGCAGGGCCGTGCTCAACCTCCGCATTCGACACTTTCGACGCGTTGACGTCCGGCTCGGGCGTCGGCGAATCGATGGATGCCGTGGATCGCATCCGCTTCGGATACAGCCTCGCCGCGAATGCATGGTCTCGCTCGTTGATGTCGTCGCCACCCTTTATCGGCTTGTGATCCCGCATGATCGACGCCGGCAGGTCGTAACACATTATGGACACCGGATCGGCCTCGGTGGTCCCCATGATCGATTTGCTGGCCAGCGGGGTCAGCACCTGCTCGTCGACGTCCTCCCGGCTCCAGTCCTGGTCGCGCTTGAAGAAGGAATACGCCTTCTGCGGGTCTATCTTCTTCACGATCTCGCTGCGCATGTGCTCGTGCTCGAATCCGAGCGTGTGCCCAGTCTCGTGGCGCACGACGCGACGGAATTCACTCTCGGGGGTGCCGATGTGGAAGCCCTCGAGATTCATCGTCGGTTCGTCTTCCGGCGCATCCAGGATTTCGGTACCGATGTAGGACCAGTATCCCGCCATGGTGGTCGGCGATTTGAGTCGGGCGATGCGCACCTGTCCCTGGCGGGCCGTCTCCACGAACTTCACGTTCGCATCGCGCCCCCAGGCATTCATGTGCAGCAGGATCTTCGTCCGCAAGTCTTTCTTTTCGCCGTCGAGGAAAGACACGGTGAGATCCACGCCCGACGGCTTCCACTTGCGACCTTTCACCACGACGATGCGGCGCGGTTCGCCGCGACGGACTCCACCCGGCAGATCCACGAACCGTCTCTCCAGGTCGTTTTCCGGATTCAACTCGACGGCACGCCGCTGCGCATGCTCCCGTTTCCCGGGTGGAAGAGCCTTGGGCCGGCATAGCAGGATTTTCATGGGCACATCCTGACTTCTTGTTGTTGCGCCGCGGAGTGGCTAACAAAGGTCGCGGTGCCAGATAGTCTGTCGTCAAACTGCTGGCGATCTCACCGCGCGACGAAGAAGGAGGCACAACCGGCTGCCCCGCGTCCTGACCAACCATTTCCTCCGGAGCGGCGCCGCGTACAATTCGCGACCACGCCCCCGGTTCGAATACCAAAGACAAGATGCCCGGGCCGCGGCGCTTCTGTGGCGCGGTAGCTCTGCACGATCGACGATGGCTCGCACACTGTGACTGGGATCGTGCTCAGGTTTCCTCTCATCCTTCAAAGTATTTCCACCGTCCTTCCGACACCACCTCCACATCCCCATCGACCACCCTGATCGCCGTCTCATCATCAATCGCGTACGCCGCATTCCCGATCGTCCTGGCCCATCGCTCCGCATGCGCCATCGTGTTCTTCGGCAGCCCCGGATTCTCCAGATGCGGAAAGATCGAAAAGTCGACGACCCCGAGCGCCTTGTCGTCTCCCGTGATGGACGGCTTCGATTCGACGAAAGCCTCTCCAACCCTTGGCGCCATCACCATGCTGCCCGCGCTCAATCCCACCCACACGATGTTAGTCAGCGACGGCAGCAGATCGGCCAGGCCTGACTGCCGCATCCAGTAGCACAGGTACACCGCGTCACCGCCGTTCACGAGCAGAACGTCAGCGTCGCGGACCCAGTTCTCCCATCGGCTTCGATCGATGCTGGGCAACGCAGTCAGTTCCAGCACTCCCACTGATTTCCAACCCAACTCGGTCATCGGACAGCGCGGCTCTCCTCCGCTGATGAACCGCCAGGTACCTTCCGGGCTCCCATGCGGATGCCCATGCAGCGCGGTCGGGACGCACAGCGCTTTGCATTCGGAGATGGGCCTCCCGAGAAGATCGAC